>NZ_BONQ01000128.1 GCF_016862795.1 Dactylosporangium siamense | reverse complement strand
CCCGTCGCGGTCCCAGTCGGTCACGTCGGCAAAGGTGTACGAAGACCAGCCGTTGCCGATCTGGACCGGCGCGACAGAGGAGTACCCGCGCTTGGACTGGCCCGGGTAGAGCCACAACAGCCCCGAGCCGTCCCGGGCCACGATGTCCTGGTGCCCGTCGCGGTCCCAGTCGGCGAGCCCGGCGAACGTGTAGCCGGACCAGCCGTTGCCGATCTGCACCCGGCCCTGCGAGGAGTAGCCCCGCTTCGACTCGCCCGGGTACAGCCACAGCGTGCCGCCGGAGTCACGAGCCACGATGTCCTGGTGCCCGTCGCGGTCCCAGTCGGCGAGCCCGGCGAACGTGTAGCCGGACCAGCCGTTGCCGATCTGGACCGGCGTCGCGGAGGAGTAGCCGCGTTTCGACTGGCCCGGGTAGAGCCACAGCAGCCCACCGCCGTCCCGGGCCACGATGTCCTGGTGCCCGTCACGGTCCCAGTCGGTGACGCCGGCGTAGGTGTACGGGGACCAGCCGTTGCCGATCTGGACCCGGCCCTGCGAGGAGTAGCCGCGCTTCGACTCGCCCGGGTACAGCCACAGCGTGCCGCCGGAGTCCTCCGCCACGACGTCCTGGTGGCCGTCGCGGTCCCAGTCGCGCAGGCCGGCGAAGAAGTACGTGCCCGCCGCCGACGCCGGTGTCGCGGCCGTCATGGCGAGCCCGACGCCGAGCACCACGGCGGTGATCGCGACCCGGTGGAACTTCGAGGTGGTGATGCGCATGTCCGTGCTCCCGTTGCCTGGGGCCGCCCGACGCGGCCCGACATCAACTGAGAGTAGGGAGATGGCTACGGAATGTAACCCTGCCGTCGGGTAGCTGTCAGACGCGGACCCGGGCGCTCGTCGGGTCGTACAGGGGACGCAGCGACGCTCTGAGGGGATGTTCGCGATCCGCGACCACCACCGTCAGCTTGCCGCCGTCCAGCCAGGCCTGGTCGAGCACGTCGGCGCCCGCGTCGAGGTAGGCGAGGCCGACCGCGCCGCCGAGGGTGTGCCCGTAGGACGCCGCGCGGACGTAGCCGACGTCGCGGCCGTCGCGGCGGACGACCTCGCCGTGGAAGAGCAGCGCCGACGGGTCCGTCACGAGGATCTGCACCAGGCGCTGCGACAGGGGGCCGGCGTCGCGGCGGGCGAGGACCGCGTCGCGGCCGATGAACGACGGCTTGTCGAACGCGACCGCGAAGCCCAGCCCGGCCGACAGCGGGTCGTCGGTGTTGTCGATGTCGTGGCCGTAGTCGCGGTACCCCTTCTCCAGCCGCAGGCTCGCCAAGGCCTTGAGCCCCGCGTGCCGGACGCCGCCGTCAACGGCCATCAGCCGGTCGTAGACGTGCACGGCCTGCTCGGCCGGCACGTAGAGCTCGTAGCCCAGCTCGCCGACGTAGGTGATGCGCAGGCACAGCACCCGCGCGTAGCCGATCTCCAGCTCACGAAAACCGCGGAACGGCATCGTCACGTCGGTGTCGCTGACCTGCGACAGCAGCGAGCGCGACAGCGGGCCCTGCACGTTGATCTGCGCCCACGCCGAGGTCACGTCCGTGACGAACGCGTGCGAGCCGGCGGTGTGCCGCTGCAGCCGGGCCAGGACGTGCCGGTGCGCGGTGTCGGAGGCCACCACCCAGAACCGGTCCTCGGCCAGCTGCGTGACGGTCAGGTCCGCCTCGATGGTGCCGCGCTCGTTGAGCCACTGCGTATAGGTGACCAGGCCGCCGGAGACCCGGTTGGCCGACAGCCGCTCCAGCACCTCACCCGCGTCGCGGCCCTGGACGAGGAACTTGGCCATGAACGACATGTCCATGACCGCGACCCCCTCCCGCACCGCGCGGTGCTCGGACTCCCACTGCGGGAACCAGTCGGGGCGGGCCCAGGACGGCTCCGGCGCACCCGGAAAGCCGTAGACGTCCGGCATCTCCCAACCGGAGACGTCCCGCAGGTGGGGTTCGTGGGCGGCGAGCCGGTCGTGCAGCGGGGACCGGCGGGCGCCCCGTGCGGAGCGCATCGCCTTGTTGGGGTAGTGGGTCTGGTAGACCATGCCGAGCGCCTCGACGGTGCGTTCGGAGCGGTACCGCAGATTGCGCTGGTACGGCTGCAACCTGTCGATGTGCATCCCGGTCACGTCGACATCCGGCTCGCCGTCGGCGATCCAGTGCGCCAGGGCCCGGCCGATGCCGCCGCCGGTGAGGATGCCGATCGAGTTGAGCCCGGCGGCGACGAAGTAGCCGCGCAGCTCCGGGGACTCGCCGAAGATCGGCGCCAGGTCGGGGGTGAAGCTCTCCGGGCCGCAGAAGAACGTCCGCACGCCCGCGGTCGCGGTGACCGGGATGCGGTCCATCGCGGCCTCCAGATAGGGCGCCATCCGGTCCCAGTCCGGCGGCAGCGTGCCGAACGAGAAGTCCTCCGGCACCCGGTCGACCGACCACGGCGCCGCCTGCCCCTCGAACAGGCCGATCATGAGGCCGCCGCCCTCCTCGCGGAAGTACCCGTAGGAGCCCGGGTCCTCCAGGACCGGCAGGCCGGCGTGCACCCCGTCGATCGGCTCAGTGATCAGGTAGTAGTGCTCGGCGGCCTGCAGCGGGATGCTGACGCCGGCCTCCTCGCCGAGCTGCCGGGCCCACATCCCGGCGCAGTTGACCACGGTCTCCGCCTCGATGTCGCCGAACGGCGTCCGCACGCCGGTCACGGCGCCGCGCTGCCGCAAGACGCCGGTCACCGGGACGCCCTCCAGGATCCGCACGCCGCGCTGGCGGGCGCCCTTGGCGAGGGACATGGTCACGTCGACCGGGTTGGCCCGGCCGTCCTCGGCCACGTAGAACCCGGCCAGGATGTCGTCGACCCGGGCGAGGGGGAACAGCTCCTCCACCTCGCGGGGGGAGATCTCCTGGACGTCGACGCCGAGGTGCCGGTTGAACGCGGCGACCCGCCGGTACTCCTCCAGGCGGCCGGGGTCGGCGGCGACCTCGATGAACCCGCACTGGCGCAGCCCGGTGGACAGGCCGGTCTCCGCCTCGAGCGACGCGTAGAGGTCGCGGGTGTACTGCCGCATCCGGGTCGAGGTCTCCGACAGCGACCCGAACGTCACCATCAGCCCGGCCGCGTGCCAGGTCGTCCCGGCGGTCAGCCGGTCGCGCTCCAGCAGCAGCACGTCGGTGACGCCCTGCTTCGCCAGGTGGTAGGCGACCGACGTGCCGATCACCCCACCGCCGATCACCACGACGCGGGCCCGCTGCGGAATTTCCATCCTGAGAGACTATTCGGATGACGGTGGTCGTGATCGGGGCGGGCCTGGCCGGGCTGGCCTGCGCCCGGGCGCTGCACGACGCCGGCGTGCCGGTCCGGGTCCTGGAGCGGGCCGCGGCGCCCGGCGGCCGGCTGGGCGGCGACCTCCTGGACGGGCGCCCGGTGGACCTCGGCGCCGCCTATTTCACCGTCAGCGACCCCGGGTTCGCGGCGGTGGTGTCGCGCTGGAAGGACGCCGGCCTGGCGCGGCCGTGGATCGGCGATTTCGAGGTGTACGGCGAAAGCCCGCATCCGCCCGCGACCCCTCCCGTGCGGTGGGCCGCCGCCGGCGGCCTGTCGTCCCTGGCCGTGGATCTCGCCGCGGGCCTTAACGTCACCTGTGGGGTAGCTGTCAAAGACCTGACAGTTCTGGATGGGACCGTCGTCCTGGCGATGCCCGCCCCACAGGCCGCGCTGGTGCACCCGCCCGCGGCGGACCTGGCCGCCGCGCAGGACTGGCAGCCGTCCCTGGCCGTCGCGCTGCGCTACCGCCGCCGCAGCTGGAAGCCGCTGACCGGCGCTTTCGTCAACGATCACCCGGTGCTCACCACGCTGTGCGACGACGGGTCGCGGCGGGGCGACGGCGCGCCGGTCCTGGTGGCGCACACCACACCGGGCGCCGCCATCGAATCGGCCGCCGCCGACGTTGAGGCGGCCGTGAGGGAACTGCTGGACCTGCCCGAAGCCGCGGTCGCCGTGACCGCCAGGCGCTGGCCGGCAGCCCGCCCCACCCAGCCTTCCGGCTCCGCGTTTGCGCAGGTGGAGGGCGTGTATCTGGCCGGCGACGGGTTCGGTCGGCCAAGGGTGGAGGGGGCCTGGCTCTCCGGCCGCGCGGTTGCCGCCGCCATCGTCGGAAACCAGAATCCGAAAACTGCACGAACGGCCAGCCGGGCGAGGTAGCCTCGTGGGCGCCAACGCTGTTGATATGTCCACAGTGGACCGATTCGGTCCCGGCGGTATTCATTCATGTCGGTCGGGGAACACATCCGAGGCCGGCGGCGTTCGTTACACAACCACAGTCACCAAGAGAGGGTGAACGCCATGGCCATCAGCACCGACTACGACGCGCCACGCCACCCCGTCGGCACCGACCTCGCCGAGGACAGCCTCGAGGAGCTCACCGCCAGGCGGGCAAACGCCCAGTCGCCGTCCGTGGACGTCGACGACAGCGACGCCGGTTTCGAACTGCCCGGAGCGGAGCTTCCCGACGAGGAGCTGACCGTGCCGGTCGTGCCGATGCGGCTGGACGAGTTCCGTTGCTCCAGCTGTTTCCTCGTGCACCACCGCAGCCAGCTCTCCCGCGAGAAGAACGGCGCTCCGGTCTGCCGCGAGTGCGACTGACGCAGTGGGGTCCCTGAGCGTTCAGGGGCGGCGGACCGGCACCCGGACCCGGGTCAGGTCCTCCGCCACCACGACCTCACCGTCAAACGCCTTCGCCGCCTCCTCGGCGAAGCGCGTCGGGTCGTCGTAACGCTGTGAGAAATGGGTGAGCACGAGGGTGCGCACCCCGCACTCGGCCGCGACCCGGGCCGCCTGACCAGCCGTCAGGTGCCCGTGTGCCGCGGCCAGACCGGCGTCGACGTCCAGGTAGGTGGACTCGATCACGAGCAGGTCGGCGCCGGCGGCCAGAGCGGACACGCCCTTGCACATCCGGGTGTCCATGACGAACGCGAACCGCTGACCGGGGCGTGGCACGCTGACCTCCTCGACGGTTACCGCCCGACCGTCGATCGTCACGACGCCGTCCCGCTGCAGGGCACCCACCGCCGGGCCGCTCACGCCATGCTGCCTGAGCAGCTCCGGGACCATCCGCCGGCCGTCCTCCTCGACGAGGCGGTACCCGTACGTGTCGATCCCATGGTCCAGTCGCCGCGCCTCGAGCGACCATTTCGGATTTTTCGTAATAAATCCGTCTTCGACTACCGGATCGGGACGGATGTCCGCCGCGTCGTAGAACACCGACGCGTTCCGGAGCCGGTCGAAGTACATCTGCCCGCTCGCCGGGAAGTGCGCGGTCACCGGGCGTGGTGCGTTGTCGAGCGAGATCCGCTGGATCACCCCCGGCAGTCCCAGGCAGTGATCCCCGTGGAAGTGCGTGACGCAGATCCGGGTGATGTCGGTGGCCGAGACTCCGGCCAGGGACATCTGTCGCTGGGTCCCGTCGCCGGGATCGAACAGGATCCCTTCGTCGTCCCACCTGAGGAAGTACCCGTTGTGGTTCCGGGTCCTGGTAGGCACCTGGCTGCTGGTGCCCAGCACCACGAGCTCACGCATTGGCGGGACTCTACAGTTGCGACATGGTGGCTCACCGCTCATTTGCGCTCGTCCTCGGCGGCGGTGGCGTCACCGGCGTCGCCTGGGAGACCGGGATCATCGCCGGCCTCGCCGCGGCGGGCGTCGATCTGACCCGCGCCGACCTGGTCGTCGGCACGTCCGCCGGCGCCGTCGTGGCCGCCCAGATCACCAGTGGTGTGCCCGTCGAGGAGCTGTACCAGCGCCAGCTGAAGCCCGCCACGGGCGAGATCGGCGCACACTTCGGCGTCGGCACCATGCTCCGTTACGCGGTCGCCGGACTGCGCCCCGGCGACGACCGGCAGGCGCTGCGCCGGATGGGCCACGCCGCCCGGACCGCGGCCACCGTGCCCGAACAGACCCGCCGCGACGTCATCGCCGGCCGGCTGCCCAACCACGACTGGCCGGCCGCGCCACGGGTCCTGATCACCGCCGTCGACACCGAGACCGGCGAGGAGGTCGGCTTCGACCGCGACAGCGGCGTCGACCTGGTCTCCGCCGTCGCCGCCAGCTGCGCCGTGCCGATCGTCTGGCCGACCGTGACCATCAACGGCCGCCGGTTCATGGACGGTGGGGTTCGCTCCGCGGCCAACGCCCACCTCGCCCGCGGCTACGACCGGGTCGTCGTCCTGGCCCCGACGACCACGTCGCTGCGCCGCTCCGGCCGGGTCGGCGCCGAGCTGGCCGCGCTCGGCCCCGCCGTGCGCTCGGTCGTCGTCACCCCGGACGCCGAGGCGAAGACCGCGATCGGCCGCAACGTCCTCGACCCGGCCAGGCGCGCCCCCGCCGCCGAGACGGGCCGCCGCCAGTCCACCACCGTCCTGGAGGCCGTCACCGCCGTCCTGACCTGACCCGCTCGCGTGATCGCCGGGCGCCGATATGAGCCGACTGGTATATATCGATGTTCGCCGATTAACATTAGCCTCGGCGGCATGGTCAGACGCAGATTCGCCACCGTGCTGCTCACCCTTGCGGCGCTGGTCGGCGTGCAGTTGGTCGGCGCGGCACCCGCGCACGCGGCCACCCGTACCCTCTACTACGACGCGAGCCAGGCGCAGGAGTTCGTGGCGGTGGTCAACCAGGCGGCCACCGTGTGGAACGGCAAGGTCAGCAACGTCAGGCTGGTGCCCGTCACCGCCGGCCGGACACCCAACATCAGGGTCTACGCCGACAACGGCTGGCCCAGGACCTACACCACCAGCCTCGGCAACGGACGGTGGTACATGGGACGCGAAGCCGTCGTGGACGGCTACTACCCACTGCGCATCGCGACCCACGAGTTCGGGCACATCCTCGGCCTGCCGGACCGCCGGACCGGGCTGTGCACGGATCTCATGTCGGGCAGCAGCGCGCCCGTGTCGTGCACCAACGCCAACCCCAGCACGGCCGAGGCGGCCCAGGTCCAGCGGAACTTCGCGAGCGGCGTCGCGGCGGTCCGGCAGGACGCACCCGAGGTGCTGACCGTCGGCTGACGGGACTTCTGCGGAAAGATCGAGCGCCTAGGATGTGGGGGCTGGCCGGGCTCTCGATCTTTTCCGCGGAGGCGTTGGTGCTGACGAGGTTCCTGCAGGTCTGGCTCGGCGCGTGGCCTCCACCCGGTCCGGGGATCACCGTCGTGGGACACCCGGCCCGGGACAAGCCCCGCTGGGACGGCGCCGAGCAGCTCGCGCTCGGGGTGACCGACGCGGACGGGCGCGGGGTGCTGTCCGTGCCGCCCGCGCACCGCGCCGCCGTCGCCGACCTGGTCGCGGGCCTGGACTCAGGCCTGGACGCTGACGCCGCGGCGGAGGTCCTGGCGGCCCGGCTGCCGGCCCTGCTGCACCGGCCGGAGCAGGTCTTCTTCACCGGCGTGTTCCGTTGGTCGCAGGCCCCCGCCGCGCTGCCGGACGCCGGGGTGTGGGAGCCGTCGGACGGGCCGGGCATCCCCGACTGGCTGCGGCCGTTCCCCGGCGAGGTGCTCATCGCCCGCGACGCGGCCGGCGACTATCTCGCCGGCGTCGGGCTGAAGCCGCACGACGTGTCGGGGATCGAGATCTCCGTCGGCACCGACGAGCGGGCTCGCGGGCAGGGGCTGGCGCGGCGGCTCGTCGCGCGGGCGGCCCGGCGGATCGTGGCCGGCGGCGCGGTCGCCGTCTACCTGCACGACCCGGCCAACACGGCCAGCGCGCGGGTCGCCGACGCGGCCGGCTTCCCCGACCCGGGCTGGCGGGTCCACGCGATGGCCGGAACGGCCTGAGACACTTTCCTGCGGCAAAGGGGTCATTGTCGCGCCGCCGGAGTCGATGTGTGCGGTATGTTCCCCCCTTCCGGCGCGGTGCACGTCGGACGTCAGCCGATCTTCGACCGGCACGGTGACGTCCACGGCTACGAACTGCTCTTCCGAGGCGATGCCGGGGCGGTGGAGGCCGACGAGCGCGGCGCGTACGCCACCAGCCGGGTGCTCATCACCGCCTTCACCGAGATCGGCATCGAGCCGCTGTGCGGGCGCGGGCTGTGCTTCGTCAACCTGACCCGCGAGTTCCTGGTCGGGGACCTGCCGCTGCCGTTCGACCACGAGCAGGTCGTCCTGGAGATCCTCGAGACCGTGACGATCGACGACGTGGTCGTGGCGGCGGTCGCCGACCTCGTCGCGCAGGGGTATCGCATCGCGCTCGACGACTACGTGTTCGGTCTGGGCCACGAGCCGCTGCTCGACCTGGCCACCTACGTCAAGATCGACGTGCTGGAGACGGCGCCCGACGACCTCGTGGCCACCGTGGAGCGCTGTCGCAAGTACCCCAACCTCACCCTGATCGCCGAGCGGCTCGAGACACAGGAGCAACTGGAGCACACCAGGGCGCTCGGTTTCGACCTGTTCCAGGGCTACGTGCTGGGCCGGCCGCAGGTCGTCTCCGGGACCGCCCTGTCGCCGTCCCGGCTGGCGCGGGTCGAGCTGCTCAGCCTCCTCGTCGGCCCCGGCATCCCCCTGAACCGGGTCGTCGGCCTCGTCACCAGCGACCCGGCGCTGAGCCTGCGCCTGATGGCGGCCGCGAACGCCGACGCGCTCGGCCTGCCCGTGAAGGTGTCCTCGGTGCACGAGGCGGTGCTGCTCCTCGGCGTCGACCGGCTCCGCGACTGGGCCACCCTGATGCTGGTCAGCGACCTCGACGACCCCGGCACCCAGCAGCTGTCCGGCGCCATCACCCGGGCCCGCATGTGCCAGAACATCGCCGCGCGGATGAGCGTGCCACCGGAGCCGGCCTTCACCGTCGGGCTGATCTCCGCCGTCGCCGAGCTGCTCGGCCAGCGCGCCGCGGAGCTGGCCATGCGCCTGTCGCTGAGCCACGAGGTGACCGAGGCCCTCGTCGACGGGGTCGGGCCGCTGGGCGAGCTGCTGTCGCTGGTCGCCGCGTACGAGGCCTCAGACCTGCCGATGCTCCTCGCCGCGCCGCTGCCGGTGGAGGAGACCACCCGGGCGTACCTGGACGCGGTCGCCTACACCGGGCACATCATCGCCCCCAGGTCCCGCCCCGCCACGCCGTGATGGTTGTTCCCTTCACCTGAGGCCCGGTCTGCCGATAGGCCGACGTGGACAGCACGCGACCCGTACACATCGGCCGGCAGGCGCTCTACGACAAGCACGGCCACGTCGCCGCGTACGAGCTGCTGTTCCGGGACGGCCCGGAGGCGGTGCACGCCACCGTGCGGGACAGCGCCGCGACGAGCCGCGTCATCGTCGAGGCGTTCACCGCGTTCGGCATCCCCGAGCTCGTCGGCGACCGGCGCTGCTTCATCAACCTCACCCGCGAGTTCATCGTCGGCGAGCTGCCGCTGCCGTTCCCGCCGGGTTCCGTCGGCCTGGAGCTGATGGCCGACGTCGCCGTCGACGACGAGGTCCTCGACGGCGTCGGCCGCCTCGTCGAACAGGGCCACCGCATCGCCCTGGACGATTTCGGTGACTTCGACGGTGACGCCTCCCGGGCCCGCCTGCTGCCCTCCGCCCACTACGTCAAGGTCAACATGCTCGCCGGCGACCGCCAGGCGATCAGCGCGATCGCCGCCCAGTGCCGCCGGTACCCCCGGATCCGGCTCGTCGCCCAGCGGGTCGAAACCCACGAGCTGCTCGAACTGGCCCGCCAGCTGCAGTTCCAGCTCTTCCAGGGCCACGTGCTGAGCCGCCCGCACCTGATCACCACGCACACCCTGAGCCCGACCCGGCTGGCCCGCATGCGGCTGCTCGCCGAGCTCGCCGCCGACGAGGTGCATCTCGAACGGGCCGTCGACACCATCGAACGCGACCCCGCCCTCGCGGTCCGCGTCCTGCGCGGCGTCAACGCCGCCTCCAACGGCCTGCCCCAACCGGTCTCGTCGATCTTCCAGGCCGTGGTCATGCTGGGCATCCCGCAGGTGCGCCAGTGGGCGACGCTGATGATGGTCGCCGACTTCGCCGACGGCGACGAGGCACAGCTCACCGACGCGGTCGTCCGGGCCCGGATGTGCCAGACGGTCGCCGAGCGCCGCGGCTCCCCGGGCTCGGCGGCGTTCACCGTCGGCCTGCTGTCGGCGATCGGCGACCTGCTCGGCCGGCCCGCCAGCGAGCTGACCGACCAGTTGCCGCTGACCGCGGAGGTCACCGAGGCCGTCGTGCACGGCCGGGGTCACCTCGGCGCGGTCCTGACGGAGGTCCGCACGTATCAGCGCGACGCGCCGGTCGCCGTCGTGCCGGACCTGGCCGAGGACCTGCTCTCGGCGCTGCGCTGGACGAACGCCTCGCTCGCCGAACCCGACTCCGAGGACACCGCCGCCCGCCGAGGCTGACCCGCCATCCGATGTGCGGGTGGTCGCCGGTGGTGCGAAGATCATCGGCGATGAGGCGGCTGCATGCGTTGGACTGGGTCGGGATCGGGTTGTTCGTCGCCGGCGGGGTTGCCGTCGCGGCCCGGCTGCTGCCGGTGGCCGAGGCCGAGCACACCGTCGAGCGGATCGCGCCGCTGCTGGCGTTCCTCGGCGCGGTGATCGTCCTCGCCGAGCTGACCGCGCAGGCCGAGGTGTTCGACGTGCTCGCCGACCGCCTCGCGACCCTCGCCAAGGGCCGCACCGTCGCGCTGTTCGGCGTCTGCGTCGCCTTCGCGGCCGTGACCACCATGATCCTCAACCTCGACACGACCGCGGTGCTGCTCACGCCGGTCATGCTGGCGCTGGCCCGGCGCCTCGGGCTGCCGCCGCTGCCCCTGGCGGTGACGACCGTGTGGCTGGCCAACACGGCGAGCCTGCTGCTGCCGGTGTCCAACCTGACGAACCTGCTCGCGGCCGGGCACGTCGGATTGGGGCCGGTCGCGTTCGCGGGACGGATGTGGCTGCCGCAGCTCGCCGCGATCAGCGTCACCGCGGTCGCGTTGTGGGTGGCGTACTGGCGGCGCACGGCCCGGGGCTTCACCCCGCCGCCGCCCCACCGCCCGGCGGATCCCGTCCTGTTCCGGGTCGCCCTCGCGGCGTGCCTGGTGTTCGTCGCCGGGGTGCTGCTCGAGGTGCCGCTGTGGATGGCGTCAGGGGTGGCCGCGGCCGCGCTCGTGGTGGCGTTCGCGGTGCGGGCCCGCGGGGCGCTGCGACCCGCGCTGCTGCCGTGGCGGCTGCTGGTGTTCGTGACCGGGATGTTCCTGGTCGTCGAGACCCTCGGCGCGCACGGTCTCGACCGGTTCGCGGGCACGCTGATCGGCACCGACGGCGGGCCGGTCGGGGCGTTCCGGGCCGCGGCGACCGGCATGGGGCTGGCGAACCTCGTCAACAACCTCCCGGCGTACATCGCCGGCGAGGGTGGCATCGGGGCCGGCCACCGCACCCAGCTGCTCGCACTGCTGGTCGGGGTCAACGTCGGGCCCCTGGCCGCGCCGTGGGCGTCCCTGGCGACGCTGCTGTGGTGGGAGCGGTGCCGGGCCGGCGGCGTCCAGGTGCCCGCGGCGCGGTTCCTGCTGTGGGGCACCGGGGTCGCCGTCGCCGGGACCGCCCTCGCCACCGCAGCCCTCCTGGTGTGATCGAAGGGTTACGCTCAGTGACATGATGCTGCGGGGGTACCTGGCGACGGCCGGGACCTGTCTTGCGCTGTCCTTCGTGGTGCCCGACGGCAGCTGGTGGCAGGTCGCGGTGCAGGTGCTGACCGGATACCTGGCCGCGGCGGCGGTCGTCGTGGGCGCGCTGCGGCACCACGGCACCGGCCGGGCCGCCTGGCTGGCGTTCGCGGCGGGCATCGGCGGCAACGCGACCGGGATCCTCGTCGAGGCGTACCACCTGCACGTCAACGGCGAATACGAGGCGCCCGGCTGGGCCGACGTCGGCTACCTGCTGCTGTATCCGGCCTTCGCCACCGGCCTGGTCCTGCTCATCCGCCGCCGGTCGCGGGGCCAGGACTGGGGCGCGCTCGTCGACGCGACCACCGTCACGACCGGACTCGGCCTGCTCGCCTGGGTGTTCATGATCCGCCCGGCGATCACCGAGGCCGGCCTGTCGCCCCTCGCCCACCTCGCCGGCGTCGCGTACCCCGTCGGCGACGTGCTCCTGCTGGCGATGCTGACCCGGCTCCTGGTCGGCGGCGGCACCCGCAGCACCGCGTACCGCCTGATCGGCGCCTCCGCCTGCCTGTTCCTGGCCGGCGACGTGACCTGGGCCGGGCTGAACACCGTCGCCGTGGAGCCCGGGCCCGCCGCGCACCGCGTCCTCGGGGCGGTCTACCTGCTCGCGTACGTGCTGGTCGGCCACGCCGGCCTGCACCGCTCCGCGGCCGAGATCGGCGAGTCCGCCGGCGTGCCGCCGAAGCTCGGACCCGGCCTGCTCGTCCTGCTGACCCTCGCCTCGCTGATGGCGCCGCTGCTGCTGCTCGGCCAGATCGCCGCCGGTGAGGTCACCGACGCGCTGCCGATCGCGATCTGCTCGATCGTGCTGTTCCTGCTCGTCGTGATCCGGATGGCACAGCTGCTGCGGCAACTGGAGGCGCAGACGGCGCGGGTGCGGGAGCTGTCCCGCACCGACGAGCTCACCGGGCTGCCCAACCGGCGGGCCTGGGCCGCCGAGCTGCCCGCCGCCGTCGAGCGGGCCCGCCGCGACGGCGCCGGACTGGCCGTCGCGATGCTCGACCTCGACCACTTCAAGCGCTTCAACGACGAATACGGCCATCCGGCCGGCGACCGGCTGCTGAAGTCCGCCGCCGCGGCCTGGTCGGAGCAGCTGCGGGGCACCGACCACCTGGCCAGGTACGGCGGTGAGGAGTTCATCGCACTGCTGCCCGGCGCCGACCCGGGGGAGTCGCTGCAGGTGCTGCGGCGGCTCATGGCGGCGACCCCGCTCGGTCAGACGTTCTCGGCCGGCCTCGCCCAGTGGAACGGCGTGGAGACCTCCGACGAGCTGGTCGCCCGCGCCGACGCCGCCCTGTACACGGCGAAACGCGCCGGCCGGAACCGGGTCGAGGTGGCTCAGCCCGCGACGGACTCCCGGCTCACCCCGAGGTAGACGGTCCGGCCGCGGTGGTCGATCCGCTGGATCGCGTCGACCGGGAGCGTCACCTCGACCTCGTTGCGGGACAGCACGACGAGCCGGCCCCGGTCATACGTGCCGCGATGGATCGTGCCCACCGGGCCGTCGACGGCCTCGACCGCGTAGCCGACCAGCACACCGACCGGCCGCACCCTGGTGATCATCTCCGCCTCCTTCTCGTGGACAGCAACGACCATCTACCCCGATCGGTGCGCGGCCACGCATACCGGTCACACGGCAGGTTTACCCGAAACCCGGATCGGCTATGTTGCACGCCATGCGTGGATGGCCGTTCGGGCTGGTGCTGTGGCTGCTGTTGCTCGGTGCCGCGGAGGCCTACGGCTTCAAACAGGTCTGGCACTTCTTCGTCCAGACCGAGCACGGGCAGCTGCTGGACTACGTCGCCCTCACCGGCAACAGCATCGGCCGGGCCCGCGTCGAGACGATCGTCGACCGCGTCCTCAACGGCATCTCGATCCTGTCGCTCACCGTCGCCACGGTCGTCGTCGGCTTCATCGCGCTCATCCGCCGCCGGGTCGCCCTCGCCGTCGGCGCGATCCTGCTCATCGCCGGCGCCAACGTCACGACGCAGGTCCTCAAGGCCCTCATCACCCGCCCGGACCTGGGCATCGACCCGGAGCGGGCGGGCGTCGGCAACAGCCTCCCCAGCGGCCACACCACCATCGCCGCCTCCGTGGCGGTCGCGTTCGTCCTGGTCCTGCCCGCGAAGGCACGCGCCACCGGCGGCCTCGTCGCCGCGGTCTTCGCCGCCCTCGCCGGTGTCGCCACGCTGTCCGCCGGCTGGCACCGCCCCAGCGACGCCGTCTCGGCGCTGCTCGTCGTCGCCGGTTGGGCCGCCGCCGCCAGCCTCTTCATCGTCGTCGTCCAGCGCCGGCACGGCGGCGTCGAGTACGGCCCGCCCAGCACGTTTGCCACCGGCTTCCTCACCCTGGTCTCCCTGGGCCTGCTGGCCGGCGCCGCGATCGCCCTCTACCTGACCGACCAGGACCTGGACGTCGCCGTCGACGACCTGAGCCGCAGCCGCCTCTTCGCCGCCTACGCGGGCGGCGCCCTCGGCATCGCCGGCACCGCCGGCCTGGTGGTCGCCTCGGTCCTGTTCACCGTCCACCGCGTCGTGCCCCGGGTCGTCCCGCCCCTCGTGGACGACGACGAGGACGGCGACTTCGGCGGGCCCCGGCCCGTCCCGGCCGGCGACCTGCCGACCGTGTCGCACGCGATCGCCGACCCGATCGCCGAGCAGGAGACGGTCCGGCTCTCCGCGCAGGAGCTGAGCACGGAACGCGTCATCCACCCCCCGGACGACCCGACCGTCAAACTGCCCGGCTAGGGTTCCACGCATGTGGATCGAGCTGGCCACCGGGCTGTTCCCGGAGGCGGAGTCCGCGCCGCCCGCCGACCGGGCGGCGCTCGACGAGGTGGAGCGCGGCCTGGGCCAGTCGCTCCCGGCCGAGCTGCGCGCCCTGCTCACCGAGACCGACGGCCTGCTCGGCCACCTGAGCCTGGACGTCGTCTGGACCGCCGGGCGCATCCTCGCCGACAACCAGGCGTTCCGGACCAACGAGGACTTCGCCGAGCTGTACGCGCCGTTCGACGGTCTGCTGTTCTTCGGCGACAACGGCGGCGGCGACCAGTTCGCGTTCGTCACCGACGCCCCGCACGACGGGGTCTACGTGTGGGAACACGAGACCGACACCCGCCGCCGCGTCGCCGACGGCCTCGAGGACTACCTGCGGCGCATCCTGACCGCCGACGGCGACGACTGGTACGCCGGCGACGACGAAAGCGGGCACTGATGGTCGCCGTGAAACCGTGGCACCTGCTCGTCGGCTGCGGCCTCTGCACCATCGTGGCCGTGGGCGTGATCGTGCTGATCGTGGTCCTGGTCAAGCGCCGCTGACGGCCGGCATGACCTGCGTCTGGCTGCTCGACGTGGACGGCGTCATCAACGTCCGCAAACCCCGCTGGCACGCCGCCCCGCACCACGGCCGGGCCTACGCCGAGGGCACCGCCTGGCCGATGCGCTGGGCGCCCGCGCTGACGGCCCGCATCCGCCGCCTGCACACCTCCGGCGCGGTCGAGGTGCGCTGGTGCTCCACCTGGTGTGCCTGGTCGGACCAGGTGGAGCGGCTCTTCCACCTGCCCGCCCTCCCCTGCGCCTTCACCACCACCGCGGACGCGCCCACGGCGAAGCTGGCCGCCGCCCGCGCGGTCCTCGCCGGCGGCGACCATCTCATCTGGACCGACGACGACGAGGTCCCCACCGGCGGCCCGCTGCTGGACGAGCTCACGGCCACTGGTCGTGCCCTGCTGATCCGCCCGGACGCTCGCCGCGGCCTCACCCCCGAGCACCTCGACGAGATCGAAGCCTTCGTCAGGCGGGCGGCAGGGTGACCGCGATCTCGTCGCCGAGGGTGGCGCCGTGCTGGAGGTCCAGGTCGTCGCCGCTCCAGAACTTGCCGGGGTCGTACCAGTTGGCCCGGCGGCCCGTGGGCAGCAGGCCCATCTCCTCGTAGGTGACGGCGACGACCTCGGCGCAGTACGCGGTCTCCAGCGAGGAGTCGTTGCGCTTGCGGATGTTGGGCACGCGGCCCTGGAACCAACGGCCGGCGAGGCGGGCGGTGGACGGGAACGGGGTGCCGTCGAGCCGGGCGATGGTGCGCAGGACCGCCTCCTCCATCGCGGGGGAGACCTCGTGGTGGAGCTGGCGCAGCCACGGGCGCTGACCGTACCGGCGACCCCAGACGAGGACGGCGTCGCGCAGGTCGTGCAGCTGGACGCCGCGCTGGTGGCCGCCGGACCACATGTCGGGCAGGGACTTGCCCAGCTCCGCGTGCCACATGAGCGGCGGCATGTCGTCCAGGACGACGGCCATGCCGACGTGGTTGACGGGGCTGTTCGTCAGCGTCTGGATCGCCCGGTCGGCCTTGGATCGGCCACGGAACACCCAGAGGTCGCCCGTCCGTGTCATCCGGACCGCGTCGTCGAGATCGATAGCTGCCTGCACGACCAGTACCCTAAATGCCCATGAAGGCGAAGTGGTGGAAGGTGCTCGGCCTGGCCGGTGTCGTGGGTGTCGCGGCGACCGGAGTGGTGGTCGCGCGGGCGGAGCGCCGGCGGCGGGCGTACACGCCGGAGGAGATCCGGGCCAAACTGCGGGAGCGGCACGCGGTCGCACAGGGCGGGACGAGTCGCGGGTCACGTACCAGTGACACGTAAGGTCACTTAGGGTAGGTGGGGTGCAGGCATTGACTTCCCAGAGCGACCCCGTGCGGGTCCTGTTCCTCGAAAACATCCACCCCGTCGCGGTCGAGCGGATGCGGTCCGAGGGATACGTGGTCGAGACCCTCGGGCGTGCGCTCGACGAGGACGAGCTGATCGCCAAGCTCGACGGGGTCCACCTGCTGGGCATCCGGTCCAAGACGCAGGTGAGCGCCGCGGCCCTCGCCGCCGCACCGCAGCTGCGGGCGATCGGCGCGTTCTGCATCGGCACCGACCAGATCGACCTGCGCGCCGCGGCGGAGTCCGGGATCGCGGTGTTCAACGCCCCGTTCTCCAACACCCGCAGCGTCGTCGAGCTCGCCGTCGCGGAGATCATCGCGCTGACCCGGCGCCTCACCGAGAAGAACTCCGGCATGCACGCCGGGGTCTGGGACAAGGACGCCACGGGCAGCCACGAGGTCCGCGGCCGCTCGATCGGCATCGTCGGCTACGGCAACATCGGCACCCAGCTGTCGGTCCTCGCCGAGAACCTCGGGCTCAAGGTGTACTTCTTCGACACCGCCGACCGGCTCGCCCTGGGCAACGCGTCGCGCTGCGACACGCTCGACGAGCTGCTGGAGAAGTCCGACATCGTCACCCTGCACGTCGACGGCCGGCCGGGCAACAGCGGCTTCTTCGGCGAGGAGCAGTTCGCCCGGATGCGGCCCAGCAGCATCTTCCTGAACCTGAGCCGCGGCTTCGTCATCGACCACGAGGCGCTGCGCAAGCACCTGGAGAACGGCCACCTGTCCGGCGCCGCCGTCGACGTGTTCCCGAAGGAGCCGAAGGCGAAGGGCGACGAGTTCACCTCCGCCCTGCGCGGCCTGCCCAACGTCATCCTCACCCCGCACATCGGCGGGTCCACCGAGGAGGCGCAGTCCGACATCGGCTCGTTCGTGGCGGAGAAGCTGCACAAGTACGTGCAGGAGGGCTCCACCACGCTCAGCGTCAACCTGCCGTCGCTCAACCTGCAGCAGGCCGCCGACACCCACCGCATCGCCCTGCTGCACCACAACGTGCCGGGCGTGCTGGCCGACGTGAACAGCATCTTCGCCGGCCACAAGGTCAACGTCGAGGGCCAGATCCTGGCGACCCGCGGCGAGCTCGGCTACCTGCTGTCCGACATCGCCATCGACTACCCGGCGGAGATCCTCGCCCAGCTCGCCAACATGGCCACCACGGTCCAGCTGCGCGTCCTGTCGTAACATCCGGGCCGGCCGGACGTGCCCTCACGGCACGTCCGGTCCGCCCGTCTCCGCCGCCAACAGCGCGGCGATCTCGTCCTGAGCGTCAAGTGTCGCGCTGTCGGGCTGGCCGGGGGGCGTTCCGGGCCTTGACCAATGCGGCCGCCGCGCGCCGCAACATCGGACGGGGCAGGTGCACGGTGCCGGTCTGCCCAGGTCCGCCCGCCTCGTATTCGGCAACCATCTGCAGGCCCATCACGATCTGTTGGGCACTCCAGCGGGTCGAGGAGCGCGGCGAGTCGTGTTCGATGAGCCACTGCAGGTGTTCCATGGCGCGATCGCGGTCGTCGCGCCGGGCCGGCGTGTTGAACTGTCCCTCCACGAACGCGGTGATGAAGTCCATCATCGCGGTGACGTCGTCGTCCTGCCGAAGGGGAACCGGCACGGCCCGCAGGAACAGCATGAGACCCAGCGCTGCTCGGGTCAGCACTTCGTCCGTCGGCACCTGCGGCCCGGAAAGGGCCTCCTCCAGCAGTGCGATCGCCAGGTCCCGGTCGACGATCCGGGACGGGTCGGCTGCGCATCGCACCACCAGCGTTGTGCGGATCCGGAACAGTTCCACCGGTCGGGTGTGGGTCCGGCATGCCTCCCAGAAGGCGGTCGGTGCGCAGACGCTGTCCCGGATCTGGCGGCCGTGCTGTTCGAGGTAGTCGGCGAGGCGGTAGGTGCTCTCCGCCGGAGCGGGGTCTCCCGGGCGTGGGCGGATACGGGTGAGCGGTCCCCGGGCGCCGTGGCAGGGCGCCGCCGTGTAGGCGAGGGCCTGCTCCAACCAGTCCTCGCCGAGCAGGTCCCACTGGCTGTCGGTGAGGTAGCCGACGGCGGCGGCCTCCAGGAGCGAGATCGGCAGTGCCGGGCCGTGGCCGAGGCGCCGGGCGTCCATCGCGGCCTCGATCAGCGCGCGGGCCGGCGCCGGCGCGGTGCGGTACCGCTCGAGCAGCGCCGGTGCGCCCGCCAGGTACTGCGTGACCTGCCCCTGCTCCGCGTGCTCGACCGCGCCGGCCAGGCGGGGATCCTCGGTCGCCTGCCGCCGCAGCGCGTCCAGGTCGGCGGTCTCGAAGCGGTCCGGCACCGGGATCTCGGTGCCGGTCAGCAGCGCTCTGGCCTGGGCATACACGTCTTCGAGCGGTGGCGCGGGCGCTGCCGTCAGCAGCCGCCAGTGCTCGGGCCAGATGGTGCCGATCACCAGGACCGGTCCACGGGCCGGGTCGGTGAGCAGGGTGCGGAGGCCGGCGGCGATGCGCTCGGCCAGGGCGGCGTCGGCGGGCATCAGGTAGTGCTGCGCCTCGTTGAGCCAGATCACGGTGAACGGGCCGACCTCGGTCAGGTCCTGCGCGATCGCCTGTGACCGGCCCGGATCGATCGGGTGCCACAGCCGCCACTGCTTCGGCAGCGTCTGGACCGCCTCCCAGGCGGCCCGGGTCTTGCCGGTCGACGATCCGCCGACCAGCGTGACGATGCGGCTCGCCCCGGCCACCGCCGCATCGGTGACGTCCCGCAGCCGGGCGTCGTGCGCCCGCGGCACGTAGAGCGGCAGCGGGTCGAGCGGCGCGCCGTCGACCTCCATGGCGCGATGGACCTCCAGGGTGAGCGGGTCGCACGCGCTGACCGGCCGGCCGAGCCGGCGCGCCGGCGGCGCCGCCTGCGCCCGGCGCCACACACCGCGGACCTGGTCCACGAGCACCCTCAGGTCATGGCGATCGGTGGCCATCCGGGCGAGGGCCACCGCGACCGCGACCACGTCCTGCTCGCTCGGCGGGACGTCGTCGTCGCGGAGGATCCGGTTGACGGCGTCCTTCTTCGGAGCGGCCCCGATCAGCTCGTCGATCTCGTCGACCGGGCACCGCCACTCCTCGGCGAGCTCGTCCGCGAGCCGCGCCGTCGCCGCCGCGATCTGCTCCATCGTCGGCGCCTCGGCTTGGAGGTACAGCGAGTGCAGCAGATCCTTCAGGTCCTTCAGCGGACCGGGGGGCAGCCACGGGGGAGTGATCGGCCGGGGTCGGCGCCGCGCTGGTCGGCGCTCATCGCTGCTCATCGCCGTCCAGCATCGGGCATCGGGGGGTTGACGTGCCATCCCCCGTCGTGGCGTCGTCACTCATCGCATCCGAGATCGATCACCACCGGGGGTCTCACGCTCAAGGAACACACCCACGCGTGAGGAGAACCCGATGTCCAAACCACCCAGGAACACCCCGAAGCTGCTGCTCGCCGCCGTCACCGGCGCGGTCGCCGGTGCCGTCCGGGCGGTCACCGCGTGGCTGCTCGATCACGCGGGGTGAGGCGGGCCACGGCGCCGGTCTCCAGGGCCGTCCACACGGTGCCGTCGGGGGAGACGGTGATGCCGTGCGGTTCGGCGTCGGGGACCGGCAGGTCGTGCAGGGTGATGTCGCCGGCCGGGGTGATGTGGCCGATGCGGTTGCCGGCCCATTCGGTGAACCAGCAGCCGCCGCGCACGGGGTCCGCGGTGATCGCGTGCGGGCGGCCGGCGCGGTCGGGCAGCGGAAACTCGGTGACGGTGCCGTCGGTGGTGATGCGGCCGACCTGGCCGGCGGCGATCTCCACGAACCACACGGCGCCGTCGCCACCCGTGGTGATGCCGACCGGCGCCGCGTCCGGGGTCGGCAGCGGGAAGACCGTGACGGCGCCGGACGGGGTGATCCGGGCGATCGCACCGGCCTGGTTGAGGGTGCACCACAGCGCGCCGTCCGCGCCGGTGGTCAGCATCGAGGGCATCGAGCCCGCGGGCAGCGGCACCACCGTCGCGGACCCGTCCGGTTCCAGCCGGCCGACCTGGTCCGGTTGCATCGAGGTGTACCAGACGTGCCCGCCGGCGGCGATGCCGTACGTGCCCTGCGCGTCCGGCACCGGCGTCAGCGAAACGGCACCCGTGGTGGTGACGCGGCCGACGGCGCCGGCCCGCAGGAGGGTGAACCACAGCGCGTCGCCGGGGCCGGAGGTGATCAGCGCGGGGCCGTCGCCGGAGACGTCGAAGCGGGTCGTGGTGCCGTCGGGAGCGATCCGGGCGACGGCACCCGCGTGGACCAGCGTGCACCAGATGGCGCCGTCGGGGCCGGTGGTGATGCCGTACGGCCCGTCGCCGGATTCGGCGATCATGAACACATCCATGTGGATCCACCCTACGCGGGTGGCTTGCCCGATTGCGTGGCATTTGTGCCGACGGCCCGCCCGGCGGCCCGAAGCGAGGAACTTTCTTAATTGAAGTGTGTCATAGCCGTCTGACCTCGTCACTGTCCCGTTCCGGCGGTGGTCCGCACCGTTTCCGGGTTGTTAAAATGTCGTTCGGGATTGAAGTGCGTCGCGGGCAACCGCTACGGTGCATTCCGGACTTGGAGCGCCGGATTGCATTCATCGGGGGACGACTGTGCGGCAGCAAGCGGAAAGGCACGCGGTTGCTGGCTGACCGCAGGCGCCGGGAGCCGCTCGCCGACGACTTCTTCCGCCTCTGCCACGACGACCGTAGTGGCGCCCTCCGGCTCTCCGACGACGCCACCCGGGTCGGCCTCGCCTCCGCGCTGATCGGCGAGCTGGGCTGGGCGGGCATTCTCACCGTCGAGGACGGCCTGCTGCTGGTGCGCAGCGGATCCACACCCGGTGACTCGGTCGCGCACGCGGTCCTGGACGACATCCGGGGTGAGCGCACTCCCCGGGACGTGCGCACCTGGCTGACCTACCTGTCGATGGAGGCCTACGAACGGGTCGCCCGCCGCATGGTCGCCGCGAATCACGTCATCCCCCAGGAGGGTCGGCGGCTGCTGCGCCGCTTCACCTTCTATATGCCGACCGACACCAACGATTTCGTGTGGCCGCGCGTACGGCTCGGCACGGCGTTGGCGCAGCGCAGGCCGATCGACCAGATCGACATGCACCTGCTGGGCATCGCGGATGCCACCGGCCTGCTGTCGAGCATTCTCGACGGCGGTGGCCAGGCGGCGCACGCGTACTTCGAGCACCTCATGCAGCAGTCCCACAGCGATGTGCAGACCCTGATCCAGGAAACCAGGGTCGTCATCGGCAACAAGGTGATGAACGGACGTTAAGCAACACCCCCTCACTTCCCCGGAGGACGTTCCATGCCTGTCACCACCGCGCCGCCGACAGGCGGCTACAGCAAGATCGATTCAGCGCTGGACCAGAACAAATTGACGGTGCTCACCGTCATCCTGATGGTGATCGCGGCCGCCGCGCCGTTCACCGTCATCGCCGGCGGCGCGACCGCGGGCTGGGCCGTCACCGGCGTGCTCGGTATTCCCGTCGCGTATGTCGCCATGGCCGTCGTGCTGGGCGTCTTCAGCGTCGGCTACACGGAGATGTCCCGGCACATCGTGAACTCCGGCGCGTTCTACGCCTACGTCGCGCAGGGGCTGGGCCGCATCACCGGCCTCGGCGCCGCCGGCGTCGCGGTGCTCGCGTACAACTTCATGCAGATCGGCCTGTACGGCGGCTTCGGCCCGGTGCTCAGCGGCCTGCTCGAGACCCAGTGGAACATCAAGCTGGAGTGGTGGGCCTGCGCGTTCATCGCGTGGGCCGTCATCGGGATCCTGGGCGTGCTGAGCATCGAGTTCAGCGGCATCGTGCTCGGCGTGCTGCTCGGCGCCGAGGTCATCATCGCGCTGATCTTCTCGGTCGTGGAGCTCGCACACCCGGCCGGCGGCAACGTCACGTTCGACACCGTGAACCCGTCGCAGCTGTTCAGCGCCGGCATCGGCGCGGCGCTCGCCACGGCCGTGGCCGGCTTCGTGGGCTTCGAGTCCACCGCCGTCTACAGCGAGGAGACCCGCAACGCGAAGCGGAACATTCCCCGCGCCACCTACCTGTCGCTGATCATCATCGGCCTGCTGTACGCGTTCTGTTCCTGGGCGATGTCGGTCGCCGCCGGGCCGGACAAGATCGTCGGGCTGTCCACGGAGAACTCCAGCGAGACGATGTTCGTGCTGGTCAGCCCGCACCTCGCGGAGATCTGGCTGATCCTGGGCCACGTGCTGTTCGTGACGAGCCTGTTCGCCGCGCTGCTCGCGTTCCACAACACCGCCGCCCGGTACACGTTCGCGCTGGGCCGGGAGCGGGTCCTGTTCAGCTTCTTCGGCGCCACCGGCCGGCGCTTCCGCGCCCCGGTCTGGGGCTCGCTCTCGCAGACGATCCTCGCCGCCCTCGTCCTGGCCGTGTTCGCGTCCAGCAAGGGCCTGGACCCGTTCATCCACCTGTTCTTCTGGTGGACCGTGACCGGCGGCTTCGGCGTGCTCATCCTGATGACCGTGACGTCGGTGGCGGTGCTGGTGTACTTCCTGCGCAACCGTGAGGGTGAGATCGCCGAGGTGTCGCCGTGGCGGCGGTTCATCGCCCCGGCGATCGGCGCGGTGCTCCTCGCCGCGGTCCTGGTCGTGACGATCCTGGAGTTCGAGACGCTGCTCGGGGTCAAGCCCGACGACCTGGCCCGCTATCTGTTCCCCGGCCTGTTCCTGGTCGTGGCGCTGATCGGCGCGGCATGGGCGGCGGTCCTGCGCACGGTCAACCCGACCACGTACCGCGGCATCGGCCAGGGCGTCAACGCGGCGCTCCTGCCGGCCCAGCCCGACGACGCCACCGCGGCGCACCGGGCCCGATGACGTCGACCTCCACCGCCCCGGCGCTGCGACGCGCCGGGGCGGCCGACGCCCCCGCGGTGGCGGCCGTGCTCGCCGCCGCGCTCGACGACACCGACATCGCCCACTGGCTGGTGCCGGACGACGCCGAGCGGCCCGAGGTGTACCGGCGCTACTTCGACCTCGTCACGCCCTGGTTCGTCGAGCACGGCACGGTGTATCTGGCCGCGGACGGTTCGGCCGCGGCGGCGTGGGTGCGCCTCGACGGCAAGTTCGAGCCGGAGATCGCCGACTACGACCGGCGGCTGGCCGAGGCGTGCGGCGCCGCGACCGACCGGTTCGTGCGGCTCGACGTGGACATGCTCGCCGCGCACCCGGACGGGCTGACCCACGACTACCTGGCGTTCCTCGGCGTGGCTCCGGCCGCGCAGAACCAGGGCCTGGGCAGCCGGCTGCTGCGGGAGCACCACCGGGTCACCGACGGCGACGGGCTGCCGGCGTACCTGGAGGCGACCGGGCGGCGCAACGCGGCCCTGTACGGCCGGCACGGCTACGTGGACACCAACGAGGTCCCCATCGGCGACGGCCCACCCCTCTACGCCATGCTCAGGCCACCCCGAGCGCGGTGACGTCCCACATCCCGTAGTACTGGTTGACGAACACGTTGGTGAGTCTCGGGTTGCGGTAGTTGAGGACCTTGTCGTAGGTCAACGGCAGCATCGTCGCGGAGGTCATGACCGCGGCGTCGACCTGGGACCACAGTTTCGCGGCGGCGGCCGGGTCCGTGGTGGCACGGGCCCGGTCGAGCAGGGCGTTGATCGCGGTGTCGGACAGCTCGGCGTAGTTGTTGTTGCCGCTGGGCAGGATGAGGCGGCCGTCGACCAGGGTCGGGAAGAAGCCGTAGCCGGTCGGGAAGTCCGCCGACCAGGCGCCCAGGATCAGCCCGTACCCCTTGGCGTGCACGTTCGACGGGGAGCCGACGACCGAACGGGCGTAGAGCGACGGGTCCGACGCCTCGATGCGGGCCTTGATGCCGACGGTTGCCAGGGCCGCCTGGATCGCCTCGGCGGTCTTGCCCGCCCGGGGGCTGTCGGTGGCCGCGATGACGGTCTCGAACCCGTCCGGCTTGCCGCACGCGGCGAGCTCCTCCTTGGCCTTCGCCGGCTGCGGCTTGCCGCTCTTCGTCTGGAACGGGTCGAGCGACGGGTCGTGTCCAGGGATGCCCGGCGGCAGCATCGCGCCGGCGATGTCACCACCCGCGTCCGGTCCGCCGCGGGCGGTCTGCACCGCGGTCTTGTCCACCGCGTACTGCACGGCCCGCCGGCAGTGCACGTCGTCGAACGGGGGCACGGCCGTGCTCATCGCCGCGTACTGCACGAACCCCGTCGTCGGCTCGTCGGTGCGGGCCTTGAGCGCGGCGTCGAGCAGGATCTTCGGCTGGGTGGCGGCCTGCACCCCGCTCTGCCCGGCGTCGGCGTCCAGGTCCCCGTCCAGCAGCTGCGCGTCGATCTCGTCGGGGGCGGTGCCGATGGCCAGCTCGATGCGGTCCGGCAGCGCCCGGCGCACCGTGTCGGTGGCGCGGTCCCACTCCGCGTTGCGGACGAGGACGACCTCCTTGCCGGGGTCGATCGTCTCGAACCGGTACGGGCCCGAGGAGACCGGCTTGTCGCCGTACTTCGCGCCCGTGTCCTTGGCCGCCGGCACCGGCGCGGCGACCCCCATCGCCAGCAGGTAGGGGAAGTCCGCGAACGGCTCGGCCAGCCGGAACGCGATCGTCTTGTCGTCCGGCGTCGAGATGCTCTTCAGCCCCGTCTTGTCCGCGTACGGGCCGGGGTAGTGCTGCCCCTGGTCGAGCTGGTCGATGAGGTACGTCGGCCCGCCGCCGAGTTCCTCCTGCGCGAAGAGCCGCTCGATGCCGTGCCGCACGTCCTTCGACGTGACCGTTTCGCCGTCCTCGAACCTGACGCCGTCGCGGAGCGTGAAGGTGTACGTCAGCCCGTCGGCGGAGATCGTGGGCGCCGCCGCGGCGAGGTCCGGGACGAGCTTCAGCCCGTCGGCGCCGGGCTTCGCGTCCGGCGTGAGCAGCGTGCGCGTGTAGAGCCGCTGCAGGTTGTACGCCGCCGTCAGGTACGACCGGGTCGGGTCCCACGAGTCCACGTCGTGCGCGCTGGCGAGCTTCAACGTCCCGCCGGTCGCCGAGGACGGGTTGACCACCTCGGTGAGCCCGGCGTTGAACCCGCCGGCGGTCGTGCCCTCGCCGCCCGGTTCGTCCTTCTTGGCGCACGCACCGACGGTGAGGGTCAGGCACAGGACCAGCAGACTGCGAGTGATCTTCACTTAACGCAGCGTAGCCCCGTGCGGGTGGTGTTAGTGCGCGATCAGGACCGCGGCCAGGGCGAGAGCGCCCGGGAGCGCCTGGACCAGCAGGATCCGGCGGCTTGCGGTGGCGGCGCCGTACAGGCCGGCGACGATCACGCACACCAGGAAGAACACGCGCACCGCGAAGCCCACCGGGTCGTCGGCGATCATGCCGTAGACCAGGCCGGCGGCCAGGAAGCCGTTGTAGAGGCCCTGGTTGGCGGCGAGGGCCTTGCTGGCCTCGGCGAACTCGGCGGTCGTGCCGAACGCCGCCCTGGTCCGCGGCGCGGTCCACAGGAACATCTCCAGCACCAGGAAATACGCGTGCAGCGCGGCGACGAGCCCGACGAGGACCAGGGCGACGATGTTCACGCCGACACCCTACCGGGTGGTATCAGGCGGTCAGCTGGTCTGGATCCGCACGACGACCTGCGAGTCGGTCACGCTCTGCACGGTGATGTCGAAGCCCTGCGCCTGGGTGGAGCCGTCGACGGGGACGCTCACGGTGGTGCCACCGACCTCCAGCTTCACCACGCCGTTGTCGACGCTGACGAACTTCACGTCGACGCCGAGCACGCTGGACTCGGCATCCACTCCCCGGTCGAAGGTGACGGTGCACGCGTTGGTCGAGCACGTCACGTTGTCGGAGCTGCAGGCCGTCAGTGCGCCCACCCCGATGACCAGGGCGGCGGCGACCGAGGCGAGGCGGCGGGTCAAGGTCGTCATGGTTGGGGAGTGTATCCGGCCCGCGCCAGCCGTTCCGCACCGATGAGTTCCGCGTGCGCCGGTCGTATCAGCTGCATGAGGTCACACATCATGGCTGAACGCGGCGAGCTCGCCGAGGTCTTCGCCGGGCTGACGGACGAGCAGTGGGACGCGCCATCGCTCTGCGCCGGGTGGCGGGTGCGGGAGGTGCTCGCGCACACCACGATGCCGTTCCGGATGGGCACCGCCGAGTTCGGGTGGGAGATGCTGCGCTCCGGCGGGCGGTTCGGCCGGATGGCGGACCGGGTCGCCCGCCGCGACGCCGCCCGGATGCCGGCCCCGGCGCTCGTGGCGGCGTTGCGGGACAACATCGCGCACCCGTGGTCGCCGCCCGGCGGCGGGGCCGTCGGCGCGCTGTCGCACGAGATCATCCACGGCCTGGACAGCACCGTCGCGCTCGGTCTCGACCGGCGGGTGCCCGCGGACCGGCTCCTGCTCGTCCTGGACGCGATGCGGCCGCGCAACGTCGCGTACTTCGGCGTCGACCTCACCGGCGTGCGGCTCGAGGCCACCGACGTGGACTGGGGCCGGGGGAGCGGCGCCCCGCTGCGCGGCCTGGCCCAGGACCTGTTGCTCGTCGTCTGCGGGCGGCTGCTGCCCGCCGGTCACCTGTCGGGCGAAGCGGCGGCCAGGTTCACGCAGGGTCGCTGACCGTTCGCCGGATGGTGACGGTCTCTGACTTCGTTCATCGTGGATATCCGTGGAGCTCTTCGACACCGCGCTGCGTATCGACGCGCCCGGACCCTCGGGAGTGCCGGTCGTCAACAACCTCAAGCTGATCCGCGACTCGGCCCGGTTCCTGCTCGGCCGGGTCGGGCCGTTCGAGCAGCCCGTCGTGCCCGCCACCGCCGGCAACGGATCCGTCGTCGTGGTCCGCGGGCGCGAGGCCGTGAAGCAGGTGTTCACCGACACCGCCGCGTTCCAGCGCGCCGACGGGTTCTTCGACCTGCCGCCGGGCCGGCCGTGGTCGGGCATGTTCGACGCGGTCATCACCGCCAACGGCGCCGAGCACACCCGCCGCCGGAAGCTGCTGATGCCGGCCGTGCACCGCACCGCGATGACCCACTACCGGGCGGTGTTCGCCGACACGTTCGAGCGGTCCCGGTTCGCGGCCGTCGATGACGCGCCGTTCGACCTGAAGCGGGAGTGCCTGCGCATCTCCAAGGCCAACCTGATGCGGTGCCTGCTCGGCCTGGACGACGCCGACGGGCTCAGCGCGTTCGCCGACCGGATCGTCACCCTCGGCACCGAGGCCGGCGACCCGCGGGTGCTGCTGTTCAAGCGGGACCTGCGGTGGTCGCCGTACGGGCGGTGGCTGCGCCGGGTCGCCCGCGCCTACGACCAGCTCGCCACCCTGATCGCGCAGCGGCGGGCCGGCGAGCCGCGCCCCGACGCGCTGTCGATCCTGTGCCACGCCGTCGACGAGGACGGCGACCAGCTCACCACCGAGGAGATCGCGGGGGAGCTGCACGGGTTCTTCGCCGCCGGGTTCGAGACGACCGCGATGACGATGAGCCTCGCCCTCATCACGCTGCTCGGCAGCCCCGACCCGGACGCCGCTCCGGTTGACCCGTCCACTGTGGACGTCGATGCCGTGGTGAAGGAGTCGCAGCGCCTGCTGCCGGCGGTGCCGATCACCCTGCCCCGGCGGGTGACCGCGACGGTGGAGGTCGCGGGCTCGCCGCCGGTGCCGAAGGGGGCGCTGCTGTTCCTGTCGCCGCTGCTGGAGCACCGCAACCCGGCGGTGTACCCGCAGCCGCAGGTGTTCCGCCCGCAACGCTGGACGGCGGGGGAGCCGGGGCCGAAGCAGTACGAGTTCATCCCGTTCGGGCTCGGCCCCCGCCGCTGCCTGGGCGCGGAGTTCGCCGACCTGCAGGTCCGCACGACGCTGACGCTGCTGCTGGAGCGCGGCCTGCCCGGCCTGGTCGAACCCCGGATCGACTACGGCATGGTGAACGGTGTCACCGCGGGCCCGCGCCGCCCCGTGCCCGTCCGCGCCGGAGGTCCGAAGTGGACGGTCCTGACCGGCTCCGTCACGCGGGTGTGGAAACCGGCCGCCTGACCGGGACCGCGCGGCGCCGGATCACCCACTCCGCGACGGCGAGGTTGATGACCCAGCCCGCCGCCATCCCGACGCTCCTGGTGATCCAGCCCGGCTCCCCGACGAGCAGCATCCACGGCGCGAGCGTGAACGCCTGGGTGCCCGCGCCGAGCCCGATCGCGTAACCGCGGGTCATCCAGGCGCTGTGGCGGGGGATGTCGCGGCGCAGCGCGGCGGCGACGCCGACCACGAGCGCCACCACCATCGCCGAGCCGAACCCGAGCCGCAGCACCGCCACGACGGTGGCGTCGACCGGCGGCACGTCATAGAACACGGTCATCCACAGGCCGGTCAGCGCCGCGACGATGCCGAGCGGCGCGAGGAGCCGCCCGGCGGCCCGGTGCCAGCCGATCCGGCGGCGGCGCAACCGCGAGTCGAACTGGAAGGCGCCGAGCAGCAGGAAGATACTGGCGCTGAAGATGTGCAGCACCACCGGCAGCGGTTGGTCGAAGAATCGCGCGTTGTCCGGGGTGCGGGCACCGCCGCCGCTGAGCTCCGCGACGCGCACGGCACCGCCGAGCATCGGGACGAGGCTGAGCAGGATCAGCCCGGTGGGGACGAGCCATCTGGGGGTGGTCATGTGTCGATCGTCGGGCCCGGGACGGTGCCCGCTCATCGCCGCGCGGGCCGGGGCACGGCCGTACTTTAGGACGACCCCCGCGTAGTCCCCGGGGCCCGGTCGGTCTCGTAGGCCCACATCGCGATCTCGACCCGGTTCCGGACGCCGAGCTTGGCCATCAGGCTGGTGATGTGCGTCTTGACGGTGCTGAGCGTGATGTACAGCTCCGCGGCGATCTCGCCGTTGGTGCGGCCCGCGGCCACCTTGGCGAGAACCTGCTCCTCGCGATCGGTGAGCGGCTCGACGGGCTGGCGGGGTTTGGGCAACGGGCCGGCGCCGGCGAAGGCGCGCAGGAGCCGGGCGGTGACGGCCGGGGCGATCAGCGCCTCGCCGTCCGCCGCGGCGCGGACCGCCTGGGCGAGCAGCGCCGGACCGGCGTCCTTCAGCAGGAACCCGCGGGCGCCGGCGCGCAGCGCCGCGTAGACGTACTCGTCCAGGTCGAACGTGGTGATGACGACGACCGCGAGGGGGTCCTCGACGCCGGGGCCGGCGAGGGCACGGGTCGCCTCGATGCCGTCGACGCCCGGCATGCGGATGTCGAACAGGCACACGTCCGGGCGCAGCCGCCGGGCGAGCTCGACGGCCCGCTGCCCGTTGGCGGCTTCCCCGACGACCGTGATCCCCTGCTGTGCGTTGAGGATCATGGTGAGCCCGGTCCGCACGATCTCCTGGTCGTCGGCGACCACCACACGGATGGTCACGCCGGTGACTCCGCGCGTGGCAGCACGGCCGTCACGGTCCAGCCGCGGCCCGCCCCCGGACCCGCCTCGACCGTGCCGCCGAGCAGGTCGGCCCGCTCGGCCATGCCGATGAGCCCGAACCCGGGCGTCGCCGCGGCGTGGCTCAGGCTGTGGTCGCCGTCGTCGCTGACCCGCAGCCGGACGGACGTGTCGTCGGCGTCGACGCGGACCTCGATCCTGGTCGCGTGCCGGGCGTGCCGGCGGGCGTTGGTGACCGATTCCTGGGCGAGGCGGTAGATCGCGGCACCGACCTCCGGCGGGAGGTCACCGAGGTCTCCGGACAGCCCGACGTGCACGCCCGGCCCGGTCCGCGCACCGGCCCGGCCCGCCAGGCCGACCAGGTCGGCGATGCGTGGGTCAGGTGGGTCCGGTGCCGGCCCGGCGGTGTGCGGGTTGGGGGTCAGCTCGGCGGGTTCCGGGAGTCCGTCGCGCCGCAGGACCCGGACCATGGCGCGCATCTCGGCGAGCGCCCGCGACGCCTCGGCCTCGATGACGTGCAGCGCGTCGGTCGCGGCGTCCGGGTGCAGGGCCGCGGTGGCGATGCCGGCCTGCGCGCGGATCGCCATCGCCGAGACGTGGTGCGCCACGGTGTCGTGCAGGTCCCGGGCCAGCCGCTCCCGCTCCAGCAACCGGATCCGGTCGACCTCGCGCCGGCGGGCGCTGGCCCGGTACCGCAGCGCCACGCCCAGCGCGAGACACGCCGACAGCACCGCCGGACCCGCGACGGCGTCGCCGGCATCGACCTCGCCGAGCCAGACCGCGACGGCGAACTTCGCGGCGACGACCGCCACTCCGGCGACGATCTCGCGGCCGGCACCCCACCGCGCCAGTGCGTACACCGTGATCAGCACCAACGCCGTCGCGTCGTTCTCGAGCGCCTGCCCCGTGAACACCGGTAGCAGCCCCGTCACACCGAACGCGAGGGCGACCGCGGCGAAGGGCTGCCGCCGCCGCCAGAGCAGCACCGGCGCGAGCACGACGAGGACGACCACCGAGAGCGCCCGCATCGGCAGGTCCGGGCGCAGGAGCCCTTCGAGGACCGTGAGCGGCACCAGGATCCCGGCGAGCGCCCAGTCCCGCCACACCCGCGCGGGCGCGCCCGGGGCACGGGGCTCGTCCCACAGCGCGCGCAAGGCCTCGGTCATCCGCCGATCGTATGGGAGCCCGGACCGGTCCCAGATCGGCCTGAAGTACTACGACATCCGCAGCCGCAGATACACGAAGTCGCGGTCGAGAGGGCCCGGGCGGCGCTCGCCGGAGGACTCCCAGCCGCGCCGCAGGTAGAACGCCTTGGCCCGCTCGTTGCCGTCCCACACCTCCAGCCGACCCCCGGTGACCCCGGCGGCCCTCCAGACGTCGACCCCGGCGTCGTGCAGCGCGCCACCGATGCCGTGCTGCCAGTGTGCCGGGTCCACGTACAGGCCGATGAGCTGGTCGTCCTTCATCGACAAGAATCCCGCCACCCGCGCGTCGCCGTCGACGCACAGCACCGTGCGATCCGGGGCGTCGACGCTGACCGTGTACGCCTCGCGCAACTCCTCCGTGTCGTCGCGGGTCGCCAGGTCGCCGTAGTACGTGCGGCGGGCCTGCTGATGGATCGCGATCAGCGTCTCGACGTCGGACCGGCGCGCGCGGCGGATCTCCATCCGGCTCTTCATCCAGTGACCGTGCCACACGGCGGGTTTGACCGCCGCCCCGCCCGGAAACCTGTGCTGTATGGCCAACATCGACAACAACGGCGTGCCGCGGGTCGACGACACCGTGGACACCGACACCATCCGTGACGAGGCTGAGCGGATCGCGGTGCCGGACTTCGACTACATCGGGCAGCCCATCGACGCGGTCGTGGACGGCCTCACCGGGCACAGCCACGAAGAGGACGAGGACACCGAGGAGACCACGGTCGACTAGGTCCGGGGCGTCCGGATCAGCAGGGTGGCCACGACCTCGTCCGGGCCGACGGTGCCGTAGACGTGCGGCACGTCGGCCGCCCACGCGATGTGCTCACCCGGGCCGGCGATCAGCGGTGCGTCGGTCGGGCCGGCCCGCAGGACCCCCTCCGACACCGTGACGTGCTCGGTCACGCCGGGCGCGTGCTGCGGTGAGTGCTGCACCACGCCCGGCCGCACCCACATGCGCAGCAGCTCGAACGTCACCCCCGGCTCGTCGAACACCTCCAGCAGCTTCGCGGTGACCGCCGTGCCACGCACCGGTTCGCCGTGCTGCTCCCGGACCAGCGCTGTCAGCGGTACCCCCAGCGCACCCGCCACGGCGTACAACGTCTCGAGCGTCGGGTTCCTGGTGCCGTGCTCGAGTCCCGACAGCGTGGCCTTGCCGATCCCGGCCGCCCGCGCCAGCTCCGACAGCGACATCCCGCGCGCGGCCCGCAACTCCCGCAGCCGGTCGCCAAGACTTGTCCCGCGCTCCTCCACCTGGCTATGGTGACTGTTCCGTAAACGGAACGGTCCCTGGAGGGGTCTGATGCGACGGTTCGACACGGCCCCACCGATCCTGGCCGGGCTCGTCAGCGCGGTCGTCGGCTATGCCAGCTCGTTCACCGTCGTGCTCGCCGGCCTCCGCGCCGTCGGCGCCACCCCGGCGCAGGCCGCCTCCGGGCTGCTCGCGCTGTGCACCGGCATCTGCGCGACGGCCGTGTTCCTCTCCGTGCGGCACCGGATGCCGATCAGCATCGCCTGGTCGACCCCCGGCGCGGCGCTGCTCGTCGCCACCGGCCACGTGCACGGCGGCTGGCCCGCCGCTGTCGGCGCGTTCCTCGTCTCCGCCGCGCTCATCGTCGTCGCCGGCCTGTCGCCGTGGCTCGCCCGGGCGATCGCCGCGATCCCCCGCCCCATCGCCGGCGCCATGCTCGCCGGCGTCATCCTCAGCCTGTGCACCGCCCCGGTCCGCGCCGTCGTCAGCGTGCCCGAGCTCGCCGTCCCGGTGGTGCTCACCTGGGCGCTGCTCACCCGCTTCGCCCGGCAGTGGGCCGTCCCGGGCGCGCTGCTCGCCGCGGTCGTGGCGATCCTGGTCCGCGGCGTGCACCTCACCGGCGTCTCCGTGGCGCCGTCCGCCGTGTTCACCGTGCCGACGTTCAACCTGCCGGCGCTGGTCAGCATCGCCGTGCCGCTCTTCCTCGTCACCATGGCCGCGCAGAACGTCCCCGGCATGGCCGTCATGGCCACCTACGGCTACACCCCGCCCCTGCGCGGCGTCCTGGTCACCACCGGCGTGGCGAGCGCTCTCGCGGCTCCCTTCGGCGGTCACGCCCTGAACCTGGCGGCCATCACCGCCGCGCTCACCGCCGGCCCCGACACCCACCCCGACCCGCGCCGGCGGTGGGTGGCCACGGTGGCGCTCGGCTTCGGGCAGCTCACCCTCGGCCTGGGCGCGGGGCTGGCGATGGCGCTCGTGCTGCTCTCGCCGCCGGTCCTCGTCGTCGCGGTCGCGGGGCTGGCGCTGCTGTCGGCGCTGGGCGCGTCGCTGGCGAGCGCGGTCACCGAGCCGTCGGGGCGCGAGGCGGCGGTGGTGACGTTCGTGGTGACGGCCTCGGGGATGACGATCCTGAACATCGGGTCGGCGTTCTGGGGGCTGGTGGCGGGTGGGTTGACCGCCCTGCTGCTGCACCGCCGCCGTGCGACCCCTTCGCCTCCGCCGGCCGGGCCGGATCCGGTGGCGGCACCCGCCGGTGAGAACACTGCCGGCATGGCCCCGGAACCGGGGCAAGCAGTCGGTGGAGCAGGTGAGCGGCGGCCGGAGGGTGCCGTCGGGACAAAGGGGTGACGCGGTCCTTGATCTCGTCCGACGGTGGCGGCGTGGATCACAGGGTGCCGTCGGGACAAGGGGGTGACGCGGTCCTTTGATCTCGTCCGACGGCGGCGCCATGGACCACATCTCCGGCGAGGGCATGCCCGACGTGGGCACGGCCGCGCCCGCGGTGATCCAGGAGGCCGTGCACGCCGGCATGTTCGGCGCGCACGGCGAGCCGGGGATCAGTCCCGGAACCACGCGTGCATGTCGGCGCCGAGCGCGGTGTGGTGCGCGGCCAGCACCGCGACCGCGGCGAGCCCGACAACCACGAGCCAGCCCCGCTGCCACCGGCCGAGGCTGCGCCCGAACAGGCCGAGCCCGACGGCGATCGTGCCGAGCAGGGCGGCGCCATAGCCGGGATCGGCATTGAACATCGGGAAGCCGGCGACCGTGACGGCCAGCAGCGCGACCGCCGCCAGCCCCAGGCCCGCGACCGCGAACCAGATCCGGCGGCCGCCGAACCCGACGACGGCGCCCGCGAGGCCGATCGTCGCGGCGAGCAGCCAGCCGCCCGCGAGGGCCACATAGGTGCCGAACCACAGGGTCAGCATCAGGGGCAGCAGCACCCAGAACAGCACGCCGTCGTCGGGCCAGAGGCTCTTCGGGTCGACGGGGCCGCCGCCGCTGCGGGCGATGCGGCCCGGGATGTCGAACAGGAAGTAGGACAGCGGCACGAGCAGGACCCAGGACAGCACGGGCCAGCCGAGGCCGAAGAGCAGGACGCGGGCGGGTGCCCGCAGCGCGCCGGTGGTGTGCGCGACGGCGGTCGGGCCGCGGGAGAGGCCGGCCCGCCGGGCGGCGGCGCGCAGTGCGGGGAGGGTGCGGGCGGCGCCGAAGAGATAGCGCCAGCGGCCGGTGGTCATGGTCATGAGGTCGGCGGTCCACTCGGCGCGCTGCCGGTCGCGGAAGCCGCGGGGCAGCAGCAGCGTGAGCGCCGCGAGAACGAGCCGCAGCCCGCCGGTGAGGGCGGCCGGGGCGGCCCCGGTCACCATGCGAGCCGACCCGTGTCCGGGCCCGGCGAAGGTGCCGGCGAAGCGGCGCGGCGGCGGGCCAGGGCGGACCGGGCCGCGGTGGCGCCCTCTGCGGTCAGCAGGTAGTAGCGCCGGCGGGGACGGCCGGCGGCGTGCACGTCGATCTCCTCCTCGCGGCTGGACAGCCAGCCGGCGCCCTCGAACGCGACGAGGATCGGATAGATCGTGCCGGGTTCGAGCCCGGCCTCCGTGGCGAGGTCGAGGCCGTAGCGCTCGCGTCCGGGGTCGGCCAGCAACGCCCTGAGCACGAGCAGCCGCGGCGTCGTCATGCGCAGCGCACCCATGCCGGTACTCTATACAGCTATTCCTAGTTCTGCATAGGGTCGCTGGCGAGGAGGCTCATCAGGTACATGTCGTACCACTCTCCGTCGCGGCGGAAGCACTCGCGGTGTCGTCCGTCCTCACGGAAGCCGACCTTGTCGTAGACCCGGCGGGCCGCGACGTTCTCGGTCACCACCCACAGGTAGACCGAGTGCAGCCGCATCTCCTCGAAGCCGTAGCGGCACATCAGGCGGGTGGCCTCGGTGGCGTAACCGTGCCCCCAGCTGTCCTTCTCGCCGAGGTAGATGTCCAGCTCGGCCCGCCCGATCTCGGGGTTGGCGCCGCTGAGCCGGACCAGCCCGACCAGCCGGGGCTCCGCCAGGGTCTGGATGCCGAAGAGCACGTCCCCGTAGGTGTTCGGTCCCCGCTCCTCGCCACGGGCGACGTAACGGGCGAGTGTCTGGCGGTAGCCGTCGAACATCCACCGCATCACGTCGCGGTCGTTGTTCCACCGCCACAGCGTTTCCCACTCGTCCGGTTCGATCGGTCGCAGTCGCACGAGGTGTCCGGTCGTCACCGCAGCAGGCTATTCGCCGTCCATCGATCGACGCAGCCCATTTGGCAAACCGGCGGCCGGCGCCATAAACTGCAAACAGTGTTCGCATAAAATGGGGAGGGCTGATGCGGGTCACATCCACGCACACCGGCATTCCGGTGTATTCCACGGGCACCGGCCCGGGCATCGTGATCCTGCACGGCGGCGGGGTCGCGGTGCGGGACTACCAGCGGCTGGCCAAGGCGTTGTCGGACCGGTTCACGGTGCACCTGTACAACCGCCGCGGCCGCCCGGACACGGCGCCGCTGACCGGCACCGAGACCGTCGAGACCGACCTGGCCGACCTCGGCGCGGTCCTGGAGCACACCGGGGCGCGGAGCGTCTTCGGGCACAGCGGCGGCGGGTTCGTGGCACTGCGGGCGGCCCTGAGCCTGCCGGCGGTGCGGCGCGTCGCCGTCTACGACCCGGCCCTCAGGATCGACGGCCGCCGCGAACTGGAGTTCATCGACGAGTTCGAACGGCTCGTCGCCGCCGGTGACCACGCCCGCGCGATGACCGTGATGGCCCGCACGACGTATCCCGACGACATCGGCGCGAAGCTGCCGTTCGGGATGGCGCTGGGCGTCACCCGGCTGTTCCTGCGGACCCCGATCGGGCGCAGGTTCGTGGACCTGATGCCCACGATCCCGCCCGAGGTCCGCCGCATCCATGCGCACGGCGGGCCGCCCTCCGACTACGCCGGCATCACCGCCGAGCTACTGCTGGCCGCAGGCGCCCGCAGTCCGGGGTACTTCATGGAGAACTGCCGGGCGATCGCGGACGTCACGGCACACGGCCGGGCCCTGCGCGTCCCGAGGTCGTCGCACAACGCGGCGAACATCGCCCGCGCGGGGTTCGTGCGGCCGTTCGCCGACTTCTTCGCCGGGTCGCTGAAGACCGTCTGAACCAGCGAAAAGGCCGCCCCCGACGCCGGGAGCGGCCTTTTCGTGTGCAGCGATCAGTGCACGATCACCGGGGTCGCGGCGCCGGCGGGGGCGTCGTCGCCGATCGGCGTCGCCTCCTTCTTGCGCGGCAGGAACGCGATCGGGATGAACGTCGCCAGGACCAGCGCGAAACCGACCCAGAACGTCGCGGCGAACGAGTCCGCCACAAACGCCAGGCCCTTGTCGAACAGCCCCGGCGGCAGCTTCTCCGGCAGTCCGGGAACGTGCTGGGCCAGGATCGCCAGACCCGCCTCGGTGATGGGCTTGCCGTCCACGGGACTCGGAATCGGCGCCAGGTCCGACTCGTTGAGGTTGCTGGTCAGGATCACCGACATGACGGCGGCGCCCACGGAGCCACCGATCTGCTGGAGGATGTTGACGAGCGTGGAGCCGCGGGCGACCTCGGCGTGGCTGAGCGTCTTCAGCGCCGAGGTCATGATCGGCATCATCGTGCCGCCCATGCCGAGGCCCATGACGAACAGCGAGCCGCACAGCAGCCAGTACGACGTGTCGGCGGTGACCTGCGTGAAGGTGAAGAAGCCGACGGCGATGAGCGCCATCGCGAACGGCACCGTCCGGCCGACCGGCACCTTGTCGGCGAGCATGCCGGCGATCGGCATGGTCAGCATCGCGCCGATGCCCTGCGGGGCCATCAGCAGCCCGGCGTGCAGCGTGGACTCGCCGCCGACCTGCAGGAAGTAGCTCGGGAACAGCAGCCCGGCGCCCATGAACGCGATGATGAACACGAACAGCGTGATCGTCGCGATCGTCAGCTTGCGGTTGCGGAACAGCCGCAGGTCCAGCAGCGGGTGCTTCGGCACGAACGAGTAGAACACGAAGCCGATGACCAGCAGCCCGCCGATGAGCATCGGCAGCCAGACCTTGGTCGCGCTGAACGTGCCCTCGCCGGGCAGCGACGACACGCCGAACAGGAACAGCGCCAGACCCGGCGACAGCATGAGCATGCCGAGGAAGTCGAAGGACTCCGACGGCTTCGGGTCGTCCTTCGGCAGTGCCATCGCCGCGTAGACCAGCGCGATCGCGCCGATCGGCAGGTTGATGAGGAAGATCCAGTGCCAGGAGTACTCGTCGATGAGCCAGCCGCCGAGGATCGGGCCGGTGATCGGGCCGAGCAGCATCGGGATGCCGAGGATCGCCATGAGCCGGCCGATGCGCTCCGGGCCGGCGGCCCGGGTCATCATCGTCATGCCCAGCGGCATGAGCATGCCGCCGCCGAGACCCTGCACGACCCGCCAGCCGATGAGCTGACCGATGGAGTCGGCGGTGGCGCACAGGCCGGAGCCGATGGTGAAGAGCGCGAGCGCCACCATGTAGAGCCGCTTGGTGCCGAACCGGTCCGCGGCCCACCCGGTGAGCGGGATGACGGTGGCGAGCGCCAGGGTGTAGCCGGTCATCGTCCAGGCGACGGTCGCGTACGACGTCTTGAACTCGGACTGGAACGTCGGCAGCGCCACGCTGACGACGGTGATGTCGAGAATCGACATGATCGCGCCGAGGACCACGACCCCCGCGATCTTCAGCACCGCGGCGTCGATCTTATTCGACGCCGCGGCCGTTGGATTCGTCACTGAAACCCTCCTGGTCGAGCTCACCGGCCCGTTTCGAAGCCGGGAACCAGCCTACGCAGGCCGGTTACAATTCGAGCACACGTTCGATTACGGCTGTTGACAGGGGTTAGGGCTACGCCAACTGGTGCAGATCCAGCACGTGCCAGTCGGTCGGTTCCGGGTTGCCGGTGGACCACCAGACCAGGCCGCCGCGGGTCGTGACCACGCTGACGTCACCCGCGAGGACGATCGTCCGGCCGGTCGGCAGGTCATACGCGAGCAGCCGCAGCGACTCGCCCTCCACGCTCGTCAGCAACTCGAACCGGTCCAGCAGGCCGACGTCGACGCCGATGGTGTTGACGTCACCCGGCAGGCGCCGCCGGTCGCTGCCGTCGGCGTGCATGACGTCGACCAGATTACGCCCGCTCCCGGTCTCCGCGATGGCGCGGCACCATTCCGGGGTGCACAGCAGCGTCTCCGCCGCGGTCGCCGGCACGGGTCGCCGCTGCCCGTCGGCCCGGTTCAGCAGCGTCGCCGCGCCCGGGTCGACGCTGAGGAGCCAGGGCCAGGCGCTCCATCGGTACCGGCCGTCGATGACGTCCTTGGCCACCGCGCCGCCGGTGAGCGCGATCGAGCGCACCTCGGTCTTGGGTGCGTCGTCGGGGGTCGCGGCGACCCAGTGCAGCCGGTCCTCCGCGACGACGAGGTCGTACTGGGACTCGAAGAACACGATCCCGCCCGTGTCGGCGGTCAGTGCGACCGGCGGGCCCGCGGCCGGGGCGACCGGTGCGCGCCACAGCCGTGTCTCGTACGGCCCGGCCGCGGTCGCCGAGGACTCCGCCCAGTACAGGACGCCGTCGGCGGCGGTGAGGCCCAGCCACTGCGGGAACCGGTCCTTCGGCACGCTGCGCAGCTCGCGCGGGGCGCCGGCGCCGCGCAGCAGGAGCCGCTCCGCGGTGCCGTCCGCCGACGGGGCCGTGCCGACGGAGGTGCCGGTGTCCAGGTACAGCAGCGGCGTGTAGATCGCGCCGTCGGCCAGCCGCGCGGGCACGACCCCGGGCGTCAGGGTCGCCGTCACGGTGCCGGCACCGGACGGCGCGACGGTCGGCGGGACATCCCGGGACGTGGGGGAGAACAGCAGCCAGCCGCCGACGACGAGCGCGGCGGCGAGAGCGATCAGCGGTCGGGCCCGTCTCACGGGGCACAACCCTACGTGAGGTCATGAGAGTTTCACGGCTGCCGGGGCCGTGACCTGGACCGGGACTGTCCGTTCGTTGACCCGGGACAGTGAGCGCTCACACCATGCGGCCCATGCGAACCAAGTCAAGGATCGTCGCCGGGCTGGCGGGGGCGGTGACGGTCGTCGCGCTCGGCGTCGTCGTGCAGACCGCCACCAGCCCCGCGCAGGCCGCGGCCGCGGACCCGTACGCGCTCAAGAACGTGCAGATCGAGGGCGGCGGCTTCGTGCCGGGCATCATCTTCAACCAGAAGCAGCAGAACCTGGTCTACGCGCGCACGGACATCGGTGGCGCGTATCGCCTGGACCCGGCCACGAACCGCTGGATCCCGCTGCTGGACTGGGTCGGCCAGGACAACTGGGGCTACAACGGCGTCGTCAGCCTCGCCACCGACGAGGTCGACCCGAACAAGGTGTACGTGGCCGCCGGCATGTACACCAACACCTGGGACCCGAACAACGGCGCGATCCTGCGCTCCTCCGACAAGGGTGCCACCTGGCAGAGCACCCCGCTGCCGTTCAAGCTCGGCGGCAACATGCCCGGCCGCGGCATGGGGGAGCGCCTCGCGATCGACCCGAACAAGAACTCGATCCTGTACCTCGGCGCCCCGAGCGGCAACGGGCTGTGGCGCAGCACCGACTCCGGCGTCACCTGGTCGAAGGTCACCGCCTTCCCGAACCCGGGCAACTACGCGCAGGACCCGAACGACGTCAACGGCTATCTCACCGACAACCAGGGCGTCACCTGGGTGACGTTCGACAAGCGCACCGGCACGCTTGGGAATACCACGCAGACCATCTACGTCGGAGTGGCCGACAAGCAGAACACCGTCTACCGCACCACCAACGGCGGCACCACCTGGGAGCGCGTCGCCGGGCAGCCGACCGGGTACCTGTCGCACAAGGGCGTCCTGGACACCGCCGGCGGCAACCTGTACATCGCGACCAGCGACACCGGCGGCCCGTACGACGGGGCGAAGGGCGACGTCTGGAAGTACAACACGGCCACCGGCGCCTGGACCCAGATCAGCCCGATCCCGTCCAGCAGCGCGGACGACTACTTCGGCTACAGCGGCCTCACCATCGACCGCCAGCACCCGAACACCATCATGGTCGCCACCCAGATCTCCTGGTGGCCGGACGTCATCTTCTTCCGCAGCACCGACGCCGGCGCGACCTGGACCCGGATCTGGGACTTCAGCAGCTACCCGAACCGCAGCCTCCGGTACAAGATGGACGTCAGCCGCTCGCCGTGGCTGTCGCTGGGCGCCAACCCGCAGCCGCCGGAGGTCTCCCCGAAGCTCGGCTGGATGACGGAGTCCCTGGAGATCGACCCGTTCAACTCCAACCGCTTCATGTACGGCACCGGCGCGACGATCTACGGCAGCACCGACCTCACCACCTGGGACACCGGCGGCCAGATCACGATCACACCGATGGCCGCGGGCCTGGAGGAGACCGCGGTGCTGGACCTCATCAGCCCGCCGTCGGGTGCCCCGCTCATCTCCGGCCTCGGCGACATCGGCGGCTTCCGGCACACCAACCTCGACGCCGTGCCCGCCATGATGTTCCAGTCGCCGTACTTCACCAGCACCACCAGCCTCGACTACGCCGAGCTCAACCCGAGCGTCATGGTCCGCGCCGGCAACTTCGCCGACAGTGACCGCCCCAACGACAGCCACGCCGCGTTCTCCACCGACGGCGGCGCGAACTGGTTCCAGGGCAGCGAACCCGGCGGCATCAACGAGGGCGGCACGATCGCCGCCGCCGCCGACGGCTCCAGGTTCGTCTGGGCGCCGAAGAACAGCGCGCCCGTGTACTCCGTCGGCTTCGGCAACACCTGGACCCAGGCTTCGGGCCTGCCGCAGAACGCGGTCGTCGAGTCCGACCGGGTGAATGCCAGCACGTTCTACGGCTTCTCCGGCGGCACCTTCTACCGCAGCACCAACGGCGGCGCCACGTTCGCCGCGGCTGCCACCGGACTCCCGGCCACCGCCACCTTCAAGGCCGTCCCCGGCGTCGCCGGTGAGATCTGGCTCGCGGGTGGGACCTCGGGGCTGTTCCGGTCCACCGACGGTGGCGTTTCGTTTGCCAAGGTGGCGTCGGTACAGGCAGCGAACGCGGTGGGCTTCGGCAAGGGCGCGCCCGGCCGCTCGAACGTAGCGGTCTTCGCCGTGGCGCAGGTCGACGGGAAGAAGGGCGTGTACCGCTCCGACGACAGCGCCGCGTCCTGGCTGCGCATCAACGACGACCAGCACCAGTACGGCAACATCGGCGACACGATCACCGGTGACCCGCGCGTCTACGGCCGGGTGTACCTCGGCACCAACGGCCGCGGCATCATCTACGGCGACCGCACCGGCGCCCCGCCGACGTCGTACTCCGCGTCGCCGTCGCGGTCGGCCTCGGCCTCGCCTTCACGGTCCGCCTCATCGTCGGCCTCGCCGTCGCGGTCGGCCTCGGTCTCGCCGTCCTCCTCGGCCGCCTGCACCGTCGCCTACTCGGTCACCGGCCAGTGGGGCGGCGCCTTCCAGGGCGCGGTGAAGATCACCAACCGGTCGGCCACCGCGGTGAACGGGTGGAACCTCAAGTGGACGTACGCCAACGGCCAGACCATCAGCCAGATCTGGGGCGGCGTCAACAGCCAGACCGGCGCAGGCGTCACCGTCACCAACGCCGACTACACGAAGGTGATCGGGGCCAACGGCGGCAGCGTCGACTTCGGCTTCATCGCCTCCTGGAACAACACCACCAACACCAACCCGACCGCCTTCACCCTCAACGGCACCAGCTGCGCCGTCGGGTCGTAGCGGGCTGAGCGCTGTAGGCGGCGGGGCTGCCGCCGCCTACAGCTGGTCCCGCAGGTCGCGCAGGCTGGCCAGCTCCCGCTCGACCCACCCCTCACCGACCGACTCGGAACCACGCAGGGCCACCTTGGCCGTCAGGTGCCAGGCGATGTTGCGCACCAGCTCCACGACCCGCAGTGCGACGACGGCATCCGGGTCGACGGGCCGCAGCGTCCGGTACCCGTCGAGGAACGCCGGCCAGTGCGCCCCGCCGTACGGCCCGGTCAGGTCCGCGGCCCGCCACCCCACGGCGGCGAGGTCGAAGTCGTGCCACCGGACCCCGCCGTCGTCGTCGAGGTGGACGTTGTCGAGGCTGGCGTCCCCGTGCCGCACCCCTCGGTCGGGCGCGGCGACCCTTGCGAGACGCTCCCGCGCGGCCGCCGCCATCTCGTGGACCATCGGGTCGGCGATGCCGCGCAGGGCGGTGTCCAATGTGGACGTCGGATCGTCGATTCGGGCCGTCTTGCCGCTGACGAACCCGTCCGTGGCCAGATGGAACCGGGCGAGGGCGGTGCCGTACCGGTGGAAGAGCGCACCGGTCCACGGCGGCCTCGGCTTCTCACCCGCCGCCCACACCGTGACCGTGAACGGCCGCGCCCCTTCCGGCGCGTCGACGGTGCCGACGAGCGTGCCGTCGTCGAGCGGCACCGGTGCGGCGGCGGTGACCCCGGCCGCGGCGAGGTGCGCCGCGAGGTCCTGCTCCCACGCGACGTGCCGGCTCCCGGTGGCGTACACCTTGCACGCATAGGCCCGGCCGTCGGCCTCGACCCGGTACACGTCGTTCGTCAGCGAACGGACCAGCTCGCAGCCGGTGACGGCGATGCCGCAGCGGGCCGCGACGAGGGCGGCGATTCCTTCGGGTGCCGCCAGTGAGCGGGTCCATCGCATCTGTTCGTGCCTCCGCCGGTTGCGGTTCGCGTGCCTTTGGTCGTCATGCCCCTCAGCTATTCGCCCACACAGCGGCGGACCGTGTGGCCCGCTCCCCATGACTGCGGTGCCGTCCGGGTTGGTTCCCGCTGGCAGTGTCCCTTCCCACGCTGGTAGCCGCGCGGATGGCGCCATCGCCGCGGCGTCCGTCGTCGGGGTGCCGCTCGCGCTGCCGGCCGCCGTGATCGCCGGTCGGGTGTGGCGGTGACGCTGACCGGCGGCCGCCCCCGGCGCAGATCGCAAACACCGCTCCAGCGACGGATTCACCGTGCGCCAGGTCTGGGACATCGAGGTCGTGCAGCCGTGGGCCCGGGCGGCCTCCGAGCTCGTCGCCGACCCGCGGTCCCTGCGTCGGATCGATGCCCAGATGCTGGCCCGGGCGTTCGATCACCGGCCCACGTCATGTCAGGAACAGCGCCGCCAACCGGGGCAGCCGCCTGCGCATCTCCGAGTCGTCCTCGACGTCCCAGCGGTCGCCGCGGGCGGGTGCCGGGCGCTCCACCGGGCCGTCGAACGCCGCGTCGAAGTCATCCCCCGAACCGGTCCGGCGCACATAGGCGTTGCGGGCCAGATACAGCATCTCCTCACAGCCGAGCCAACCCTTGCCGGTGGTGGCCATGCGACGCACCACCGGCAGGTCCGCGAGCGAATCCGGATCCGCGACCGCACCGTCGAACGCGGCCCGCCCCTGCAGCATCAGCCCCGAGCGGAAGTCCATGAAGCCGTCGTCGCCGCAGCCACCCTCGATGAGATAGGCGGCCGCCCATAACGGGGCCAGGTATGCGGCGTCGAAGACGGTGGAGAAGTGCCGGGCGAACCCGATGATCTCCTCCGGGGGCAGGGCCGCCACCCGGTCCAGGACCGCGTCCGGCAGCGGGTCGTCCGCCGGGTCACGGTCGCCGGCACGCTCGCCGCAGGCCGAGCGCGCCGACTCGATCAGGTCCCACCACTCCAGCGTCTCCACACCCGAGACCGTAGCCCGGGGGTACGACAGAAAACGTTCAGCTGAGGTGGCGGACACGCCAGCAGCTGACGCCGGCGAGCAGGACAGTGAGGCCGGCGAAGATCGCGGTCTCGTAGACCTGTCAACGACAGACGGCCGCGGCCCCGGTCGGGGTCGCGGCCGAATGCGGCCGTAGCTACTCGAAGCGCAGCCCGTCCGGGCGCATCAGCCGCCACAGGGCCGGGAGGCTGGCGGTGGTGACGAGCAGGACGACGCCGGCGGCGATGCCGCTGACGATGGCGATGCCGGACACGTCGGCGTGGAAGGGCACGTTGACGGTGGCCAGGAGAAGGGCGCCGAGGCCGAGGCCGAGCGCGGCCGCGAGGACCAGGCCGAGGACGACGGGCACCAGGGTCTGCCAGAGGATCGACCAGCCCATGGTGGAGCGGCGGGCGCCGAAGGCGACCAGGGCGGCCAGGGTGCGGCGCCGCTCGCGGAGCTGCTCGAGGGTGCCGACGAGCAGGCTCAGGCCGACGAGCAGCAGGGTGACGGCGGCGCCGGCGAACAGGCCGCGGCGGATGCTCGCGAAGGTGCTGTCCCGGACCTGCGACCGCTGGATCGTGACGTCCATCGTGGGGCTGATGGCCATGGCGGCGTTGAGCAGCCGTTCCGGGGCGTCCTCGTCGCCGGGGGCGAGGTGGACGTAGGAGACGAACGTGGGGGCGGGCTCGGCGGGCGGCGCGGCGCCGGTGGTGACGAGCACGCCGGTGACGTCGCCGTAGGGGCCTGGCAGCGCCTTGGCGGGCCGGGCCGTCGCCGGCACCGTCCACTCCGTGTGCGGCCGTTCGGTGTCGGGGTCGGAGTCGCCCATGACGACGGTCTGGCCGGGCAGTTCGGCGAGGTCGGGATGCTCGAACACGAACACGTCGCCGTCGGCGCACCGGTCCAGCTCGGCGAGCTCGCGCAGCACCGCGCAGTCACCGATCCACATGGTGGCGAAGCCGCTCGCGCCGAAGTGGGCGGAGTCGCGCCGGAACGTGTTGACCGACGTCACCCCACCGGTGCGCAGTTTCGCGTCGAGCGCGCCGCTGTCGGTGGCGGTCGCCAGCGCCGACACCTTGACGACCGTGTATGACTGGGCCCGCCCCGGGTCCAGGTGGGCGTCCCTGGTGTAGGTGGCGTCGGCGGCGGAGAACAGCATCTGCAACGCGATCGTGCCGGCCGCGGCGACCGCGATCGCGCCCACCGCGCGCACCGAGCTGCCGCCGGACAGCTGCAGGCGGCGCACGGCCATCTGCCACGACAGCGCGCCACCGCCGCCGAGCCGGCCGACGATCCGGTCGAACACCCACGGCAGCAGCAGCGCGACGCCGAGCAGGACCAGCGACACGCCGGCGACGGCCTGCCACTGGTTGAAGTCGCCGCGGCTGCCGGTGAGCGGGGCGAGCAGCGCGCCGCCGGCGACCGGGGTGAGCAGGCGCCACCACAGGCGCCGGTGGGTGCGGGCGGTGGCGCGGCGCACCACGCCGAGGGGTTCGACCACGACCCGGCGCAGTGCGACGAGGCTCATCGCCAGGGCCGCGAGGGGCACGGACACGATCAGCAGGGCGAGCAGCGGCAGCGGCGGGCGCAGGTCGGTGCCGTACACGCTGAGCTGGGCGACCTCGAAGAACTCCACGAACGGGCGGCCGACGAGGAAGACGACCCCGCCGACGAGCAGGCCGAGGGTGGCGCTGACGACGGCCTCACCGGCGGCGATGCGGCGGGTCATGCCGCCGTCCGCGCCGACGAGCCGGACCGCGGCCAGGCGCCGGTCGCGTTGCTCGCCGCCGAAGCGGGTCGCGGCGGCGACGAACATGGCGACCGGCATGAGCAGCACGACGAAGATGACGATGACGAGCATGAGCAGGAACGGGTCGAGCGGCTCGTGCGGGCTGTGGCTGCCGTAGCCGTCGATGCGCTGGACCTGGGGCTGGCCGAAGGCCAGGTCGCCGCGGACCGCGTAGTAGACCAGCTCGTTGGGGCCCGACAGGCCGGCCTTGCCGATGGTGCCGCCGACCGTGCCCGGCATGCGGTCGCGCAGCAGGGCGCCGTCGCGGGAGGCGAGCAGGTCGCGCAGGGCGGGGGAGACCAGCATGGTGCCCGGCGCCGGCAGGGACCGCACGCCGGGTGGCAGCACCGGGTGGGCGCCGTCGGGTCGCACGAGCCTGCCCCGGACGCTGCGGCCGTGATACGAGGTGCCGATGTTCAGGGTCAGCACGGTGGTGTCCCCGGGCGTGATCTTGTCGGAGCCGTAGCGGTCGTCGTCGCGGGCGGCGGTGCGGGACGAGCGCGCGTCGAGCATCGCCGGCACGGACACCGACAGCAGCAGCACGGCGACGCCGAGCCCGACGCCGATCGCGGTGAGGGCGGTGCGCAGGAGCCCTTCGCGGCCGCCGGTGAGCGCGAGCCGGGCACCGAGGCCGACCTCCGCGGCCCACCGCCGCAGCCGTCCGGTGTGCACCGGCCCGGCCGCCGGGGCCGGCCGGCCGACCCCGCTAAGAGGGGCCGTCATGCGTGCCGGGCCAGGTCGAGGGCCTTACCGTCGCGGACCACGATCTCGCGGTCGGCGTACGCGGCGACCCGGGCCTCGTGCGTCACCAGGACCACGGCGGCGCCGCTGGTGCGGGCGGCGTCGGTGAACAGCCGCATGACCCGCTCGCCGTTGAGGGAGTCCAGCGCGCCGGTCGGCTCGTCGGCGAAGACGACCCGCGCCCCGGTGACGAGGGCCCGGGCGACGGCGACCCGCTGGCCCTGCCCGCCGGAGACCTCGCCGGGCCGCTTGCCCGCCACGTCGGTGATCTCGAGACGGTCCAGCCACTCGGCGGCCCGCCGCTGGGCGTCCTTGCGCCGGTGCCCGTCCAGGCGCAGCGGCAGCGCCACGTTCTCCAGGCAGGTCAGCTCCGGCACGAGCTGGCCGAACTGGAACACGAACCCGAACTCGCCGCGCCGCAGCGCGCTGCGCTGCCCGTCGGACATGGCGGACAGCTCCTGGTCGCGGTAGAGGACCTGGCCGGCGTCGGGACGGATGATCCCGGCGAGGCAGTGCAGCAGCGTCGACTTGCCGGACCCGGACGGTCCCATGACGGCGACGATCTCCCCGGCGGCGATGGACATGGACGCACCGGACAGCGCCTGGGTGGATCCGAACGACTTCGTCAGTTCGACGGCCGAGAGCATCATCCGCGCACCTTCCCGGCGAGCTCGGTGAGGCGGGCCGCGGTGAGCTCGAGCCAGCGCAGGTCGGCCTCCAGGTGGAACAGGGCGTGGTCGCAGATCAGCTGGTCGGCGAGGTCGCCGCCGGTCTTGCGCCGGGTCAGCTCGCGCATCAGGCGCAGGTGCTCGGCCCGCTGGGTGTCCAGCAGCTCCGCCGCGGGCCGGCCGGTCAGCAGCGCCAGGACCACCTTCGTGTAGAGGGTGTTCTGCAGGTACGGCTCCGGCTTCTCCGGCTGCTGCAACCACTGCTCGACGTCGGCGACGCCGGCGGGGGTGATCGCGTAGCGCTTGCGGTCCGGGCCCTCGCCCGGCTCGACACCGTCAACCGTGACCAGGCCGTGCTTCAGCAGCCGGGACAGGGTCGAGTAGACCTGGCCGTACGCGAGGGGGCGGTCGCTGCCGAACCGCTCGTCGTAGGCCCGCTTCAGGTCGTAACCGTGGCGGGGCTGGGACTCGAGCAGCCCCAGAAACGCTTGACCGATGGACATGCGGGCGACTCTACACCATGTGTATACCTAGTGTGTATACACGCCTTGTAGAGCCTCTGAGCTGCGGCTCAGCATTTCGTCTCATGCGCTTGTACGAGTAAATGTGCCAACCGCCGGTGCTCATTGTGGTCCAGGTCACAGCACGGCCCTTTTGTCCGTTTCCGCCAATACGGCGCTCTGTAGGTTCGCCCGGACACGCCGCTGATCACCCCATTTCTCCCCTTGGGATGACGGTGGCGCGCGCTCTGTAACCGACCGAGAAGGAGAGCCGGTGCGTCTGCCGAACCTGTCCAACAAGGCCAAACTCGCTGCCGTCGCGGCGATTGTGGCGGTCCCCGCCATCGCCCTGCCGATCGCGTTCGCCACGAAGGACGGCGGCCTTCCGGGCGTCGGATCCGGCGGCGCCGATGCCGCCTACGCGTTCCCCGCGACCCCGGACCACATCCCGGACACCCCCGTGCGGGTCAACCAGGTCGGCTACCTGCCGGACGGGCCGAAGCGGGCCACCGTCATCAGCGACGCGAGCACCCCGCTGGCGTGGCAGCTCAAGGACAAGGCCGGCACGGTGGTCGCCTCCGGCGAGACCACGCCGCACGGCATGGACCCCAGCTCCGGCCAGGGCACGCACACGATCGACTTCAGCGACTACAAGGGTAGTGGCAGCACGTACACCCTCGAGGTCGACGGCAAGGCGAGCCTGCCCTTCGACCTCGACCCGAAGGCCTACCGCCAGCTCGCGATCGACGCGATGTCGTTCTACTACCCGCAGCGCAGCGGCATCGCCATCGACGACAAGATCGCCCCCGGCTACGGCCGCGCCGCCGGTCACACCGCAGACAGCCCCAACGGCGGCGACAGCAAGGTTCCGTGCCAGCCCGGCACCTGCGACTACTCCCTCGATGTCACGGGCGGTTGGTATGACGCCGGCGACCACGGCAAGTACGTCGTCAACGGCGGCATCTCCGTCGCGCAGCTGATGAGCTCCTACGAGCGGTCCCCGCAGGCGTCGAAGGCGCGCACGCTGCGCCAGCCCGAGGCCGGCAACAAGATCCCGGACGTGCTCGACGAGGCCCGCTGGGAGCTCGACTTCCTCACCAAGATGCAGGTCCCGGCCGGCCAGAAGCTCGCCGGCATGGCCCACCACAAGATCCACGACGCCGGCTGGACGGGGCTGCCGATGGACCCCGCAGCCGACACCCAGCAGCGGTTCCTCAAGCCGCCGTCGACGGCCGCGACCCTCAACCTCGCCGCCGCGGCCGCTCAGGGTTCCCGGGTGTTCGAGGTGTACGACAAGGCCTACGCCGAGAAGCTGCTGACCGTGGCCCGCACGGCGTTCGCGGCCGCGCAGGCCAACCCGAAGATGTACGCGCCCGACTCCGACGGCGTCGGCGGCGGCGCATACGGCGACACCGACGTCGACGACGAGTTCTACTGGGCCGCGGCGGAGCTGTACATCACCACCGGCGAGAAGAAATTCGCCGACTTCGTCACCGCCTCGCCGGTGCACAAGTCCGACGTCTTCGCCAACGCCTTCGACTGGCGGGCCGTGGGTGCCCTCGGCCGGCTCGACCTCGCCGCCGTCGACAACAAGCTGCCCGACCGTGAGCGGGTCCGCGCGAGCGTCGTCGCCGGCGCGGACAAGCACCTCGCCACGCTGAACTCGCAGGCGTACGGCCAGGCGTACGCGCCCAACGGCGGCTACGACTGGGCGTCCAACAGCCAGATGCTCAACAACCTCGCCGTCGTCGGCACCGCGTTCGACCTGACCGGTGAGCAGAAGTACCGTGACGGCGTCCTGTCCGGCATGGACTACATCTTCGGCCGCAACGCGCTCAACCAGTCCTACGTGACCGGCTACGGCGAGAAGGCGTCGAAGAACCAGCACAGCCGCTGGTACGCCCGCCAGCTCGACCCGAAGCTGCCGAACCCGCCGCGCGGCACCCTCGCCGGTGGCCCCAACTCCTCGCTGCAGGACGAGGTCGCCTCGGCGGCGCTGAAGGGCTGCAAGCCGCAGCTGTGCTACATCGACGACATCAAGTCGTGGTCGACGAACGAGCTGACCATCAACTGGAACTCGTCGCTGTCCTGGGTCGCGTCCTTCGCGGCGGACCAGACCTGATTCAGTGCTCTTCGGAATGGGGCGGCCACCGGTCGCCCCATTCCGCGTCTCTGGCGGCCTTGTAGGTCGGGCCTTCCCGCTTGGACACCAGGGTCGGGCCGACGGTCGTGTCCGGGTTGCAGACCTGCAGCGTGACGAGCCCCTTGCGGAACGCGGGGTGCCGCACGACCCGTCCCTGCTGTTCGGTCGGCTGTCTCGTCACCGCGACGTAGGCGAACTTCTCGTCCTCGTAGCCGAGCGCGGCGTCCTTCACCTTGCGGTGCAGGGCGGAGCGGTTGACGCGGACGGAGAAGTGGCACCAGTCCTTGCCGGTCATGCCGCACTGCTGCTGATGGGGGCACGGCGCCGCGACGGTCCAGCCCTGTTCCAGCAGCCGCTGTCGTGCGTCGAGGATCCGCCGGTACCCCAGGGGAGTGCCCGGTTCGACGATGACCACTGCCTGGCGGGCGGCGGCGCCGGCGGCGTCGACCAGGTCGTGCTGCGCGTCCTCGGTGAGCTCGCCCAGGACGTAGGACACCAGCACCAGGTCGGCGGTGTCCGTGGGTTCGCCGAGATGCCACTCCTGCCAGGTCGCGCGGGGGAGCATGCGCTGGCCGAGCTTGAGCGCCTCCGGGACCTGGTCGAGGATGGTCACGGTGTCGAGCGCCGGGAACGCGGCGAGGGCCGCCCAGGTCGCGGCGCCGGACCCGCCGCCGACATCCAGCACACTTTTCGGACTTATCGTGATTTGTGCCAGTACCGCGGCGACCGCGGCGTGGGTGGCCGGCATGCGGTACGCGGCGTACGCGGTCACGTCGACCATGTTGCGCAGCAGCGGCTCGTCGGCGGGCCGGCCGCTGCGGTAGTCGGCGATGAGCCGCTGTACCGACTCGGCCAGCCGCTTCGGCGGGACGGCTTCGAGGAGTTGGTCGAGGGCCTCACGGAGGTCGGTCATGCCATTGCCTTCCGGTTCCAGAACCAGCGCTGCACGAGCAGCGTGAGCACGCCGGCGGTCACGATCGCGGCGAGGTTCAGCAGGAGCTGGACGGCCGAGCCGAGCGCCTCGTGCATGACGCCGTAGGCGATCGCGACCGCGATGTTCGCCGCCGCGGGCACGGTCGTCACCGAGATCAGCACGCCGATCAGCGGCCCGGCCTTCGACGAGGTCAGCGACAACATCCCGGCGATCCCGGCGAAGAAGCCGACCACCCACGAGAACGCGTCGGGTCGCCAGATGAAGTCGGTCAGCGGCCGCTCCCGCAGCAGCATGCCCTTGTCGACCAGGCCGACGAGATCCAGCAGGTACGTGGTGCCGATCGTCACGACGATCGCTGTCAGAAACCCGACGACCAGGGCGATCGACGCGCGTCTGATGAACCCCGGACGCCACCGGATGATCCCCACGCACAGTGCCGCGAGCGGACCGAACTCCGGTCCGACGACCATCGCCCCGACGATGAGGATCGGCTGGTCGAGCAGCACGCCGATGCCGGCGATGATGGTGGCGATCGCGAACATCGCCAGGTAGGTGCCGGACAGCTCGGTCTCGTCGCCGGTCTTCTGCTCGATCTCGTCCCACACCACCGCGTCGCTGGCCAGGCCCGGCGCGGCGTCCGCGGCGGCGGCCGCGACGTTGGACAACGCCACGTCGACGTGGTCGATTGCGATCGAACCGACCTCGTGGATGCGCTGCCGGCGCAGGGCGGACAGGACCTGGCTGCCGGCCTCCCGGACGACGTCGCAGAGCACGAGGTCGCCGTCGGGCTGGCGGGCCGCGCCCGGCAGCACGACCAGGTTCGTCGCGCCGGGGGCGGCCTCGATGATCCGGACGACCTCGTCGGTCCGGTCCGGTGGGGAGATGACCCGCAGATGCAGCACCCTTCAATTTTTGTCGGTGGTCGTCGCTACGCTGTCGGCGCCCCCTCGTTGATCCGTATTCGAAAGGCCGTGACCGATGCCCCAGACGACCTATCTCGAGCTGTCCGAGGACAGCGGCAGCGCCCACAAGTTCTATGAGGTGACCGTCGACGGCGCCGAGATGTCGATCCGCTACGGCCGCATCGGCGACCCCGGCACGCTGAAGACCACGACATACCCCGACCACGCCAAGGCGACCGCCGAGGCGGCGAAGAAGATCGGCGAGAAGTCCCGCAAGGGCTACGCCCCGGCCGTTGCCGGCCAGCGGGCCAAACGCTCCGTGTCCCGCCGCGTCATCGTCAGCGCCCGCTCCACCGCGAAGACCGCACCGCTGCTGTGGCGCTACAAGTCGGGCTCCTCCGCGTTCGGCATCTTCGTCGACGACCGGGTCTGCATGGTCGGCAACGAGGCCGGCGTCGTCACCACCCTCACCCACGACGCGCAGGTCGAGCGCCAGTTCCAGCTCCCCGACGGGGTGAAGTGCATCGTCGCCGACGACGACTGGCTCTATGCCGGCTGCGATGACGGCAACGTCTATGACCTGTCCGGCAAGATCCCGCGGATCGCCTATGCGATCGCCCCCGACATCGACATCTACTGGCTGGACATCCACGACGGCGTCCTCGGCGTCGCCGACGCCAAGGGCGGCATCTGCAGCATCGACCACGAGGACGAGTTCCTCTGGCGCCAGCAGGGCAACGGCTCCAGCGGCTGGATGGTCCGCTGCGACGACAACGCCGTGCACCACGGCCACAGCAAGGGCGTCACCAGCTACGACTGGCGCACCGGCAAGGAGCTGTGGAACCAGCCGACCCGCGGCGCGGTCCTGTTCGGCTGGCAGGAGCGCGACACCCTCTACGCCGGCATGTCCTCCAACCAGGTCCTGTCCTTCACCAAGAGCGGCCAGACCTCCGTCAGCTACCGCTGCGACAACACCATCTACTCCTGCGCCGCCGCCCCCGACGGCCGTTACGTCTTCGCCGGCGACTCGAGCTCCTCGGTGTATTGCTTCGCGGCCGACGGCACCCGCCTGTGGAAGCTCGGCACCGGCTGCGGCAGCGCCTACTCGATGCAGTATCACAACGAGCGCCTCTACATCGTCACCACCGACGGGTCGCTCGCCTGCATCGACGCCAGCGAGGAGGCCGTTCGCGCCGCCGAGCAGGGCGTCGTGCCCGAGTATGTCGACGTGAAGGCGCCCCGCATGGAGGCCGTCGCCCCCTCCACCACCGTCGAGGTCGCCACCGACTCCTCCGGCGGCGTGGTCGTCGAGTGCTTCGAGGAGGGCGGCCGCCTGCGCATCCGCGTCGTCACGCCCGGCTACCACTCCGACTGGCAGGTCCAGTTCCCGAAGGGCATCCGCGAGCCGCAGGCCCGCTATGTCGTCCCGGAGATCCGCGAGGCCAGCCGGGGTGGCTTCTACCGCGCCCACGGCGAGATCCGCCGCCTCGTCTGACCCGCCCGTCGCGGTATCCGGTCGGGCCGATCCACGTCGGCCCGACCGCCGGGCGGCTTTCTCGTGCCGCCGCGCCTGGTTGTCGTGGTTGCCGGCCCGGCTGATCCGCGTCGGCTCGGCGGCGCGGCGGTGTTGCCTCGTGCTGCCGCCGCGCCTGGGTGTCGTGGTTGCCGGCCCGGCCGATCCGCGTTGGTTCGGCTGGCGGGCGGTATTGCCTCGTGCCGTCTGCAGGCCCGGCTGATCCGCGTCGGCTCGGCGGCCGGGTGGCGTTGTCTCGTGCTGCCGCCGCGCCTGGTTGTCGTGGTGGTCAGCCGGGCCGATCCGCGTCGGCCTGGCCTGCGCGGTGGGTTCGGTTCATTCCTCCCGGGGGCCCGGGGCCACCGCCGGATCGCCGGCGGGCGTGGGTGTGGGCGTGGCGTGATAGGCCCGGATCTCGGCCCGGTGTTGTGGCGCGACATAGTCGGTGAGCGTCCACTCGTGGACGTCGCCGACCAGGTCCGTCGCTCTGAACCTGATGTCGAGGTTGCTGATGGAATGGACCGCGCGTGAGGTCAGACTCAGGACGTGGACGCCGTCGAACGGGTTCGCCGTCGGTGGCATCGGTGCCGGACCGATGATCATGAGGTAGAAGTCGCGCTCCTCGATCAGTCCGATCTGGCGCAGTTGCTGTCTCGTCTGGTCCAGCGTGAGCCAGGGTGATGGCCCGGCGCGGTCGTCGGGTGTCGGACCGCCGGCCAGTTCCAGCCGGTAGCGGACATTCTCCACGAACGCCACACCGCTGCCGCCGTTGTGCACGTACAGGTGGATCGCCCGTGGCGCGCCCTCGGGGCTCGTCACCCGCCCGCGCCCCTTGTCGTCGCGGGTGAAACGCCAGCCCAGATAGGGCCGGACCGTCATTGCGTATTGGCCGCGGGCCAGCGTCGCACCGCCGACCGCCACCAGGAGGGTGATCGTCGAGCCGGTGTCCAGGACAATCCATTCGTCCCGCCCGATGCGTTGGCAGACGACGTCCCAGACCGCGTTCACGGCGAGCAGGATCATCGCAACCGCGGGGGTCACCACATAGGGCCGAGACCTTCGGATGACACGATGGTTGCTGATCGCATACCTCCGCCGCTCGACCTGGCTGCCAACCGAATTGTCGGTGACGTGCGCCAGGCTGGCAAGATCCACAAGGGTTAGTCGCTCAGTCCAGGCAGAACTCGTTGCCCTCGACGTCCTGCATCACCAGGCACGACTCGTTTTCCTCGTCGGCGACCAGGAGCCGCACGCGGGTCGCGCCGAGCGGGATCAGCCGGGCGCACTCGGCCTCCAGCGCGGCCACGCGCGCGTCGCCCACCAGGCCGGTGCCGACACGGATGTCGAGATGCACCCGGTTCTTGACGACCTTGCCTTCGGGGACGCGCTGGAAGTACAGCCGCGGGCCGACGCCGGTGGGATCGCTGCACCACGCCGACGCCGGGCCCTGCACCCCAGGCTGCGGCGCGTAACCCTCCAGTGACGGCGGCGGGACGTAGCCCAGCGCGTCGCACCAGAAGCGGGCGACGAGCGCGGGTTCCGCGCAGTCGAAGGTGACCTGGAACTGCTTGACCGATGCCATCGGCCCACCATAGAAGGTCGGGCCGGGCCTAGTATGGGTGGACGGCTCGCCCGTGCGGACTTCGCACCGGCTCGTAGCTGACCGGATCGCCGGTCTCCTCGCCGCGCTTCCGCGGCCAATCCTCATCACTCGCCGGCCCTTCGAGGGCACCGGCTCGGCACCCATGCCCAGGCAACCAAGCACCCATGCCCAAGCACCCATGCCCAAGCAACCAAGCACCCATGCCCAAGCAGCCAAAGCAACCAAGCCCGAAAGGAGTCGCCCTCATGCGGCGATACATCATCACTGGCGCGCCGGGCGCCGGGAAGACGACGGTCCTGGCGGCGCTGCGGGGCCGCGGATACGCGGTGGTCGACGAGGCGGCGACCGACGTCAACGTCCGCCTGCAGGCCCGGGGCGCCGACGTGGCGTGGCGCGAACCGGGGTTCATCGACGCGATCACGCTCCTGCAGCGGGAGCGGCTGGAGCAGCCCGCGCCGCCGGCGACCACGGTCCAGGTCTTCGACCGGTCGCCGTTCTGCACGCTCGCCCTGGCCCGCTACCTCGGCCTGCCGGTGCCGCCGGTCCTGGCGGAGGAGTTGGACCGGGTGGCGGCCGAGGGGACCTACCAGCGCCGGGTCTTCTTCGTGCAGCTGCTCGGGTTCGTCACGCCGACCGCGGTGCGGCGGATCAGTTTCGAGCAGTCGGTCGCGTTCGCGCGTTTCCACGAGCGGGCGTACCGGGAACACGGCTTCGAGCTGCTCGACGTACCCGCCGGAACCGTCGAGGAGCGGGCGGAGCTCATCGACGGGTGCCTCCGGAACTGGGCCGGGTAGGCCGCCCGCCTCGGCAATGCCACGAAAGTCGAAAAATTCTCGCCTCCTGTTGACAGTCACCGGGGTCTATCAGACGCTGATCTGACTTCAATCCGGTCGCCGGATCGTGCGTTCCGGCACGTAGGAAGGGGCACCGCCATCATGTCCCTGTCACTGCGCCATCCATCCCGCCTGATCACCCTCACCTCCGTCGTGCTCCTCCCGCTCGTCGCGACCACTGTCGTCGCCGTGCCGGCCGCCTCGGCCGCGGCGATCACGGCGAACGCCGACGCGCTGGACGGCACCTGTGCCTCGCTGCGCGTCTACAACGGCTCCACCTCGGTTGGCTACGTGGTGCGCAGCGGGGCGGGCTACGGCTTCACCTCCTCGGCGTCCTCGGCCACGTCGTTCCGCCTGGAGGCCACCCAGCTCGGCCGGTACGAGCTCATCGGCTCCGACGGCAAACCCGCGTACCAGAGCGTCGTCAGCTTCATCATGGCCGGCGACTCCTACGGCGACCGGGCCGACTTCACCGTCGCCAAGGTGGGCGACCGGTACCGGTTCACCGCCACGGCCACCGGCCAGGTCATGGGCTCGTTCCTGTGGAGTCTCGGTGCGGCCGGCTCGTCGTACACCGTCGCCCTCGCCACCGCGGCGGGGTGTGTCACGCCGCCCGACATCGACCCGGGCGTCACCGGCACCGCCGCGCCGGGTGTCGACGGCAGCGGCAAGCTCGTGGGAACGATCGACGCGCACGCCCACATCACCGCCGCCGCCGCGTTCGGCGGGCAGATGCACTGCGGTGAGGCGTGGGCGTCCGGCGGCGTGCAGGTCGCGCTCGCGGGCTGCGACACCCACCGCAGCCTCAACGTGGGCGCGCTGTTCGAGGCGATCGTCGGCGGCACGGACGCGGTGAACTCGCCGGAGGACGGCTGGCCGACGTTCGGTGACTGGCCGCAGCACAACTCGCTGCTGCACGAGCAGTCGTACTACCGGGGCATCGAGCGGTCCTGGCGGGCCGGGCAGCGGGTGCTCAACGCGCTGCTCGTCGCGAACAGGTCCATCTGCGAGCTGTTCCCCTACCGTGACACGTCCTGCGACGAGATGGACCAGATCCGGGTCCAGTCCCGCTACCTGTACTCGATGCAGGACTACATCGACGCGCAGAACGGCGGCGCCGGCAAGGGCTGGTTCCGCATCGCCACCACGCCGGCCCAGGTGCGCAGCGTCGCCGCGCAGGGCAAGCTGGCCGTGACCATCGGCGTGGAGAACTCGGAGATCTTCGGCTGCCGCGAGGTCAACGACGTCCCGCAGTGCACCACGGCCCAGATCGACGCGGGCCTCAACGAGCTGCAGTCGCTCGGCGTCTCCGGCCTGTACCCGATCCACAAGTTCGACAACGCCTTCGGCGGCACCCGGTTCGACGCGGGCGTCAGCGGGGCGTTCGTCAACCTGGGCAACCTGCTGTCCACCGGGCACTGGTGGACCGCCACCAGCTGCACCGGCCCGTCCGACAACGAGCAGCCGCTGGTCAGCGACGACCTCGTCAAGCTGCTGGCCTTCGGCGTGGTGGGCCTGCCGCCCGGCGCGGTGCTGCCCGTGTACCCCAGCGGCAAGATCTGCAACACCCGCGGGCTGACCAGCCTCGGCCGGTACCTCATCCAGAAGATGATGGACCGCGGCATGATCATTCACGTCGACCACATGAGCGTGAAGACCGCCACCGCGGTGCTGGACATGGCGGCGGCGGCGCACTACCCGGGCGTGACCTCGGTGCACAGCTGGTCCGACCCGACCATGATCGACCGGATTCTGGGTCTTGGCGGGTTCGTGGCCACCTACGCCAACTCGGTGCCGGAGTTCCTCAGCGAGTGGCGTGCCAACCGCGCCGCGCCGCACGGCAACGCCATCACCGGCTACGGCTACGGCACCGACGTCAACGGCCTCGGCGACCAGGCGAACCCGCGCCCGAACGCGGCGGCCAGCCCGCTGATCTACCCGTTCACCGCGCCGAACGGCACCACGGTGAGCCGGCAGGTCTTCGGGTCGCGCACCTTCGACGTCAACACCGACGGCGCCGCGCAGTACGGCCTGTTCGCCGACTGGACCACCGACCTCATCCAGCAGGCCGGCGGTGACAGCGCGCTGCTCCGGCAGCAGCTCATGTCCGGTGCCGAGGCGTATGTCCGGACCTGGGAGGCAGCCATCGCCTGGTAGCCGCGTCCCGATTTCACCCCGGCGCCCATGATCGATCATCATGGCCGGATGCGTACGGGGATGATCGCGGCACTGATCCTGCTGGGCCTTACTGGATGCGATGCGGCGAAGCCCGTTGCCGGCACCACGGCAACGGCTTCGCCGCCCGCTTCCGTGCGGCCGAAGTCGCTGCCGGACGCCGGCAGGTGTCACGCGGGCCAGGCGCTCGACGTGTACCACTACCGCGCCACCACCCTCAACGCGGTCGACTGCGCCGCCGAGCACGATGCCGAGATCGTCCGCGTCGGGCGGCTCACGTCACCGCCGGAGAACAAGACCAAGGAGGTCTACACCGACTGTGACACCGCCGCCCGGGAGTACGTCGGCGGCGACTGGCACGACGGCCGGCTGGGCATCGCGGTCATCGTTCCGTCGACGGACGAGTGGATCGCGGGCGTGCAGGAGTACCGGTGCGCGCTGTTCGAGTTCGCCGCCGAGAGCCGCAGCTCGAAGCTGCGCACGGGCAGCCTCAAGGACGGCCTGCGCGGCGCCCGCCCCCTCGCGCTGACGTGCATGGAGGTCCGCGGCACCCCGGACGGGAAGGGCTGGTTCCAGGACCTCGACCCGATGATCCCGATCGACTGCGCCCAGCCGCACAACGGCGAGTACATCGGCTCGTACGTCGGCGCGGACGTCCCGCACCCCGGCATGACGAGGCTCTCCCAGCAGGCGACGGAGGCCTGCGATGCCAAGGCGACAGCGTTCCTGGGCAAGACGTTCCCCAAGAGCCTGCGCGTCGTTCCGTCCGGCGGCAATCCGGACTGGTGGGCCTTGGGTGAGCGTACGGCCCGCTGCTACGTCGTGACCGGTCCCGACGATGTCCTGACGAAGTCCCTCAAGGCGTGACGCGGCGGTACGGCGGGCGGCGCGGGCGGGTCGGTCATACGCTGCGAGGATGGTCGCATTCGAGGACGTCGCGCGGGCGGTGCTGGACGGGAATCGTTACGTGGTGCTCGGCACCGCCGACGGCGGCGGTACGCCGTGGGTGTCGCCGGTGTTCTACACGCTGAGCGGGTATCGCGAGGTGATCTGGATGTCATCACCCGAGGCGCGGCACTCCCGCAACATCGGTGAGCGCCCCGACGTGAGTCTGGTGGTGTACGACTCGCGCGTCGAACCCGGCGACGGCATGGCCGTGTACATGTGCGGGGTCGCCGCCGAGGTGACGGGGGAGGCGGTCGCGGCGGTCGCGGCCGCCTACGGTGCCGCGGCGCTGCCGAAGGGCGGGCGGCGGGTGAAGATCGAGGACGTGACCGGCGAGGGGATCTACCGGATGTACCGGGCGACGATCCGCGAGCACTGGATCCTCGACCCGGACAGCCGTCCCGACGGGCGGGCGGCCGTCACGGTATGAGGGCCAGGACCTCGTCGACGGAGGCGGCGGGGTCGGTGACCGGGAACTGGACCTCGCGGATCGTGCCCGTGGGGTCGACGAGCAGGGTCAGCCGCTTGAGCCGGTCGACGCCCGCGGCGCGAAACGTGGGCAGGAGCAGCCCGGCGGCCAGGGCGCTGTCCTGGTCCGACAGGAGCGGGAACGGCAGCCGGGCGTGCGCCACGAACGCGGCGAGCTGGTCCGGGCGTTGGGTGCTCACACCGCACACGGCGGCGCCCTTGGCCAGGAACGCGGGGTGGCGGGCGGCATAGGTCAGCGACTCGAGGGTGCAGCCAGGGGCGCCGGGGATGTCGCCCCAGCCGGGCGGGTAGCCGTGGGCGTCGGGGGCGAAGGCGCCCGGGAAGCAGTAGAGCACCGTCCACGAGACCTGGGCGCCGAGGTCGACCAGGGTGCCGTCGTGGGCGGTGAGGGTGACGCCGGGCAGGCGCCGGCCGGTCAGGGCGCGCACCCGGCGGGCCTCGGCGGAGGCGCTGTCGGCGGTCGCGGTGAGGGTGCCGGGGCCCATGACGTGCCGGGTGCCCCAGTCCTGCAGGGCGACCAGCACCGGTAGCAGGCCCTCGCCCTTCGGGGTGAGCAGGTAGTCGTAGCGCGGCGGGTGGGCCGAATACTCCCGGCGCCGCAGCACGCCGTGCTCGACGAGCCGGCCGAGGCGCTCGGTGAGGGCGCGGCGGCTGACGCCGAGGGCGCGCTGCAGGGCGTCGAAGCGGGTGGTGCCGCCGGCGATGTCACGCACGATCAGAAACGTCCAGCCGTCGCCCATGACGCCGAGGGCCTGACTGATGCCGCAGTCGGCGTCGGTGAGGGCAGCGCGGTCCACGAGCACCAACTATAGTGCGTTCCATTATGGAACTCACCATGGAGCGGCAGCCGGATCTGTCGAAGCGGGGCGTGTTCTGGACCTGGTGGGCGGCGGGGACCGCCAGCGGCGCCGGGTCGGCGGTCGGGGCGGTCGCGCTGCCGTTGACGGCGCTGACGGTGCTGGACGCCGGGCCGTTCGAGATGGGGCTCATCGCCGCGGCCGGATACGTGGCCTGGCTGGTGATCGGGTTGCCGGCCGGGGTGCTCGTGCAGCGGCTGCCGCTGCGCGGCGCGCAGATCGGCGCGGACCTGGCCCGGGCCGCCGCGGTCGGGTCGGTGCCGCTCGCCTGGTGGTTCGGGTGGCTCAGCGTGGCGCAGCTGGTCGTCGTGGCGCTCGTGATCAGCTTCGCCAACGTGATCTTCGACGTGGCCAACGCGACGTTCCTGCCGGAGATCGTCGAGCGGGAGCAGCTGCAGGCCCGCAACAGCCTGGTGTCGGCCACGCACGCCACCACGCAGCTCGGCGGGCCGTCCGCGGGCGGGCTCTTCGTGCAGCTGCTGGGGCCGGTCGTGACCGTGCTGGTCGACGCCGTCAGCTACCTCGTCTCCGCCGCGCTGCTGCGGACCCTGCCGGCTCGGGGCGGCAGGGTCCGCGGTCACCAGGGCCAGAAGGGCCTGATCCGGGAGGGCTGGCGGTTCGTGGTCCGGCACCCGGTGATGGGGCCGGGGATGTGGACCGCCACCGCCGTCAACTTCGTCTGCGGGGCGCAGCTGGCGGTCTACCCGCTGTACCTGGTCCGCGAGCTGCACGCGCCGGCCGCGCTGGTCGGGTTCCTGCTCGCCGTGGAGGGGATCGGCTCCCTGGTCGGGGCGGCCCTGACCCCGCGGATCACCCGCCGGCTCGGGTCCGCGCGGGCCCTGGTCTGGGCCGGGTTCACCGCGGTCGCCGGCGCCGCGCTCATCCCGGCCGGCACCGGCTGGGTGGCCTACGCGGCGTTCGCGGCCGGCAACGTCGTGTTCGCCGGTGGTGTGGTCGTGCTGAGCGTGACCACCAGGACCTACCGGCAGATCGCCAGCCCGCCGCAGCTGCTGCCGAGGGTGATGGCCACGGTGCGGTTCGTGTCGTGGGGCGCGATCCCCGTCGGCGGCCTCGTCGCGGGCGCGCTCGCCGGGCCGCTGGGCGGGCGGGTGACGCTGTGGCTGTTCGCCGCGGCCGTCCTCGCCGCGCCGCTCGCGCTGGTGCTGTCGCCGGTCCGGCGCCTGCGGGAGCTGACCGATTTCCAGCCGGACCGCCGTACCATCGACGCCGATGACGACTGAAGAACCAATCGTGGACAGTGCCACCGGCTGGGTGGCCAAGCACATCCGGACCTACGTCGACAGCGGCGGCGCCAAGGGGCACCTGTATCAAGGGCTGCCGACGCTCCTGATCACCGTCCGGGGGCGCCGATCCGGGGTCCTGCGCCGCACCGCGCTGATCTACGGCCGCGCCGGGGACGACCTGGTCGTGGTCGCGTCCAACGGCGGGTCGGACGGGCATCCCGCCTGGTATCTCAACCTGCGTGACACACCCCAGGTCGACCTGCAGGTCGGCACCGAGCGGTTCGCGGCGCGGGCCAGGACGGCGACGGCGGACGAGCGACCCGCGCTGTGGCAGGCGATGGTGACGATCTTCCCGCGATACGAGCAGTACCGGGCCGCCGCCGCCCGCGAGATCCCGGTCGTGGTGCTGGAGCGCCTTCACACCGGGACCGGGATCGATGTGGGACCGGCGTAACGACGCGGCGATGATCGGTGTGACGCGGGCGTAACGCGCCATTCCTATGCTCCCTCCAGCGTCACGGTCGACGCGACGGTGTCGGCCGAGCGGGGGTGTGGGGTGTGACAGCACTGGACACGCAGGTCAGGACGGTGTGTTCGTACTGCGGCGTCGGCTGCGGGATGGTGCTGGACATCGGCCGTGGACCCGACGGCCGGCCGAAGGTGCTCAAGGCCGCCGGTGACAAGGAGCACCCGGCCAACCGCGGACGGTTGTGCACCAAGGGTGCGACGAGCGCCGACATGCTGGCCGCGCCGGGCCGGCTCGGCACCGCGAGGGTTCGCCGGGAGCGGGGCGCCGCGCCGCAGGACGCCGACCTGGACGCCACGATCACCGAGACGGCACGGAAGCTGCGGGCGATCATCGACGAGCACGGGCCGGACGCGGTCGCGCTGTACGTGTCGGGGCAGCTGACCCTCGAGGCGCAGTACCTGGCGAACAAGCTGGCGAAGGGCTTCATCGGGACCAACCAGATCGAGTCGAACTCGCGGCTGTGCATGGCGAGCGCGGGCAGTGGCTACAAGCTGTCGCTCGGCTCCGACGGGCCGCCCGGGTCCTACGACGACCTCGACCACGCCGACGTGTTCCTCGTCATCGGCGCGAACATGGCCGACTGCCACCCGATCCTGTTCCTGCGGATGCTCGACCGGATCAAGGCCGGCGCAAAGCTGATCGTGGTCGACCCGCGACGCAACGCGACCGCGGACAAGGCCGACCTGTTCCTGCAGATCCGCCCCGGCACCGACCTGGCGCTGCTCAACGGGCTGCTGCACCTGCTCGTCGAGGCCGGCGACATCGACGAGGAGTTCATCGCCTCGCACACCGACGGCTGGGCGGCGATGCCCGCGTTCCTGGCCGACTACACCCCGGCACGGGTGTCCGAAATAACCGGCATTTCCGAGGAAGGCATACGAGAAGCCGCCGCGCTGATCGGCGCCGCGGGCGACTGGGTGAGCTGCTGGACGATGGGGCTCAACCAGTCCACGCACGGCACGTGGAACACCAACGCCCTCGTCAACCTGCACCTCGCCACCGGCGCGATCTGCCGCACCGGCAGCGGGCCGCTGTCGCTGACCGGCCAGCCCAACGCGATGGGCGGCCGCGAGATGGGCTACATGGGCCCCGGCCTGCCCGGTCAGCGGTCCGTGCTGGTCGAGCAGGACCGGGCGTTCGTCGAGGACCGGTGGGCGCTGCCGCGCGGCACGCTGCGCACCGAGGTCGGCACCGGCACCGTCGACATGTTCCAGCAGATGGCCGACGGCAAGATCAAGGCCTGCTGGATCATCTGCACCAACCCGGTCGCGTCGGTGGGCAACCGCCGCACCGTCATCGAGGGCCTGGAGGCCGCCGAGCTCGTCATCACCCAGGACGTGTACGGCGACACCGAGACCAACGCCTACGCCGACGTGATCCTCCCCGCGACCATCTGGGGCGAGACCGACGGCATCATGATCAATTCGGAGCGCTCGCTGACGCTCGTGCACCGGGCCGTGCCGCCGCCCGGGGACGCGCTGCCCGACTGGGAGCTGATCGCCCGGATCGCGACCGAACTGGGGCACGGCGCCGCGTTCGACTATTCCAGCGCGGAGGAGATCTTCACCGAGCTGCAGGCGTTCTGGAACCCCGCCACCGGCTACGACCTGCGCGGGGTGAGCTACGACCGGCTGCGCGAGGGCCCGATGCAGTGGCCGGCGGCGCCCGGCGCGGACGCCCGCAACCCGATCCGGTATCTCAACGACGGCGTCAGCCAGCGCCTCCTCGAGGCGCCCGACGGCACCCGGCCGCGGCTGGCGTTCGCGACGCCGAGCGGGCGCGCGGTCTTCCACGCCCGGCCGCACCTGCCGGCGGCCGAGCTGCCCGACGACGACTACCCGTTCCTGCTCAACACCGGCCGGCTGCAGCACCAGTGGCACACGCTGACGAAGACGGGCCGGGTCGGCAAGCTCAACAAGCTCAACCCGGGGCCGTTCGTGGAGCTCAACCCGGCGGACGCGGCGCGGCTCGAGGTCCGCGACGGCGACCGGGTCGAGGTCGCGTCCCGCCGCGGCCGGGCGGTGCTGCCGGCCGTCCTGACGGACCGGGTGATGCCCGGCGGCTGTTTCGCGCCGTTCCACTGGAACGACCTGTTCGGCGAATACCTCAGCATCAACGCCGTCACGAACGACGCCGTCGACCCGATCTCGTTCCAGCCGGAGCTGAAGGTCTGCGCGGTGTCCCTGACCCGCGTGGCCGCGGTGCCTGACAAGGCTGAAACTTCGGATACGTCGGACCTGCGCGAGATGCTCGGGCTGCCCGTCGCGCCGCCCCAACTCACCGACGACGAGAAGCGCTACCTGGCCGGCTTCCTCGACGCGCTCACCGCCGCCCCTCCGGACCACACCACCGTCCCGGTCCTGCCCGGCTCCGCGCCGATCGCGCCGGAGCGGATCCTGTGGGTCAACGGCCTGCTCGCCGGCCGGTACTCCAGGATCCCCGCGAACGCACCCGCCGTCGTGGTCGCCACGGAAGAGGCGGCCGGGCCCGCGATCCAGGTGCTGTGGGCGTCGCAGACCGGCAACGCCGAGGACTTCGCCGGCGTCGTCGGCCAGCGCCTCGCCGAGGCCGGCTGGCAGGCGAGCGTGCGCAGCATGGCCGACGTCGGCGTGGACACCCTCAACGGTCCCGCCGACCTGCTCATCATCACCAGCACGTTCGGCGACGGCGACGCGCCCGACAACGGCGCCGCGTTCTGGCAGTCCCTCGACGGGCCGGACACACCGCGCCTCGACGACCGCCGGTATGCCGTGCTCGCCTTCGGCGACTCCAACTACGACGACTTCTGCGGCCACGGCCGGCGCCTCGACGCCCGCCTCAGCGAGCTCGGCGCGACCCGGCTCACCGCCCGCGTCGACTGCGAGCCGGACTACCAGCCCGCCGCCGCCGACTGGCTCGACCAGGTCATCTCCGCGCTGCGCGCCACGCCCGCCCGGCGGGCCGCGCTGCCGGTGCCGACCCGCAACGCGCCGGTGACGGCCCAGCTGGCCGGCAACCGGCTGCTGAGCCTGCCCGGGTCGGCGAAGGAGGTCCGGCAGTTCACGTTCGCCACCGACGAGGGCGTGCTGCCCTACGAGGCCGGCGACTCCCTCGGCGTCTGGCCGGTCAACTGCCCCGACCTGGTCGGCGAGTGGCTGAAGGTGACCGGCCTGCGCGCCGACGACCCCGTCGAGCTCGCCCAGCACGGGACGCTCCCGCTGACCGAAGCCCTGCACCGCCGCCTGGAGATCGCGAAGATCAGCCCGGACCTGCTGCGGTTCGTCGCCGAACGCAACGGCGACCCCCAGCTCAAGACCCTGCTGCGCCCCGACAACCAGGGCGAGCTGGCGAAGTGGACGTGGGGCCGGCAGGCCATCGACGTCGTCGCCGAGTGGCCGGTCGACGCCACCGCCCAGGAATGGGCCGGCGTGCTCAAGCGGCTCCAGCCGCGGCAGTACTCGATCTCCTCGACCCCGCTGCTCGACCCCACCCGGGTCAGCCTCACCGTGTCGGTGTTGCGGTTCCCCAACATCCGCGGCCAGATCCGCAAGGGCGTCGCGTCCACGTTCCTGGCCGACCTGCCGGCCGGCGGCGAGGTCCCGGTCTTCGTCCAGCGGGCCCCGCACTTCCGCCCGCCGGCGGACCCCGCCACCGCCATGATCATGGTCGGCCCGGGCACCGGCGTCGCGCCGTTCCTGGGCTTCCTGCACGAACGCCAGGCCCGCGGCGCCCGCGGCGCGAACTGGCTCTTCTTCGGCGAGCAGCGCCGCGACACCGACTTCTACTACGCCGACGAGCTGCTCGCGCTGCGCGACGCCGGCACCCTCAACCGCCTCGACCTCGCGTTCTCCCGCGACCAGCGCAACAAGGTGTACGTCCAGGACCGCATGCGGGAGCACGGCGCGCAGCTGTGGTCGTGGCTGCAGGACGGCGCCCACTTCTACGTCTGCGGCGACGCGAGCCGCATGGCGAAGGACGTCGACCGCACCCTGCGCGAGATCGCCGTCGCCCACGGCCACCTCACCCCGGACGCCGCCGAGGCATATGTGAAGCAGCTCGCCGCCGACAAGCGCTACGTCCGCGACGTGTACTGACACCGCTAAGGTGATGCGTCTTCGACGTTAGGGGAGCAATGCGCGGGGTGTTGGGGGCGGCGGCTGTCCTGGTGTGCGGGCTGCTGGCGGGCTGCACCGGGGACGAGGTCCCGGCACCGGCCGCGGCGGCGTCGACGAAGGCCACGGTGGCCGAGGACCTCGCGGTCGTCGCCGGCGGCGGGATCGCGGTCCCGGCGGCGAAGCAGCTGCCGGCGAACGCCGCCATCGGCGGGCCCGACTACGCGGTGCGGCTCACCGAGGTCGGCGCCGCCGATCATCTCGAGCCGGCCGTCGTCACGCAGTTCGGCAAGATGCAGTCGGCGACCGGGGTGTCCCGGGACGCGACGGGCACCATCGCCGCCGGGGCCGGCAAGGAGTTCCTGTTCGTGCGCCTCGCCGCGGTGCCCGGCGTGAAGAGCGATCCGTCGCCGGACGTCACGGCACGGCTGCGGATCGGCGAGCAGGCCCGGGCCGTCGCCGGCATGATCACGCCCGACTCGGTGATCGTGGCGCTGGTGCCGGCCGGGGCCGCGGTGACGCTGGTCGTCGCGGACCGGGACAAGGACCAGAGCGTCGACGTGCGCACCGGGGCGGTCGGGGCGGGCGCCGTCGCCGCGTACCTGAAGGCCCGCCCGTACGGCGAGGTCACCTACCAGCTCGTCGGGCAGATCGGCGGCGAGCCGAAGCGCACCTACGTCGACATCACCGTGTCGGCGGCGCTGGAACCCTTCGACCACCGGGCCAAGGGCACCTGGGCCCCGGCCGGGCACACCTGGCTGCGGATGTGGGTGGAGCTGAAGGTCAGCGGGATCGGGGTGCTGGAGGGCACGATCGACCTGAAGCAGAGCCTGCAGGTGACGGCGAACGGCAAGGCGATCGCGGTGGAGGCGGCCAGCGCCGAGATCGAGCGGGGGCAGGCGATCACCGACTACACGATCCACGACGAGGTGCGCATGGACGTGGCGGAGGGCTCCGTGCAGACGCTCACGTTCCGGTTCGAGCCGAAGGGCACCCTGACCCGCGACGGCAAGCCCACCACGCTGAAGCTGGACAGCAGCCCGCAGCAGAAGCTCACGCTGAAGTAGCCCGTTTCGCGCGCCCGCCGCCGGGGTACGCGCGATGCAATGACCGTCATCGAAGCGCCGGCGACCGTGCCACGGCGGGCGCGTGCCGCGGTCACCGTGCTCTTCGTCGTCATGGGCATCGCGATCGGTGGATGGTCGGCCCGGGTGCCGGACGTGCGCCACGCCGTCGGGCTCGGCGACGCCGGCTGGGGCCTGGCGAACGTCGCCACCAACGTCGGCGAGGTCGTGTCGCTCGGCATCGTCGCCGTGCTCATCGGGCGGGTCAACACGCGGCTCCTCGCCCTCATCGGCGCGGCCGTCATCCTCGTCAACGCGCCGCTGCTCGCCTCCGCGTCCACGGTCGCGGCGCTGCTGGTCGGGCTGGCGGTGTGGGGGTTCGCGGCCAACCTGCTGTCCACGCCGATGAACGCGCAGGCGGTCGAGGTCCAGCGGGCGTACGGCCGGCCGATCCTGTCGACGTTCCACGCCGGGTTCAGCGTCGGCATGCTCGCCGGTGGGCTGCTCGGCACCGTCGCGGCGGGCGCCGGCATCACCCCCGCCGCGCAGATGGCCGGCACCAGCGCCGGCATGGGCGTGCTCCTGCTCGCCACGGCCCGCCACCTGCCGGACACCGAACGCGCCGACCGTCGTGCCGGCGCGAAGCGCCGGTTCACGCCGCAGCTGGTGCTCCTGGCCGCGGTCGCGTTCCTGGCCGCGTTCACCGAGATGGCCGGCGCGCAGTGGAGCGCCCTCTACGCCACCGGCACGCTGCACGCGGGCGCGGCCGTCGGCGCGGCGACCTACACGTGCCTGTCGCTGTCGTCGGTCGCCGCCCGGCTCGGCGGTGACCGGCTCGCGGGCCGCGTCGGGCGGGTCAGGTTCGTGCGGTGGTCCGCGTTCGTCGCCGCGGCGGGCCTCGCGTTCGCGCTCCTCGTGCCGCACCCGGCCGCGGCGATGGCCGGGTTCGGGCTGCTCGGGCTCGGGATGGCCTGCGTGACACCGACGGTGCTCGGCTTCGCCGGTGAGCAGCCGGGCCTCACCGCCGGCGAGGGGGTGTCCGTCGTGGTGATGGGGCAGTGGCCCGGCTATCTGGTCGCGGCGCCCCTGATCGGCGCGCTCGCCGGAGCCGTCGATCTGCGATTCGCGTTGGCGGCGGTGGTACTGGTGGCGCTGAGCATCACCGTCCTCATCGGACGAGTCCGGACGGCTGAGCGGTCACCGGAGCACCCGTCATCCACTCCGTGAGCTGCGCGGCCGGCACCGGGCGGGCGAAATGGTAGCCCTGCGCCGTGCTGTAGCCCAGTGACCGCAGCTGCTCCGCCTGCGCCGGCGTCTCCACGCCCTCGGCGACCGCATGCAGCCCCAGCGCCTGCGCGAGCTGGATGACGGCGGCGGCGACCGGGGCCCGGCCGTGCGGCGCCTGCGTGAACGAGCGGTCCAGCTTCACCTCGTCGACGGGGCAGTCGTGCAGCAGCCGCAGGGTGGAGCTGCCGGTGCCGAAGTCGTCCAGCGAGATCCGCAGGCCCAGCGCGCGGAGCCGGTGGAGGGTGGCGACGGCCGGGCCCAGGTCCAGCGCGAGCGACTCGGTGATCTCCAGCACGACGCGGGACGCCTCGACGCCGTGCGTGGTGAGGGTCGCCGCGACGAAGTCGGCGTAGCCGGCCTCGCGCAGCTCCCGCGGGGACACGTTGACGTTGAGCACGGCGGGAGCGTCTTTGTAGTGTTCGCGCCACACCGCGAACTGCCGGCACGCCTCGGCGAACACGAACCGGCCCAGCGGCACGATCAGCCCGGTGCGCTCGGCCACGGGGATGAACGTGTCCGGCGGCAGGACGCCGTGCTCCGGGTGGTCCCAGCGCACGAGCGCCTCGACGCCGGCGAGCCGGCCGTCGTCGAGGGACACGATCGGCTGGTACACCAGGAAACACCGCCCGCCGGCGATCGCCTCCCGCAGCTGCGAATGGTCGTCGCCGGGCTCCGTCATCGCGCTGTCGTAGTGCAGGTAGGTGGTGCCGGCGCGCTTCTTCGCCGCGTACATGGCGATGTCGGCGTGGCGCAGCAGCAGGCTCGGGTCGTCGCCGGTGCGGCCGTCGGCGATGCCGATGCTGGCGGAGATCGGCAGCTCGTGGCCGTTGACGACGGCGGGTGTGCACAGCGCGGCGGCCATCCGGTCCGCGGCGACGCCGGCCGCCTGCGGGTCGGCGCCGGGCATGACCACGACGAACTCGTCGCCGCCGAGCCGGGCGACGGTGTGCCCGGTGTCCGCGCAGCCGGCGAGCCGCCGCCCCACCTCGACCAGCAGCAGGTCGCCGACCTCGTGGCCGAGGGTGTCGTTGACCTCCTTGAAGTCGTTGAGGTCGATGAGCGCGACGGCGACCCGTTGCGCGTTGGGCGCTTGCAGCGCCTCGTGGAGGCGCTGCCCGAACAGCGTGCGGTTGGGCAGGTGCGTGAGCGCGTCGTGGGTGGCGCCGTGGTCGAGCCGGGCGACGAGCCGCCCGTTGTCGACGAACGCGGCCACCTGCCGCACCATGACCAGGGCGGTGAGGGTGACCGCGCCGAGGACCACCATCTTCTGGTCGCGCTGCGTGCCGAACCAGGTCTCCAGGACCAGCAGGACGTACACGGCCGCGACGGCCGCGTAGGGCACCAGGCTGAACGGCCGGCGGCGCCGCACCGCGACGGCCCGGCCGGTCGAGAGGCGCTGCCGCTCCGCGGCCAACGACGCCAGGCAGCACACCACCGGGATGCTGACCTGGGTGACCATGAGGTGCGGGTGCCCGGGCGCGAGCAGCGGCTGCAACAGCGAGCTCGTCGCGCCGACGAAGATCGCGAACGCGAGCCACTGCAGGGCCGACTTGTCGATGAACTCGAACCCCGACAGCATCACCTTCGCCACCGCCAGGACCACGACCAGGGCGAGCACGCCGAGGATCAGGGAGCCGACGACCTGGTTGCGGTCGTCCGTGCCGAGCGCCACCCTGGTCTGGAAGTGCCAGATGAACACGGCGGCACCGGCCACGACGGTCCCGCCGTCGAGGGTGACCCGCAGCCGCTCCCCGGCGCTGCGGGCGGACAGCGGCAGCCGGTACAGCGCGTAGACGATCATCAGAATCGCCCCGCTGTCGAAGATCAGCAGGCCGGGTCCGTTGTACGCGCCGCCTTCGTCGGGATGGGTCAGCACGTCGATCGCCTGCAGGGTGTGCGCGACGCCGACGAGGAACGCCGAGATGCTCAGGTGCCCCCAGAACCGGCGGGTCGGCGCGGGCAGTGCCTGGGCCTTCGACGTGCGGCGGAACGCGGCGGTGAGCAGCAGCGCACCGACCGGCGTCGGCAGCCACAGCAGCACCGGCGGCCCCACCGGCGTCACCAGGTTGACCGTGAACCAGACCGCGCAGACCGCCAGGATCAGGCACGAGGCGCGCACCAGCCCGGACATCGCCCGCAGCTGTCGCAGTGCGCCCATGCGGTCTCCTCGTCCAGTGCCGTCGCCAGGGACATCGACCACCAGAATGCTGCCATGAGCCTTTGCCCCGCACGACCGCGGTTTCCTACGTTACGGTTGACGTAATATCGCGGCGGCTGTAATTTGCTGGTCATGCCGCCAATGCAGGAGCCGACGTTTCTCGTCCTGACCGCACTCACCGGCGAGCCGCTGCACGGTTACGGGATCCTCCAGCAGGTCACCGCCCTGTCCGGCGGCACCGTGGTGCTCGGCGCCGGCACGCTCTACGGCGCCCTGGACCGCCTGACCGAGCAGGGGCTCATCGCGGTCGAGCGGGAGGAAGCGGTGGACGGGCGGCTGCGCCGCTACTACCGGCTCACCGACGAGGGCGCCGGCCGGCTCAGCGTCGAGGTCGAACGGTTGCGCCGCAACGCCAACGCGGCGGCCGCGGGCCTGCGCCGCCGCGCCACCGGCAACGTCACCCTGCCGGGTCTCGCATGACCACGCCGGAATCGTCGTCTTCATCGTCATCGGCTTCATCGTCGGCGTCTTCGGGGTCGTCGTCGGAGTCGGAGTCGGCGTTGCCGGCGGGGTCGGAGGGGTTCGCGGTCGCCGCGTCGACGGGGCCCACGATGCCGGGGCGGCCCGTGGTCACCGGGCTGGAGCGCCGCTACCGCCGGCTGCTGTTGGCGTACCCGGCCGCGTACCGGCGCCGCCACGGCGACGAACTCATCACCACGCTGCTCGACGCCGCCGGCACCGACCGGGTCCGGCCGGGCCGCCGCGACACCGTCGACCTGCTGCGCGGCGGGTTGCGGCAGCGGTTCAGGTTGCCGGTCGGGAAGGCCCCGGTCGCCGTCGCGGTCTTCGCCGCGTTCGTGTTCGGCGCGCTGGGCGCCGGGACCGGCTCGTTCCTCGGCTGGTGCACCACCCCGCCGCTGCGCGTCGACCAGAGCGCGGCCCAGATCGCCGGGCTCGCCATCGGCGAACCGTATGTCGGCGGTTTCAGCCGCGACGACCGCTGGCAGCTCCGGGCCGTCAAGGTCGAGGCCGTCGACCCCCGCTACATCGCCGGCTGGACCTCAACGTCGGCCGCGGCCCGCTTCACCGCCGCCGGCTGGACCGTCGAGCCCACCGGCCCCTCCGCGTTCACCGCGAACCGCGGCACCTTGCGGACCTGGGTGACCGGCCCGCTGCCGGCCGCCGAGAACCCCGCCGGCGTGGTCATGTGGCCGGACCCATCGGCGGCTCCCGTCTCCGTCGTCATCTGGCCGGCCGAACCGGCCGCGGTGACCGCCGGCGTCGTGACCGGCTGGCTCGCCGGCGCCGTTGCCGGCTGGTTGCTGGTCGCCTGGGTCGCCTACCAGCTGCGCGGCGACCGGTCCTGGGCCCGCCGGGGCACGGTCGCCATCCTCGCGGCCGTCGCGGTCCTGGTCCTGTTCCGGCCGGTGCTGTGGACATACCTGCTGATCGTCACGGGCGCCGTGCTGAGCCCGGACCGCTGGGGCCCGCCGTCCCCGGTGTACGTCGGTTTCATCGACAGCGACGCCGTCGCCGTGCCGCTGTTCGGCCTCGCCGCGGTCGCGGCCGCCTGCCTCACCGCAGCCCGCGCCCGCCCCACCCCTTCTCATGATCCCGAAGACCTCGTGCACTCCTGACTGCACAGGGTCTTCCGGATCACGGCGCACGTGGGATCGGGCTACGGAAGGGGCTGCCGGATCATGTGGTGGTGGTGAGGGTCGCGGTGGGCCAGGTGGTGCGCAGGGCGCCGGTCAGTGCGGCCAGCAGGGCGGTCACGTCGGCGGTGGCGTCCTCGTGCAGGGCCTCGGTGACGATGAACGCGCGGCTGGTCGCGGCGCTGATCGCGGAGTGGCCGCTCTGCCGGTTCGTCCAGCGCCGGGCGTGCGCGCGGCCCGCGGTGTCGACGAACACGACCTCGCCGGGGTCGGGGTGCTCCACGTCGCCGGTGAAGGTGTCGTACCGTTCGGTGCCGTCGGCCCGGCGCACCTCCAGGTCGCCGGTGATGCGGTCGGCGTCCAGCGCGGCGACCGGGATCGCGAACGCCGCCGACACCGCGTTGCACAGGTCGACGAGGGGGTGCAGCGACGGCAGGTCGCCCTCGCGGCGCAGGCGGCGCAGGAGCGACTCCGAGGCGCAGCGGTACTGGGTGGGCTTGAGCCCCATCGCGGTGAACGCCCGGCGCCAGGCCTGGATGGGCGGCAGCTGACCCTCGGAGGTATCAGCGAGCCGGGCCCGGGCGATGTCGAGCCACGGCGCCGGGTCGGCGGGGGCGGAAGGGCTCACCCCGTCGAGACGGAGCGTGCCGACGACGAGCGTGGGGAAGTCCGCACGGAGCTGCGGATGGTGACGGAACTGCACGCGCTCCAGCGTCGCCCGGCGCGGCAGCCGGCGGGAAGGACCACTTCGCGGGCTTTCGGGCGTACCAAAGCAATGCCGGCGCGCCGACGTGGCCGTGGCGCTCGCCCGGTGCCGGCGCGTCCGTGGCGCTCGCCCGGCGCCGACGTGGCCGTGGCGCTCGCCCAGTGCCGGCGCGTCACGGGCGTCGTCCTGCCGGGCTGGGCCGGTCCGGCGGTGTTCGGCGGTGACCTGAACCTCACGTGGGACGGCCGGGGCGGCGCGCAGCGGTGCGTGCCCGAAGGGCTGACACCGCGACGCGGGTGCTCACGGCAGGTGCCTGGCGAACTTGAACGCGTCGCGTCCGGGCCCGTCGTAGTTGCGGTGCACCGGCAGCCCGTCGACCTCGTCGTCACCCGGTTCGAGGGTGAACCCGAGCCGGGTGTGGAACGCGACGGACTGCTGGTTGCCGGTGCCGGTGATCGAGTGGACCTTCCGGACGCCGCGGGCGGCCGAGTCGAGGAAGAAGCGGCGGTACAGCGCGGCGCCGACCCCCGTGCGCCGCACCGCCGGCGCGACCCCGACGAAGTGGATGTAGCCGACCCCGGGCTCGGACTGCGACAGGAACCCGATGAGGAACGCGCCGAGCTTCCCGCCGGGCAGGTCCAGCAGGTAACTGGTGTCGGTGAAGTGCTGGAAGTACAGGCGGGGCAGCAGCGACGTGCGGAACAGGTGGCCGGACTCGCCGCCCAGGCCGCCCCACCACTCGTCCATGACCGCCATGACGCGGGCGTGGTCGTCCTCGACTGGATGCCGCAGGGTCTCGATCATGGTCCCATTGTCGTCCCGGACCGCCCATCGTCGATGACGGCGTGCCGGTGCATCGACTACGGTCGTGCGCATGGGGGACCTCTACTACGTCGTGCCGCAGGTGGCCTTCGCCGTGCCGGCGATCGCCACGCTGATCGTCGGTGTCGCGCTGCTGTGGGCGCGGCGGAAGCGGCTCGTGCACCGGGCCTGGACGCTCGGTCTGGCCGGCCTCGCGGTGCTGCTCGCCGGGGCGGTGGCCGACGTGGTGTACATGGTGCTGCTGCCGCGGGTCATCCGCTACGGCGACTGGCAGGAGTCGAGGGCGCTCCTCGCCGGGGCCAGCTTCGGGTTCCTGGTGCTGCACGTCCTCGGCATGGCGCTGCTCATCGCGGGGCTGCTCGCCACGGCCCGGCCGGACGACCCGTGGCCGGCGCCCGCGGCGATCGATCCGCCCGCCGGGCCCGCATGAGCGGTGCCGCGAGTCAGGGGCGCGGCGTCGTGGCGATCGACGTCGGCGGGACCCGCACCCGGGTGGCCGCCGGCGACGGGCCCGTCGTGCGGTTCCCCACCGAGCAGGACTACGACCGGCAGCTGGCCCGGCTGCGGGACGCCATCCCCGGGACGCCGTCGGCCGTCGGGGTGTCGTTCGGGGGCCGGGTCACCGCCGCCGGCGACGTGCGGGTCGCGATGAACCTCCGCGGATACGAGGGCCGCCCGCTGCGCCGCGACCTTGAGTCCACATTGGACGCCCCGGTGCGGGTCGCCCACGACGCGACCTGCGGCCTGCTCGGTGAGCACGCGCTGGGCAGCCTGCGCGGCACCGACCGGTGCGGGTACGTCACCCTGTCGACCGGCGTCGGCGCGGCGCTGCGGCTCGGTGCCGGCGGGCACTTCGTGGCCGCGACGACCGAGGCCGGCCACCAGCTCGTCGCCGGCAACGACCGGCGCTGCGGCTGCGGGCAGACCGGCTGCCTGGAGACGCTGCTCGGCGGCGCGGCGCTGGGCCGGCACCTCGGCCGGGCCCTGGAGACGGTGGAGGACGCCGGGTTCTGGCACGCGTACGCCCGTCACCTCGCCGACGGCATCGCCAACTTCGCGCTCACCGCCGGGCTGGACGCCGTGGCCGTCGGCGGGGCCATCGCCGCCCAGCGCGCCGGACTGTGGCCGCCGCTGCGGGAGGCGCTGGCGGAACGCCTGACGTATCAGGCGGTGCGCGTACACCGGGCGACGCTGGACGAGGCGCCGCTGGCAGGTGCCCGGGTGCTGCTGGACGTGCCGCCGTCGAGCATCCTGCACTAGGGTGGCGCTGTCACCGGCCTGGCGACCTGACCTGGTCGGCGTTACGGAGGGTGACGGGATTGGAGATCAATTATGTCGATGGGTGTACGGTCATGATGTGGTGCCGTTGACCCGCCGATCGCAACGGTTGCCGGGTGAGGGCGGGCCCTGAAACCACTCACGCCGCCCGGCCGGTGGGCCGAGCGGCGTGTCGTCGAGTGGGCCGAACGGCGTCGACGTCGAGTGGGCCGAGCGGCGTGTCGTCGAGTGGGCCGAACGGCGTCGTCGAGCGATGGTCAGCGGGCCTCGATCTCGACCCAGTCGATGTCGCCGGCGTAGTAGTCGCAGCCGACGTCGCGCTGGTCGCAGTCGGTCTTGCCGCCGATGGACAGCGGCCAGCCGTTGGAGATCGGGCCGGTCCAGCCGCCGCGGCGGGCCACGGTGCGGCCGTCGACGGTGAGGGCGACGCCGGAGCCGGTCCGCTCGCAGCGCACGACGTGCCACCAGCCGTCGTTGATCCGGCGGGAGGCCTGCACGATGATGGTGCCGTTCGAGCCGCGGAACAGGCACTGCACGATGCCGTTGGGGATCTGGAACTTGAAGTTCCCGCCCGAGGCGGTCGCCTGGCCCTTCTGGATGATGTTGCCGAACTGGTAGGTGGTGCGCAGCCGGATGGTGACGGCGTAGTCGCGGCTGCCGGGGTCCAGGGCGGAGCTGTCCGCGACGGTCACCAGGTGCCGGGGGTGCGCCGGCGGCCGGTCGGGTTGTAGCCGGGTGAACCGGTAGCCGGTGGCGCCGCGGACGCCGACGTCGGTGACGACCTCGTTGCCGATCGCGCCGTGCTGGCCGTTGCCGCTGGTGTCGATCATCGTGTGGGCGCCGGAGCCCTCGTTCATCGACCAGGTCGCGACGGGGTAGTAGCCGGTGCTGGCGCCGGCCGAGGTCGCGAGGACGGTTGATCCGCCTGTGAGGGCGGCCGCCGTCGCCGCCACCACCAGGATCCGCCGACCGGGCGTCAAAGAGACCATGCATTCCCCCGTACACGTCAAAAATCCGCAATCCGGGAGCTGATCTCATACCGGACAAACCAGATGGTAGACCCCTAAAGGGTCCGGTATGGGTGGGAACGCCGCAGTGGTGATCCTCAGATGCCCGTCGGGGCGTTCGGGTCCTGGGCCGCCTCGACCGCCGCCGCCTCCATGCCGCGCAGCAGCGCCTCGCCGTCGGCCGGCGACACCACGTGCGTGTCCATGAAGATGATCGCCCGCACCGCGTCCGGGATGTCGTCGATGTGCACGATCAGCGGCTCGAACGGCACGTCCTGGCGGGTCGTCCACTCGAACGTGCCGCGCGCCACCGCCTCCCGCAAGAACGATGCGTCGATCTTGGACGAGTCAACGTCGGCGGTCCGACGATCGTTGAAGTAGCACGGCAGCTCGAGGTCGTCGCCCCGCTCCGCGACCACCCGTCGCACGAGGTCGTCGAGTTCCACCGGGTGGTAGTACGCGTGCTTGTACGTCGTCATCGCCCCGCGCCGGGCCCGGTCCAGGACCTCCGCGAACGACACACCGGCCACGTCGAGCTGGCACAGGCCGTACTGGGCGAGCATGCACACGACCCGGTCCAGCCCCGGGCGGAACCGGTTGTTGACCATCGGCCGGAGCACCACCGGGTTGATGCCGGTGACCCGGGCGAGGGCGACGGCGAACACCGCGAGCAGCGCCGGCGCCGACGCGACCCCGGTCTGCTCGGTCACCGACCGCAGCGCCGGGCCGAGCGCGAACGACGTGAACTCGCCCCGCCAGTGCCGCGGCGTGGGCCTGGCGACGGCGTCGGTGTCGGGGAAGCGCCGCGCCGGCATGCCGCGCAGGATGCCGTCCCAGTGCCGCAGCGCCAGGGTGTTCTGCCGCTGCCCGGACGCCGAGGCCTGCCAGGCCGCCTGTTCGAGGGGTTGCATCGAGGGGATCGGCGTCGTGACCCGGGTCGCGAGGTCTTCCAGCAGCACCCCGGTGCCGAACCCGTCCGCGACGAGGTGACACATGACGACGACCAGATGGGTGAGCACCCCGTCGGAGCGGACGGCGGCCATCCTGATCGGCCAGTCCTCGGCGAAGTCGAACTCGGTGTCCTGCAGCCGGAGGCGTACCGCCTCGGCGACCGCCGCCGGGTCGTCCCCGCCCGCCTCGACGATCTCCAGGGTGATCTGGCCCGACGCCGCCACGACCTGGCTCGGCTTCCCGTCGGCGTCGAACCGCAGCCGCGTCCGGGCCGAGGGGAACCGACTCATCATGTACCGCAGCTGCTCGGCGACGTCCTCGACGGTCGTGCCCTCGGCGAGAGGTCCCCAGGCGCCGTTGGGCAGCCACGATTGCTGCCGCACCATCGCCTGCCAGATGTCCTGCTGCCCCCACGACAGGTCACCGGCGCCGGCACCCTCGCCGGCGAACTCGACCACAACCCGATCCATCACCGTGACCTCCTCGCCGCGGCGCTGATCGTAGCGGATCATGCGGTCGGGCCTGCTGGACCATGCGTGGTGGGGGCTGCCCTACCGTCGTTGGACTGGTGCACGGGCGTGTGCCGGAGGGGTCCCGGCCGGTGGAATTGACGGCATGGAAACCGATGTCGTCTCGCTCGACCGGGTGCACCGGCGCTTCGGCGCCGGCGACGGGGCCGTCACCGCGTTGCACGAGGTCACGCTCGGGTTCGCGGCCGGGACGTTCACCGCGGTGATGGGACCGTCCGGGTCGGGCAAGAGCACGCTGCTGCAGTGCGCCGCCGGGCTCGACCGGCCCACCGGCGGCACCGTCACCGTCGCCGGGACCGACCTGTCGACGCTGTCCGAGACCGGGCTGACGCTGCTGCGGCGGGACCGGATCGGGTTCGTGTTCCAGGCGTTCAACCTGCTGTCGTCGCTGACCGCGGAGCAGAACGTGGCGCTGCCGCTGCGCCTCGCCGGCCGCCGCCCGGCGCGCAAGGAGGTCCGCGCGGTCCTCGACGCGGTCGGCCTCGGCGACCGGGGCCGGCACCGGCCGGCGGAGCTGTCCGGCGGTCAGCAGCAGCGGGTCGCGATCGCGCGGGCGCTCGTCACCCGGCCGGCGGTGCTGTTCGCGGACGAGCCGACCGGCGCGCTGGACTCCGCGACCGGCCGCGAGGTGCTGCGGTTGCTGCGGTCCATGACGTCCACAGTGGACGACGCGGGCGGGCAGACCGTCGTCATGGTCACCCACGATCCGCTCGCCGCGTCGTACGCCGACCGGGTCGTGTTCCTCGCCGACGGACGCGTCGCCGGCGAGCTGCTGGCCCCGACCCCGCAGGCCGTCGCCGCCCGCATGACCGATCTGGAGACGGCGCCGTGCTGAGCGTCGCCAGGCAGACGCTGCGGGCCCGGTGGGCGTCCTTCGTGGGCGTGTTCGTCGCGCTCGCGCTGGGTGCGTGCCTGCTCGCCACGACGGGCCTGACGATCGCGTCGACCGTTTCCGACGGACGTCAGCCGGTGTGGTACTCCCAGGCCGACGTCGTGGTCACCGGCAGCCAGACGGTCAGCATCACCGTCGACGAGGGCGACGGGGAGCGCTCCACGTCCACCCAGCGGACCCGCCGCCCGCAGCAACTGCCCGCCGACACCGCCGCCCGCCTCGGCGCGCTGCCGGGCGCGACCGTCGTCGTGGACCGTGCCGTCCCCGTCGACGTCGCCGGCGCGCCGTTCGACGCGCACCCGTGGTCAAGTGCGGGGCTGCACCCGCTCACGTTGGACGGCGCCGGCCCGCGGGGCGACGACGAGGTCGTGCTCACCGCCCCGACCGACCGCCGCCCGGGTGACCGGGTCGAGGCGTGGACCCCGCTGGGGCACCGGACGTGGACCGTCGTGGGGATCGTCACCGGCCCGCCGGCCGTGTACCTCGCCGACCCCGCCGCGGCCCTGCTCGCCGGCGGGCGGGTCGACGCGATCGCCGTCAACGGCGTCGCCGCCGGGCAGGTCCGCGACGTGGTCGGCCCGGACGCGGCGGTCCTCACCGGCGACCGCCGGGCCGGCGCCGAACCCGACCCGGACGCGGACCTGCTCGCCGTCGCCGCGTCGCTGCTCGGGACCACCGCGGGCGTCGCCGTGTTCGTGTCCGTGTTCGTCGTCGCCGGCACGTTCGCGTTCGCCGTCGCCCAACGCCGCCGGGAGCTCGCGCTGCTGCGAGCCGCCGGCGCCACTCCGCGCCAGGTGCGCCGGCTCGTCCTCGGCGAGGCCCTCATCGTGGGCGTCGTCGCCGGGGTCGCCGGCTGCGCCGCGGGCACCCTGGTCGCGCCGCCGTTCGCGGCGTGGCTGGCCGGCTCCGGCTTCGCGCCCGCCGGGTTCACCGCCCGGTTCATCCTGTGGCCGCTGCTCGCCGCGTTCGGCGTGAGCCTGCTCGTCGCCCTCACCGGCGCCGCCGTCGCCGCGCGGCGGGCGGGCCGGGTCCGCCCGATCGAGGCGCTGCGCGAGGCGTCGGTCGACCGGCGGGTCATGACCGCCGGCCGGTGGGTCTTCGGGATCCTGTTCCTCGGCGGCGCCGCGGTGCTGCTGGCCCTGGTGCCGCGCCTCGGCGGTGAGGCGATCGCCCTCGTCCTGCTCGACGCGCAGCTGGCCATCACCGGGATCGCGCTGCTCGCACCCGTGGTGGCGCCGCCGCTGTCCTGGCTCGTCGGGCGGCTCCTGGTGCCCGGTGTCGCCGGCGCGCTGGCCCGCGACAACGCCCGCACCGCGGTCCGGCGGACCTCGTCCACGGTCGCGCCGATCCTCGTCACCGTCGGGATCGCGGCGGCGACGTTCGCGGCGACCGCGACGCTGTGGGACGCCTCGGAGCGCGCTGCCGCCGCGCGGGTCACCGCCGCCACCATCGCGTTGCCGGCCGGTGCCGCCGGGATCGCCGACCCGGGCACGGGTGTGCCGACGGCCGGGTCGGTGGTGTACGTGCGCACCGACGACTACGCGGAGGAGGTCGACGCGCTGTACACCGGACCCGGCGTGGAAACGGTGCTGCGGCTGCCGGTGCGCTCGGGTGCGGTCGCCGACCTCGCGGGCACCGACACCGTCGTCGTCGGGTCGGCCCTGGCCCGCGCCTCGGGCTGGCGGACCGGCGGCACCGCCGACCTGTGGCTGGACGACGCGACACCGGTGCGGCTCCGGGTCGTCGCGGTCCTCGAGCCGTCCCTCGACCTCGACCAGACGGTCCTGCTGCCGTGGGCGCTGCGGGCCGCGCACCTCCCGCGCACCGGCGCGGACGCGGTGTACCTGACGAGGACCTCTTCGTTGGACGGCGCGCGGACCGTGACCGCAGCCGAGTACTTCCGCTCCCGCGACGCCGAGCAGCGCCGGCTCAACCACCTGGCGCTGGTCGCGGTGCTCGGCATGGCTCTGGTGTACACGTCGATCGCGATCGCCAACACGCTCGTCATGTCGACCGGCGGCCGCAGCCGGGACCTCGCCGTGCTGCGCCTCGGCGGCGGCACCCCGCGGCAGGTCCTCACGATGATCGGCGCGGAGGCGCTGCTGGTCGGCGTGACCGGGGTCCTGCTGGCCGGCCTGGTCGCCGCGGGGATGCTCGCCGGCCTGCGCGCCGGGCTGGTCCACCTGGTCGCCGACCCGCGCACCGTGGTGCCGTGGACCCCGATCCTGCTGATCGCCGGCGCGTGCGTGACGATCACGTTCGTCGCCAGCGTGGTGCCGGCCGCGCTGGTCCTGCGCACCCCGCCGGGGCGGCTGTCCTCGGTCCGCGAGTGAGTTTATGGTCGTGGTGGGTGCTCTCGAGGAGGTCGCGATGGAGTCTGACGGGTTCCGGCTCGGTGGGATCGGGCAGATCGCCCGGCACGTGAGCGACATCGGCCGTGCCGTCGACTGGTACGGCAACGTCCTCGGCCTCACGCACCTCTACACGTTCGGCGACCTGGCCTTCTTCGACTGCGCCGGCACGCGGCTCTTCCTGAGCCGGCCGGAGGGCGGCGGCCCGGTCACCGGCCAGTCGATCCTCTACTTCCGGGTGCCGGACATCCACGCCGCCCACGCGGCACTGACCGGGCGGGGCGTCGCCTTCGAGGGTGCCCCGCACATGATCCACCGGCACGAGAACGGCGTGGAGGAGTGGATGGCGTTCTTCACCGACCCGGACGGCGGGCTGCTCGCGATCATGTCGCAGACGCCGGCGTCCGTGGAGCTGCCGGCCGCGGCCTGAAAGCTGCCGGCCGCGGCCTGAAAGCTGCCGGCCGCGGCCTGAAAGCTGCCGGCCGCGGCCCGAAAGCTGCCGACTGCGGCCCGAAAGCTGCCGGCCGCGGCCTGAAACAGGTCAGGTCGCCGGGGCGAACGGGGCGGCTCGCAGGGCGCGGGCCAGCATCGTCCGGACGACGAGGGGGTGGACCCGGCTGACCACGGCGAGGTAGGCGCGGCCCCGGCGGGTGCGGGGGCGGGCGAGGGTCGAGCAGACCACCGACCCGGCGTCGACGAACAGCGAGATCCGCAGGTCGAAGTGGCGGGTGTCGGCGCCGAACAGGACCTCGTCGTCGCGGGCGTCGAGCGGGGCGAACACCTCGCGGGTGTCCAGCGGTTCGAGGCCGGGGATGCGGTTGCGCAGGCGCATCAGCGCGCCGACCCAGCGGGGTGGGCGGTTGAACATCGCGGCCCGCCACGCGGCCGGGTCGGTGCTCGCGCCGGGCGGGCGGGTGCCCTGCCACGCGTCCATCAGGTCGACGTGGCTCAGGGTGCCGGCGGCGAGCCGGGCGCCACCGGGCAGCGGCACCCGCCGAGGCCGCCCCGCGCGGCCGCCGCCCGTGCCGCCTGGGTCCGTGTGGCGCGCATCCGTTCCACCCACGACCGCATCCACCCTGACCGCGGCGCCCGCGCCGGTCGAAGCCGTGCCGGGTTTCGTTGTGCGGGTGGCGAGCGCGCGGCGCAGCAGGCGGACCCACGGTGACCAGCGGGCCGGGGTCCGCACAGTGCCGGTGCCGGCGCGTTCGGCGTTGTCCAGCAGGTCCTGCAGCAACGCCTCGTGCAGCCACCGGATCGCGACCGGCCACAGGACCCGCATCCCGCCGGTGAGCCGGCCGCGGATCACGTGCACGACCGCGGTGCCGTCGCCGTCGGGCTCCAGCCGCAGTTCGTGCTCGCCCACCAGGCCGAGGGTGGGGTCGAACCGGCACCGCAGCAGGCGGCCCGGGACGTGCTCGACGACGCTGTAGCGGATCATGCCGTGGCCGCCGGCGGCGCCGGGGGCGAGTGGGCCGTCGAACCGGATCGGGGGCCAGGTCGTCACCGGCCACAGCGGGTCGTCGTCGGCCGCGACCCGGTCCAGCAGCGGGCCCATCAGCCCCAGGGGCGCGTCGATCGTGCGGCGTTGAACGTTCTGCATGGCTGCCTGCCGTTCCACCCGGACGGCACGCTCCATACGGTGCCGTATGGAAGAACCGTACGCTACCGTATGGGGATGGCACAACGGCGGCTGAGCGCGGAGGACTGGACCGGGGCGGCCCTCGCCGCGATCGCGGACGGCGGGCTGGCCACGGTCGCGGTCGAGCCCCTCGCGGCCCGGCTCGGGGCCACCAAGGGCAGCTTCTACTGGCACTTCACCAACCGGGACGCGCTGGTCGAGGCCACCATGCAACTGTGGGAGCGGGCCTGCACCGACGCGATCATCGACCTGGTCGAGGCGGCCGGCGACCCGCCCCGGAAGCTGTCGCTGCTGTTCACCACCGTGCTCGGGCACGCCCGCTCGAGCCGGCTGGAGACCAACGTCCTCGCCGTGGCGGAGCACCCGCTCGTCGGCCCGGTCGTGCAGCGGGTCACCCGCCGCCGGCTCGACTACGTCGAACAGCTCTTCACCGAGGCCGGGTTCGAGGCGGGGGAGGCGCGGCGGCGGGCCCTGCTCGCGTACACGGCGTATGTCGGGCAGGCGCAGCTCGCCGCCCGGTTGCCGGACCTGCTGCCCGCGGACACCGGCGGTCAGGGCGCCTACCTGGACAGCGTCCTGACCGTGCTGTTGTCGCCCGCCGGTGGATGAGTGACCAGCACCGCGGGCGGTGCCGCGCGTCCGCGACACCGCCCGCGACCCCCCGTTACCTGACGACGTCGTAGGACAGCTACCTGATGACGTCGTAGGACAGCATGATGACCCCGGTGCTCGTCGGGGTGCAGTCGACCAGCCGCAGCGGGCGCGGCCCGTCCAGGCCGCGGAACAGCCGCTCGCCGGTGCCGAGCAGGAGCGGGTGCAGGAACAGCCGGTATCCGTCGACGAGGTCCTGGGCGATCAGCTCCTGCACGAGCAGGCCGCTGCCGAGCACCGCGATCGTGCCCTCACCGTCGCCCTTGAGCTTGCGCACCGCCGGGCCGATGGGACCGTCGAGGACGTGCGCGTTGTTCCAGGCCAGCTCGGTGTGGGTGGCGGTGACCACGTGCTTCGCGGTCGCGTTGAGGTGCGCGGCCATGGGGTTTGAGTCCGGCTGGGTGGGCCAGAAGGCGAACATGTGCTCGTACGTGCGGCGCCCGAACAGATAGGCGGTCGTCGACGCGATGCCCCCCACCGAGGCGGCCGCCTGCTCCTCGGAGAAGTATGGCGCGCCCCACCCGCCGTGCTCGAACCCGTCCTCCGGTGACGCCAGGCCCTGCATGACCCCGTCCAGGGTCAGGAACTCGATGACACTCAGTTTCCTCATGAACTACCTCCGTTGTAGAAAGGCCTTCAACCCTCTACACGAAGAGCACCCGGCTACATCGACACCGGCCGCCAGCCGAGTTCCGGGCCGAGCCGGGTGGCGATGTCGGTGAGGATCTGCACGTAGTCGTCGTGCTCGAAGCTGAACGGCAGCGCGAACGCCACCTCCGAGACCTCCTGATACCCGGCGTGTGCGTGCAGCCGCTCCGCGATCTGTGCCGACGGGCCGACCAGATCCGGGGCGAACATCAATCGCGCCGGACCCTGTGGGCTGGTCGTGCGTGGGGTGCGTTGCTGGGCGTACACCTCGTAGCGCTGCCGCTGCGAAGGGCTGGCGGAGTCGGTCGGGATGACGACCAGGCCCTGCGAGACCCGGGCCTTGTCGCCGTCCGGGTGGTGGGCGCGGAACGCGCGGATGTGGGAGCGCTGGATCGCGGCGAAGTCCCAGGAATCGCTGGAGGACTCCTCCGCCTTCACCACGCTGCTGGTCAGGAAGTTCATGCCGTGCTCACCGGCCCAGCGGGCCGAGGCGAGGCTGCCGCCGCCGTACCACATCCGGCGGCCGAGCCCGGGGGAGTGCGGCTGCACCCGGTCGGAGAAGACCTCGAACCCCTCGACCCCGGCGTCGGTCACCGGCACGCCCCGGACGAGGTCCAGCAGCCGCCGGACCCGCTCGTAGCCGAAGTCCTCGGCGTCGGCGGTGTCCGGATACAGCGCCTGCTTCACCCGGTCGAAGTGCATCGGCGGGCCGACGCTGACCCCGGGGTTGAGCCGCCCGCCGGACAGCACGTCGACGGTGGCCAGGTCCTCGGCCAGGCGCAGCGGGTTCTCCCAGCCGAGCGGGATGACGGCGGTGCCGAGCTCGATCCGGCTGGTCCGCTGGCTCGCCGCGGCCAGGACCGCCACCGGGGACGAGATGCCGAACTGCAGGTGCCGGTGCCGCACCCAGGCGCTGTCGAACCCGAGGCGTTCACCGAGCTGGATCACCTCCAGCGTCGACTCGTGCCCGCGGCGCGGGTCCGCCTCGTCGAACAATCCGATCGTCAGGAACCCCAGCTTCTGCAGCGCCATGTTGTTGATTATTCAACATTCACCGGCCCCGGCCACCCGGGTCCCGGCCGGGGACCCGGGTGGCCGCTGTCTACTGGACCACCCAACCGAGGTAGCGCATGGTGCCCGGGTCCAGTCCCCGGGCCCGGCCCGAGGCGTAGGCCAGCATCTGCACCGGCATGGCGGCGGTCAGCACGCGATAGGCCGGCGGCAGGTCGCCGCCGGGCACCACGACGTCGCCGGGCTCACCGGGCGCGGTCACCACGCCGAACAGGCTGGCGCCGCGGTCCTTCAGGTACTGGCGTTGCACCGCGCCGGCCGGGTCCGGTTCGAGGTCGATCCACACGCCGCGGAAGCCGTCCTCGACCTGCTCCACCGGACCGTGCAGGAACGCGTCGACGGTGCTGGCCGAGGCCCGCACCCGGGCGGCCTCCTCCAGCCACAGCGTCCCCGCGGTCGCGGTGGCCGCGCCGATCCCCCGGGACAGGAAGGTGACGCTCTCGCCGATCCAGGGCACCGCCTCGACCGCCGCCAGGATGGCCGGCGCCTGCTCGTCCAGCTCGTCGAACGTCCCGTGCAGCGCGCGGACCAGCCGGTCGTCCAGGTCGCCGGCCATGTGCGCGGACAGCAGCAGACCGGTCAGCGCCATCGTGCTGTATGCCTTGGTGCAGATGAAGCTGTCGTACGGCGCCGGGTCGTGCAGCGTCACGTCCGCCGCCTGGTCCAGGGAGCTGCCCGGCGTCATCGTGACCGCGACGAGCGGGGCGCGCTCCTCGCACAGCAGTGCGGCCAGCTGCCGGATCTCGCGGCTCTCCCCGGACCGGGACAGCACGAGGTAGGCGTCGCCGGGCCGGCGCGGGCGGCGCAGCAGGTCGGCGGTCTCGACCAGCCGCACATTGGGCAGGACCGCGTCCAGGGCGTCGGCCACCGGGACCAGCGAATGGTAGGCGCTGCCCATGCTCGTCAGCACCACCCGGTCGGCGGCCCGCAGCAGCCGCCCGGCCCGTTCGAGCGGGCCGGTCTGTGCCGCCACGTGGTCCAGCACCGCGTGCAGGGCCGCGGGCTGGGCCAGGATGTCGTCCAGGAAACGGTTCGGGCGGCGCTCCGCGCCGACCGGTGCGGCGGTGGTCACCGGCGCTCCAGCACGATCGCGCGGCCGTCGCCGGGCTCGAGCGTGAGGTCGAACCCGACCTCGTCGCCGGCCGTGGTGAACGGGACGGGCTCCTTGGTCTCCGCGTCGTACGCGGCCCGGGCCGGTCCGGTCAGCGTGACCCGGGCCGCCACGCTCTCGCGGGTGGCGTTGAGCAGGACCACCAGGTCCCGGTCGCTGGTCCCGCGCAGCAGCTCGACCTCCACCATGCGGCCGGTCGGCTCGACCAGCCGCGCCGGTGGGACCACGCCCGCGTCGCGGGCCAGGTCGTCGAGCAGCCGGCTCAGGCCGTCGACCCGGAACTGCTGGTCGACCGGCCGGGCCGGGACGGTGCCGACCAGCAGCGCCCGGCCGGCGCCGAACCGGTGGTGCACCACGACCGGCGCGCCGGTCTCGTCGACGGCCACGACCTGCGCGCCGTCCTGGACGGCGAGCCGGGACAGGTACGCCAGGCCCTCGAAGGTCTGCCCGGCGGCCGCCGAGCCGCCGTCGGAGACGCCCGCCACGAGCGTGATCACCGGCTCGCCGCTCGGCATCCGCCCGAAGGAGAACGACATGTCCGTGCCGCTGCTCTCCTGCGGGGAGAGGACCGGCTGCAGCTCCACCTCGTGCGCGCCGAAGACCTCGTGCAGGCCCAGGCCGGGGTTGAACGGCTGGCCGTAGCCGTGCTCGTCCTTGGCGCCGCACCACATGCCCGCGGCGAGCGTGCCGCCGTTTCGGACCCAGGCGGTCACGGTGGCGGCGGTGCGGGAGTCCATCGCGTAGCCGAAGGGGATCAGCAGCACCTTGTACGCGTCGAGACCGCCGGCGGCCACCTCGTCGTCGTGCAGGAAGTCGACCCGGTGGCCCAGCCCGCGCACGGCGGCGTACATGCCGAACTGCGCCTCCGTCACGTAGCGGTCGGAGCCCTCGCCGGTGGCGACGATCCGGGCCAGCTTGGGATCGAGCATCGCGATGCCGGCCGGGTCGAACCGCAGCGAGGCATACCAGTCGGCGTCGGCGTTGACGGTCCGTGCGATCCGGCCGATCCGCTCGGCCCGCGGGGTGAGCTCGCCGTTGCGGGTGGTCATGGCGTGGCCGCCGACCTCGATGCCGCCGATGTGCGGGCGCCAGTTCCAGTACTGCACGCTCTTCACCTCGTGCCCGATCGCCTGCCAGGTGAGCCGGGCGGTGTCGGCGGCGGAGATCGGCAGGCCCCAGCTGGTCAGGCCCCAGGCGTTCGGCCCGCAGCGCAGCTCCCAGATCCAGTACGGCTTGCCCTTGCCCGAGCTGCGGAAGTAGTCGTGCCAGTAGGAGCCCTGTAGGTGCTCCCCGGGCGTGTTGGAGACGAACATGCTGGTCCCGACCGCGTCCATCGCCGCGTTGGTGCGCCAGATGTCCTGGCCGTTGACGGCCGGGTCGATCACGTAGCTCTGCTCGGCGACGACCGCGTCCGGGCGCAGGTCCCGCACGCAGCCGGCCTTGAAGTGGATGTAGCCGGTGAGGACGTCGCACATGTACGTCCGCCAGTCCAGCCACGGCACCTGGTTGATGAGCATGAACTGCTCCTGGATGAACCGGCTGTTCGGCGGCTGCACCTCGGCGAAGTCGCGGTAGTGGTCGCGGTACACCCGGTTGAGCTCGGCGAGGGTGCCGTAGCGCTGCCGCAGCCACGGCCCGAACCCGGCCACCACCTCCGGGTTGTAGTCCCACAGCCGGGCGGCCGGCTCGCTGCTGTCCTGTTCCTCGATCCAGAACAGCCCGGACTCGACGCCGACGTTGTACGCCAGGATCCGCTGGGGGTCGTCGTAGCGCTCGACCACGGCGGTGATGTATTCGCGCATCCGGCGCCGCACGAGCGCGGAGCCGTAGCTGTGCGACGGTCCGCTGTAGCCGGTCGCGGCGACGGCGGCGGTCTCGGGATGCTGCTGGACCAGCCAGCGGGGGGTCAGCTCGGCGAAGATCCACGCGAAGATCGGCAGCCCCAGCTCGGCGCAGATCTCGTACACCGCGTCGGTGCGGCGCCAGTCGAACTCACCCGGGGCCACCTCGAGGTCGAACCAGGCGAAGTTCATGTCGTACGAGGTCAGGCCGAGGCGCTGCATCGCCGTGATCTCGCCGCGCATGAACTCGCGGTAGTCGTCCGGGTCGAGCGGAGGTGACTGCTTGAGGTAGTCGGCGTGGTGCACGGCGCCGACGGGGAAGAACCCGAAGGTGGGCTTGGTCATGGACTTCTCCAGATCGTGCGGGATGGTCAGTCGAGCAGCGCGGCGGCGCCGAGCGAGCCGGCCCGCTCGGCGAGGTCGGTGCGGCGCAGCTCGACGGTGTAGCCGTGGTACGGCTGGGCGAACAGGGCGTCGGCGAGCGCCGGCAGGTGGGGGGCGAGCCCGCGGCTCAGGCCGCCGCCGATCACCACCACGTCCGGGGCGTAGAGGTGGGCGTAGGCGTTGAGGCCGGTCGCCAGGTCGGCCAGCCAGCCGGCCACCGCCGGACTGCCGGCCGTGGCCAGCACCGTGGCGGCGTCGGGCAGCCCGGTCTCGTCGGTGAGCCGGCCCGCGCACACCAGCGACTCCAGGCAGCCGGCGAAGCCGCAGAAGCAGGGCCGGGCGCCGGGCCGCACCGGCAGGTGGCCGGCGAGGTGGGTCAGGGATCCGCGCTCCTGCAACCGGCCGTCGACCACCAGCGCCACGCCGAGTCCGGTGCCGATGGTCAGCGACAGCAGCCGGGTGCCGGGGTGGCCGCCGTGCCGGGCCTCGCCGAGCGCGACCACCCGGGCGTCGTTGTCGAACACCACCGGCAGCCCGAGCGCGTCCTCGGCCTCGGCGCGCAGGGTCGTGCCCTCCAGGAAGGCCAGCTCGGGCCACACCAGGTCGACCAGGTCGTCGAGGACGAAACCGGGCAGCCCGATGCCGACCCCGCGCACGGCGCCGGTGTCCACCCCGGCGCTGCCCGCCAGCTGCCGGACGTGGCCGGCGAGCCCGGTCAGGAACGCCTCGCGGCCCTCGGTGATCGTCGGGTGGACGGCCTCGCTGAGGACCAGGCCGGGTTCCGGGTCGATCAGGGCCAGTTTGGTGCGGGTGCCGCCGACGTCGACCCCGACGGTGAGTCTCGAATGCATCGTGAAGCCCTTTCCCGCGGCACTTGACACTGCCGCGGCGGGAAACTTACCGTACGCCCATCAGACGGGCAAGCGGTTGACCGGTCAACCGGACAGGAGCGCACGGTGAAGCCCACGAGACTGGATCCGTCCAGTTATGTTCCGCTGTACATGCAGCTCGCGGCGCTGTTGCGCGAGCAGATCCAGCAGGGCCGTTACCAGTCCGGTGACCAGCTGCCGTCCGAACCGACCCTGGTGCGTGAGTTCGAGGTCAGCCGCGCCACCGCGATCGCCGCGCTGGACGAGCTCGTCGCCTCGCACGAGGCATACCGGGTGCGCGGCCGCGGCACGTTCGTCGCCAAGCCGTTCCTCGGCCGGTTCTCGCTGTCCACCAGCTTCACCGAGGACATGCGCCAGCGCGGCCTCGAGCCCAGCTCCGAGGTGCTCGAGTTCGGCGTCGCGACCCCTGACCCGGAGACCGCCGCCATGCTGGGCGCCCCGCTCCAGGAGGAGTGCTACCGGGTGGTCCGGCTGCGGCTGGCCAACGGCGACCCCGTGGCCCTGCAGACGGCCTACCTGCCCCGCCGGCTCTACCCCGATCTCACCGCCGAACACTTCGCCGACAGTCACCTCTACGACGTGATGCGCCGGGTCTACTCGATCGTCCCGCAATGGGCGGAGGCGATCGTGCAGGCCCACAAGCCGACCGCCCAGGAGGCCCGGCACCTGGACATGGCCACCCGCGACCCGGTGCTGGTCGCCTGGCACCTCTCCCTCGACGACTCGTTGCGCAGCCTCGAATACGTCCGGTCGGTCTACCGGTCCGACCGCTTCAGCTTCGCCTCCGGCCGGCAGTCGGTCATCCCACCGAACGCCGGCTGACACCCCATCCCGCTGCAAACACCCTTGGCCCACCCGGGCCAGAAGGAGCTTCACCATGCCCAGAAAACGCGCCCGCGGCCTGCTTGCCGCGCTGGTGGCGACCACGACGGTGCTCGCCGGCTGCAGTGCCGGCGGCGACGCCGGTCTCGGCACCGCGGACAAGCCCGTCACCATCACCCTGTGGGAGGGCTTCGCCGACGGCGAGACCACCGCGCTGCGGGACATGATCGCGAAGTACTGGACCCCGACCCACCCGAACATCAAGGTCGAGGTGGTCGGCGACAAGAACGCCCAGGCCATGCTCACCGCGATGTCCGGCGGCGACGCGCCCGACGTGGTGATGAGCACCGACAGCGAGTCGCCCGCCCTGTGGTTCCACAACAACGCGATCCTCGACCTCTCCGACCTGGCCGCCGAGATCAAGGGCGACCTCGACGCCAAGGCCGTGCCGGCCGCGCGGGCCTGGGGCGAGCAGAACGGCAAGGTCTTCGCCCTGCCCTTCGTCGACTACGACTGGGGGGTCTTCTACAACAAGGAGCTGTTCAAGCAGGCCGGACTGGACCCCGACAAGCCGCCGGCCACGATCACCGAGCTCGAGGCCGCGGCGCGCAAGCTGACCAAGGTGGACGCCGGTGGGAACATCACCCAGCTCGGCTGGCTGCCGCTGCATGACGAGTGGAGCGCCATCAACCTCGGCATGGCGTTCGGGGCGACCTTCGTCGACGGCAACAAGCCCGCCATCAGCCAGCCCGCCGTCCGCGACGCCATCACCTGGGACGCCAACTTGGCCCGCTCCTACGACCTGAAGAAGGTCGCCGCGTTCACCTCCGGCTTCACCAAGGGCGACAACCCGTTCGCGCTGGGCAAGGTGGCGATGTACATCGACGGCTGCTGGCAGGCCACCATGCTGAAGGACTCCAAGATCGACTTCGGGGTCATGAGCATCCCCGCGTCCGACCCGGCCCACGCCGGCGCGACCGACGTCGGCACCAACCCGATCGTCATCCCGCGGGCCGCGCACAACCAGAAGGCGGCCAAGGAGTTCGCCAAGTTCATGACGCTCAACGCCGACCTCGCCGGCGACTTCTCCAACAAGATCTCCAACCTGCCGCACCTGACCGGTCCGCTCACCACGTTCACCACCGACGGGCCGACCAAGTTCCTCGCCACGCTGAGCACGTCCAAGAACGCCCGGGCCTGGGCGCCGGTGCCGTACGCCCGGATGTACGCCGACCAGCTCGCGGCCGTCGTCGACCAGGTCTACAACGGCGGCGCCGACGTCGGCCAGGCCCTGGACAAGGCCCAGCAGACGTTGACCGATCAGGCCAAGCAGTTCCAGTAGCGGTCCCGGCCGGACGGGTCCCGCCCCGCCGCGGGATCCGTCCGGCCCGGTCGCAGAAACGAGGCACCATGACCGCCACCGCCGCACCCGCGGTGACACCCGCACCACCCAAGCCGCGAGCCCGGCGCCGGTCCCGGCGCCCGACGATGATCGGCCTGGCCTTCCTGTCGCCGTGGCTGCTCGGCTTCCTGGCCTTCACGCTGTATCCGGTGCTGGCCACCCTGTACTACAGCTTCACCGACTACTCGCTGTTCGGCACCCCGCAGTGGGTCGGGCTGGACAACTACCGCGAGCTGACCCATGACTCGACGTTCGTGCAGGCGTTCACCAACACCTTGGTGTTCACGGCGCTCGTCGTGCCCCTGAGCATCGTGCTCGCCATCAGCCTGGCCCTGCTGCTGCACCGGCCGGCCCGCGGCCTGGCGGCCTACCGCACCATCATCTTCGCGCCGTCGATCGTCCCGGCCGCCGCCACCGCGGCCATCTGGATGTGGCTGCTCAACCCGCAGTTCGGCCTCGTCAACGGGGCGCTGCGGCTGTTCGGCGCGCCCACGCCGCCGTGGCTGAGCGACCCGGACTGGGCCAAGGTGTCGGTCCTGCTGATGAGCCTGTGGATGATCGGCAGCGACATGCTGCTCTACCTGGCGGCGCTGCAGGACATCCCGGTCGACTACTACGAGGCCGCCGCGATCGACGGCGCCTCGGCCTGGCAGCGACTGCGCTCGATCACCCTGCCGCACCTGACGCCGGTCATGCTGTTCCAGCTGATCAACGCGCTGATCTGGTCGTTCCAGTACTTCTCGATCCCCTACATCGTCGGGCAGCAGGGCCAGGGCAAACCCGCCGGCTCGCTGAACTTCTACGCGGTGTACCTGTACAAGAACGCCTTCAGCTACCTGAAGATGGGCTACGCCTCGGCCATGGCCTGGATCATGTTCATCGTCGTCATGGCCCTCACGATCATCGCGATCCGCACGTCCAACCGGTGGGTGCACTATGCGAAGTGACCTCGACGAGCCGGTGGCGCTGCGATCCGGCCCCCGCTGGCGCCGGCAGCTCGCCCTCATGCCCGTGGCGCTGCTCTTCCTGATCCCGCTGCTGTGGATGATCAGCACCTCGCTGAAACGCCACGACCAGGTCTTCACCTGGCCGCCGGTGCTCATCCCGAACCCCGCGCAGTGGCACAACTTCCTCGACGTCCTGGTGAAGGACGGGTTCGGCCGCTACCTGCTCAACACCATCGCGCTGAGCACGGTGGTCACCGTGGGCACGCTCTTCTCGGCCACCCTCACCGCCTACAGCCTGGCCCGGGTCGACTGGAAGTGGCGCAACGCCGCGTTCCTGCTCGTCATCTCCACCATGCTGCTGCCCGACTTCGTCACGATCATCCCGCTGTTCTCGATGTATCAGAAGCTCGGCCTGGTCGGCGGCGTGCCCGGCTTCCTGCCACTGGTGCTGCCGGCCTGGTTCGGCAAGGCGTACTTCATCTTCCTGATGCGCCAGTTCATGCTGGGCATCCCCACCGAGCTGTCCGACGCGGCCCGGATGGACGGCTGCAGCGAGCTCGGCATCCTGCTGCGGATCGTCCTGCCGCTGTGCCGGCCGGCCCTGCTGTCGGTGGCGTTGTTCTCGATCATCGCCACCTGGAGCGACGTCCTGCAGCCCCTGGTCTACCTGCGCGACGAGAAGTACTTCACCGTCTCCCTGGGCCTCGCGCAGTTCCAGGGCCGCTACGTGACCCAGTGGGAGCAGATGCTCGCCGCCGCGTCGGTCACCGCGGTGCCGGTCCTCATCGTCTTCGTGCTGGCCCAGAAGAAGTTCGTCCGCGGCATCTCCACGACGGGAATCAAATGAGCTATCCATACCGCGACGACATCCTGGCCCAGCCGGCGGCGCTGACGGACACCGCGCAGGCCCTGGCCGGGGAGCGGCTCGACCCGGCCCTGCGGCGGACCGCGCAGAGCCGCCCGATCGTGCTCACCGGGATGGGCTCGTCCTACTGGGGGCTGTGGCCGCTGTACCGCGCGCTGCGGCAGGCCGGACACCGGGTGAGCCTGGTCGAGACCGGCGAGCTCGTCGACGGCTCACCGCAGTGGTTCGGCAACCCGGTCGTGGTGGCGGCATCCCAGTCGGGCGCCAGCGCCGAGATCGTCGACCTCGTCGGATGGCAGGCCGGCCGCCCGCTGATCGCCGTCACCAACACCGCCGACAGCCCCCTCGCCCTGGCCGCGGACGCCGTCGCGCTCATCCGGGCGGGCCTCGAGGCGACGGTCGCGACCAGGACCTACGTGAGCACCCTGGTCGCGGCCTCGTGGCTGGCCGGCGAGCTGACCGGCCGGCGCGCCGACGACCACCACCGGGTGGCCGCCGCGGCCACGGCCTACCTCGCGGACTGGCGCGGGCACGTCACGGCGCTGCACGACGTCGTCCGGGACCTGCGCGCGCTCTTCCTCGCCGGCCGGGGAGCCGCCCGGGCGGCCGCCGCGACCGGCGCGCTGATCGTCAAGGAGTCCGTGCAGCTGCCCGCGGAGGGCATGACGGTGCCCGGCTTCCGGCACGGCCCGCTGGAGATGGCACCGACGCCCGGCACCGTCGTCATCGTCTACGAGGGCGAGCCCGGCACCGCCGAGCGCAACCGGCGCCTGGTCGACGACATCACCGCCATCGGCGGCCGGGCCCACCTGGCCGGGGTGTCCGGTGCGGGCGCACTGCGCCTGCCCTTCCCCGACCCGGTGCTGGACATCCTCCCGATCCAGCTGCTCACCCTCGCGGTGGCCGAGCAGGCCGGCACCGTCGCCGGGCAGTTCCGCCACATGTCGAAGGTCACCACCACCGCCTGACGCCCGGTTGGCCGCCCGGACCGCCCGCCGCTGCGGGCGGTCCGGGGCGTTCCCGCTTGCTGCGCTCCCCGCCGTTCCCGCTTGCTGCGCTCCCGCCGTTTCCGCTTGCTACGCTCCCCGCCATGTTTTCCGACGACGCGGACGCCGACCTGCGCCGGCTGTCCGCCGACCCGACGTTCAAGCACCGCGACGCCGCCGGTCACGCGGTCCGCTACCGCGCCGACGGCGACGTGGCCGCCCTGGTCGACATCCTCGACGACCCGTGCGCCTGCGCCATGACGGAGGTCGTGTTCGCCCTGGCCGGGTCGAAACGGCCGTGGCTCAACTGGGTGCCGATGCCGAGCGAGGCCATCGCCAACATCGCCAACGAGGTCGGCGCCCGCCGCGCCAAGGGCGAGCAGCTCGACGTCACCGGCCTCGGCCTCTCCGGCCCCGAACCGGCCAGCGCCATCACCGCCTGCCGCCGGATCGTCGGCCCGGTCGACATCGGCATCGCCGAGTTCCCCGACCCGGACATCCGCCTGCCGCTGCGCCCCGGCCGGCACGCGGTCTGGCGCTACGACGGCACCGAACCCGTCCCCGCCGTGCCCGCGCCGTCCCCAGCCGCGGTCAGCGCCCTGCACGAGGTCGCCGGCGAACCGTGGGCGTCGCCCCTGTCCGGCTACGTCCAGGCCGCACCGCTCGGCGACCTGCCCCTGGCCGACCTGCTCGGCCTGCTGGCCCATCTGCCGCCGGCGCCCGAAACCCCACGCTGGCAGCACCTGGCGCAGTCGACGCCGATGTACTGGTTCCGCCTCCTGCAACCCTGGGTGTGCCTCGGCATCCTGCACCACGCCAAGGACGAACCGTGGCCGACCTCGACCCGCCGCGAGGTCCTCGTGGACCTTGCGCTCGGCGTCGAGGACTGGGTCGCGGACGCGGCCCTGTTCGCGCTGGTGACCACCGCGTACCGCGAGCCGGCCGTCCGCCCCGAGATTCGCGAACTGGTCCGCACCCGCCTCGACGCAGCGGTCTCGGCCCGCCGGGCCGTCACGATCGAGGAGTCCCTCGCCCGCCTGATGCTGATCACCCCCGGCCGCACCGCCGAGGACCGCGCCGTGGCGACAGCCGTCCTGGCCCGCGTCGACGAGGACCCCGACCAGGACCCCGACCAGGACCCCGACAAGGCCCCACCGCCACCGGCGAAGCGCCGCTGGTGGCGCCGCGGCTGACCCACCCGATCCCGTGCGGGCGGTTTCGCCGGGGTGCGGACAGTAGCTGACCGGATCCCGGCCTACGGTCGCAGGTGAGGAAAGGATGCTGCGATGACCGCAACGAGGACGTATCCGCACGGCGTGACCAGCTGGGTCGACGTCACGCAGCCGGATCTGCCGGCCGCGGCCCGGTTCTACGGCGAGCTGTTCGGCTGGGCGTTCACGGAGGTGGCGCCGCGGTATCGCATCGCCACCCTCGAAGGCCGTGACGTCGCCGCGATCGGTGCGGCGGAGGGCGTCGCGGGCTGGCACACCTACGTCGCGGTCGACGACGCCGACGCGAGCGCCGCCGCCGTGGTCGCGGGCGGTGGGACGGTGCAGGAGCCGCCCGCCGACGCCGGGCCGGGTGGCCGGACCGCCGCCTGCACCGACCCGGCCGGTGCCGGGTTCCGGCTCTGGCAGGCCCGCCGCCGGCCCGGCGCCCAGCTGGTCAACGTGCCCGGCGCGTGGAACTTCAGCGACCTGCGCACGCCCGACGTCGACGCCGCGCTGGCGTTCTACGCGCCGCTGTTCGGCTGGAAGGCCGTCGACATCCCGGGCGCCGGCGCGATGCTGCAGGTGCCCGGCTACGGCGACCATCTCGCCGCCACGGTCGACCCGCACATCCACGAGCGGCAGGCGTCCGCGCCACCCGGGTTCGCCGACGTCATCGGTGGTGTCGTGCCCGTCGCGGCGGGGGAGCCGGCGCACTGGCACGTGACGTTCAGCGTCGCCGACCGGGACGGCAGCGCCGCCGACGCGGAGCGGCTCGGCGGGACGGTCGTCGCGGCCACCGAGGACCTGTGGACCCGCAAGGCGGTGGTCCGCGACCCGCAGGGCGCCCGGTTCACCCTCAGCCAGTTCACCCCGCCCGACGGCTGGTGACGCCGGTCAGGGCGCCGGTGGGGCGGGGCGGAAGTCGACGGTGATGTCCAGGCCGCCCTCCGGGCGGGGCAGGACCTGCAACGCGGCGCCGTGGGCGGTGGCGATCGCCTGGACGATGGCCAGGCCGAGGCCGTGGCCGTCGGTGCGGCCGAGCCGCTGCCCGTCCAGCCGCTGAAACGGCTGCAGCAGCCGCCCCACCTGCTCCGCCGGCACGACCGGACCGGTGTTGCGCACCGTGAGCCGGGCCGCGCCCGGCACCGAGACCGTGCTGACCTCGACCCAGCCGCCGTCGACGTTGTGCCGCACGGCGTTGTCGACGAGGTTGGCGACCAGGCTCTCGACCAGCCGCGGGTCGCCGGCGCCGGTCGCCGGGGCGAGGGACGTGCCGACGCGGACGCCGCGGACCTTCGTCTCGGCGGAGCGGCGGTGCAGCGCGGCCGTTGCCAGCAACGCCAGGTCGACGGGCTCGTCCTGTTCGACGCCCTGCTCGCCGCTGGCGAGGGTGAGCAGCGCGTCGACGAGGCGTTCCTGGGCGGCGCCGAGGGCGAGCACCTCGTGGCACGCCTCGCGCAACGTCTCGGTGGTGGCACCGGGGTCGGCGAGGGCGACCTGCAGCAGGGCCCGTTCGGCGGCGAGGGGGGTCCGCAGCTCGTGGGAGGCGTTGGCGACGAAGCGGCGCTGCGAGGCGAACGCGGCCTCGAGGCGTTCGAAGACGCTGTCGAGGGTCTCGGCGAGCTCGGTGAACTCGTCGGAGGAGCCGGTCCGGCCGAGACGGCGGTGCAGGCTCGTGGCGGAGATGTCGCGGGCGTTGGCGATGATGGTGCGCAGCGGGCGCAGGACCCGGCCGGCGATGATCCAGCCGCCGATGATCGCGAGCAGGCAGGAGATCAGCAGCGTGACCACGATGATGCGCAGCATCTGGTCTTCGCCGACGGGTGGTTCGGGCGTCGGGGCCGGGGACCCCGGGCCCACGGGGGCGCTGGACGCCGAACCGTAGGAGAACAGCCCTAATCCCGCAACGACAGCGAGCAGGAACGGCACGGCGTACAGGGCCGTGAGCCGCCATTGCAGCCGGCGGCTGCGGTGCCCGCTCACGCCGTCGCCTCCGCTGCGCTCCGGCGCCGACGCGAGCCCACCTGTGCCGATGGTGAGCGGCCCGAGCCGCTCCGCTGCCCGCTCACAGCGCGCCGATACGGTAGCCGGCCTCACGGACGGTGTGGATGAGGTCGGGGGTGCCGAGCTTGCCGCGCAGGCGGCGGATCGTCGTCTTCACCACGGTGGTGAACGGGTCGGCGGCCTCGTCCCAGACCCGCTCGAGGAGCTCCTCCGCGGAGACCGGACGGCCGTCGGCGGCGAGCAGGCACTCCAGGACGCCGAACTCCTTCGGGGTGAGTTCGAGGCGGCGGCCGCCGCGGGTCGCGACCCGTCGGGCCGGGTCGAGGGTGAGGTCGGCGTGCTCGTACACACTGGGCAGCGCCGACGAGGGGCGCCTGGCCAGGGCCCGGATGCGGGCGACCAGCTCCTCGAAGTCGAAGGGCTTCGGCAGGTAGTCGTCGGCGCCGAGGCCGAGGCCGTCGACGCGCTGTTTGACGGTGCTGGCCGCGGTGAGCATCAGGACCCGGCTGCTGGAGCGGGCCGCGACGATCCGGCGGCAGACCTCGTCGCCGTGGACGCCGGGCAGGTCGCGGTCCAGGACGACCACGTCGTACCGGTTCACCGCGAGCCGGTCCAGGGCATCGGCGCCGTCCAGGACGACGTCGACCGCCATGCCCTCCCGCCGCAGCCCCTTGCCGACCGTCCTGGCCAGGACCTCGAAGTCTTCGACCACCAGCACCCGCATGTCACCACGATGCCAGGTCGAAGGTGTCAGCGAGGTGTCAGCGGCTGTCACCGTGGTGTCACCGCGCCATCCGTACAACAGGATCCATGATTGTCGTCAACGGACTTCGCAAACGGTTCGGGTCGCAGACCGCTCTCGACGGGATGACGTTCTCCGTCGAACCCGGCCAGGTCACCGGATTCGTCGGCCCCAACGGCGCCGGCAAGTCCACCACGATGCGGGTGATTCTCGGTCTCGACGCACCCGACGCGGGCACCGCGCTGGTCGGGGGCCGGCCGTACCGCAGCCTCAGCCGCCCCCTGTGCCACCTCGGTTCGCTGCTGGACGCGGGGGCGTTGCAGCCGGGCCGGACCGCGCGCAACCACCTGCTGTGGCTCGCGCACTCCCAGGGCCTGCCCGGCCGCCGCGTCGACGAGGTCCTGGAGCGGGCCGGCCTGCAAGGGGTGGCGCGCCGGGCCGCCGGCGGGTTCTCCCTCGGCATGCGCCAGCGCCTCGGCATCGCCGCCGCGTTGCTCGGGGACCCGCCGGCGCTGATGCTCGACGAGCCGTTCAACGGCATGGATCCCGAGGGCATCATCTGGATGCGCCGGCACCTGCGCGGGCTGGCCGCCGAGGGGCGGGCGGTGCTCGTGTCCAGCCACCTGATGAGCGAGTTGCAGGACACCGCCGACCATGTGGTGGTCGCGGGCCGGGGCCGGGTCATCGCCGACACGAACATCGCCGCGCTGCTGGAGTCGGCCGGTGCCGGCCGGGTCACGTTGCGCGCCGATGCTGCTTCGATCGACGCTGCGGCAGGTGTACTGACGGCAGCCGGCGCCGTGGTCACCCGCGCGGACGCGCGGACCCTGGCCATCACCGGGCTGGCCGCGGAGGCGGTCGTGTCGCTGCTGACGTCGCACGCGGTGCCGTTCGCCGAGGTCTCCTCGCACCGGGCCACCCTCGAGGAGGCGTACCTGGAGCTCACCCGCGACGCCGTCGAGTTCCGCGCGGCGTCATCGCCGTCGTCGTCGGAGGTGACCCGATGAGCGCCTACGCGCGGCTGGTCCACGCCGAGTGGACGAAGTTCCGGACCGTGCGCGGCTGGGTGATCGGGATGCTGGTCGCCGCCGCCGTCATCGTGGGCTTCGGCCTGTTCCCCGGCATGGAGGGCACCTGCCGGGGCGCCAACGTGTGCGGCCTCCCGGTCGGCCCCGAGGGGCAGGAGGTCACCGACGTGTTCACGTTCGTGCACCGGCCGCTCACCGGCGACGGCACCATCACCGCGCGGGTCGCGTCGATGACCGGCGCCCGGCCGGACCTGACCGACAGCGGCACCGGCGACGTCGCGGGGGTGGTGCCGTGGGCGAAGGCCGGCCTGATCGTCAAGGACGGCACCCGGCCCGGCTCCGCATACGCGGCGGTCATGCTCACCGGCGCGCATGGGGTGCGCCTGCAGCACAACTACGTGCACGACCTCGCTGGAAGTACCACATCCGCGGCGACACCACGATGGCTGCGGCTGACCCGGGCCGGCGACCGCGTCACGGCGCTGGAGTCCGCCGACGGCGTCAGCTGGACCGGGATCGGCACCGTGCGGCTCACCGGCCTGCCGGCGACCGCGGAGGTGGGGCTGTTCGTCACCTCGCCGCAGTTCACGAAGGTGATCAACGCGTCCTCGGCGAGTGGTGCCCCGTCAAAGGCCACGGCCGGATTCGACCAGATCACCACGACCGGCGGCTGGCCGGCCGGCACCTGGACCGTCGCCACGGGCGGCGACCCGGACGCCGTCGGCGGGCCGGGCGCGCCTGGCGGGCCCGGCGACCCGGACGTCGGCAACCGCGGTCCGGCGGGCGGCAGCCGACCCAACGGCGCCGAGGAGACCGGCGGCGGGTTCACCGTCACCGGCTCCGGGGACATCGCCCCGGCCGTGGCGGGGGCGGCGGGCCTCGGCACCTCGATCAGCCAGACGCTCGTCGGCACCTTCGCCGGCCTGGTCCTCGTCGTCGTGATCGGCGCGATGATGATGACCGGCGAATACCGGCGCGGCCTGATCCGCACGTCCCTCACCGCCGCGCCGCGCCGCATGACGGCCCTCGCGGCGAAGGCGACCGTGCTCGGCGGCGTCGCGTTCGGCATCGGGCTCGCCGCCGCGGCCGTCGTCATCATGTTCGGCCCGGACATCCTGCGCGGCAACGGCATCTACGTGCATCACGTCTCGCTCGCGACCGAGGTGCGGGTCGTCGCGGGCACCGGCGCGCTGCTCGCCGTCGCCGCGGTCCTCGCGCTCGCGTTCGGGGTCCTGCTGCGGCGCGGCACGGTGGCGGTGACCGTCGCGATCGTGGCGACCGTCCTGCCCTACCTGCTGTCGATGACCGTGCTGCCGATCGCCGCCGGCGAGTGGCTGCTGCGCCTCACCCCGGCGGCCGCGTTCGCGGTCCAGCAGAGCACGCCCCGGTACGCGCAGGTCGACGGTCTCTACACGCCCTCCAACGGCTTCTTCCCCCTGACGCCGTCGGAGGGGTTCGGGGTCCTGCTCGCCTGGGCCGTCGCCGGGCTGGCCTTCGCCGCGTACCGCTTCCGCCGGAGGGACGTATGAGCACCGCCCTCGCCGTCGTGGCGCCCTCGCTGCGGACCCGGCGCACCGGCCTGCGATACCTGCACGCGGAATGGACGAAGCTGCGCACCGCACCGGAGACGGTGTGGCTGGTCGTCGGGATCGTCGTGGCGACGGTCGCCGTCAGCGTCCTCGTCGCGGCCAACATGCCCTGCGACACCGCCGTTTGCGGCGGCGACCCGACGAAGACCGGGCTCACCGGCGTCCAGCTCGGCCAGGCCCTCGTCGCGATCCTCGCCGTCTTTGCCGTCGGCGGGGAGTACGGCACCGGCATGATCCACGGCACCCTGGCGGCGATGCCGCGCCGGGCCGGCGTCCTCGCCGCGAAGGCTCTTGTCGTCACGTGCGTGGTCGCCCCGGCCGCGGCGGTCGCCGTCACCGCGTCGGCGCTGCTCGGACGGCATTTCCTGCCCGGTGCGGCGGGGCTGCCGGCGGTGCTGCGGGCCACCGGCGGCACGGTGCTGTACCTGCTGCTGATCGGCCTGCTCGCGATCGGCGTGACCGCGATCGTGCGCAACGCGGCGGCGGCGGTCGGGGTGGTCCTGGCGCTGCTGTTCCTGTTCCCGATCCTCGCCGCCGCCGCACCCGACCCGCACTGGGAGCGGCACCTGCTGCAGATCGGCCCGATGACCGCCGGGCTCGCCGTGCAGGCCACCACCGGCCTGGACAAGCTGCCCATCGGGCCGTGGGCGGGCCTGGGCGTCACGGCGGCCTGGGCGTTCGGCGCGCTGCTCGTGGGCGCGGTGCTGCTGGAGCTGCGCGACGCTTAGTGACCGTTGCCCATGGGTACCGGTGCGGGTGTGAATGTCGCTGTCATCGCCCATGCCGGCAAGACCCTCGGCGGGGGCCTCGACGAGCTGCGACGGGTTTTGGCCCGCGCCGGCGTCGAGGCCCCCGACTGGCGCGAGGTCCCGAAGAGCCGCAAAGCCCCCAAGCAGCTGCGCGGGGCCGTCGAGGCCGGCGCCGACCTGGTCTTCGTCTGGGGCGGCGACGGCATGGTGCAGCGGTGCGTCGACACGCTCGCCGGCTCCGCCGTGACCCTGGCGGTCATTCCCGCCGGCACCGCGAACCTGTTCGCGTCGTCCCTGGACATCCCCGCCGACATCGCCGCCGCCGTCCGGATCGGCCTGACCGGCACCCGCCGGCGCTTCGACCTCGGCAAGGTCGCCGGCGAACACTTCGCCGTCATGGCCGGCGCCGGCTTCGACGCCGCGATGATCGACGACGCCGACCGCGGCATGAAGAGCCGCGCCGGCAAGCTCGCCTACTTCGGCACCGCCGTCCGCCACGTCGGCGACGACCCGGTCGAGGCCACCGTGACCCTCGACGGCGAGGAATGGTTCTCCGGCCCCGCCACCTGCGTCCTGCTCGGCAACATCGGCACCATCGCCGGCGGCATCGAGGCCTTCGACGACGCCAGCCCGTTCGACGGCCGCCTCGAGGTCGGCGTGTCCACCGCCCAGGGCGCCCTGCAGTGGGCCCGCACCCTGGGCCGGATGGCGTTCGGCCGCACCGAGTCCTCGCCGTTCGTCCGGGTGGCCAGCGCCCGGAAGGTCAAGGTGCGCTTCGCCTCCCCGGTGCTGCTGGAACTCGACGGCGGCGCCCGCACTCCGGTCCGCAAGCTGAAGGCGAAGGCGGTGCGGGCCGCGGTGACCATCGCCGTCCCCTGACGCCATAGCCATAGCTAGCAGGTGGCGCGGAAGGCGTCGAGGCGCAGGTTCTTGCGGATCGAGCTGAACCGCAGGTTCGCCGCGGTCGGGCACAGGGACGCCTTGTATTCGACGTGGAAGACCGGCTTGCCGGCGGTGACGAACGGGCTCAGCAGGGCGCATTCCTTCCACTGCACGCACGACTCGTTGACGGCGAAGTCGAAGGACGGTTGCAGCCTGGTGATCTGTTCGAGGTCGTTCTTCAGGCCGACGGCCAGGCCCAGCGAGTGCGCCAGGTCCGCGACGCGGCGGTTGAACAGCAGCTGGTCGGTGGCGGTCAGCGGGAAGCCGGAGGCGTTGGCGTAGCCGTCCATGTTGTCCGGGTCGACGGCGTCGAAGCCCTTGGCCCTGCAGGTGGCGAAGCGGTCGGCGAGGATCGGCCGCAGCGTGTCCCACTGCCGGATGTCGAGCCACTGCTCGCCGGCCCAGCCGTCGAGGGCCTTGCCGCGCACGGCGGCGGGGAAGCGGGCGGCGTCGGCGCGCCAGTTCTCCCACGAGCCGGCGTCGACGTAGCACAGCACCTTGCGTCCGGCCGCGTGCAGCTTGGTGACCTGGGCCCTGGTCGCGTCGGCGCCGTCGATGTCGTACACGTCGGCGGCGACGGACTGGTCCAGCACCCCGGTGAACTGCATCTGCCAGGTGGCGCCGGCGGCCGGTTTCCACCAGGTGGCCGGGGCGGTGGCGGCGGCGGCCGGTACGGTGGAGATCACGACGGCGGCGAGTGCCGCCAGGGCCACGAACACGGTGCGGGGGGTGCGTCGCATGCCTCGCCATCGGCCGGCGGTGGAATGGCCTGATCTGACGGTCCGGCGGAATGCGCCGCCCGGTCGGGGGACAGACGCCGCCGTCACCTGGTCCGTGTGCGTCCGCGACGCCGGCGGCGAGGTGGTGCACGCGCACCGGCCGGACCTGGTGCTGTCGACCGCGAGCGTCGGCAAGCTGCTGCTCCTGCTGGAGGTGGCCCGAAGCCTGCCGCTGGACCTGCCGTGTGACCGGCGGGACGTGGCACCCGTCGCCGATTCCGGTCTGTGGCGGTTCCTCGGCACCGATGTGCTGCCCGTCGAGGACCTGGCGGTCCTGGTGGCGTCGGTCAGCGACAACCTCGCCACGAACGTGCTGCTGCACCGGGTCGGCCTCGACCGGGTCGCGGCGCTCGCCGCGTCGCTGGGCCTGACCGCGACGGCGCTGCACGACGTGGTCCGCGACGTGCGCACCGCCGACCATGCGCCGCGGCTGTCCTCCGGCAGTGCCGCCGAGCTGTCGCTGCTGCTGCACCGGCTGCCGTCCGTCGAGGGCGGGCCACGGGTGCTGGACTGGATGCGGACGTCGGCGGACCTGTCGATGGTCGCGTCGGCGTTCGACCTGGACCCGCTGTCACACAACGGCGGTGTTGTGCGCAACAAGACCGGCACCGACGACGGGGTCCGGGTCGACGTCGGTGTGGTGACGGGCCCCTCGATGACGGTCAGCTACGCGGTCCTGGCGAACTGGCCGCCAGCTTCGGCCACGGTTGGTGATGTCTTGGCGACGATGCGTGCGCTGGGTGATGCGATCCGGGTGACCGTGGGAAAATAGCGGTATGCCGTACTCGCCACGGGAGACCGTCCAGAAGACCGGGTTCAGCCTCGACACGCTGCGCTACTACGAGCGCATCGGCCTCCTTGACGGCATCGACCGCACCGCCGGTGGGCAGCGCCTGTTCACCGACGATGACCTCGACTGGCTCGGCGTCCTGCGGTGCCTGCGCGACACCGGCATGCCGATCGCCAGGATGCGCCGCTATGCGGAGCTCGCCCGCGACGGTGACAGCACGTTCGAGGAGCGCGCCGAGCTGCTCGAGGAGCACGACCGCGACATCGAACGCAAGATCGCCGAGCTGCGCGACGAACAGCTGAGGATCAAGGAGAAGATCGGCTGGTACCGGCGCGAGCTCGCGCGCCCTGAGCTGGCCCACGCTGAGCCCGTCGACGCCCCGGCGGCCTGACCCTGGTCGCATGGAGCAGCGCCGACCTCACCGTGGTGCTGACCTCGAGCGGCGGCCGGGGGATCGACCTGGTCCAGGCGGTGCGGTCAGTGACCGCGCGACGGACCTGACGGCCGTCGACGTCCTCGACGGGCTGGCCGTCGCGTCCGACACCCAGGGCACGCTGCACCGCCTCCCGCTCGCCGGTGGCACAAGGCCGCCGGTGCCCGGTCACCACGGCGAGGCCCGGACCGTCGCATGTGGACAGCACCCCGACGGCCGGGCGGTCGCGGTCACCGGCGGCTGGGACGGCACCGTCCGCGTCTGGGACCTGCGGGCCGGCGCCGAGCTGCATCGCATCCCGGTCGAACACCCCGTGCACGCCGTCGCCCTCGCCGCCGACGGCACCGTCGTCACCGGCTGGCAGGGCGGTATCGGCGTCTTCCGGCTGCACGACCGCCGGCGGCGGAGGCGCTGAGGCCGCAGTCCCGCGGCAGCGGCCTGGATATCGACGTGACTCGTCACGTTCAGGCGGTCTCCATCTCGCTGGCGCACTGTACGCGCATGAGCACTGCCCCGATGTGGGTGACCGCCGCGAGGCGGACGCGGGTCCGGCCGCGGTGGGTGGGTTTCGCGCTCACCCTGGCCGCGGTGACGGTGGCGTTCGTCCTGCTGCGCCGGTCCCTGCCCGACGCCGGCACCGTCCTGCGGTCGCTGGTCGACGCCCAGTGGTGGTGGCTCGCCGTGGCGGTGGCCGTCCAGGCCGGGTCCGTCCTCATGTACGCCGTGCAGCAGCGCCGCCTCCTGGCCGCCTACGGCGGCGCGATGTCCAGGCTCAAGGCCGTCGGCGTGTCACTCGCCCGCACCGCGCTGTCCACCGCGATGCCGGCCGGTGGCCCCGTGTCGACCGCGTTCGCCGTCCGGCAGTTCCGCGCGCACGGCCTCACCAGTGCGCACGCCCTGGCCACCACGGCGCTGGCCAGCGTGCAGGCCAGCGCGGCCATCGTGCTGGTGTACCTCGCCTGGTGTCTCACCGGCCTGAGCACCGGCGAGCTGGTGCGCGTCGCCGCCGTCGCGGCCCTGCTGTGCCCGGTCGCCGTCCTGGCCCGGCGCGGGTGGCTGGGGCGCCGGCCGGGGTGGTGGCGCGCCGCGCCGTGCCCACCGGGCGGCCCGGTGCAACCCGCCGGGCCGCAGCCCCCTGGGCCGCTGCACCGCGGCGCCCGTGCCATGCTCCGGCTCGGCGCGGACACGTCCCGGGCCTGCTGGGCGCTGCCGGGCAGCTACTGGCTCACGGCCGGTGGCGCCGCGGTCGCGCGCCGGCTGTTCGACCTGGTCTGCTTCGTCGCGGCCGCGCACGCGTTCCGGCTCGACACCGCGACGTCCGCCCTCGTCGGCGCGTACCTCACCGGTCAGCTCATCCGGCAGATCCCGCTCGTCGCCGGCGGTGCCGGGCTCGTCGAGGCCGGCCTCCTGGCCGCACTGATCACCTCGGGTGCCGACCCCGCGGCCGCCGCGGCCGCCGTCCTGACGTACCGGCTGCTGTCCTGCTGGTTGATCGCGCTGGCCGGGCTGCCGGTCGTGATCGCGCTCGGCGCCGCCGGGCGGCCGGGGACCGGGCGTGCGTCGGATCGATAGAGTCCGGTGCGGCCGTCGTCGAAGGGAGCGTCACCGCATGGAGCTGGCTTGGCGGACGTTGGTCGCCGCGACCCGGGACCCGCAGTTCTGGCGGTGCTACGCGTTCGACGGGGACGACGGGTTCGACTTCGAGGCGGCCGGCGAGCGGCTGGCGCGGCAGCTCAACGAGGTCGACGTCGCCGATGAGGACTGGGACGAGGAGGACGAGGACGACCTCTCCTCGGCCCGGGTGATCCTGCCCGCCCGCCGTGGCTGGTGGCTCAAGCTCGAACTGAACTTCGAGCTGGCCCTGCACGTGCTGTACCTGCAGCGCGACGACGAGGAGCGCGACGAGCCGGACGACGAGGACGAGGACTGGGACGACGACGAGGACTACGCCGTCCCGGACGTGTCGGTGGAGCTGGGCCACTGGGACCAGGCCCGCTGGCATCCGTTCTGCCTGCGGTGGAGCGAGCTCGAAGCGGTCGTGGCGCAGCTGCGGGCCGCGCCGGACCGGCACCCGCTCCCGCCCGAGGTGGGCATGCTACTGCTGGCCCGCTGGGTCGGGCACGGCTCGGACGAGACGGCGCTGCTCGACGAGCGCCGCGCGGTCCTCGCCGGGACGTTCGAGCGGCTCGGCCTGTTCCACGGCGCCGAGGCGGCCCGGATGGCCGCCCAGCTCATGCAGGCCGTGCCGGAGGACGACTACGCGTGGCGGTGGGACGGTGGGCGCGGCTGGCTGCTCGGCGGCGACTACGCGGGGTACTCCATCCGCAACGACAGCCACGGCCGCTTCCCGTTCCCGGAGTTCACCGAGTTCCGCCGGCAGCTCGGGGTGGCCGACGGACCCGACGGTCAGTCCTGAAGCACTTGATCTCAACCCAGGTTGAAGTTTTACCGTCGACGGGTGTCGCCGGAGCCGAAAGACCTGCTCACCGTCGGTGAGGTCGCCGCCCGTACCGGGGTGGCGCCGTCCGCCCTGCGGTTCTACGAGGCGGAAGGACTCATCACGGCCGAGCGCAACGGTGGCAACCAGCGGATGTACCGGCGGCACATGCTGCGACGCATCTCGCTGATCCTCGCGGCCCGGCGGCTCGGCATCCCGCTCGCCGAGGTCGCGGTGGTCTTCGGGACCCTGCCCGCCGACCGGGCGCCGAGCCACCGGGACTGGGTGCGGGTGTCCCGGGTGTGGAAGAGCGAGCTCGAGGACCGCCGCCGGTACATCATGAACCTCGAACGGCAGCTCATCGCCTGCATCGGCTGCGGCTGCCTGTCGATGCGGTCGTGTGACCTGCTCAACCCGGCCGACGAGCTCGGCACCCGCGGCCAGGGGCCGGTCCGGCTCGACGAGCCGGACTGAGGTCACGCCGTGGCTTTGTGCGGCAGGGCCGCCACGTACGGGTGATCGCCAGGGATGGGGCCGATCCTCGAGGCGCTGCCGGGGGAGCCGACCGTGGTGAAGAACTCGGCGTTGACGGCGGTGAACCCGCTGAACTCGGTGGGCAGGTCGTCCTCGTAGTAGATGGCCTCGACCGGGCAGACCGGCTCGCAGGCGCCGCAGTCGGTGCACTCGTCGGGCTGGATGTAGAGCATCCGGTCGCCCTCGTAGATGCAGTCCACCGGGCACTCGTCGACGCAGGCCTTGTCCATCAGGTCCACGCACGGCAACGCGATCACGAATGTCATGCCGCGGAGACTAGGAGCTCAAGCGCACTTGAGCGCAAGCCCTCGGGCCGCCGCGGGGTGGCGTGAATCTTGCGATGAGACACCGCTTTGCGTCTCGCCCGGCGGCCCGCGACCGGCGATGCTGATGGCATGAGTGATCACCCCAGGGCCGCCACCGCCACCTTCGAGCTGCTGCACACCGGTTACGCGGGCGACGGCGTCGCCTCGACCGTCGGGTTCGTCCGGGACGGCGACGTCCTGCTCGTCACCGACCCCGGCATGGTCCGGGACCGCTCGCTGATCCTGGACCCCCTGGCGGCGCTCGGCGTCGACCCGGCGTCGATCACCGACGTCGTCTTCAGCCACCACCATCCGGACCACACCCTCAACGCCGCGTTGTTCCCCAACGCGCGCTTCCACGACCACTGGGCGGTGTACCAGGGCGACCAGTGGGACGACCGGGACGCCGAGGGCTACGAGCTGACCGATTCGATCCGGCTGATCCGGACCCCGGGGCACACCCCCGAGGACATCACCACCCTCGTCGGCACCGCGGACGGCGTGGTCGCGTTCACCCACCTGTGGAACACCGCCACCTCGGTCGGCGACGACTACGCCACCGACCTGGCGGCGCTGCACGTGGGCCGGGCCAGGGTCCTCGCGGTCGCCGACGTCGTGGTGCCGGGCCACGGCCCCGCGTTCACGCCGACCCCGCAGACGCCCCGCTGACCCCGCACCCCTCCAAACCCGGGGGCGGCGACGTGTCAGAGGGTGTGGAGGTGGACGTGGACGCAGAGGAGTCGTTCCTGGCGTACGTGCGGGAGCGGGTCGCCGCGCTGTCGCGGATCGCGTTCCTGCTGACCGGGGACCGGCACCTGGCCGAGGACCTGGTCCAGGAGACGCTGCTGCGGGTGGTCGGGCGGTGGGCGCGCATCGCCGCGGGCGGGGACCCCGACGCGTACGTCCGGCGGGCCCTCTACCACCAGCACGTGAGCGTGTGGCGACGGCACCGGGGCCGGACCGTACCGCTGGATCAGCCACCGGAACGCGCCGGACCCGACGAGGCCGGGGCCGTCACCGACAGCGTCGCGGTGCGGGCGGCCCTGGCCACCCTCGCCCCGAAGCAGCGGGCGGTCATCGTGCTGCGGTACTTCGAGGACCTCACCGAGGCACAGACCGCCGACGTGCTCGGCTGCCGGGTCGGCACGGTGAAGAGCCAGACCCGGGACGCGCTCACCCGGTTGCGGGCCGTGGCGCCGGGACTGCTGAGCGAGACCGCTGAACTGGGGGCGCGCGGATGACGCACGGACTGGCCCGGAGGCTCACGGCGGCGGCGGAGGAGATGCCGGCCGCCCGCGTCCCCGACGACCTGTGGCGGCGCGGCCGGCGGCGGCACCGGACCCGGCGGGCCGTGGCCGCGGCGGCGGTCGTGGTGCTCGTCGCGCTGACCGCGTTGCTCGGCGCCGGCCCGCTCGACCGGGAGGCGATCCCCGCCGGGCCGGACCCGGCGGTGCCGGCGCGGCTGCACCTGCCGTGGCCGTGGCAGGCGAGCGTCGCCGGCGACCCGCGCGGGCCGGCCGCGGTGCTGGTCAGCGGCGGCGGCACCTACCAGACCCTGGACGCGCCGGGCACGTTCGGCAGCCTCATCGGTGTGGTCGGGCGGGACGGCTCCTACCGCATGCTGCGCTACGGCTACACCTACCTGCAGGCGGGGCAGGACGTGCTGCTGTCGCCGGACGGGCGGTTCGTCGCCGGGCACGGCACCTACGAGCACCTGATCACCTCCGCCGACAGCACCATGTCCGTCGTCGACCTGAGCACCGGCAGGGAACGCCGCTACCCGGGCGCCGGTGCCGTCGACCCGGTCGCGTGGAGCCCCGACGGGCGGCGGCTGCTGATCCGGCGGTACGACCCGAACCAGTGGGCGACCGACGGCAGGCCGTGGGACGGGCACGACACCGAGGAGAGCGACCACGGTGCGCTGTGGCTGCTCGACCTCGGCAGCGGGGCCACCACCCGGCTCCTCGACTACGGGCACACGATCCCGGGGGCGGCGGCGTTCGCCCCGGACGGGCGGACCGTCGCCGTGCAGCTCGGCCGGGACATCACGCTCGTCGACGTGGCCACCGGCGGCCGGCGGGTCCTCGCCACGCTGCCGGCCGGCGGGCTGCTCGGCGGCGCCGCGGCGTACACGGCCGACGGCACCGGGATCGGCGTGTTCACCGTCGTCACCGGGTGCACGGTCGACTGCGGCGACCGGGCGCGCAATGCCCGGTCCTGGCGGCTGACGATGCTGTCCAGCGCCACGGGTGCGGCCGGTGCCACCTTCGCGACGTTCGGTGGCGCGACCGCCAAGCTGGCCGGGTGGCAGCGGGACGGCACGGCGGTCGTGGTCCGGTACGTCGACGAGGTGTCGTCACCGTATGACGACGACCCGTCGTATGAGGCGGCGGACGCCTACCGTGCGGTCGCCGACGCCGACCTGCTCGCCCTCGATCCGCGCGGCGGCACGAAGGTGCTGCTCAGGAAGCCGTCGAACATCGTCTGGGACCTGGACGTGGCGGCGGACCTGGTCGCGGCGGGCGCGTTCGGCGGGCCGTCGCCGGCGCCCGGGGTGTTTCCTCTTGCCCGGTGGTTCGCCACGGTCCTGTTCGTCGCGGGGTGGGTGGTATGCGTCGCGGGCTGGCTCCTGGTGGCGCTGGTCCGCCGCCGCCCCATGGTCCGGTAGACCTTGCGTACCAAGGGGTGCGCAAGGTCTACCGGATCATGAAAGGCGCGGCTCCCGAGATCGAGGTGGGGACGGTAGTCGGCCCGGAGGCCGTCTCTTTTGCAGAAAGAAGGAACCGTCACCGGCGCACCGGGAGCTGCTCCGGTGACGGTATCAGTGCGGCGCCGGCCCGTCGCCGGGGTTTCACGACGGGCAGGGGGCGCCGAACGAGGCCCGGCTGGTCAGGGTGAACCGGCAGCCGAAGTCCGCGGCGGCGACGGTGCGGCGGTCCAGGATCGCGTCGCCGGCCGGGCGGTGACCGGTCCGGACCCACGTGACCAGGTCGTCGAAGCCCTGCGCGAGCTCCGGTCCGGTGAACTCGCAGTGCCCGAGGGCCCGGATCGCGCGCGAGACGAACAGCTTGCCGCGGCCCTGCAGCGCGGCGCGGCGGGCGTACTCCTGCTCCATCGACAGGGGCACGAACAGGTCGCCGATCGTGTGCATCGACAGGACCGGGATCCGGGGGCGGCCGTCGACGCGGGGCACGCCGGACAGGTCCCGGGACGGGCGGTCGGTGCGGTCGACGCGCAGGACGTCGCGGTTGAGCCGCAGCTCGTCGCGGGTCAGCCACGGGTTGTCGTCGGACTGATACAGGGTGAAGCGGTTGGACGTGACGTTGCCCTCGGCGATGCCGGCGGTGCCGCCGGACAGGCCGGGGTAGACGCCGAACAGGAACGGCACGGACGTCAGCGGCGGGATCGCGGGCACGGCGCTCCAGTAGGCGAACGCGGCGTCGAAGCCGGGGCGCGTGCCGCCGCTGCGCTGCTCGACGTAGTCACCCCACTGCCGGCCCAGCGCGGTCAGCCCGGCCCCGGTGCCCAGCAGCGGCACCTCCCGCGCGACCTGCTGGCGGTACACCTCCTGGAACGCCGGATCGACGGGCGCCTTCGGAAACGTGATGCTGGTGCCGGTCAGGGCCGCGGCGGTGACGTTGGCGTCCAGGAAGTAGTCGAACAGCTCGGCGTCGCCGAGGACGCCGCAGACGGGCATCGCGCCGACGAACGCCGACGGGTGCTCCTCGATCGCGACCGCGGCGACGTGCCCGCCCATGGACGCGCCGGTCATGTAGACGGCCCCGGCGGGCTGCCCGGTGCGCTCCTCGAAGCGTTGGATCAGGGTGTACGAGTCCCGCACGCCCTGCCCGACGTCATAGCCGTTGGTCTGGTAGCTCGACGCCGCCCAGGCGAAACCGCGCGACAGGTAGTGCGCGCGCAGCGACGGGTTGTCGACGAAGACCGTGGTTCCGGAGCCCCGGAAGCCGTGTGCGTAGAGCACCAGCTCGCCGTTCCACGCGGCGGGCCGCTCGATGCGGTACGCGGCGCCGTCGGTGATCCCGGTCCACACGCTGGACCCGCCGACCGGCACGAACGGGGTGCCGTTGACGTCACAGTCGGGGTCGGCGACGGTGTAGCCGGGCTGGGTGGTGCTGACGACGGGCGGCCCGCACACCGGCGGGTCCGCCGAAGCGGGCGAGGGGGCGGCGAGGATCCCCACGACGAGTGCCAACGACGCGACGCTGCGCATCCACACATGGAACGCCCGTCGATGCCCCGGTGTCAACGAAAAGTGTGCACCCGGCGTGCTTGTTTTTCGATTTCCCTGAAACCCGAAAGGGCTTCTAGACTCCCGGACCCATGGACCGCCGTCACCTGCGCTGGATGATCCCCGCCGTGGGCGGCGCGCTCGCCGTCGTCGTGTCGATCGTGCTCGTCATGCAGGACAGCGGCAACGCCGCCTGCGCTTTTACCGTCGCGCCCGCGCGCGAGCCGGTGGTGGAGAACGTGCGCGGCGGCAGTGCCTCGTACTACAGCACCAACCGCAACGGCATGTGCAACCTCGGCGCCCCGTCCAGCGACGGCTACGCCGCCATCGGCCCGGCGGAGTGGGCGGGCGGCGCGGCGTGCGGGTCGTATCTGGCGGTGACCGGGCCCAACGGGCAGACGACCATGGTCCAGGTCGTCGACCAGTGCCCGTCCTGCCCGGCCGGGAAGATCGACCTTTCGCGGGCCGCGTTCGGCCGCATCGGCGCGGTGAGTGCCGGGATCATCCAGATCACGTACGGCACCGTGCGCGACCCCGTGCTGCCCGGCCCGCTGAAGGTCCGGGCGAAGGGCGGCAGCGGCTATTCGTCGCTGTCGGTCGTCCTGGACAACCACGGCAACCGGCTGTCCACTGTGGAGCTGCAGGCCGGTGCGGACTGGACCCCGCTGAAGCGCGGCACCGACAACACCTGGACCGGGCCGTCCGGGCTCACCGGGCCGATCACGCTGCGCGTCACGGACACGGCGGGGCACCAGGTCACCCTCGCCGGGGTGGCGCTGGGCTCGTCGGCGTTCCAGCAGACGGGCACGCTGATGTACAGCCCGGCACCCGCGTCGCCGTCGCCGTCTGCGTCGCTCTCACCGTCGCCGTCCGACCCGGCGTCGCCGTCGGCCACGGCGAGCCCGGTGGGCGCGGCCGCGTCCGTCGCCCCGCCCACCTGCTGAAGTAGGGCCGCTGCGTCGAATTTTGCGTCGGTCCGCGTGGGGCGGGTATCAAGTGGGCAGAAGTTCGATCGTCGAACTATCTGTCATCGAGAGGTACCGAGAGCGTGGGCACACGAGTGGCAGCCGCCGTCACCAGCCGGGTCGGCGCGGTCCTGATCCTCCTCGTCACGGTGGGGCTGACGGCGCTGGTGTTCCTGACCTCGCCCGCCCAGCCCGACGCGGAGCCCGGCGACGGCCTGCCGGCCGGGAAGCAGTCGACCCGGGTGACGGAGCTGGCCGACCGGTTCGCCAGCGGCCGCACCGACGTCGCCGTGGTGGTGTACGAACGCCGCGACGCACCCCTCACCGGCGCCGACCGGGCCGCCGTCGAGCAGGCCCGCTCTCTGCTCACCACCGACGCGGCGCCGGTGCCGCCGGCCGCGCTTTCCGAGGACGGCCGGGCCGCGCTGCTCGCCGTGACCCTCGCCGGCGACGGCGATGCCCTGTCGACCGCGGTGGAACGGCTGCGCGAGGTCGTGCACGCCGGGGGCGCGCTGCCCGAGGGGCTGAGCGCGCAGGTCACCGGCGGGCCCGCGTTCGGCCGCGACATCTCCGCCGCCTTCGACGGTGCCGACGTCACGTTGCTGGTCGCGACCGCGAGCGTGGTGGCGGTGCTGTTGCTCATCACGTATCGCAGCCCACTGCTCTGGATCGTCCCGCTCGTCGTCATCGGTGCCGGCGACCAGGTCGTGGCGAAGCTGCTGCCGTGGGTCGCCAAGCTGGTCGGTGAGCGCACCGACGCCTCCGTCAGCGGCATCGTGTCCGTGCTGGTCTTCGGCGCCGGCACCGACTATGCGTTGCTGCTGATCTCGCGGTACCGCGAAGAGCTCCGCCACACGCCGCACCGGCGCGAGGCGATGGCGGCCGCGGTCCGCAACGCCGCCCCGGCCATCGTCGCCAGCGCCGGGACCGTGATCCTCGCCCTGCTCACCCTGCTCGCCGCGGTGCTCACGGCCAACCGGACCCTCGGCGTGGCCGCCGCGATCGGCGTCGGCGTGGCGCTGCTCTTCGGCCTCGTCGTGCTGCCCGCCGCGCTGGTCAGCCTGCCGCGCGGGATCTTCTGGCCGTTCGTGCCGCGGCTCGGCGGCGACGACCCGACGGCGAAGGGCGTGTGGTCCCGCGTCGCGCACGCCGTCGGGCGGCACCCCGCCCGGGTCCTCGCCGGCGCCGCGGTCGCCCTCGCGGTCCTGGCCACCGGCCTGCTCGGCACGTCGATCGGGCTGGCACAGACCGAACAGTTCCGCACCGAGGTCGAGTCCGTCACCGCGCAGGAGGCCCTCGCCCGGCACTTCCCGGCCGGGTCGTCGCAGCCGGTGACCGTCATCGTCGCCGCCGATGCCGCCGACTCGGCCGTTGCGGCGGTCAAGGGCCTGGAGGGCGTCGCCGCCGTCGCGCCCCGCCCCGAACGCTCCGACGACGGCACCCTCGCCAAGCTCCGCGTCGACCTGAAGGACGCGTCCGGCACCGCGGCCGCCGACGAGACGGTGCGGCGCATCCGTGCGGCGCTGACCGGTGCTCTTGTCGGTGGAGCGCCGGCCGCGGACCTCGACAAGCGCGACGCGTACGCCCGGGACAACACCGTCGTCGTGCCGCTGGTGCTGTTCGTCGTGCTGCTGGTGCTGGTCCTGCTGCTGCGCTCCGTGGTCGCGCCGCTGCTGCTCCTGCTCACCGTCATCGTCAGCTTCGCCGCCAGCGTCGGCGCCGCCAGCCTGGTGCTGCAGCACGTGCTCGGCATCCCGGCGCTCGACGCGGGCGTGCCGCTGCTGAGCTTCCTGTTCCTGGTGGCGCTCGGCGTGGACTACAACATCTTCCTCGTCACCCGGGCCCGCGAGGAGGCGGCGGCGCGCGGCGACACCCGGGCCGGGGTGATCCGCGCGCTCGGCGCCACCGGCGGGGTCATCACGTCCGCGGGGATCCTGCTCGCCGCGGTGTTCACGGTGCTCGGGGTGCTGCCGGTCATCGTGCTGACGCAGATCGGCGTCATCGTCGGGATCGGCGTGATCCTGGACACCCTCGTCGTGCGGACCGTGGTCGTGCCGGCGATCGCGCTGCTGCTCGGCGAGCGGTTCTGGTGGCCCGCCAGGCCGGCCGCCGCATCGGCTTCCGTGCCGGAGGCCCGGCACGTCGCCGAGGAGGGCGGGCGGCACGTCGCCTCGGGGGCGTCGGCGGTGCCGGGGCGGCACGCCGGGTGAGCGGTCAGCCGTCGTACAGGTCGAAGTAGAGCGGATCCAGCGCGGCCGCGTGCGCGCCGATCACGTTGTGGGCGTGGCCCGCACCCGCCGGCAGCGCGTGGTGGGTGAAGGTCGCGCCGGCCTGCGCCGCGAGCCGTTCTGGCACCGCCACGGCCGGGCCCGCGTCGACGACCGTGTCACCCGGCGACGTCACGACCGCCACGTGCCGCAGCGCACCGGTCACCGGCGCCGCCGGGAGGTTCGCCGCGACCCGCAGGTACTGGGCGACGGCGGTGAACGAGTAGCCGCGGTCGTTGACCCGGTCCGGCGGCAGGCGCAGCCCGTAGAGGACGGTCAGGGGGCGCAGCGCCGGTCGCGGCCTCGGCGCGAACAGCGGCGTGATCAGCAGCAGCCGGGACACCACGTCGCCACGGTGGGCGCCGAGCCAGGTCGCCAGGGCCGCGCCGGCGGACACCCCGACGACGCCGACCTCGTCGCCCAGGGCGGCCGCCACGTCGAGCGCGGCACCGGCGTGGCGCACCAGCTGCGCCGCCGTGAACCCCTTGTGCCCGCCGCCCGGGCCGTGCTGAGGGGCCGTCGGTGCGTACACGTTGAAACCGTGCTGGAAGAACACCTCGGCGAGGCCGGCGACCTGGGCGGGGCTATGGGTGTAGCCGTGCAGCAGCAGGACCGACCGGGCCGTGCGCTTCCCGTGCGTGCTTTCAGCGGACACGCTTTTGGTGGCTTCCGCATACGTCAGGACCCGCGCCGGTGCCTCCTGGAGCCGCTGGGTGCGCAACGGCCAGCCCGCACTCGTCCGCATCGCCCCTCGCAAGATATCTTCAAGACCTTGACCGGCGGTGTGCCGCCGGCCGTTGATGTTCGCATCATCGGTCATGGGAACGCTGACGGGGGCGTCGAACCCCCTCGCGGTGGCCGGCGACGCATACGTGTGGATCTCCGCGGGCCTGGCCTGCTGCACGATCGGCGGCCTGCTGTGGTGGCGCCGGCACAACTCCACCCGGGGGCCGGTCTTCCACGACCTGAACCCGCTGCAGGTGGCCCTGCTCAACGGCGGCTCCGACCAGGCCGTCGCGGCCTCCCTCGCCGCCCTGCGGGTCGCCGGCGCCGTGCGGGTCGTCGACGGTTCGCTGCGCCCGGACGCGATCCCGCACGAGCTCGCCTCGCCCCTGGACCTCGCCGTGCACGACGCCGTCGGCCGCGGCCACTCACCGCAGAGCCTGTCCGCCGACCCGCAGGTCCGGCGGGTGGTCGGCGACGCGGGCCGGGCCCTCGTCGACAGCGGGCTGCTCCTCGGCGCGCGGGAACGCCGCTCGGTCCGCGAGGCCACGATCCCGGTGTTCGCCCTCGCGTTCCTCGGCCTCCTCGTCGGCGCCTTCGCACCCCACGACGGCGGCACCGTGCTGGGGTGCGCCGCGGTCACGGCCGTCGCGGGCGCGCTGTTCCTGCGCGTCGACCGGCTGCCGGCCCGCACCCGCGCGTTCCTGACCCGGGCCCGCGAGGAGGCCGCCTTCCTGTCACCGGCCGCTGCACCCGACTGGACCGCGCACGGCCCGGAGGCCGCCGGGCTGGCCGTGGCCATGTTCGGCCTCGACCACCTGCGCCGCATCGACCCGGAGCTGCACGCCCTGTGCACCCGCTGGCACGGCAAACCGGTCGAGTACGGCACCACCCACCCAACCCGTTCCGGCAGCGACGCCGACGAGTCGATGTACAGCGGCGGCCCGACCGGCCCCATCTTCTGGAGCGAGACCGGCGGCGCCCGCGACACCTGGTGGGGCGGCACCTGGGGGGACAGCGGCTCCGGTCATGGCGGCGGCTGGGACGGCGGGGGAGGCGGCGGCGGAGACGGTGGTGGCGGTGGAGGCTGACGGACCGCCGACTGCGGGCCGTTTGCCGACGGTGCCCGCACGTTCGGCCGACCCGGCCGCAACGAACGGTGAGCCTGCGGTCCCGCGACAAGCCGCGGAAACGGATGTCATGGGACCTGTCGATAGAGCGGCTCACGCTGAACGTGAGCAGGCCGAACGCGGACCGGATAGCTGTCTCGTACAGCGGGCGGCAGGCCAAAGAACCCGATCACGACGCAGAGCTGAATCGCGGTCCGCCTATGGCGTGGCGGCCACGGTGGAGCGGTCGGCGTAGGGCGCGCTGCGCCGGGCCGCCACCGGGGACCACTCCGCCAGCACCAGCGTCGCGTCGTCGGCCGGGGCACCGCCCTGATGCTCCGTGACGGCGCGGGCCAGCCGGCGCAGCGTCTCCGGGGCGGGCAGCCCGGACCCGGCGTGCTGGTCGACGAGGTCGATGAGCCGGTCCACCCCGAACTCGTCGCCGCCGGCGTCACGGGCCTCGGTCACGCCGTCGGTGTAGAGCAGCAGCCGGTCACCGCCCTCCAGGTCCTCCTCGGCGACCTCCACGTCGTCGGGGACCCCGAGCGGCATGCGCCGGCCGGCGGCGAGGTCCCGCACGACCCGGCCGGTCCGCAGCAGCAGCGGCCGCGGGTGCCCGGCGTTGATGTACCGCAGCCGCCCCGCGTCCAGGTCGAGCTCCGCCAGGACGGCGGTCACGAACCGGCTGTCGGGGAACTGTTCCGTCAGCGCGGTGTCCGCGGCCCGGGCCTGGTCCCGCAGGTCCCCGCCGGCGCGGCGGACCGCCCGCATCGCCGACATCGCCACCCCGCACGCGAGGCTCGCCGCCAGCCCGTGCCCGACCGCGTCGAGGATGACGATCCTGGCCCGGGCGCCGTCGATCGCGTAGTCGAACCCGTCGCCGCCGATGTCGTAGCAGGGCTCCAGGATCGCGCTGATCACCATCCGCTCGCAGGCCGACGTCAGCGGCGGCATCAGCTGCCGCAGCAGCTCCGCGCCCGGCGTCATCGGCCGGGAGCGGCGCACCTGGGCGAGGAAGTCACCCTTGTGCGAGGTGACGGTGACCAGGTGACCGATCAGGCCGGCGACGGTCTCGCAGCGGGCCCGCAGCGACCCGTCCCGCAGCTGCGACTCGTCCGCCGCGACCGCGAACTCGACCACGCCGAGCCGGTCGGTGCCGTTGACCATCGGCACGCACCACCCGCCGCCGTCCGTCGGCGCGGACGTGACCAGCGCGAACGCCCGCCCCGCCGGGGTCGACTCCAGCGGCTGCGGCGCCGGCACGGGATGCCCCGGCCGCGGCACCGGCCGCAACGTGCGCTGCTCCTCGTCGACGAGATAGATGGTGGCCCCGATCCCCAACGGGGCCAGTGCCTCGTCCACCGCCGTGGCCAACCCGTCGGGCTGGAACAGGTGCGATCCGTGCAGGATCGCACTCAACGCCTCCAGCCAGCGCGCTTCCACCGTCGCCGCCATGTCCCGCTCACCCCTCGGCAAACCAAACACGGTCGCGTCCCGCGACCCACCTGTCACTCCGGCCGCGCGCGTGACCCGCGACCGGTCTAACGGATTCCCATCCGCGCCGCGCCGGAAACGAGCCCCGCGTCACGCCCGTTAGGCTCGGGGCGTGGAGTTCTCTCTGGACCGCGACGAGTCGCACCACCTCACCGACGAACGGGCCACCGTCGAGGTCACGGAACGTGACGGCGCCGTGATCGTCACGGTGCGGGGCAAGGTCCTCTACGACACCCTCACCCCGCTGTCGGAGGCCGTGTCACGGCTGGCCGACCGCCCGGCCACGCGCGTCGTGCTGGACCTGTCCGGCGTGTCGATGTGCGACTCCAGCGGCCTGAACCTGTTCGTCCGGACCAGGTCCGAGCTCACCTCGTCGGGTGGCTGGCTGCGCCTGGCCGGCACCCGCCCGCTGGTCGACAACGTCCTGCACATCACCAACCTCGACCGCATCCTGCCCCGCTACGACACCGTCGAGGACGCTCTCAGCGCGTGACGACGTGGTTCGTGCACCGCTCGCCGTACGACGGCCCGCTCAGCAAACGCGTCCGGCGGCTGACCGACGCCTCGGTGCTCGACTGGTTCCGGCGCGGCTGGCCGCGGCCCGACCCGCGGGCCTGGGTCAGGGCCGAGCTGGGCGGGGACGTCTACGGCCTCGACTCGATCTTCGTGGCCGCCCGCGAGCACGGGCTGCCCCGGCCGCGGAGCACCGGGGAGCTGCGCGACCTGCTGCACGCACACCTGTACGTCGAGGGCGACGAGGACCACATCCGGCTCGACGAGCACAGCCTGCGGGTCCGGACCGACGACGACGAGGTCGACCTGGCGTACTACTTCCTCGACGACACCGCCCTCGGCGCCGCGCCGGACCGGCTCGCGTACCTCGTCCACGAGGCGTGGCCGCTGCCGACGGACGCCGTCGTCGCCGGCCCGCCGGTCACCTACGCGGTGTTCCTCTCCCACGACGGGCCGATCGCCGGCACGCCGCCGGTGGAGCTGCCCGGCGTCCGGCTGCCGGACCTCGCGGCGCACCTGCGGTTCGCCGACCCGCGCCGGCACGCCGGCTGGCCGGCCGCGTTGCTCGTGCTGCGGGCGCTGGTCGGGCCGGACGAACCCGGCATCGACGCGGCACTGGCCCGCTGCAACCGGTGGCCGGGGTTCGACCACTGGGATCCGCCGGAGCTGCCGGACGAGCACGGCGAGGCGCACCGCCACGCACTACGGGTCCTCGAGGAGGGCGGGACGGTCGGGCACCGCCGGCCCGGGGCGTCGCTGCTGCGGGTCACGGACCACCTGGCCCAGTTCGCGATGCACCGCGGCGACGGTTTCGGGCACGTGCAGTGGTTCCTGTTCGACGCCGCCTGGGCCGCGGCGCATCCGGCCCTGGCGCGGTCGCTGCTGTGCTACGCCGGGCACTGGGACCCGCTGGACGGGTCAGGCTGAGGCGCCGAGCAGCTGGTGGTGCAGCGTCGCGGTGAGCCAGGCCGCGAACGCTTCGGGCGGCCAGCCGCGCTGGGTGACGAGCCGGTGGTGGACGTCGGGTGCGGTGTAGAGCCACAGCAGGTCGGCGGCGTGGTCGGCGGGGACGGCGAGGCCGCCGATCAGCGCCAGGTGGGCGGCGAACCGCTCGGTGCCCTGGCGGCGCTCACCCTCGATCGTGGCGACGAACTCGTCCAGCTGCGGGTCGGTGGACCGGGCTCCGAACACCACGGCGAGCAGCGGGCCGATCCGGATCGCCACGTCGGTGACGAGCTGTGAGTACAGCGCGACGGCGCGACCCGGGTCACGCTCGGCGAGCAGGCGCCGGGCCGCCTCGCGGTCGCCGAGGGACACGGCCTCGTCGTCGCCGACGAGGAGCCGGTCGTAGACCTGCTTCACGAGCGCGGGCTTGGAGCCGAACGCCTTGTACACCGTGGGCACCGCGACACCGGCCCGCCCCGCGACGGCGGTGATGGTCGTGCCGGCGTATCCGCTCTCGAGCAGCAGCGCATACGCGGCGTCCATGACCCGCCGCCGGGTCAACTGCGCCTGCTCCTGCCGCAACGGTGACGTCATGACGACACACTCTACTCGGTAGAGCCTCACTATACTCAGTTGCATGAAGCTATACCCGAAGAAGCCGCTGGTGCTCGTGCCCGGACTGGCCGGCAGCCGGACGGAATTCGACGCGCAGGTCGCCCGGTTCGCCGGAGCCGGACCGCGCCAGCGGCGGGTGGTGGCCGTCGAGCCGCCGGAGACCGGGGATCTCGGCGTCGACGGGCAGGCCCGCCGGCTCGCCGGGCGCATCTCCGGTGAGGGGCCCTGCGTCCTCGTCGGGCACAGTCACGGCGGGCTGGTCGCGCTGTCGCTCGCGGTGCAGCGCCCGGACCTCGTCGCGGGCCTCATGCTGCTCGACGTGCCGCTGCTGCTACCACCGCCCCTGCGCGTCCTGGCCCGGCTACCCCTGGCACTGCTGCGGACCCCGCTGGGCCGGCCGGCCATACGGCGGTTCTTCACGGCGACGTTCCGCCCGGCCGACGGGCCGGCCTGGCGGGCCGAGGTGCTCGCCCGGCTGGACCGGGTGCCGGCGCACGTCGTGCGGGCCGTCGTCGCCGGGACGTTCACCTACGACAGCACCACGCGGCTGCGGGCCCTCACCGTCCCGGCGGTGTGCGTGCGGGCCAACATCCCGGTGCGCCTGGACCGGCTGCCGGCCACGGTCCGCGGGACCGAGATCGCCGGAGTGGGGCACTGGCCGCACGTCCACGCGCCCGAGGCCACGAACCGGGCCATCGCGCTGCTCCTCGACACCGTCGAGGAGCAGGGATCATCGTGACGGACCCGGATCCGCGCCGGTCCAGGTGCCCAGCAGGTGTCGCAGCTTGTTGCGGACGGTGGCGTCGGGTTCGATCCGGCTCGCGTGCTCGACCGCGGCGAACGCCTCGGCCGGGACGGTGCCGGCCGGCCAGGCACCGAGGGCGCGGACAGCCATGGTGCGGTTGTGGGTGGTGGGGCTTGCGAGGGCGACCCTGATCAGCGGCCAGCCCTTGCCGGGGTGGGCGTCGAGCCTGCCGACGATGAGGTCGAGGACGTGGTGCGCCGGGAGTGCGCCGCGCCGGCCGCCGCGGGTGGGTCCGGTGCCGAGGGCGTCCAGTGGCAGCAGGTGCCGCGCGAGTGCGATGACGTCGTCGATGTCGTCGGTGAGCACCTGCCACAGGTACGGGTCGTCGGGATGCTCGTGCAGGCGGGCCCGGACGCGCGGGCGGGTCGGGATCCCGAGGTGCTGGGCCGGCGCGATCGCCAGCCGGAACCGGGCCAGGTCCGGGTCGTCCAGGGCGCGGTCGGCGGCAAGGATCCAGTCGGGCCGGCCGGTGAGACCGTCGCAGCGCTGCCGCAGCCGGGTGCGGTCCGGATACGTGGCCCGGTCCGAGGCGAGGAACCGCGCCAGCCGCAGGACGGTGGCGATCCGTTCGAGGTTCGGCGGTCGTTGCCCGGCCAGGGTGAGGTACTGCTCGATCGTCTCGGCGGCGTCGGCGTAGTCGGTGATCTCCTCGGCCGGCCCGCCGATGCAGAGCGCGGACAGGATGCCGGCGGCGCCGTCGAGGAGCGCGTCGTCGACCGGTGCGGTGCGCAGCGCCTGGAGCAGGTCGCCGGTGGTGGCCGCGAGGTGGGCGAGGTACTCGTCCATGATGCGGTTGCGGAAGCCGTCGCGCAGCAGCCACGCCTTGATCCGCGGGTCGGGGGTGCCGCGCAGCCGTTCCACGGCGTGGATGCGGCCCCACCCGTCGACCCGCTGGGCGAGGGTGAAGATCGCCGCTTCCGGGTCGGGCTGCGACCGGGCCAGGGCGACGATCGCATAGAGGCTCAGGCTCTCCAGGGTGCCCAGGAGCAGCAGCAGGTCGCGGTCGCGGTGGTCGCCGGCGAGCCCGAGCAGGACCAGGCCGAGGGCGACCGGGCTGGGGTGCGTGCCGTGCTCGGCGAGCCACCGCCCGAGCCGCCGCAGCCCCGCAGTGGGCAGGTCGAGGCCGGCCAGCTCGGTGGTGAGAGGGTCGGCGACGCTGAGGGCCCGGTGCGTGGCGGCGGCGTCGTGCAGGTGCTGCAGCGCGGCCGGCGTGGGTGGACCGGTCAGCAGCGCCTGGATCAGGTGGGCGAGCTGCGTCGCGGTGGCCGGGTCGGGGGTGTTGCGGGCGTGGTGGGTGAGGACCCCGTCGAGGACGGTGTCGGAGAGCAGGGGCCGCGGGCGGTCCGGCTGTGGGTGACCGCCGTGCGGCCATGGTCCCGGTCCGTGCGTCGCGGCGAGGGCCGTCGCATGGCCGAAGTAGGTCTGCCGGGCGTCGCCGGTCATCGCATCGGGCGGGCGTCGCCCTTCACGGAAGCGCTCATATGATCATGATGAGCAACGGCGCGGCCGGTCGCAACACCTTCGGCGGGACCGGCGATTCCACCGATGCCCCACAGCCGGCGCCGGGGCCAGGGTGGCATCCATGGCAACCTATGCATCGGCGCGCCTCGCGGTCGCCGTCACAACGGTCCTGGGCCTGCTCGCCGCGGCCGGGCCGGCCGGCGCCGCCGAGCCTGCCAGGACACCGGCCGCTCGCGCGACGGTGACCGGCGCCGCCGAGCCGGCCACGACGCCGGTCGCCGGCGTGACGGTGAGCGGTGCCGCCGAGCCGGCCAGGACGCCGGTCGCCGGCGCGACGGTGAGCGGCCCGCTGCCCGGCAGCGTCCCGGGCGACCCCCGCTCGCCCGACGTCCGGGACACGTATCCGTTCTTCTCCACCACCGACGACCTCGCCGCCGCCGGCTACGTCGAGCAGGAGTTCATCGTCTCGGGCGCGGCCGCCGGCTGGGACACCGTCGGCAACCAGGTCGCCACCGGTGTGCCGTTCCGGACCCGGGTCGTGGTCCGCCGGCCGGTGCACCAGCTCCGGTTCAGCGGCACCGCGCTGGTCGAGTGGCAGAACGTGACCGCCGGCTACGACCTCGACGCGCTCTGGGACGCCGACGCGATCACCCGGGCCGGGCACGCGTGGATCGGCGTGTCCGCGCAACGGGTCGGTGTCGACCAGCTCCGCGGCTGGAGCCCGGCCCGCTACGGCGACCTCGACGTCACCGGCGGCGGGCGGTTCACCGCCGACGAACTGTCCTACGACATCTACGCCCGGGCCGCCGCGGCGGTCACCGGCACGGCGATGGGCGGCCTGCGGGTCCGCACCACCCTGGCCGTCGGCGCGTCCCAGTCGGCGGCCCGGATGACCGTGTACTACCAGAGCATCCTGCCGAAGGTCGCCCCGGTCTTCGATGGCTACGCGTTCATCGTCGGCTCCGCACCGACCCGCGCCGGGGCCGAGCCGGTCTTCCAGGTGCTGTCCGAGACCGACGTGCGGACCCCGCAACGCCCCGCCGACACCGACCGGTTCCGCCGGTGGGAGGTCGCCGGCGCGGCCCACTCCGGGTGGCGGGGCCAGCAGTACCGGGCGCCGATCTCCGTGCGCGACCTCGGCGCCGCCCCGCAGTACACGTGCGGCTCGCCACCCTTCAGCCGGGTCCCCCTCGACCACGTGGTCGCCGCCGCCTACGAGCACCTGGTGCGGTGGGTCCGGCGGGGCACGCCACCGCCGGTCGCGCCGCCGCTGCTGTTCAACGCCGACGGGACGAGGACCCGCGACGCGCTCGGCCTCGCCGCCGGCGGGATCCGGTTGTCGCAGGTGTCGGTGCCGACCGCGCTGAACACCGGCGACAACACCGGCGAGACGTTCTGCCGGCTGTTCGGCACGCACGAGCCGTTCGACGCGGCGACCCTCGACCGGCTGTACCCGCACCGCGCCGGCTACCTCGCCAAGGTGATCCTCGCCGACGTGGCCAACGTCCGCGCCGGCTACCTGCTGCCCGCCGACGCCTGGCAGAACCTGACCACCTGAGCCCGGCGCATTTCTTATGAAACCTTTATCGGCGCCCGACGGTCCTCTCACGTGCCGGACCGATCGTTGGGACCATGACGACACGAGCGGCCACCAGCGGCACGCCCCGCTGGTGGGCGGACGCGGCCGGCGCCGCGGCGGTGGTGAGCCTGCTCGTCGTCACCGCGCTGTGGGTCGCGAACCGCGGCGTCCAGGACACCCTCGGCGGCGGCGCCGGGGCGCTGTCCGCGACGGGCCGGCTCACCGGTCTGCTCGCCTCGGACCTGCTGCTGCTCCAGGTGCTGCTGATGGCCCGCATCCCGCTCGTCGAGCGGGCGTTCGGCCAGGACCGGCTGGCCCGCTGGCACCGGTGGACCGGGTTCGGCTCGCTGCACCTGATGCTGGCGCACATCGTGCTCATCGTGCTCGGGTACGCTGCCGCGGCCGACGCGAACGCCTTCGCCGAGCTGTGGGACATGGTCGTGGACTACCCCGGGATGCTCCTCGCGACCGCCGGCACGGTCCTCGTGGTCATGGTCGCGGTGACCTCGGTACGCGCCGCGCGCCGCCGCCTGCGTTACGAGTCGTGGCACCTGCTGCACCTCTACGCCTACCTCGGCGTCGGGCTCGCGCTGCCGCACCAGCTGTGGACCGGCGCGGACTTCCTGGTTTCGCCGCTGTCCAGGGTGTACTGGTGGACGCTCTACGCGATGTCCGCCGGCGCGGTGCTGGTGTACCGGCTCGGCCTGCCGGTGTGGCGCAACGCCCGGCACCGGCTGACCGTGAGCCGCGTCGTGCCGGAGGGGCCGGGGCTGACGTCGGTGTACCTGACCGGCCGGCACCTCGACGAGCTGCCGGTGCGGGCCGGGCAGTTCCTGCAGTGGCGGTTCCTGGACGGTCCCGGCTGGACCCGCTCGCACCCGTTCTCGCTGTCGGCGACCCCGCACACCGGCGTCCTGCGCATCACCGTCAAGGATCTCGGCGACGGCAGCGCCCGGGTCGCCACGCTCGCTCCCGGCACCCGCGCGTTCGTCGAGGGTCCCTACGGGCGGCTCACCGGCGAGTCGTACACCGGCGGCCCCGTCCTGATGCTGGCCTGCGGCATCGGCGTGACGCCGCTGCTGGCCCTGCTCGGCGAGCTGCCTTACGGCTTCCGCGAGGCGACGCTGGTCTACCGGTCGCGCAGCGTGGCCGACGTGGCGTTCCGCGACGAGCTGGACTGGCTGGCCCGGGAGCGCGGCGTCCGGGTCGTCCACCTGCACGGCCCGCGCGCCGGGGGCGGCTCGTGGCTGCCGCGGGACCTGTCCGGGCCCGGCGACGTCGCGGCGCTGCGCCGGATCGCGCCGCGGATCGCCGACTCCCAGGTCTACGTCTGCGGGCCGGACGAGTGGACCGCCGCCGTGCGGGCCGCCGCCCGCGGTGCCGGCGTCCCGGCCGGGCGCGTGCACACCGAACAGTTCGCCTGGTAACCGGAAAGGACCCTCCCGTTGCGACGGATCACCTTGTGGCTGCTGTCGACGCTGACCGCGGTGGTGCTGCTGTTCAGCTACCGCACCAGCACGATGGGCGGCGACACCGCGACGACCGCGACCGCCACCGGCCCCACCTCGTCCGGCGGCGGCACCACGAGCGGCGGCACAAGCGGCGGCACGAGCGGCGGCAGCGGGACCACCGCCGGCGGGACCGCCTACGACGGTTCGGTGGCGTCGACCCGCTGGGGTGACGTCCAGGTCACCATCACCGTCTCCGGCGGGAAGATCACCGCCGTGACCGTGCCCGTCTACCCACAGGCCAACGGCAGGGACCGCCAGATCAACGCCCGGGCCCTGCCGATCCTCACCCGGGAAACCCTCGCCGCGCAGAGCGCCGACATCGACGCCGTGTCCGGCGCCACCGTCACCAGCGAGGGCTACAAGGAGTCGCTACAGGCCGCCCTCGACGCCGCACACTTGACGTGACCGCACCCGATCGGGCCCGACATGGGGTATAGCTGGCAGATGCGGATCCTGGTCGTGGACGACGACGCCGCCGTGCGGGACTCCCTCGCGCGGACGCTGCGGTTCGAGGGGTACCAGGTCGACACCGCTCGCGACGGGCAGGAGGCACTGGAGGCCGCCCGCACCGACGAGCCCGACGCCGTGATCCTGGACGTGAGCATGCCGCGGATGGACGGGCTGCAGGCGTGCCGGCGGCTGCGGGGCGAGGGCCTGCTGGTGCCGGTGCTGATGCTGACCGCCCGCGACAGCGTCGGCGACCGGGTCGCCGGGCTCGACGCGGGCGCCGACGACTACCTCGTCAAACCGTTCGCGCTGCAGGAGCTGCTGGCCAGGATCCGGGCGCTGCTGCGCCGCTCCCTGCTCACCACGCCGCCGGCGGACGCACCCGGCCCGCCCGGCCCGCTGGCCTTCGCGGATCTGCGCCTCGACCCGGCGACCCGGGAGGTGTGGCGGGGTGAGCAGCCGCTGCGGCTGACCCGCACCGAGTTCACCATCCTCGAGGTGTTCCTGCGCCACCCGCGGCAGGTCCTGACCCGCAGCGTCCTGTTCGAGCTCGTCTGGGGCTACGACTTCGGCGAGACGTCCAACAGCATCCACGTGTACCTCGGCTACCTGCGCCGCAAGCTGGAGGCCGACGGCAGTCCCCGGCTGCTGCACACGGTGCGCGGGGTCGGTTTCGTGCTGCGCGAGGAGCCGCTGTGAAAGGGCCGTTCCGGCAGTGGTGGCGCCGGCGCACCCTGCACGACCGGCTGTCGCTGCTGGTCACCGCGGCCGTCGCGGCGGCCGTGCTGACCGTCGCCGGGATCGCGTTCGCGGCGGTCAGCCAGATCCAGCGCGAGCAGCTGCAGTCGCAGCTGGACACCGACGCACGGGAGATCGCCGCGCAGCCGGAGCAGTGGCGCGACGGCGGGCCGCCGCTGGGGCCGGCCGGCCGGCGGGACCTGCGGCACCGGCGCGACATCGGCCCGCGCTGGCAGTTCCTCGGCCGGGACGCCACCGTCGTGGCCGGCTCCACGAACGGGCTGCCGGTCACCGACGGCGCCCGGCGGGTCGCGGCCGGCCAGGCGCCGCGGCAGCAGGAACGGGTCGATGTGGACGGGCGCAGCTACCTGATGCTGACCGTCCCGGCGGACCGTGGCGGCGGCGCCGTGCAGGTGGCCGCCGACCAGGGCCCGGCGAACCGGACGCTGACCGTCTTCGGCCTGCTCATGGCCGCCGGCTGCATCCTCGGCATCGGCGGCGCCGCCGCGCTCGGCCGCACCGTCGCCCGGGCCGGCCTGGTGCCGGTGCAGCAGCTGACGAAGGCCGTCGAGGACGTCGCGGTCACCATGGACCTGAACCGGCCCGTCCCGATCCACGGCGTCGACGAGATCGCCCGCCTCGGCCAGTCCGTGAACACGATGCTCGCCGCGATCGACGCCGCCCGCCAGTCGCAGCGGACCCTGGTCGAGGACGCCAGCCACGAGCTGCGGACCCCGCTGACCAGTATCCGGACCAACATCGAGCTGCTGCTCGCGGTCGAGCGGCAGCCGGAGCTGGCGCACCGGCTGCCGCCGGAGGAGCGGGCGAAGCTGCTGCGGGACCTCGACGCGCAGGTCGGTGAGCTGGCCGCGCTCACCACCGAGCTGGTCGAGCTGGCCCGGGAGGAGACCACCCGGGAGCCGGCCGAGGACGTCGAGCTGACCGACGTCGCCGACGCCGCGATCGACCGGGTCCGCATCCGGGTCCCGGCGGTCACGTTCAGCACCGACCTGCGGCCGGTGACCGTGCACGGCCGGCCGAACGAGCTGGAGCGGATGCTCGTCAACGTCCTCGACAACGCGGCGAAGTGGAGCCCGCCGGGCGGTGTCGTGCACACCGAGCTGTCCATCGACGGCGACGGCTGGGCCCGCCTGGTGGTGACCGACGGTGGGCCGGGGATCGACGCCGCCGACCTCCCGCACGTCTTCGACCGCTTCTACCGGGCGGCCGCCGCCCGTGGCATGCCGGGCTCCGGACTCGGGCTGGCGATCGTCGCGCAGACCGCCGCTCAGCACGGCGGCACGGTGACCGCCGGCCCGAACCACCCCCACGGGACGGTCGTCACCGTCCGGTTCCCGCCCGCCTGACCCGCTCCTTGCTACAGTGTCCGGATAAATACGGACTTATCGGGAGCAATGCCTTGCCGCGTCACCTCAGTGCCCGCCGCGCCGCATCGGGCATCGCCGCCGGGCTGCTGCTCGCCGTCGCCGGCTGCTCATCCGGCGACGGCGGCACGACCGGCACCGCCGCCCCGAGCACCGCCGCCACCCAGGCCGGCGGGTCGTCGTCCGCGGCGGCAACCGGCTGCGCCACCGCGGCGCCGGCCGCAGCCACAAACCCGGCCGCTTCCACAAACCCGGCCGCCTCCACAGACCCGGGCGCGGCCGCCGCGACCCTCACCGCGACCCAGGCGTTCCTCGGCACCCTCGACGCGACCCAGCAGACCGCCGTGCAGGCCGAGCGCACCCAGGAGAACCTGTCGCTGTGGTCGAACCTGCCCGACCAGCTGTTCAAGCGGGCCGGCCTGCGCATGGACAAGCTGACCGCGGCGCAGCGGACCGCGGCCCAGGACGTGCTGAAGGCGGCCCTGAGCGACGAGGGCTACCGGCAGGTCACCCAGATCTCGACCGCCGACGGGGTCCTCGCCGCGTCCGGCGGCATGAACCTCGACTTCGGCGCCGATCACTACTGGATCCGGCTCGTCGGCGCGCCCGCCGCCACCGGGAGGTGGACCATCCAGTACGGCGGGCACCACCTGGCCGTCAACATCACCGTCGCGGGCAAGGCGATGACCCTCGCGCCGACGCTGTGGGGTGCCCAGCCGGCCTCGTACCCGGCCGGCGGCACCAGCGCCGAACCCCTGTGCGGCGAGACACGGAAGGCGTTCGCGCTCGTCGGCGCGCTCGACGCGACCCAGCAGAAGGCGGCGATCCTCACCGCACCGGTCAAGGAGATCGTGCTCGGCGCCGGACAGGACGGCAAGACCCTCGCCGCCGAGGGTGTCAAGGCCTCGACGTTCACCGACGCGCAAAAGCAGCTGCTGCTGGCCCTGGTCGACGAGTGGATCACCCCGCTGAACCCGGGGCAGGCCGCCGCCAAGCTCGCCGCCGTCGAGAAGGACCTGGGTTCGGTCACCTTCGCGTGGTACGGAGCCACCACCATCGGCCAGCCCATCTACTACCGGGTGCAGGGGCCGGCCTTCACCATCGAGTTCGCGCACCAGCAGGGACAGGGCGCCAACGCCGGCGGGATCACCCACATCCACTCGATCTATCGCGAACCCGGCAACGACTACGGCGCCGGTCTCCCCGCA
>NZ_BONQ01000127.1 GCF_016862795.1 Dactylosporangium siamense | reverse complement strand
AAGTGAGGACGCATGACCAGGCTGGGTTGGGCCGCGGCCGTCCTAAGTGGGCTCGGGCCGCTGCTGCTCGCCGGGCCGGCCGCGGCGCACCCGACCGATGAGGTGATCCAGCAGGCGTACCTGACCCCGGCGGCGTCGGGGCTCACCGTCGAGCTGGACCTCACCCCGGGGGTGCTCGCGGCGCCGGCGTTCGCCAGGGACGTCGACACCAACCGCGACCGGACGATCAGCGCCGCGGAGGCGGAGTGGTTCGCGGCCGGTGTCGCCTCGGGGCTCACGCTGCGCGTCGACGGCGCGACGGTGCCGCTGACGGTCACCGGATACACCCTGCCGTCCTACCAGGTGCTCGCGGCGGCGGGCGGCCCGGCGACCGTGACCCTCGCCGCGCCCCTGGCACCCGGCGCCAGCAGCGTCCAGTTCCACGACGCGTACGACCCCGGCCACACCACGGTGCAACTGGACGTGCTCGTCGCACCGGCCGACCCCGTGAGGGTCGACACGATCGCCCGGGCCCGCGACGGGCGCACGATCACCGTCACCCTCGCCGCCCCGCGGGCGGCCGCAGCCAGGGCGCCGGCGCCGGCCCGTACCCCGGCCGAAACGGGATCGGAAATGCTGGGGGCGTTGCGGGCGCCGCTGTCCTCGCCGTGGGCGCTCGCGGCGCTGCTGGGCTCGTGCGCGCTGCTCGGCGCCCTGCACGCGTTGACGCCGGGACACGGCAAGGCGCTGCTGGCGTCGTATCTGGTCGGCACCCGCGGGACCCCACGGCACGCGGTCACGCTCGGCGCGGTCATCACGGTCACCCACACGGCCGCGGTCGTCGTCCTCGGCGTGGCGGTGCTGACGGCGGGGCGGTTCCTCGCGCCCGGGGTCGTGGTGCCGGCCCTGGAGCTCGCCGCCGGCACAGTCGTGGCCGTCCTCGGCGTGCGGCTCGTGCGCCGCCGCCACCGCGAGCACCGTCACGACCACAACCACGACCACAGTCACGACCACGACCACAGTCACGACCACGACCACAGTCACGACCACGACCACCGTCACGACCACGGTCACGACCCGGCGGCGCCGCGGGACCCAGCGATGTCCGGCCGCGGCGGGACGCTGACGGCCATTCGCGTCCTCGCGCCGCGGCAGTCGACCGTGCGCGGCGTCACGGCGATGGGGGTCACCGGCGGCATCATCCCGTGCCCCGAGGCGCTGAGCGTCCTGCTCCTCGCGATCGCCCTCAACCGCACCGCCCTGGGCCTCGGGATGATCCTCGCGTTCAGCCTGGGCCTCGCCGCCGTGCTCGTCGCGCTCGGCCTGGTCCTGGTGAGCGCCCGCACGACCCTGCACCGCTTCCGGGGCAGGCCACTTCGCTGGCTACCGACGGTGTCGGCAGCGGTGGTCACCGGGCTCGGCCTGATGATGGCGGCCACCGGCGTGGCGCACCTCATGCGGTAGCGGCCGCGTCCTTCCACAGCACCACGCCGGCGCTGGCCGCCACCACGAGCCCGATCGCCGCGATCTGCGCCGGGTGCAGCTCCTGGCCCAGGAGCACGAAACCGGCGAGGGCCGCGATCGCCGGGCCCAGGCTCATCAGCACCGCGAACGTCGACGTCGGCAGGAGCCGCAGCGCGGACAGCTCGAACGTGTACGGCAGCACCGACGACAGCACCGCCACCGCCGCGCCGAGCGCCAGCACCCGCGGGTCGAGCAGCGCCCCGCCCGCGCCGAGCAGCCCGGCCGGCAGGGCGAGGACTGCGGCGACGAGCATGGCCAGGGTGAGGCCGTCCCGCTTCGGGAAGTTCGCGCCGGCCCGCGCCGACAGCATGATGTAGCCGGCCCACGCCGTGCCGGCCAGGAACGCGCAGCCGACCCCGATCGGGTCGAGCTGGTCGAACCCACCGCTGCCGAGCAGCGCGACACCGCCGAGGGCGAGCAGCGCCCATAGCCACGCGACCCGGCGCCGGGCGGTGATCACGGACAGCGTCAGCGGGCCCAGGACCTCCAGGGTGACCACCGGGCCGATCGGCATGCGCGCGATGGCGACGTAGAACGCCAGGTTCATGCCGGCGAGGACGGCCCCGAAGACGCCGACGAGCAGCCATTGGCGGGAGGTGTACCCCCTGAGCCTGGGCCGCCCGACCGCCACCAGCAGTGCCGCACCGATGAGCAGCCGCAGCGAGACGACCCCCGCCGCCCCGGCGAGCGGGAAGAGCGTGGTGGCCACCGCTGCTCCACTGTGGACGGACGTCTGGGAGGCGAGGACCCGCCACACCCCGCCGCCCCTTCTGGTGGCGATCGGTGCGGGCACGGCTCCGGTCAGGACGTCGGTCACGCGGGCAACGCTATGCACCACGACGGATCTTGTGAAATGCCGCTTCGCCGCTGGTTATGCTGCTCACGCATGACCATCGAGCTGCGGCACCTCAGAGGGTTCCTCGCCATCGCGGAAGAGAGCAACCTCACGCGAGCGGCGGCCCGGCTGCACCTGACGCAGCCGGCGCTGACCCGCACCCTGCAACAGCTCGAGGCGCACCTCGGGGTCCGGCTCGTGGACCGCTCCACGCACCACCTGGCACTGACCCCGGCCGGCCACGAGTTCCGCCGCAACGCCGCCGCCGCGATCGCCGCCGTCGAGCACGCCCTGGACCCGGACCGGTCCCGGCGGCTCCCGGTCCGGCTGGGGCACGCGTGGTCGGCGCTCGGGGCCCACACCACGTCGCTGCAACGCCGGTGGAAGCGCGCGCATCCCGAGACGGTCCTCGAGGTGCTCCGCCTCGACGAGCGCAGCGCGGGCCTCGCCTCCGGCGCGGTCGACGTCGCCGTCCTGCGCGGCCCGGTGACCGTGCCCGACGTGCCCGGCGTCACCGTGGCGCACCTGATGCGGGAGCCGCGCCTCGCGGCGGTGGCCGACGACAGCCCCCTCGCCGGGCGGGCCACGCTGACCCTCGCCGACCTCGCCTCGCATCCCCTGGCTCTCAACACGGTCACCGGCAGCACGAGCCTCGCGCTGTGGCCGCCGGGCGCCGCGCCGACCCAGGTGGTGCCGGTGAAGAACACCGACGACTGGCTGGCGGTCATCATCGCCGGCGACGCGGTCGGGGTGACCGCCGCCGGGACCGCGGCGATGCACCCGAACCCGGCGGTGCGCTACGTCCCGCTCACCGACGCCCCACCCGTCGACGTGATCCTGGCCTGGCGCGAGCCGGTCACCCACCCCGCCGTCCCGGACCTGCTGCGCCTGGCCCACGACGTCGTCAGGCGCTGATCCGGTGCCGCTGGGCCGGGTTCGTCAGCGCGCCACGAATCCCGCCGACCGCCGCGCCGAACCGCGGCACCCAGCCGAGCCCGCGCAGCCGGCCGGCATCCAGCGCGGCGTCCATGGCGAGATACCCGGTTCGTGGCGGGCCGCCCTCGCCGACGACCGGATCGCCCGCGCCCTGGACGCCGCGTACGCCGAATCCCACCGCCCCTGGACCCTGCACGCCCTCGCCCGTGTCGCCGGGATGGGCCGCACCGCGTTCACGGCGCGCTTCCGCGAACTCGTCGGCGAGAGCCCGTTCGCACACCTGACCCGCTGGCGGATGGACCTCGCCGCCACGATGCTGCGCGACGAGCCCGGCCGCACCCTCGCCGAGGTGGCCGCGGCGGTCGGCTACAGCGACGAGTTCGCGTTCGGCGCCGCCTTCCGCCGCGAGGTCGGCACCCCACCCGGCACGTACCGCACGCTCAACTGACGCACCGCCGGGCCGACAGGCGCTGTCAGCCGCCACCGCCGTCATGGCCGGCGCCGCTGTCCACTCGGGTGTCGCGGGCGCCGCCGGTCTCGCTCCAGAAGGTGGGGCCGGTCGGGCCGCCGCTGTACATCGACTCGTCCAGGTCGCTGCCGGAGCGGGCTGGGTGGGTGGTGCCGCACTCGACTGGTTTGCCGTGCCAGCGGGTGCAGGGTGTACAGGTCCGGGTCGATGCGGCGCAGGTGGTCGGGTCAGGAACGCGCGGGAGCGGGCCGGCAGCCGGTCGACGCGCAGGAACAGCGCGCCCGCGACGGCGGCGCATCCCAGCACGGTGCCGCCGTCGTGGGGTGCGAAGAGGCCGACGAGTTGAAAGGTGGCGAAGAATGAGCGCGGAAGACATCAGGGACCAGATCGGCGGGGCTATCGCGGACGCCATCAGGAGAGCACGAGCGCGGTGACCGGTGGGGGACCGGTGACGGCGAGGACACCCAAGGCCTGGGTGGTCATGGCGGTGCACGACGGCTACGACCCGCGCCTCACCGCGCAGGGTGTAGGGGTGGGCGGGGACGGCGTCAAGAAGAACTTCTTCCGCATGACGGCCATGCCGATGCTGTCGCCGCACGAGACCCTGGGGCCGATCGAGGTCGCGCAGGGCATGGCGCGGGAGGCCGTCACACACTGGCTCGTCGCAGGCAGGCCGGTATGAGTGGCCAGATGTCACGCGGCCGGTGGCGGGGCATTGGGATCCGGAGCGATGGCAGGAGGCTGCTGACCGGGCGCAGGCAGGAAGCGGTCGGTAAGCGCACCGAGGACGCGGGCCGAGGACGAAACCGATGGATCGGGGGCGCGTGCGCCGGAGGCCTCCACGATCGGCTGCATCGCGGACCGCTCCGCCGTGGCCGCCACGCCGTAGGCGCCGCGGACCGCTCCGCCGTGGCCGCCGTGGCGGGCGGACCGCGGTGGTCAGCGCTCCGTCGTGATCGGGTCGGTCTCGTCGTCGAACTCGCCGATGACCTCCTCGAGGAGGTCTTCGAGGGAGACCACCCCGACCGGGCTGCCGCCGTCGCCGGCGACCGCGAGCTGCGCCCTGGACTCCCGCATCGCCCGCACGGCGGCCAGCACGCTGGTGCCGGCGGGCAGCGTGAACGCGGGGATCATCAGGTCCCGCGCCAGGGCCGGACGGCCCGCCGTGGTGGCCCGCAGCGCGTCGCGGACGTGCACGACGCCGTGCACGACGCCGCCGCCGTCCACCACCGGGAACCGGGACCGGCCGGTCGCCTGGTTGGCCTGTTCGACGTCGGCGGCGGTGGCGTCGGCCGGGACCGTGACGACCGCCGCGGACGGCGTCATCACCTGCGCGATCGTGGTGCCCTGCAGCTGCAGCATCCGGCTGAGCAGCTGGTGCTGGTCCTGCGCGAGGGTGCCGTGCTGGCGGGAGGACTCCAGCAGCATCATCAGCTCCTCCGGCCCGTGTGCCGCCGACAGCTCGTCCTGCGGGTGCACCTTGATCAGGCGCAGGCAGGCGTTGGCGAGGCCGTTGAGCACGGCGAGCAGCGGGCGCACGAGCCGGGTGAAGGCCCGGAACGGCAGCGCGAGACCCCGCGCGGAGCGCTCCGGATCGCTGATCGCCCACGACTTCGGCGCCATCTCCCCGACCACCATGTGCAGGAACACCACGACGGCGAGGGCGATGACGAACGCGATCGGGTAGCTGAAGCGCTCCGGCAGGCCGGCGGCGGTGAACCAGGGGTCGAGCAGGTGCGCGATGGCGGGCTCGGCGAGGGCGCCGAGGCCCAGCGAGCACAGGGTGATGCCCAGCTGCGCGCCGGCCAGCATCAGCGACAGCTCCCGGCTGCCGGCGAGCGCCGCGGCGGCGGCCCGGCTCCCCTCGGCGGCGGCCTGCTCCAGGCGGTGCCGCTTGCTGGCCACGAGCGCGAACTCGGCGGCCACGAAGAACCCGTTGGCCGCGAGCAGCAGCACCGAGACAACCAGGGCCCAGCCGGTGCTCATGACGAACCCCCGATTGACGAACCACCGATTGACGAACCCCCGACGGACGCCCCGATGCGCACGGTGTCCGGCACGTGCCGGTGCACGGAGATAACCTCGAGGCGGACCGGCGGCGTGGTGACGTCCACGACGTCGCCGGGGCGCGGGATCCGGCCGAGCTGTTGCAGCACGAGACCGGAGACGGTGTCGTAGTCGTCGCCCTCCGGCAGGGTCACGCCGGTCGTGCGGGCGACCTCGTCGACCCGCCAGCGGGCCGGGACCAGCCACGAGCCGTCCTGCTGGCGGATCGCCGCCGGTTCGGGTGCGTCGTCCTCGTCCCGGATCGAGCCGACCAGCTCCTCCGCGACGTCCTCCAGGGTGATGATGCCGGCGAAGCCGCCGTACTCGTCGATGACGCAGGCCAGCTGCCGGTGCTCGGTGCGCAGCCGCTCCAGCACGGTGGGCAGCGCCGCGGTGGACGGCACCAGGACCGGCGGCGCCGCGATCTCGGCCATCGTGACGCGGTGCCGGTCCTCGGCCGGCAACGCCACGAGGTCGGCGCCGCCGACGACGCCGATCAGGTCGTCGACGCTGTCGCCGACGACCGGGAAGCGGGTGTGCCCGGTGTCGAACAGCTCGACCAGGCGGATCGCCGGGTCGGTCGCGGCCACGGTGACGACGTCGACCCGGGCGATCATCGCCTCCTCGGCGGTGCGGGCCCGGAACGCCAGTCCGCGCTGCAGCAGCTGCGAGGTGTCGGCGTCGAGCAGCCCGCCGCTGCGGGACTCGGCGATGATGCGTTCCAGGTCCTCCGGGGTCGCCCCCTCGGGCAGTTCCTCGATGGGTTCGATGCCGACCCGGCGCAGCAGCCGGTTCGCGGCCGCGTCGAACATCCGGATCACCGGCCCGGCCACCGCGAGGTACATCAGCGTGACCCGGGACAGGGCCCGGGCCAGGACCTCCGGCTGGGCGATCGCCCAGTTCTTCGGGCCGAGCTCGCCGAGGACCATCTGCACCACGGTCGCGGTCAGCAGCGCCAGGACCACGGAGATCGACGTGCTGGCGGCCCGGGGGACACCGGCGACGCCGAGGAGGTCGGCCAGGCCGCGGCCGAGATACGGCTCGGCCACGAAACCGGCGAGCAGCGCCGTGACGGTGATGCCGAGCTGCGCGCCGGACAGCATGAACGACAGCCGTTCGGTGATGCGCAGCGCGCGCCGGGACGACTGGTCACCGCCCGCGGCGGCGCGTTTGAGCTTGCCGCGGTCCACGGCCACGTAGGCGAACTCGGCCGCCACGAAGTAGCCGGTGGCCGCGGTGAGGACCACGATGAGCGCGAGTCCGAGAAGGATCAACACGGTCGGCGTCCACCGCTGACCGGACAAATGGGAGCCGGGGCGACGCCCGGCTCCGTACTGCAGCCGTCCATGCGCTGACGCTATCAGCCTGAGCTGGGAGGTTTCTGGGAACCAGCCGCGTGCGGCCCGCCGCCGCCCGTGCGTGGTACGTTCGATCACGTGCATACCGAACGTAGTCACTCGGCTGCGTTGCGTGTTGAAGCGGGTGTGCCGGCGGTGGCGGCGTGGGTCCACGGGCCGATGGCCGAGCTCAACCGCGACATCGTCGCGAGGCGCCGGCCGGCCGGGGAGTTCCCCGCGGCGGCCGCCGCGGCATTGTCGACCCTGGCGGTGGTGCCGGAGCGGTGCACGCCGCAGGAGGCCCGGCGCCTCGTGGTCCTGCTCGGCCTCGTCGGCGCCGGCCTGGGCCGGCACCACCAGGAGCGGGACCCGGCGCACCGGCAGCGGCCCGAGCGGGCCTTCGACCTGACCGCCGGCTCGGACCGGGTGCCCTTCCTCGACTACTTCGCCAGGCTCGCGGCGCGCACCGGGCACCCACAGCGCGACGCGTACGCCTCCCTGACCCGCTGGAACCTGCCGGCCACCGAGGCGTGGTGGGGCGACACCCGCCTCGCCACGCTGCCGGGCGAGTTCGACGACGGGCTGGTCCGCACGTACACCGGCGAACGCGACGAGGTCAGGTTCCTCGAGCTGACCAAGCTGACGGAGACCCTCGAACGGGCCGTCAACGGCACGCTCGCGCCCCTGGCCGAGGAGACCGTCGACGTGTGCGGTGCCGAGGCGGTGCACCGGCTCGGGGTCGCCGCGGAGCTGCTGGACGCGATCCGCCGGCTCAACGCCGCCTTCGCCGCGCTGCCACCGGCCGACGGCCTGCGGGCCGGGCACTTCATGGACGTGTTCCGCCAGTTCGCCGTGCACTGGCGGCCCGGCGACGTGCCGCCGAGCGGCGCGCTGGACCCCGAGGCCCTCGAGCGTGACCTCCTGCTCGGCGTCGACCCGCCGGGCTACCGCCGGCACATCGCCCGGCTGCGCCCCGGCATGCTCGCCGGCGAATGGGACCGGCTCGGCGTGGTCATGGACCGCCCCGGCCTGCCCGAGCTGCTGCTGGCCCGGCTGCGACCGGCCGGAGACCTGGCCGAGCAGTCGCCGGCCGGGCTGCGGGTGCTGCTGGGCTCCTGCCCGGCGCTCGGTGCGCTGTACCTGGTGCTGCGGGCGCACGCGCGGGTCTCCAGCACGCACCTCATGCTCGCCAAGAAGTACCTGTTCACGCCGCAACGCGACCGGGACCGCGCCGGCGTCGGCGACACCGGTGTGGTGTCCAACCGGCGCGGCACCACCGGCATGGACGAGACCGCGCTGGAGCGCCTGACCCGGATCCGCGGCCGGCACCCGTTGACGGCGCTGCGCCGGCTGCCGACGGCCGACCTGGAGTCCCTGGCCGGCGTCGACGTCCTGCGGGCCCACCTGCGCGCGGAGGCGCGGTTCGCCGTTTCGTCGGCGGCATTGGTACGACCACGCACCTCCGACGACGACGCCCGCGACGACGACACCCGCGACGTTGACCCACCGGACGGCGGCGCGACCGGCGACCGGCCGCCGGGGCAGCAGTGAACGCCGACGCGGCCGCACCGGCCGGTTACGACCCCCGGGTCGGGCACGACCAGCTGCTGGCCCTCATCGACAACACGTCCGCGGTCATCTACATGCGCGACCTCGACGGCCGGTACATGCTGGTCAACCGCGAATACGAGCGGCTGTTCGAGGTCAGCCGGGACGCGATCGTCGGGCTCACCGACCACGACCTGTTCCCCACCGCGATGGCCGACGAGTTCCGGGCCAACGACCTGCAGGCGGCGCGGCGCGGCCGGCCGGTGCAGATGGAGGAGGAGGCGCCCGGCGACGACGGCCCGCACACCTACGTGACGGTGAAGTTCCCGCTCATCGGCGCCGACGGCGCGCCGTACGCGGTCTGCGGCATCTCCACCGACATCACCGAGCGCAAACGGGCCGAGGAGCAGGTGCGGCGGCTCAACGCGGAGCTGGAGGACCGGGTCCTGCAACGCACCGCGGAGCTGCACGCGTCCAACCAGGAGCTCGACGCGTTCGCGTACTCGGTGTCGCACGACCTGCGCGCGCCGCTGCGGTCCCTGGACGGCTACAGCCAGCTGCTGCTGGAGGACTACGGCGACCGGCTCGACGGCGACGGCCGCGAATACCTCGACCGCCTGCAGGCCAACGTGGCGCGGATGGCCGCGATGATCGACGACCTGCTCAACCTGTCCCGCGCCACCCGCACCGAACTGCACCGCGGCACCGTCGACCTCACCGCCATCGCCCGCGACGTCGTCGCCGAGCTGCGCGCCGCCGACCCCGACCGGCAGGTGCGGGTGAGCGTCGCCGACGGGCTCACCGCCGCCGGCGACGCCGACCTGATCCGGCTCGTGCTGCAGAACCTGCTCGGCAATGCGTGGAAGTTCACCGCCAAACGCGACGACGCCGCCGTCGAGGTCGGGGCCGAACCCGCCGCCGTGCTGTTCGTGCGCGACAACGGCGCCGGGTTCGACATGCGCTTCGCCGGCAAGCTGTTCGAACCGTTCCAGCGGCTGCACGCCGCCAGCGACTTCGAGGGCACCGGCATCGGGCTGGCCATCGTCCACCGCGTCGTCACCCGCCACGGCGGCCGGATCTGGGCCGACGGCACGGTCGGTGACGGTGCCGTCTTCCGGTTCACGCTCGCCCCGAACCGGGGCGGCCCGGCACCGTTCGCACCGGAGACACCATGAACGACGGGGTCATCCTGCTCGTCGAGGACAACCCCGACGACGTGACCTTCACCCTGCGCGCCTTCGCGAAGAACAACATCGGCAACCGGGTCGTCGTCGCGTCCGACGGCGCCGAGGCGATCGAGCTGCTGCAGCCGCCCGACGGCGCCACGCCGCTGCGGCCCGCGCTGATCCTGCTCGACATGAAGCTGCCGAAGTACGACGGCCTGGAGGTGCTGCGGCGCATCCGCGCCGACCCGGCGACCCAGCCGCTGCCGGTCGTGGTCCTCACCACCTCCAGCGAGGAACGCGACATCGTCGAGAGCTACCGGCTCGGCGCCAACAGCTACGTGCGCAAACCCGTCGTGTTCGCCGACTTCGTCAACGCCACCAACGTGCTCGGCATGTACTGGCTGCTGGTCAACGAACCCGTCCCGGCCCGCCCCGGCAGCCTCTGATGCCGCAGACCCGGGTCCTGATCGTCGAGGACGACCCCGACGACGCCCGCCTCATCGTCACCCGGCTGCACCGCGGCGGCCTCGACCTCACCGTCGACATCGTCACCACCGCCGAGCAGTTCCGCGCCGCGCTCCGCCAGCATCCGCCGGACCTCGTCATCTCCGACTACAACCTGCCGTCCTTCACCGCCGAGGAGGCGCTGCGGACGCTGCGCGAGCACAGCGGCGACGCGCCGTTCATCCTCGTGTCCGGGCAGGTCGGCGAGGAGACCGCGGCCGCGATGATGAAGGCCGGCGCCAGCGACTTCGTCCTCAAGGACCGCAGCAGCCGCCTCGTGCCCGCGGTGCAACGCGAGCTGCGCGACGCCGACGAACGGCGGCAGCGGCGGGCCGCCGAGGCGGCGCTGCGGGAGAGCGAGCAACGCTTCCGGCTCCTCGCCGAGCACTCCATCGACATCATCTTCCGGTTCCGCCTGCAACCGGACCGGCGGCTCGAATACATCAGCCCGGCGATCACCGTCATCACCGGCCACGACCCCGCCGAGGTGTGCGCCGACCCGTCGCTGCTCGTCGGGATCGTCGACGAGGAGGACCGGGAGGCGTTCAAGACCTCCTGGCTGCTGCCCCGGGCCCGACCGCTCGTCGTGCGCGCCCACCACCCCGACGGCCGGCAGCTGTGGATCGAGCAGCGCGCCATCCTCATCGCCGGCGGGGACGGCACCCCGATCGCGGTCGAAGGCACCCTCCGCGACGTCACCGAGCAGCAGCGGCTCGACCACGAACTGCGCCAGGCCGAACGGCTCGACTCCCTCGGCCACCTCGCCGGCGGCATCGCCCACGACTTCAACAACCTCCTCGCGATCATCACCGCGTACGCCAGCGACATCACCGACGCCCTCGGACCGGCGCATCCGAGCCAGCCCGACATCCTGCGGATCAGCCACGCCGCGGAACGCGCCGCCGCGCTCACCCGGCAGCTGCTCATCTTCAGCCGCCTCGAGCCGTCCCAGCCGGAGGTCCTGGACCTCAACCAGGTCGTCGCCGACACCGAACAGCTGCTGCAGCGCACCATCGGCGAGGACATCACGTTCACCACCGACCTCGACCCGGACCTGCCGCCGGTCACCATCGACCGCAGCAAGCTCGAACAGGTCATCGTCAATCTCGTCGTCAACGCCCGCGCCGCGATGACCGAGGGTGGCCGGCTCGCCGTCACCACCACCCGCGTCATGCCGTTGGCTCCAGGCGTTTCGGGTGCCGGCACGGTCAGCCTCACCGTCACCGACACCGGCTGTGGCATGCCCGCCGACGTCGTCGCCCGCGCGTTCGAACCGTTCTTCACCACCAAGGGACCCGGCAACGGCACGGGGCTGGGCCTGGCCACCGCCTACGGCGTCATCACCGAGGCCGGCGGCGACATCCACATCGACAGCCTGCCCGGCCGCGGCACCACCATCACGGTCCTGCTGCCGTCGGCGGAGCTGCCCGACACCGCGGCCGCCGCCGGCACCGCCGTCCCCGCCAGCACCGGCGAGCCGGGCGGCCACGTCCTCGTGGTCGAGGACGACGAGGACGTCCGCGACATCGTCGTGCGGATCCTGACCAGAGCCGGCTACCGGGTCACCGCCCCGGCCTCGGCGACCGCCGCCCTCGAACTGTGCGCCGACCCGGCCTTCACCGTCGACGCGCTCCTCACCGACGTGATCATGCCCGACATCGCGGGGCCGCAGCTCGCCAACGCCGCCCGGCTCCTGCGCCCGCAGCTGCCGGTGCTCTACATGTCCGGCTACACGGCGGGCAACCTGCCCGGCGGGCGGACCCTGACCGACGACCCGCTGCTGCGCAAGCCCTTCACCACCGACGAACTGCTCCACCAGCTGCGGCAGGTCCTGCACCGCACCCGCACGCTGTCCTGAGCGCTGCGGTCCACCGCAGCGGTCCACCGCAGCGGTCCACCTCAGCGGGACGGGACCACCGGTGGTTCGTTCGACCACGGGAAGTTGATCCAGCGGTCGGTGCGCCGCCACACGTACTCGCACCGCACGGTGGTCTGCGGCTTCTCGTACAGCACGGCGCAGCGCACGTCCGCGGCGTGCTGTACGCAGAAGTCGCGGACCACCCGCAGCGTCGCCCCGGTGTCGGACACGTCGTCGGCGATGAGCACCCGCTTCCCGGCGAGGTCCTCCCCATCCGGCGTGGGCCGCAGCACCACCGGGGCGTCGAGCCGCTCGTCGACGCCGGTGTAGTACAGGACGTTCATCATCACGAGGTGCTTCACGTCCAACGCGTAGCCCAGCGCACCGGCCAGGAGCAGCCCGCCGCGCGCCACGCACAGGACCACGTCGGGGCGGAACCCGTCGTCGACGACCGCCTGGGCGAGGGCCCGCGACGCGCCGCCGAACGTCTGCCAGTCCAGCTCTTCCCGCTCATCCATCGTTCGTCTGCCTCACATCGCGGGGGCCGGTGCCGCTTCGAGCTTACCCAGCGGTGACGTCTGCGAGAATCACCGGCGTGGCATCGAAGATCGGCGACATCATCATGGACTGTCCCGACCCGGAGGCCTCCGCGGCCTTCTGGTGCGCGGCGCTGGACTACCGGATCACCGAACGCGACGACACCGGCGTCGCCATCGCCGGGCCGCCGTCCAGCCCGGCGATCCTGCTGATCGGCACCACCGACCCCAAGCGCGGCAAGACGCCGATCCACTTCGACCTGTGGCCGACCGACCGGGACCAGGCCGACGAGGTTGAGCGGCTCGTCGCGCTCGGGGCGACCCGCGTCGACATCGGCCAGCGCGACGTGCACTGGGTCGTGCTGGCCGACCCCGCCGGTCATGAGTTCTGCGTGATGCAGCGGGTCGACCCGGCGGCGTGACGCCGGTGCCGCGCGGGCCGTCAGCCCTCCAGGGCCCGCCACGGCTTCGGGGTCCACACCCAGTGACCGTTGACATGGACCAGGCCGTCATACGCCATCCCGGAGTCCTTGCCCGGCTCGGCGTACCGCCACCGGTACCAGGTGAAACCCGGCTTCAGATGCGGGCCGGCCTGCTGGTAGCCGCCGGGGAAGTTCGCCTCGGCGGTCGGCGACCAGGACCGGATCTCGTCGCTCGTGGCCTTGAAGACCTGCAGCTGCGTCTGCCCGGCGTCGGCGGTGAGCTTGGCATCGTTCCACAGGTTCGCCGCGTAGAACCGCTCGGCCTTCGCCGCGGCGTCACCCACGAACAGCGCGCGGTAGTCCTCGGTCGTCGGCTTCAGCCGCAGCACCAGCGGCGGGTTCTTCGGCAGCGCCTGCAGCAGCGCCTTCGCGCCCTCTTCGGTCTCCGGGTACGCGTCGCCGGCCGCGCTCCGCGCGGTGGAGGCCTGCGTGGTCGGCTGCTGTACGGCAGGAGAGTCCACGGCCTCCTTGTCGCAGCCGGTGAGGGCCAGACCCAGCAGGGTGGCCACGAAGGTCGATAACGCCAGGCGTCGCATGCATGCTCCTTCTTCGTTGATCCCGCGAGCGGATCAACGTACAAACCGCCGTCAACCCGGCATGCGGCGCTGCGTGCGGGTCAGCGGAGGAAGGCCGCGACGGTCGTGGCGAGCCAGGCCGGGTCGTCGAGCCAGGGGGAGTGCCCGCCGCCGGCCAGGACGGCGACCTCCGCGTGCGGGAACAGCCCCGCGTATTCGGCGGCGACCTTCGGCGGCAGCGCCACGTCGTGCTCACCGGCGACGAGCAGCACCCGGGTCCGCAGGTCGGCGACGGCGACCCGGGCCGGCGCCGGGTCGTAGCCGGTGTAGTAGGCGGCCGCGGCGGCGTCGTTGCGGTCGTCCTTCTTCCGGATCACGTCCGCCCGCGCGGCGTCGTCCCACCGGCCGTAGGTGAACGGCGTGATCGCGTCCCAGTCGGCGACGGTCTGCGTGCCCGCCCAGATCCGCTCGAACGCGGCGAACGCGTCGGCGAACCAGGCCTCGCCGCGGCGCGGTTCGGCGACCTCGCGGCGGTCGGCGTCGGTGATGTCGAGGCCGACCACCCGCGGGGACGGGTTGAGCAGCACGAGCCGGCCGATCCGGTCGGGGTGGCGCACGGCGTAGAGCACCGCCACGGCCGACCCGGCGGAGTGCCCGAGCAGGTCGACGCGGTCCAGGCCGAGGTGCGCCCGCAGCGCCTCGACATCCTCGACGAGCCGGTCGCACCGGTAGCCGGCCGGGTCGTCCGCGGCGGCCGACCCGCCGGTGCCGCGCGGGTCCAGCCGGACGAGAGTGTGCCGCGCCGACAGCCCGCCGAGGTCACCGAGATACGCCGAGGCCCGCATCGGGCCGCCCGGCAGGCAGATCAGCGGGCTGCCGGCACCGATGCGGTGGTACGCGAGCCGGGCGCCGTCGATACCGTCAAAGATTTCCACCCGTGGATGCTATCCGCCGCGACCCCTCACCCCGTTGATTACCTTCCGTAGCTGTCCGGGTCGGGCTTGCCCGCCGGGGGTCGACGAGGTGTCCACTGTGGATCCACAGTGGACCCGTTGCAGTACAGCAGGCGCTTGACCTGGTCGTACAGGGACAAGTGTCCCGAGTTGTGTCCCGACGTGTGTCCCGGAAGCCGGGCCTGTCCCCAGTTTGTGCCACGGTCCACGGTGGACCGGATCGGCGGCCGAGCCGCATTCGTACATTGCTCTGCGTCACCAACACGGGTGACCGAAGCAGAGGAGCACACCTTGCAACGACACCTTCTTCGAGCCGGCGCGGTCGCGCTGGCCGGTCTGCTCGGCGCGGTCGTCATCCCTGCCGGCCCGGCCGGCGCCGAGCCGATGTGCGACCGGCCGGTGCCGCCGCCCGCGTGCGGTGACGGCGGCGGGGACGACCCGCCGCCGGCGCCGCGGGACATCCCCGTCCACGGCACGCTCGACGCGGTCACCTACGTCGGCAACGCCGTGCGGGTCAGCGGCTGGGGCATCGACCGGGACAGCGGCAGCGCGCCGCTCGTCGTCGACATCTACCTCGACGGCGCGTGGAAGCGGACGCTCACCGCCGACACGTACCGCCAGGACGTCGCCGACGCCTACCCGTCCTACGGCGCCTACCGCGGCTTCGACGCCACCGTCCCGGCCGGCCTCGGCACCCACCAGGTGTGCGCGTGGGCGATCAGCGTGGTGCCGGCCGGCGCGCCGAACCCGGGCAACCCGTCGCTCGGCTGCAGGACGTACACCGGCGTGCTCGCGGCACCGGGCAACCCGCGCACCATCTCCCGGGCGCAGGACGGCACCACGGTGCTCGGGTTCAAGGACAACTCCGTCGAGGAGACGTCCTTCCGGGTCACCATCACCCGGCAGTACTGGGAGCCGTACACCGACCCGCGCTGGGGCCAGCTGTACCGCGCGTACTACGTCGACCGGCAGATCACGGTGCCGGCGCAGGCCGGTACCGACGAAGTCACCGCCACGACCCAGACCTCGGGATCGGACTGCCGCACGACGGTGACCGCGGTCTCCGGATCGTTCCAGAGCGCCCCGGTGTCCGCCGGCTGGTGCTGATCGGGCCGACCTGACCCGCCTTCGGGCTGCCGTCCGGCGGGTCAGGTCAGCTCGTCCGCGAGGAGGTCCATGAGCAGCCCGTCGTGCCAGCCGCCGTCGGCGTCGCGTTCGTAGCGCCGCATGACGCCGACGGGCCGGAAGCCGACCTTGCCGTAGCACCGGATGGCGGCCGCGTTGTCCGCGGCGGGGTCGATGACGATGCGGTGGTGGCCGTGCTCGGCGAACAGGTGCCGGGCCAGGGTCCGCACGGCGTCGGTGCCCAGCCCCTGGCCGTGCGCCTTCGGGTCGAGGTAGATGTCGATGCTCGCGTGCCGGTAGTCAGGGTCGGTCTCCGCACCCCACTGGATCATCCCGACCACCCGGCCGTCGTGCTCGATGGCCAGGGGATGGCTGTCGGGGTCGTCGAGGTCCTCGGCCACCGCGGCGGCGAGGTCGTCACCGCCGCGCCACCGCTCGTACACCTCCGGCGTGGCGCGGATCCGGGCCAGCTCGGGAACGTCGGTGGCCGCGGCCGGCCGCAGCGTCACCAGGGCACCGCGCAGCGTCGTCTGCATGCGAGCACGTTACGGCCCGGGGACGGGGCGGGCCAAGCCGATTTGGCCCGCTCCGTCGCCGTTGCGGTCATTGGACGTAGCAGGACTTCGGGGTGCCGGGGACGGGGTCGCCGAAGATCGTGTTGGTGCACGGTGTGCCGCCGGTGACGCGGCGGTACGTGTACCGGCCGGCCGCGCCGAACGCGACCTCGCGGGTGCCGGTGAACGCGCACGTCGTGGTCTCGTCGGCGCACGGTGTCCAGGTCGTGGTCCCCGGCGGCGGGGCGGTGAGATGGCAGGCCTTCGCGGTGCCGGGGACGGGGTCGCCGAAGACCGCGTTGGTGCAGGCCGTCCCGCCGGTCAGCGTGGCGTAGCGGAACTGGCCCGCCGCGCCGAACGCCACCGTGGCGGTGCCGGCGAACGCGCAGGTGCCGGTCTCGGTCGCGCACTGCGTCCAGGTGTCCGCGGCCGGCGGGGGAGCGGTGACGTAGCAGGCCTTGGAGACGTTCGGCGCCGGGTCGCCGAACACCCCGTTGCCGCACGTGGTGCCGCCGGTGAGCGTCGCGTAGCCGAACCGGCCGGCGGCGCCGAAGGCCACCGTCTGGGCGCCGGTGAAGGCGCAGGTCCCGGTCTCGCCCGCGCACCGTGGCCACGCGCCCGGCAGCGCGGTCGTCGCGGCCGGCGCCACCGATCCGGTGAAGTGCCAGCCGCCGGAGCCGACCGTGTACACCGTCCGCGTGCCGTCCGCCGACACCTGGGTCGCGCCGGCGGACGGGCTCACCGTGGCGGTGCCGCGGCCGAAGTTCGGCACGTGCACCGTCGCCGTCGCCCCGACCGGCACGGTGACGTCGAGCGCGAACTGTCTGCCGGAGACGGTCCAGGAGCTGGCGACCGTGCCCCGCACCGTGTCGATGGACGCGGCGGCGCGTTGCAGCCCGGCCGGGACGTGCGGGTCGACGACGAGCGTGGCGTACCCCGGCCCGGTCGGCTGGATGCCCGCGAGCTGGGTGTAGAGGGAGGCGTTGATCCCGGCGAACATGGCGTGGTCGTGCGTCTCCATGTTGGACACGTAGGTCCACTGCTCCCACGGCGTCGTCGCGCCCCGCCCGATCTCGTAGCCGAACCCGGGGTACGTCGTGGAGTCCAGGACGGTCAGCGCCACGTCGACGCGTCCGATGCGGGCGAGCGCGTCCATGAGGAACCGGGTGCCGAAGATGCCGGTGTCGAGGTGCCCGCCGTTGCGGTTGAGGATCGTGTCGACGAGCCGCGCGCCGACGGCGGTCACGTTCGCGTCCGGCACCAGCCCGAACGCGAGCGGCAGCACGCTCGTGGTCTGCCGGCCGCTGCCGTAGCTCGCGCCGTCGGCGTTGAGGAACCGGGCGTTGAACGCGGCCTTGATGCTGTCGGCGAGCTGGTTGAAGCGGGTCGCGTCGGCGGTCTGGCCGAGCGCCGCGGCGGCCTTCGCGACCGCCTGCGCCTGGCGGAACGACAGCGCGGTGTTCACAATGGACACTTCGCTCTGGCAGGCGCCGGCGCTCGGGTTGCCCTGACCGCCGTTGGCGTTCGGGCCGAGGTCCGGCGGGCACCAGTCACCGAACCCGGTGGTCCAGACCTTCGCCCCGTTGGTGTCGACGAACCGTTGCATCGCCGGGTACGTGGCGGCGAGGGTGTCGCGGTCGCCGTACTGCTCGAACAGCGCCCAGGCGAGGACGACCTGGTTGCCGCCCATGTCCGGCTGCTGCGCGTTGCCGGCGTCGTTCGGCAGCGCCGTGCCGGGCGGCAGGTCGGCGAGATAGTTGGCGTAGAAGGCGTTCATCCCGAACTCGCGGATCGACGCGTCGTGATACGCCTGGACGTCCATGCCGGGCGGCGTGCGCTCGTCGCGGACCGGGTTGTCGGTCGGGATGCTCATCGAGTTGTTCAGGATCGCCCAGCGGTTGTTCTGCCAGATCTGGTTCAGCAGCGCGTCGGACGAGCTGAAGGTGCCGGTGGAGCGCACGTCGGCGTGCACGACGCGGGCGTCGAGGCTGCCCATGACCGGCGTGCCCGGGTAGCCGGTGACCTCGACGTAGCGGAAGCCGTGGTACGTGAACCGCGGCTCCCAGGTCTCGACCGCGCCCGTGCCGGCGAGGGTGTACGTGTCGGTGGATGCGGCGCTGCGGTTCGTGGCGGTGTCGAGCAGGCCGCTGGGCAGGAGCTCCTCGGCGGTGCGCAGCCGCACCGTGGTCCCGGCCGCCCCCTGCACGCGCAGGCGCGCCCAGCCGGCGATGTTCTGGCCGAAGTCATACACCCAGACGCCGGGCTGGGGCTGGCTGAGCCGCGCGGCCGGCAGCGTGGCCACGACCCGGACCGGCGGCAGCGCGGCCGCGGTCAACGCGGCCGACGGCGCGGCGACGGTGCGCACGGCCCGCCATCCCGTGTCGGCGTAGCCGGGCTGGTCCCAGCCGGCGCGCTCGAGCCGCGCGTCGTAGGCCTCGCCGGCGTAGAGGTCGTTCGCGGTGATCGGGCCGGTCTGCCACTTCCAGGACGGGTCGGTGGTGACCGTCTGATGCGTGCCGTCGGCGAACGTGACGTCGAGCAGCAGGATCGCCTGCTTCGGGCCGGACCAGCGGAAGCCGTACGGGCTGAACCGCGGGCCGTAGCCGTCGCCGAGCCACAGCCCGACCGCGTTGCCGCCGGCGCGCAGGGCCGACGTGACGTCATAGGTGCTGTACAGGTTGCGCTCGCCGTAGGGCGTGTTCGCGGGCGCCAGGACCTGGTCGCCGACCTTGGCGCCGTTGAGCCGCAGCTCGTGGAAGCCGAGCCCGTCGACGTAGGCCCGGGCGCCGGCGATCGCCTTGGACGGCAGCGTGAACGAGGCCCGCAGCATCGGCGCCGCGGCCGTGGACGCGTCGGGGCTGATCCACTGGGCGCCCTTCCAGTCCTGGGTGGTGAACAGCCCGGTCTCCCAGCGGGCGGCGGGGCTCCACGCCGACGGCTGGTCGCCGGCGTCCCAGGCCTGCACGGTCCAGTGGTATGTGCGCGCCGGCTGCGGCGCGGGGCCGCCGTAGGGCACGGCGATCGAGTTGGCGGTGGCCACCTTGCCGCTGTCCCAGACGTCCGCGCTGCCGGGGCTGAGCCGGCCCGGGCTGCTGGCGACGAGGATCCGGTACGCGGTCTGCCGCTCGCCGTTGACCGGCGAGGTGAGCCGCCAGCTGAGGCTGGGCCGGACGTTGTCGATGCCGAGCGGGTCGGTCACGGTGTTGACGCGCAGGTCGGTGACGGTGAGCGCGGCGGCTGCCGCGGCTGCGGGCGGGGCCGGGGCGATGACGGCCGGTAGGGCGAGGGCGGCGGCGGCCAGGCACAGTGCGGCGCGGATGTGAACGAACATGGCGGTGTCCTTTCACGGGACGACTACGTCGTTTGAAACCTTTCAATCGGGAGTCGTCTCACGCTAACACCGTCGATGTCCGGTAGGCCAGTACCTGCCTTATGTGACCGCGATGATGCCCGCAATCGCGGCTTTTGCCGCTCCGGGTTCGGTCAGGTATTTCCAGAAGCTAGTTGGCGTCGTCGCCGGCCTCGAGGCGGGCGGCGTCGGACGCGCGGCTGGGCAGGGTCACGGTGTGACCGAAGAAGTTGCGGATCTCGGCCACGACGTATTCGAACTGGTCGAGGTCGATGGGCTTGGTGACGTAGGCGTTGGCGTTTCTGCTGTAGCTCGCCATGATGTCGCTGTCGGTCGACGACGTGGTGAAGACGATCACGGGGATCGACTTCAGGTTCTCGTCCTGCTTGATGAGCGTGAGCGCCTGCCGGCCGTCGACGCGGGGCATGTTGAGGTCGAGCAGGATCAGGTCCGGCCGCGGCGCGTCGGTGTAGGGCTCCTCCCGGTAGAGGAACGCGAGGGCCTGCTCGCCGTCGGCGACGTGGTGCAGCTCGCTGGGGAGCCGGTGGTCGTCGAAGGCGCTCTCCATCAGGGCCACGTCGGCGAGGTCGTCCTCGACGAGCAGGACCTGCAGGACGGCGGACTCAGTCGGCATCGCGGGGTTCTCCAGTGCTCGGCCCGCCGCCGGATGGTCGGCGGTGTCGGGGGCGCGGGTCGTCTCCTGGCCCGGGGTGCGTCCGGTCGCGGACGTTGACAGCGGCACAGTACGGCACCGGGCCCGGTGCCGCCACCGGACGGGCGGAACGGTCCTGCCCTCCCGGCATTCTGATCACCCTGCCGAAATCGACGCAAAATTCGACGCAATGGTCCACCTGGCGGCCCCGGTCGGGCGCTGCGCTCTCAGCCGGGTGGCCGGGCCGGGAAGTCACGGTCGGTGCGGGCCTCGGTGGCGAGCAGGGGCAGGGGAGCGATGACGTAGAGGACGGCGAGCGTCCACATGGCGGCCTGGACGCCGAGCGTCGAGGCCAGGAGGCCGGCGGTGGCCGCACCCAGCGGGACGGCGCCGAACACGAAGATCCGCGACGCCGCGGTGACCCGGCCGAGCAGGTGCGCGGGCACGAAGCTGCCGCGGTACGTCATGGTCATCACGTTCGACATCGTGGCTCCGGCCAGGGCGATGAAGGAGCCCGCCGCGAACAGCGTGAGGCGCCAGCCGTGGCCGCCGAGCGGCAGCAGCAGCACGAACGGCGCGGCCGCGACGTTCGCCACCAGGTAGGTGCGGGCGCTGCCGAAGCGCCGGGACGCCCGCGACGCGAGTGCGGCGCCGAGGATGGCGCCGAGGCTGCCCACGCCGATCACCAGGCCCGCGGTTCCCGGCGCGGCGCCCTCGGTGCGCACCAGGAAGACGATGCGCAGCGCCGTGATGCCCAGCATCGCGAAGTTGGTCAGCGCCGCCACCACCAACATGGCCTGCAGCAGCCGTCCGCGCATGATGAACCCGATGCCCTCGGCGATCTGGCGCAGCATCCCCGGGCGGTCGCCCGGGGAAGGGCGTGGCTCCGGCCCGGACCGCAGGCCGAGCAGGCAGGCCGCCGACACCAGGAAGGTGACGGCGTCGATGAGGACACCGCTGACCGCGCCGGCCGCCTGGGCCAGCAGGCCGCCGAGGCCCGGTCCGACGACCAGGGCGATCGACGCGCTGGTCTGCAGCTTGGCGTTGCCCTCCATGAGGTCTTCCGTGCGGACGAGCTGGGGCAGAAACGCGTTGAACGCCACGTTGGCGAACACCCCGGCGGTCCCGGCGAGCAGCGCGGCCACCAGCAGCATGGCGACGGTCAGCACGTCGGTCCAGGCGGCGACCGGGATGACGACGAGCACCGCCGCGGAGACGAGGTCGGCGATCAGCAGGGTGCGCCGGCGCGGCCACCGGTCGACCCAGACCCCGACCGGCAGCCCGATCAGCAGCCACGGCAGCCAGCTGGCGGCCGTGAGCAGGGCGACCGTGGCCGGGCCGGCGTGCAGGGTCGAGATGGCCACCAGCGGGAGTGCCACCGACGTGATCGCGGAGCCGACCGCGCTGGTGGATTGCCCGATCCACAGCAGGCCGAAGGTCCGCGTCCGCAGCAGCCCACCCACGGGCGCACGCTCGACCACGTCCTGGCTCATACGGTCGTTCGCCCCCTCCCGCCCGGCGCGGTCTCGTACGGTACGCGCCGAGCGAGCGGTCACGCGCGCATTTACGACCGCTCGTAGCCGGCCGGTGACAGAAGGTGCGGCCGGGTCGAGCCGAGACTGGTCCGGACGACCTCGCGGTAGTAGGCGACGCCGGCGGAGAGGATGCCGTCGTTGAACGTGTAGTCGTGGCTGTGCAGGGGCGTGCCACCCTCGCCGGCGGTGGTGCCGTTGCCGATGAACGCGAGGCATGCGGGGACGTGGCCGGCGAGGACGCCGAAGTCCTCGCTGCCCATGATGGGATCGGCGGCCAGCCGGACCCGGTCCTCGCCGAGCGCGCGGATCGCCGCCTCGCCCGCGATGGCCACGCACTCCTCGTCGTTGACCGTGGGAGCGAACTCGTGGGTGTAGGTGACCTCGGCGGTGGCGCCGTGCGCGGCGGCGAGGCCGGTGGCGATCTCGCGGATCCGCCGCTCCAGCAGCGCCTGGACGGACGCCTCGAAGCTGCGGGTGTCGCCGGTGATGGTCACGTTGCTCGGGATGGCGTTGCGGGCCCCGTCGGTGCGCAGGTCGGTGCAGGACAGCACGGCGGTGTGGATGGGGTCGACGTTGCGGGCCACGACCTGCTGCAGGGCGAGGACGATCTCGGCGCCGATGACCAGCGGGTCGATCACGAGATGCGGCGCCGAGGCGTGCCCGCCGCGCCCGGCGACGCGGATGGTGAAGTTGTCCTCGCTGGCCATCAGGGGCCCGGGGCGGGTCAGCAGGTGACCGGCGGGGGTGCCCGGGAGGTTGTGGAGCCCGAAGAGACGGTCCACCGGGAACCGTTCGAAGAGGCCGTCGTCCACCATGGCCCGCGCGCCGCGGCCCGGTTCCTCGGCCGGCTGCAGGATGATGCGGACGGTGCCGTCGAACCCTCCTTCCTCGGCCAGGACCGCGGCGGCCCCCAGCGCCATGGCCAGGTGCCCGTCGTGGCCGCAGGCGTGCATGGCGCCGGGATGCTTCGACGTGAACGGCACGCCGCTGCGCTCGTCGATCGGGAGCGCGTCCAGCTCTGATCGCAGTGCGACGGCTCGCGTCGACCGGCCCCGGGTCAGCGACCCGACGACCCCGGTCCCGCCGACCCCGGTGGTCACCTCGAATCCGAGGTCGCGGAGCACCCCCGCGACGAAGCGGCTGGTCTCGCGCTCGGCGAACGCGGTCTCGGGGATCTGGTGCAGGTGGTGCCGCCAGCCGCGCAGGCGATCGTCGGTGCTGCTCATGCCTGGTTCCCTTCGGTGTTGAGAAGGACCACGACGGCGTCGTCGCGCAGTCCGAGAGCGGCGCGGCGCGCGGGGTCGCCCAGCGCTGCCCGCACCCCGGCGAGCGGGGCGGCACCGCTGGGCCCTGAGGAGATGCCGAGCCGGGCGAGGTCCTCGACGGCGCGCAGCGCCTCCGCGTCGCTCACGGTGACGGCCGCGTCGCACCCGTCGCGCAGCACCGGCCACGCCGCGCCGGAGATGGTGCCGCAGTTGAGTCCCGCCATGACCGTGTCCGCGGTGCCCACGGTGACGGGGTGGCCGCCGGTGAGGCTGGCGAGCACGCACGCGGCCGTGTCGGGTTCGACCGCCAGCACGGCGGGGTGATGCGTCCGGGGCCGCCGGTAGTGGCGGACCACCGCCTCGGCCAGCGAACCGACCCCGGCCGGGACGGCGACCAGATCGGGGTGACCGTCGAGCTGGTCGTCGACCTCGCGGAGCAGGGTCTGGTACCCCTCGACGATCCAGGCCGGCACCTCGGTGTAGCCCTCCCAGGCCGTGTCCTGGACCAGGGCGCGGTCCGCGGCGCCTTCGGCGTAGCCGGCCGCGGCGCGAACCGCCGCGTCGTAGTCACCGTCCACACGGACGATCCCGGCGCCTTCCGCGGCGATGCGTTCCCCGGTCGTCTCGGGCATCGCCCGCGGCACGAAGACGGTCGAGGCAACGCCGAAGTGCTTGGCCATCCGTGCCACCGCCCGCCCGTGGTTGCCCTCGGTGGCCGTGACGAGGTCCGCCCCGGGGTGCCGGCGCAGGACCTGCCGGCAGGCCCACGACGCGCCCAGCACCTTGAACGCCGGCAGGCCCAGCCGCCGTGACTCGTCCTTGACGAGCACCCGACCCACGCCCAGTTCGGCGGCCAGCGCGGGGAGGTCCACCAGGGCGGTGGGCTCGTATCCGGGCAGTGAGCGGTGGAAGTCGTGCGCGACGCCGGCCGACGCCACCGACGTCCAGGAGCGGGCCTGCGCGGACGCGAACCACGAAGTCATGCCTCACCTTAGGGGCGGGCGGCCACCTTCTCCGGTTCGCTGAGGCGCCAGTTGTTCTTGCCGGCGGATTTGACGGCGTACATGGCGGCGTCCGCCCGGCGCAGCAGGTCGACGATGCCGGTCGGGGAGTGGCTGATGTACGCGACCCCGATGCTCGCGCCGACCCTGGTGGTGTGCGCGCCGATGACGGCGGGGGACGCGACGGCACGGACCAGCCGGTCCGCGAGGGGGCCGGCCAGCCGCCGCTCGATGAGCACGACGAACTCGTCGCCGCCGAGCCGGCACACGACGCCCTCGTGCGCCACGCTGACGAGTCGGTCCGCGACCTCGCACAGCAACCGGTCGCCGACCTCGTGGCCCAGCGTGTCGTTGACGGCCTTGAACCCGTCGAGGTCGATGAGCAGCAGCGCGGTGTCGGCGCCCGTGGTGGTGTACCGCTGGATCGCCTCCTCGACGTGCCGGCCCAGGTAGGCACGGTTCGCCAGGCCGGTCAGCTCGTCGTGCCACGCCTGGTGCTGCAACTGCTCGGTGAGGAGCCGGTTGCGCGCGAGCAGGTGGCCGTTCTCCCGCAGCGCGGTGAGCTGCCGCGTCGTGACCAGGGACAGCAGGACGCCGGTGCCGGCCAGGACCCCCCACCGGCGCCAGTCGAGGTCGGGCCCGACGACGATCACCAGCAGCCCGAACGCGGCGGCCGAGGCGCCGTAGGGTAGGACGCTGAACGGGCGCCGGGTGGGGCCGGGCGGTTGCGTGGTGCCGCCGAGGCTGGCGTGGTACTGCAGCAACGACCCGCCGAGCGAGCACAGCTGGGCGAGCAGCAGCAGCGTGGTCGCCCCCAGCGGCACCGCCTCCGGCGGGGCGGGCAGGGTCGTGGCGACCCCGGTCAGCGTGATGCACGCGGCGTAGCACGCCAGCGTCGGCCGGGTGAGCAGCCGCGCGCCGACGAACGCGACCCGCAGCACCCCGAACCCAGCGACGAGCACCGTGACCGGCAGCGCCAGGCTCTCCGACAGCGACAGCCAGCTCTGCCCCGGTGCCCAGCGCCGGCTGACCGTGAAATACCAGACGAACGAGGCGACACCCACCAGCACGATGGCGGCGTCCAAGCCCAGCCGCAGCCGCTCCGACCGGTTCTGCGCCGTTGTCGGGTACTTGAACACGGCGTACATGATGAGCAGCCCGGCGACGGGGTAGACCAGCTGCGCGCCGTACATCGGCACGGTCCGGCCGCCGGCCGCCGTCACCAGCAGCGCGGTGAGGTCGACCGCCATGCCGATGGCGTAGACCAGCAGGGCCCGCGTCATGCTGGCCCAGAACCGCGCGGTCGGCGGCGGCAGTCCCGGCACCCGGGCCGTGCGGTGGAACATGGAGGTCAGCGCGCCGATCAGCGCCAGGTCGACGAGGACGATCACCGGCTCGGCCGCCTGCGACGGCAGGATCAGCGCCGCGAGCACCGCCACGACCGCGGCGGTCGCACCGGCCGGCAGCAGCGCGTCGACACCCCGGGGCCGCCGCATGTCGTGCCTCCCGGTGCCGTTGATCATCGCCAGCGGTCAGATCGGCATGGCCGCGGTGAACCTGAACGATCAGACCATCCCGCACCGTCCCCGCACCAGCCCGGCACGGGTTCCGCAGGTGCCGAAGATGCCGTGCGTGCCGGTCACGCCCGCGCCGGCTCGGGGGTGCGGACCAGGACGACCGCGAACGCGACCAGCCAGGCACTCCACCGGACATAACCGGCGAAGTTGGCCAGATCGACCCCCGGCAGGTCCAGCGGGGACAGCACCCCGGCGAGGATCAGCACCGCGGACACCGCGCCGAGCACCGACTGGTATGCGACCGCAGGCGGCGGCGACGGGCTGCCCCTGGCCCTGCTGGTGCTGGCGGCCCTCGACGGCGACCCGGTCCGGCTCGCGTCGGTGGCCGGCACCGCCCGCGCGGCCGGCGACGCCGAGATCGAGGTCCTCGCCCTCGACGCCCTGGCCCACGTCCGGGCCGAGCGCGGCGACGCCGCCGGCGCCCGGGCGGCCCTCGCCGGGCGGCCCTCGCCGGGCGGCCCTCGCCGGGCGGCCCTCGCGGCCATGGCCGCCGCCCGGCACCTCCTGGCCGACGGTGACCGCGTCGACCGGGACCCGGCGCTGTCGCGGCTGTAGGCCGGCACGCGCCGCGAGCGCCGTGATGCCGCGGTTCCGGGTGCGGCGCCTCAGGTCTGGTACGCCGGGACGCCGAGCAGCTCGTCCACCGTCACGAACCGGAAGCCCCGGGCCAGCAGCCCCTCGACCGTCTCCCGCACCGCGACGACCGTCTCGGCGCGGTTGCCGCCCCGGCCGTCGAACCCGTCGTGGAAGATCAGGATCGAGCCGGGGCGTGCCTTGGCGACGGCGCGGCGGGCCATGCGGACACCGGAGGGCTGGAACACCTCCAGCGCGTGGCCGAACTCCCCGGCGACCGGGTGCAGGCCGCTGCGGCGCAGCATGCGCAGCAGCGCCGGCCGGCGCCACAACCAGGGCGTGCGGGCCAGCGCCGGGATCCGGCCGGTGACCCGGGCCAGGATGCGCTGGGTCTGCCCGACCTCCCGCTCGAACGCCCCCGGCCGCAGGTAGGTGCCGAACCGGTGGCTCAGCGAATGGTTGCCCAGCACATGACCGGCCTCGACGGCGCGCCGGGCGGTCCCGGGATGGCGCTCGACGCACCGCCCGACGTGGAAGAAGGTCGCGCGGATGTCGTGCGCCGCCAGGATGTCGAGGATCTGGGAGGTGTACGGCTCGTTCGGGCCGTCGTCGAACGTCAGCGCGACGAGCCGTTCGCCGGTCGGTCCGTGGTACGGGTAGTCCCGGGCGGTCGGGGCGAACGGCGACATCAGCAGCCAGTACGCCACGCCGATCCCGGCGAGTGACAGCAACCCGGCGAGGACGATCACGGGGCCACCTCACGGAACGCGGGCGCCGATCCCAGCACCCGCCGGCCCGCCGCCCGGTTGACGGCGTAGGTCAGCAGGTAGTGCACGGGCAGGGTCACGAAGAGGTTGTACGCGAGCCCGCGGCTGAGCCGGCGACCCGACGTGTAGGTCGGGTTGGCGTGGTCGTAGACGACCCGGCCCCGCTTGCGCAGCCGGCGCAGCTGGTCCAGTTCGTCGCCGCCCTGCGTCAGGCTGGTGTCGTAGCCGGTCCAGGCGTCGCGGCGGAAGGCGATGTTCGTCGCGCTGGCGTACACGGCGCGGCCGGTCAGCCGGTAGACGCCCTGCACCGCCGCGAACAGCGTCCGGCCGTACTGCCGGCCCCACCGCGGGCCGTCGGCGTACGCGCAGGGGCCGACGACCGCGACGACACCCGCGTCGGCGCGGAAGTGCGCGTCGATGCGGTTGAGCCAGTCGCGGTCGTAGACCGTGTCGGCGTCGGCCGAGACGACGATCTCACCGCGGGCCGCCTCCGTGCCGCGCTGGCGGGCGTTGCACACCCCGGCCACCGGCTCGGCCACGACCCGCGCGCCGAGCTCGAGGGCGATCGCCGCGGTCTCGTCGGTGCAGTTGTTGTCGACGACGATGACCTCGCACAGCCCGTCGAAGTCCTGCTTGCGCAGGGAGAGGAGCGCGTCGGCGAGGTACCGCTCCTCGTTGAGGCACGGGATGACGACGCTGAACCTGGGCTTTTCCGTCATGTGCTGGATTATTCGGCGGTCGGCCGGGCCGAAACGATCCGGAGATCCCCCGACTTCGACCTAGGGTGATCCCCCAGTGCGCCCCTGAGGACAACCTCAGGTCGCGGGCCTTCTGTTCACAGTGGACGGTCGTCGACGTCCTGTGCCTCTTCGGCGGCTTCGACGGTACCGGTGCCGCCCGTCACGTACCGGTAGCCGATCCCGGCTATGACCGCACCGACGAGTGGCGCGACCCAGAACAGCCACAGCTGCGTCAGCGCGGCGCCACCGGCGATGAGCGCCGGGCCGGTCGAACGGGCCGGGTTCACCGACGTGTTCGTCACCGGGATGCTGATCAGGTGGATGACGGTCAGGGTCAGGCCGATCGCCAACGGGCCCATGCCGCGCGGCGCCCGGCGGTCGGTCGCGCCGAGGATCACCAGCGCGAACATCGCCGTCAGGACGGCCTCGATCAGCAGTGCGGCGCCGAGACCGTAGCCGCCGGGGGAGTGCGTGCCGTAGCCGTTGGTGGCCAGGCCGTCCCGCGCGAGGCTGTACCCGGACCGGCCCTCGGCGACGGCGAACACCACCGCCGCCGCGGCGAGGGCACCGGCCAGCTGGACCACGATGTACGGCAGCACGTCGGCGGTCGGGGTGCGCCGGCCGAGCCACAGCGCGACGGTGACCGCCGGGTTGAAGTGGCCGCCGGAGATGTGCCCGAACGCGTACGCCCCGGTCAGCACCGCCAGCCCGAACGCCAGGGCGACGCCGAGCAGGCCCACCCCGACGTCGTCGAAGCGGGCGCTGAGCACCGCGGTGCCGCAACCGGCGAACACGAGCCAGAACGTGCCGATCAGCTCGACGGCGAGCCGCCGGCCGAGCCCGGGCGGCGTTGGTTCTCCCACCCGTCGACCTTGCCGACGTCGCCGCCGCCGGGCCTCACCCGCGGCGCGTGAACGCGCTGGCCGGGGGCCGTTCGTGGCTCCGGTCGCCCGCGGCGGATGAACGCGCTGACGACGCTGCCGGCACCCCAGCGGGCGAGCCCGACACCGATGCCCACCCCGTCCCGCGCGAGCCCCCGTGCGACGCCCGACGCCTTCTCCGCGGCGCCCTTCGCCTTCGTGGCGGCGCCCTTCGCCTTCGTCGCGGCGTTCACGGCTTTGGTGGCGGCGGTCGCGGCCTTCGTGGCGGCGCCGGTGGCTCTCATGGCGGCGGCGTCGGCAAGCCGTCGCAGCGGCTCGGCCCGCCGGGACGCCGCGTCCTGGACCCGGCCGGGCACGTCGAGGCGGGCGGTGAGCGCGTCGACGCTCTCCGCGAGGCGAGCCCTGGTCCGGGCGATGTCGGCGCGCAGCCGGGTCGCCTCGTCGTCCTGCGAGATCGGTGTGGTCACCCCGGCGCTGTACCCATCCGTACACCTCCCATCACCGAAAACCGGTCTTGCATTGTGACAATGTATGCGCGAAGGTGTGGACGTGATCCGATTCGTCTGGGCGCATCTACGGGGGCGGGCGGGAAGGGCGGTGGCACTCCTCGTCGGGGTGCTCACCGCCACCACCGGATTCACCGTGCTCACCGGTGCCACCGCCACCGCGCGCCTCGAGGTGACCGGCACCGTCGACGCCAATGTACGTGCCGCGTATGACATTCTCGTGCGCCCCAAGGGCAGCCGGCTGCCCCTCGAGGACGACCGGGCGCTGCTGCGACCCAACGCGGTCTCGGGCATCTACGGCGGCCTGACCATGGACGACTGGGCCAAGGTCCGCGCCGTGCCCGGCATCGACGTCGCGGCGCCGATCGCGATGGCCGGCTCGGTCAACGCCGGGGTCGCCGCGCCGGTCGACATCACCGACCTCGTCGACCCGGCACTGGACCGGCAGGTCATCCGGGTCGACCGGACCCTGCTCGCCGACCGGGGTCTCAGCCGGGCCCCGGCCACCCCGATCTGGGTCTACGTGACCAAGCACGAGGTCTCCTGGCCGAAGCTGGGTGGCGGCGCAGACCTGGAGTTCACCGGCGGGCAGAAGATCCCGTCCCAGCAGTTCTGCGACGGCAATATCGGCATCCTGGAGGACGGCCGGCAGGTGTGCCCGTTCCCGGAGCAGGGCCAGATCACCGACGCCACCGGCCAGGTCGTGTTCCTGGCCCGGCTGCGCCCCGACGGGCGGTTCGAGACGGGAGCCTGGAACGGACCGCCGACGGGGGACCGCCTGGTCATCTCCGTCACGTGGCGGGAGCCGATGCTCATCGCCGCCGTCGACCCCGAGTCCGAGGACCGGCTCGTCGGGCTCCGGGGCGCGACCCAGGGCACCTTCCTCAGCGACGCGCCGCCCCGCACGACCGGCACCGAGGGTGGCATGCCATCAAGGAAGGTGGTGCCCGTCCTGGCCACCTCGCGCCGATATGCGGACACCACCGCGTCGATCGGCCTCTCCCGGGCCCGGCTGGACACCCCGCTGCCGGCGGGCGCCCCCGACGGCGTGCTCGCCGCGATGGCGGCCGCGCCGGCGACCCACCTCCGCGACGCCCTCCTCGACACCGAGGCCGCCTACCGGCACACCACCGCCGTCCAGCTGGCCCGCAGTGGCGAGGGCTACGGCTTCGCGTACAGCCACGAATGGCTCCTGCAGGTCGGCGGCGTTACCTACCTGCAGGCCCCCGACGGCAGCCTCGCCGCCGTGCCGGTGCCCTACGACGCGCAGGCCTACGTCCTGCCGCACTCGTTCGGCTTTCCGACGCCCTGGCAGATCGACGACACGTCCTTCCGCACGGTGCGCAACGTGTCGGTGCGCGCGGACGGCGACCCGACGGCGACCGAGTTCGGCGTCGTCGGCACCTTCGACCCGTCCCGGCTCACCACGTTCAACCCGCTCAGCCGGGTGCCGATGGAGACCTACGAGCCGCCCCTGGTCGTCGGCGCCGACCAGCGCACCCGCGACCTGCTCGGCGACCGGACCCTCGCGCCGAACGGCAACCCCGCCGGCTACCTGTCCTCGCCGCCGATGCTGCTGACCAGCATCGCCGACCTGCCGGACCTGCTCAGCGACACGCAGGGCACCAACAAGGACGCGCCGCTGAGCGCCATCCGGGTCCGTGTCGCCGGTGTGCACGGCTTCTCCGACACCTCCCGCGAGCGGGTCCGCCTGGTCGCCGAGGAGATCTCCGCCCGCACCGGCCTCGACGTCGACATCACGTACGGCTCGTCGCCCGCCCCGCAGACCGTGACCCTGGTCGCCGGCAAGTATCAGCGACCCGAGCTGCGGGTCACCGAGCACTGGGTGAAGAAGGGCGTCGCGGCGAGCATCATCACCGCGATCGACCGCAAGAGCGCCGTGCTGTTCGGCCTCGTCCTGGTCGTCTGCGCGCTCTTCCTCGCCAACGCCGTCGCCGCCGGGGTCCGCGACCGGCGCACCGAGCTGGCGACACTGTCCGCGCTCGGCTGGCCCGCGCACCGGATCTTCGCCGCCGTCCTCGGCGAGGTCGCGACCATCGGCACCGTCGCCGGCCTCGGTGCCCTCGCCCTCGCCGGTCCGCTCGGGGCGCTGCTGGACGTGCACACCACCTGGACGCAGGCGCTCCTCGCCGTGCCGACCGCGGTCGTGCTGTCGCTGATCGCGGGCCTGATCCCGGCGCTCGGCGCGGCCCGCGCCCGCCCGGCGGCCGGCCTGCGCCCCGCCGTCGCCCGCCCCCGCCGCGCCGGCCGCCCCCGCGGCCCGCTCACCATGGGCCTGCTCAACCTGGTGCGGGTCCCCGGCCGGACCGCGCTCGGCGCGGGCGCGCTCGCCATCGGCATCGCCGCCGCCACCGTCCTCGGCGCGATCACGTACACCTTCCACGGCGCCATCGTCGGCACCCTGCTCGGCGACGCGGTGTCCCTGCGGGTCAGGGCCGTCGACACGATCGCGGTCGTGGCCACGATCCTGCTCGGCGCCCTCGCCGTCGCCGACGTGCTCTACCTGAACATCCGCGACCGTGCCGCCGAACTCGCCACCCTGCGCGCCACGGGCTGGACGCCGGCGTCCCTGGCGAAGCTCGTCGCCGCCGAGGGCCTCGGCATCGGCCTGCTCGGCGGTGCGGTCGGCGCGGGCCTCGGCGTCGCCGGCGCCGCCTGGCTGGTCGGTGACCTGACCGGCGGCCTGCTCACCACCGCCGGGTCGGCGGTCGCGGCCGGCGCGGTCCTGGCGACCTGCGCCGCCCTGGTCCCGGCCGCCCTCCTGCAACGCCTCCCCACCGCGCAGCTCCTGGCCGAGGAGACCTGACGGCGGCGCAGCGCTGCCTCGGCGGTGACCGCGTCGGTCACGTCGCGGGCGACCGCGACCATCAACGCCTGCCCGGGAAGCGGGGCGGCGCTCCACTCCAGCCACCGTTACGGGCCGTCGCGGCCGCGGAGCCGGTTGCGGCCTCAGCGGTCATCGCAGCGACTTTGGCCTGGTAGTGCCCGCGTTCATGGCTGGCGTCGATGGACGCGTTCGCGGTGATTTTCGTGCCGTCGACCGCGACGACACCGAGCCGAACGAACCCGGCCCGGGCGCACACGATTAGCACCTGTGTGAACAGGTCGTTCGGGGATCATCACCGGCAAACCCGGCCAGACCCTCACCTGGGACAGCGAAGGCCACCTCGCCACCGTGACCGCCACCGCTGGTGTCAGCAGCTACATCTCCGACGCCGGCGGTGCCGCCTCATCGCCAAGTTCGGCAACCCCCGCGGCGCGGATCCGACCTGGCCCAACCAGCACCGGCCGGTTCATCTCCGACGACGCCCTTACCGATGTAGCCGATGCCCAACAGGCCAATGGTAACGCATACGCTGGCAATGGTCCGGCTACTTTCTACGAGCAAGATAACCTGACCCCGGAACAGAAGGCTCAGAACCTGTACGAGGTAACGCGGTTGAAAGATGCAGGGAGACAGCTGGTTTATGAGTGGAACAAGTGAAGTCGAGCTGGAAGGAGTGGATCCGTGGGACGTGTGGAGGCGGCTCCGCGAAATGCTTGCCACACTCTCTTGCGATAGTTACCTGAGATGTATCGCTTCATTTCTCTCCGACTATCGGCGGCTGTGCGACGAAGATATGCCCGCTGTCGATCGCGCGCTCATTAATGACGTTATGGACCTTGTCGTGGAAGCGGCTGCGGGGCGGGATGTCGGTGCGGCCGCCATCCTGGTTCATCGGGCGTGGTGGGATCGAACATATCCCGGCCAGCCTCTTGGTAGTGACGAACCTGTGCAACCTTATGCAGGACCGATGCCCTTGGAATTGTTCAGGGCGTGCTCGTCAATTCTGTGGGAATTGATAGACGAGAATCACCGCTTCAGTATGGTCGATGAGATCGCGGACGGAGCACTGAACTATGAGCAGCCAGACGATCCGTTAGCGAACACGCGCCTACTTGTACGGTTCATCGGTCGAGTCGAGAGCGAAGCTCGCCGTGCCGGCGAAGGGTAGGATCGAATGCGTGGCATTGGACTGCATCTGCCGTTTGTCTGGAAGGGGCGCATTACCTGACCTGGGGCACAGGATACGGGCAACATCGCGACCGCCTCAATCATGATCTGGACTGCGCTTTGACGAAGCTGCTCCGGTCCGGGTCGATGTCGGCGCTGGTGGCGGCCTGACAGATCAGGGCGCTGATCGCGTACTGGACCAGCAGATAGGCCCACACCTCCTGGAGGACCAGGTCCGGGCTGCGGGATCGCAGCACCCGCCCGGACCCGCGCAGCGACGTCTTGAGTTGGCCGTTGGCCGCTTCGCTTTCCCATCGTTGCTGATAGCAGCCGGCAAGGTCGGCGGCGCTGACGTCGGCCGGGTCGTGGACATTGGTGATCAGGCAGATCAGTTCACTGCCGTCACGATCGGGGACCTCGTACTCAACGATACGGACCACATGCGCTGCGGCCGGGTCGGGCTTCGCACCGCTGGCCGCCTCGGCACGCAACCGTTCCCGGTGTTGTCCCCGGATGCTCGGGTCAATGAGCACCGACAGGTAGGTGCCATCGGGCAGGACCTTCACCACCGGCAGCCCCAACTGCGTCGGTGCCCGCCAGCACAACGCCGCACCGGTACCCGCGGCGGCGGTGTATGCCGCGAAGCTGTAGAAGCCGCGGTCAGCCAGCAGCAGCCAATCCGACGACAACGCCGCCAGCAGCGGTGCGGCCATAGCCTTCTCACTGGCCGCCCACGGACCGACCTCGGCATCGATGAACGCCTGCGACCCGCACTCGGACACCGCGACCACCCGCACCTTGGGAAACGCCGACCTGCTCCGGTCGTTGCCGGCATAGCCGAACTCGGCAGCGTTCTCGGCCGTGTCGGGAACATCGAAATCGAACCCGTCGATCGCCACCAACCGTCGACCGCTCAGCCACGCACCCCGGGTCGACGGCGCCGCGACCGGCTCGGCAACCCGGTAGAACGTCTCCCGCAACACCTCCCGACCCAGCCGCATCCGGGCCTGCGTGATCCCCGACGACGTCGGCGGCGTCCACGCCGCATCCCACACCCCGAACGCCGACAGCGACCCAGTCACCTTCTGCGCGACCTCTTCCGCACTTTCCTGCGCGAACAGACACAACGCCATCGTCAGATACGCCGTCACATGCGGCGGCAACTTCCCACCACGACGCGCCTCCGCCACCCCGCACACCGCCGCGGCCTCATCAACCTTGAACCGCGGAACCGCCGCCACCAACACCCCCAGCGACACCAGATCCGGGCCGCCGGCCAGCCCACCCACGCCAACCGACACCTCAGACCGATCCGCCACCCGACCACATTAGAACGAGGTACTCGACCGCAGTCCACGCCGCGTCGGAGCCGCCCACACCAACCGAAGATCAACTTAAGCTACGCGGCATTGAGCCAGGGCGCCACGCGGCGATCGCGCTACCCGCCGCGGTCGATCTGTTCGCCGGGGTCGACTCAGCTCGTCGGCGGTGGAATAGCCGGTCGGGTAGGCAGCAGTGGTGGAGTTCGCCGTCGGAGCCGTGTTGCCGACAGGCGTGCTGCGACGTGTGGGACTCGGACCAGGGCTTCGAAGTTCGGATCAAGCAGGCACCCACCGGCCGGGCCGCCGTGGCCTTCGCGGCGAACGCCTATCGGTACGCAAGGGTCGCCTGCACGCTCTGGGACCAAGGGATCTACGCGGAAACCGTGCCATTGGCCCGAACTTGCTTCGAGTCTGCGGTGTTGGCGGCGTGGGTCCAGCAATCCGACACCGCCGTCGTAAACGCCCTCCTGCATGAGACCTTCCGCAACGACTACAACCTCATGCAGCAACTCAAGAAGGCCGCCGTTCCGATACCTACAGAGATCGAAGCCCGAGTGACCGAGCTCAGGAAGTCCGTTGTCAAGCCCGCGCCCGACATCTCGGTCCAGAAGATGGAGGACATGTGCCAGTCCTTCCACGGAAACAGTCAGCTCTATCTGATCTTCAGAGTCCTCAGCGGCGGATCCCACGCACTCGACGCGCTGCGGCGCTGTCCTCGTTGAGGACAGTGGCGAGTTGTTTCCGATCAAGCACGCTGAGGACCAGCCGGACGCAGCCGACCTGCCAGACCATGGCAGTCGAGCACAGCCAGCGCCGCCGACGAACGTGGCGGGCAGGTCAGCAGTTCTGCCGGTGTTTGCGGAGTGGCGCGGGTGGAGGAGGGTCGACGGTGCCGGACTCGGCGGCGCGGATGAGGCGGCGGAAGGTCGGGCACTCCAGGTGGCTCGGCGCCGGGCAGGCGGCGGCGTGCCGCAGCGAGTCGCGCAGGACCGTGAGCCTGCCGATCGTGGTGTCCAACTCGGCGGCCTTCGCGGTGAGCATGGTGCGGTCGATGCGGGGCTGCCCGTCCGGGCCGAACATCAGCACGATCTCGTCGAGGGAGAACCCGGCGGTGCGGCCCAGGGCGATCAGCGCCAGCCGTTGCAGGACGCCGGGATCGAACTGGCGGCGCAGCCCGGCCCGGCCGGACGAGGCGATCAGGCCCTTCTCCTCGTAGTAGCGCAGGGTCGAGGCGGGCAGGCCGGAGCGCCGCGCCACCTCGGCGATGTCCAGGTTCGTCATCGGGTTGACCTCAAGTCGGCTTGAAGTGACACCGTCGCATCCTGACCGGGTACACCGCAACCTCAGGAGACACGACATGAACCAGACGGCACGCTGGAGCGGCACCGCGGGACAGGCCTGGATCGACGCGCAGGCCATGCTGGACGAGCTGTTCCAGCCGTTCGAGGACCTGCTGGTGAGCGAGGTCGCGGCGGTCGGCGCCGGGAGCGTGCTCGACGTCGGCTGCGGCACCGGCAGCACCACGGTCGCCGTCGCCCGGCGGCTCGGCGAAGGCAAAGGCAAAGGCTGTGTCGGGGTGGACGTCGCCGAGCCGATGGTCGCCGCCGCCCGCGCCCGCGCCGAGCGTGCTGGCGTGCCGGTGACGTTCGTGCACGCCGACGCGCAGAAGCACGGGTTCGCGCCGGCCGGGTTCGACGCGGTCATCTCCCGCTTCGGGGTCATGTTCTTCGCCGACCCGGTGCGCGCCTTCGAAAACCTGCGCCGGGCCGCGGCACCCGGCGCCGCGCTGCGGGCCGTCGTGTGGCGGGGCGTCGCGGAGAACCCGTTCATGACGACCGCCGAGCGGGCCGCCGCGCCGCTCGTGCCCGCCCTGCCGGTGCGCCGCCCCGACGAGCCCGGACAGTTCGCGTTCGCCGACCCGGAGCGGGTCCGCGACATCCTCGCCCGGGCCGGCTGGGACGGGGTCGACATCCGGCCGGTCGACGTCGCCTGCGTGCTGCCGGAGCGCGACCTGGTGCGCTACTTCACCCGGCTCGGCCCGCTCGGCCTGGTCCTCGGTGGCGCCGACGAGCAGACCCGGGCTCGGGTCGTGGACACCGTCCGGGCCGCGTTCGCCCCGTACGTGCACGGCGATGAGGTCCGCTTCACCGCCGCCTGCTGGCAGGTCGACGCGGCCGCCTGAAACCGGCGGACCAACTATTGCGCCCCGGCCGTCGGCAGAAGTCCGTGAACGCTCCCAGTCAAGCCTCTTGATTTCTTCAGGGAAAAGGCAGCATCATGCAGTTCGGAAACTGGGAGCGTTCACAGTCGAAGTGAGGACACCCGATGCGCAGACGCACCATGCTGGCCGCCGCCGCGGCAGCGCCGGTCGCCGCAGTCGCCACACCGTCCGCGGCGTCGGCCGCCAACCCGAGGCCCCGGCGACGGTTGGCCGTCCGCGGCGCCGACGTGTCGACGCTGGCCAAGAACGAGGACTTCGGCGCGGTGTACCGCCGGGCCGACGGACGCCGCGCCGACGCGCTCACCATCCTGCGCGAGCACGACGTCAACGTCGCGAGACTGAAGGTCTGGGTGAACCCGGCCGACGGCTACAACACCAAGGCGAAGGTGCTGCGGATGGCGGCCCGGGCCAAGGCCCGCGGGATGCGGCTGTTCATCGACTTCCACTACTCCGACGCCTGGGCCGACCCGGGCAAGCAGCACAAGCCCGCCGCCTGGGCGACCTACGCCTTCGAGGAGCTCAAGGCGGCCGTGCGCGACCACACCTACGACGTCCTGCACGCCCTGCACCGCCAGGGCACCCCGGCGGATTTCGTCCAGATCGGCAACGAGATCAACGGCGGGCTGCTCTGGCCCGACGGGCGCTGGGACAACTGGCCCAACCTCGCCGCGCTGCTGACCGCCGGCGCCACCGTCGCGAAAGCCGTCTCCAACCGCACCCGGGTGGTGCTGCACCTCGCCGAGGGCGGCAACAACGGCGGGCACCGCTGGTGGTTCGACAACGCCACCGCGCTCGGTGTGCCGTTCGACGTCATCGCGGTGTCGCACTACCTGTACTGGCACGGCACCGCCGAGAGCCTGCGGGCCAACCTCGTTGATCTGTCCGCCCGGTACGGCAAGGACGTCCTCGTCGCCGAGACCGCCTACGGGTTCACGACGGAGGAGGACGACCCGACCCCGCAGATCTTCACCGCTGATCTGGCCGCGGCAGGTGGACATCCCGCCACGCCCCGGGGGCAGGCCGACGCGCTGCGGGCGATCTGCGACGTTGTCGCATCGGTGCCGCGCGGGCTCGGCGTCGTCTACTGGGAGCCGACCTGGACCGCGGTGCCCGGTGCCGGCTGGGATCCCGCCGACCCGACGTCGGGCAACGGATGGGAGAACCAGGCGCTGTTCGACTTCGACGGGCGGGCCCTGCCGGCGCTGGACGTGTTCCGCACCCGCTGATCTAGAAGTTCAGGTGGCCGGCGCAGCCGTCGTCGTGCCGGTCTGCGGCGGACTTGGTGCCGTCGGGGCAGACCACGTTCACCCAGGTGGTGTCGTGCAGATTGGCGCCCTTGAGGCGGATGCCGCGCAGGTCGGTGTCGACGAGCCAGGCACCGGTGAGGTCGGCGTCGCGGGCGTCCGCGCCGCCGAGGTCGGACCGGCGGATCTCGGTCCGGCGCAGGTCCGCGTCGCGCAGCACCGCGTCGCGCAGCCCCACGTCGGTGAACGTGCTGCCCTGCCACGCCGTGCGGCGCAGGTCGGCGCGGCCGAGCTCGACCCCGGTGAGCGTGGTGTCGCGGGCGGCGGCGTCGGTGAGGTCCGCCCCGGACAGGTCGACGTTCTCCATCGACACCGACCGCAGGTGCGCCGCGTGCAGGTTGGATCCGCTCAGGTTCGCCTCCCGGACGAATCCCTCCACAGTGGAGCGTTCGAGGTCGGCGCAGCGCAGCTTCCGCTGGGACAGGTCCGAGTCGACGACGGCCCGGCCGGCCATCGACACGGCGCCCGGATCGGCGCAGCGCCTGCCGTGCGTCTCGCCGGATCGCGCCCGTGCCAACAGCACAACACCGAGCACGACGGCGACGGCGAGGCAGGCGGCCGCCACCCTCCGCCGTTTTCGCAGCGTCAGGCGGAGCGTCAACGCGGGCCCGGCGCCGCGACGGGGCGCAGCATCAGCCGGAGGATCCGGTCGTCCTCGACGGTCGGCCCGTTGGGGTTGCGGCCGTCGCGGTTGGAGGTGGTGAGCCAGACGCTGCCGTCCGGTGCCTTGATGGCGGTGCGCAGCCGGCCGTACTTCATGGTGAGCGCCTCGGCGGGCTGCTTCGTCACCCCGGCGCTCGGCCGCCAGCGGACCCCGAGGGTGTCCGGGCCCGCGCCCTCCGAGGGGCGGCTGCCCGCCTGCTGCTCCGCCTCCTGCTTGCCGACGCCCTCGACGCCGACGAGGTAGATGCGCTGCCCGCGCAGGCAGGTGACGATGGCGGTGCCGCCCACCACGGCGACGCCGGCGCTGACCCCGACCTCCGGATGCCAGGCCACCACGGGATCGATGTACTTCGGGTTGTTGCCGATCCCCTCGACGCGCGGCCAGCCGTAGTTGCCGCCGGGGCGGATCACGTTCAGCTCGTCCCAGACCGCCTGGCCGATCTCCGCGACGTACATGTTGCCGTCGGCGTCCCAGTCCATGCCCTCCGGGTTGCGGTGGCCGTAGGACCAGACGAGCGAGCCACGGAACGGGTTGCCCGGCGGGGGTTTGCCGTCCACGGTCATCCGCAGGACCTTCCCCCCGAGGTTGTTGAGGTCCTGCGCGGCATCGGTGAGCGACGCCTCGCCGGTGGTCGCGTAGAGGTACCCGTCGGGGCCGAAGGCGAGCCGGCCGCCGTCGTGGATGCCGCCGCGGGGGATGCCGGTGACGATCGGTCTGGGCCGCTCGTTGAGCTTCAGCTTCGCGATCCGGTTGTCGATGTCGGTCGTGTAGTAGATGTAGACGGTCTGGTCCAGGGCGAACCGCGGCGACGCGGCGATGCCGAGCAGCCCACCCTCGTTGTCCGCGGTCGCCTCGCTGATCTTCGTCACCGGCGTCACGGTCAGCGAACCGTTCGCGGCCCGGCCGGGGCCGATCCGCAGGATCCGCAGCGTCCGGCGCTCCGTGACCAGTGCGCTGCCGTCCGGCAGGAACGTCAGTCCCCACGGGATGTCCAGGTGCCGGGCGACGGTGCTGACCGAGACCGCGGCGTCGCCGCTCGCCGACGGGTTGACCGGGCCGAGGCTGAAGTCCGTGGGGTCGACCACCCCCGGGGTGGTGGACGGCGGCGGTTTGGCGGGGGCATCCGACGTGCAGCCGCCGAGGATCCCGAGCACCAGCACCAAGGCGACCGTGCGAAGGGGTGTACCCATGAACCGGTGCCTCCTTGGAACATCGCCTCCCTGCACGATCACGAATTCCGCGGCGCGGGGCGTCACCTCCGTGGAGGGATCGTCACGCGGGGTTTGAGGGGCCGGTGGGGCGGGCACCACGGCGGAGGAGTCGAGCGACGCAGAGGGAGACCAGGATGAGACTGCTGACATTGGCCGCCGGGCTCGCCACCGGTTACGTGCTCGGCACCCGGGCCGGCCGCGGCAAGTACGAGCAGATCGTCGAGGGCGCCCGGCAGTTGCGTGCCAACCCGACGCTCGCCCAGGCGCAGGCGACGGCGAAGCACCTCGCGACGGCCCCCGGTGAGCCGGTGCCGGCCACGCCCGCCGCGATCACCCGACCGGCCGCGACGAAAACCGCCAACCCCGCGACCGCCAACCCCCCGACCGCCACCCCTGCGACCGCCACGCCTGCGACCGCCGCGCCGAAGGCCCCGCGCCGCAGCACCGCCACCCCGGCGACGCTCGCGGACCCGCTGCGGTAGCCGACCGCCCCCGATCGGCCCCGGCGAACGGTTGCCGGGGCCGTTACGATCCACTGCGTGTCGACTTCGGCCTCAGGGTGCCTGTTCGGACTGGCGTACGGTGACGCGCTCGGCAAACCGACCGAGTTCATGACGGTCTCCGCGATCGAGCAGCGGTACGGCTACGGCGGTCCCCGCGACCTGGAAGGCGACCCCGCGCTCGTCACCGACGACACGCAGATGACCCTCGCCGTCGGCTGGGCGTTGCTGGACGCGGCCGAACCGACCCCGGCCGCACTGGAGCCGCTGCTGCGGACCCGGTTCGTCGAATGGGCGCACAGCCCCGACAACAACCGGGCACCGGGGATGACCTGCCTGCGCGCCTGCGGTGGGCTCGCGCAGGGGCTGCCCTGGGTGGAGGCCACCGTCGCCGGCTCCAAGGGCTGCGGCGCCAACATGCGGGTCGCGCCCGTCGGGCTCGTCGCAGGCTACGACCTGGACACCCTGGCAGGGGTGGCGCAGCTGCAGGCCGCCATGACCCACGGCCACCCGACCGCCCTCGCGGCCAGCGAGCTCACCGCGTACGCCGTGCGGATCCTGCGCGACGGCGCCGGGCTCGCGGCGCTGCCCGGGGCGCTGCGCGACCGGTGCCGGTCCCAGCGCACCACGTACCACGGCGAGTGGCTCGGCACGCTGTGGCAGCAGCCGACCGTGACCAGCCCGGAGGACTTCATCAGCCGCGGCTGGGACGAGTGCGTCGCCGTGCTCGACCGCCTCGACCTCGCGCTGTCGCGGCCCGACGACGGCGGCGACCCGTGCGCGGCCACCGGCGCCGGCTGGATCGCCGAGGAGGCCCTCGCCACCGCGCTGCTGTGCGCCGTCCGGCACGCCGACGACCCGGTGACCGCGCTGGCCCGCGCCGCCACCACCTCCGGCGACTCCGACTCCATCGCCTGCCTGGCCGGCGCGTTCATCGGCGCCGAGCGGGGCATGGCCGCGTGGCCGCCGGCCTGGCTCGACCGCATCGAATACGCCGGGCAGCTGGCCCGCCTCGGCCAGGCCTGGGACTGACCGGGGTGGAGACGACCTCGAAAAGGCCTCAGCGGACCTCGAAGGCGAACAGTGAGTAGCCGTACTGGGTGACCCGCCGGGTGCCGGTCATCCGCACGAACCGGGCCGGCGTCGCGGCGATCCGCACGTCCTGCACCCCGCCGGCGCCCTCACCGGTCCGCCACACAGTTCGCCACGTCGTGCCGTCGGCGCTGACCGCGAGGTCGCACTCGACGCCGTACGCCACCTCCCACCGCAGCACGACCCGGGTGACCAGCCACAGCCGGCCCAGGTCCACGCTGATCCACTGCGGGTCGCTGAACGCGCTGCTCCACCGGGTGCCCAGGTCACCGTCGACCGCGAACCGCGGCGCGTAGGCCTCACCCTCCACGGACGACGCCGTCGCGGGCCGGCCGAGTGCCAGGTCGGTCCCGCCGGGGTTGGCGGCCGCCTCGGGTGTGCCGGCAGTCGACGCCGACCGCTTCGCCGGGCCGGTCCGCGACGGGGTCCTGGTGGCGCCGGACGTCGCGGCCGCGCCGGACGACCCCGGCGTGGCCGGGCCCGGCACGGACGGGTCCGGTGTCGCGCCCGACAGGTCACCGGTGTCCTGTGGCGCCGGCAGCGCCGAGGGTACCGCGCCGGTCCGGTCCGTGCGGTCGCGGCCGGTGAGGACGGCGACCGCCACCAGCGCGGCGATCACTGTCACGGCCGCCGTCAGGGCGATCACGACGGCCCGCCGCCGCCCCGGTCCGGCGGGCGGTCGCTCGTCGGCCCCGGGCCCGCCGGCCGGGCCGGGCCGGCCAGCGGTGCGCCGCCGTGGTGCGGCCGGCTGCGGGGGAGGGCGGTGCGCCCCGGGAACCGGTCCGGCGGGCTCCAGGGGGTCCGGCGCCGGCCCGGTCACGTACGGCCGGACCAGGCGGGGCGGCTCGGGGTCCTCGTTCGTCACCGGACGGACTCCCTCCGGTGTGATCACCCCGCCGGTTCGCAGCATAGGGCCGGCGGGCCGCCGCCGCTGAGGAACGGGCGTCAGCGCACCGGCCCGGACTGCCACGGGACGGCGGCGACGCGGGTGGGGCGGGACGGCAGGTCGAGCAGCGCCGCCGGCAGGCTGCGCTCCAGCGCCAGGCAGAACCAGGTGACCAGGACCGTCAGCAGCACCGGCTCGGCGACGGCGAGCAGCAGCTGCATCGGCGGGTCCGCGCGGTCCATCGGCCCGATCAGCACCGCGTGGCAGACCGCCAGGACCGGCATGTGCAGCACGTAGATCGGCAGGGTCCGCCGGCCGATGTCGCCGAGCACCCGCGCCACCGCCCGCGACCGCGCGGCGAGGGCCGCCGCGGTGACCCCGAACGCGACCGCGGCCACGCTGACCAGTGGCCCGGTGGCGGGCAGCAGGCGCAGCACGACCAGGCCGGCCGCGTAGCCGCCGCCGAGCACGGCCAGCCGCCGCCAGTTGGCGGCGCGGGCGAGACCCTCCACGACCGGCCGCAGGCGCAGCCCGGCGAGGAAGAACACGAGGTTCTGCAGCAGCCCGCCGCGGTTGCCCGGGGTGGCCAGGAGGTCCGCGGCGACGACGACGGACAGCGCCAGGGCGACCGCGAGGACCAGGGCCGTCGGCAACCGCCGCACCGCCTTCGCGACGGTGAAGTAGACGGCGAGTGCCAGCAGATACCACAGGTTCGACGGTGTGATCGTCAGCTGCTCCAGCAGCTCCAGCGGACCGCCGGCCCGGGCGGTGTCGAAGTCGGGCACCAGCGCCAGCACCGCGGTGTGGATCAGGAGCCAGACGGCGTACAGGTAGCCGAACTTCGCCACCTTGGACCGGCCGAGGACCCGCCACGACCGGTCGACCGCGCCGGCGGCGAACATGCCGGAGATGGCGAAGAACAGCGGCATCCGCAGCGGCAGCAGCTGCTCGCCGAGCAGGCCCCAGGCGCCGGGCAGCGGCAGCGCCAGCCGCCAGTCGACCTGCAGATAGTCCTTGGTGATGACGTGCCACAGCACGACCAGCAGGATGCAGGCGCCCTTGGCCACGTCCGCCCACGACTCGCGCGGTCGTGGCGGCCGCTCCGGCGCGGTGGTCGCGGTGATGCTCAGCTGCAGTGTGTCGCTCATGTCGGGGTCCCCTCGCGTCAGTCCATCGACCTCCATCGGCCGGCTTCTACCGCGAGAGCACGCATGAGCAGGTGTGTTGGGTTGAGAACTGTCGAAAGAGTGACGCTGAGCGCAGGCGGCCGGGTAGCGGCACTCAGGGCGCGGCGACCAGCAGGTCCCGCGTGACGGCGGCGACGTCCGGGACGCCGACGAGGGCCATCGTCAGGTCCAGCTCCGCGACGACGTTCTCGACGACCTGGCGCACCCCGTCCGCGCCGGCGACGGCCAGCCCGTAGAGGTGCGGCCGGCCCAGCAGGCAGGCGTCCGCGCCCAGGGCGAGCGCGACGAACGCGTCCGCGCCCGAACGGATGCCGCTGTCGAACAGCACCGTCGGGTCCGGTCCGACCGCGGCGCGGACGCCGACGAGCGCGTCGAGCGCCGCGATCGCGTGGTCGACCTGCCGCCCGCCGTGGTTGGACACGATGATCCCGTCGACGCCGGCGGCGATCGCGGTCCGGGCGTCGTCGGGGTGCAGGATGCCCTTGAGCAGGATCGGCAGCGTCGTGCGCCGCCGCAGCGTCTCCAGGTGGGTCCAGCTCAGGCCGGGGTTGGAGTAGATGTCGAGGAACGTCTCGACCGCGGCCCGCGGCTCGGGGGAGAGCACGCTCCCGCCGGGATACTCGCGGGCCATCGACAGCAGGGCCCGCAGCGCCGCGAGGGTGACCTTCGGCCGCTCGGCCGGCCGGCCGGCCGCGGCGGCGATGCGCTCCCGGACGATCTCGCCGAAGCGCGGGTCGGAGGTGTACTGCGCGATGCCCAGCCCCCGCGCGAACGGCAGCGAACCCAGGTTGAGGTCCTGCGGCCGCCAGCCGAGCAGCGTCGTGTCGAGCGTGACGACCAGCGCCCGCGCGCCGCAGTCCTCGGCCCGCCGGATCATCGAGTCGACGAGCGGCTCGTCGGTGGACCAGTACAGCTGGAACCAGAACGGGGTGTCACCCATCGCGGCGGCGGTGCGCTCCATCGGGCTGCAGCCCTGGCTGGAGAAGATGTACGGCACCCGGGCCGCCGCCGCGCCCTCGGCGATCTTGACGTCGCTGTCGGGGGTGATGAGCGCCCCGGCGCCGACGGGTGCGACGAGCAGCGGCGCGCGCAGCGGTGTGCCGAGCACCGTCGTGGACAGGTCGCGGGCGGTGACGCCGTGCAGCATCCGCGGCACGATCCTCCACCGCTCGAACGCCGCCCGGTTGTGCCGCATGGTCGCCCCACCGCCGGCCCCGCCGGCCACGTACGCCCAGGCCTTCCGCGACATGGCCTTCCTGGCCCGCCGTTCGAGCTCGGCCGCGTCGGTGGGCACGGACGGCGCCCGCCCGAGGACCCCGGCACGGTAGATGGCGTTCTGCCTGACCCGCCCGGGTCCGGGAGTGCTCGTCATGGTTGCCCATCATGGCAGTTGCTGGCTCCGCCGGGCGGGTAGCGGCCCGTGGTGGCGGCCATCTCGGCGCTCGGTGCGACCGGTGAGCTGGAGCCGGGGCTGCTGCTGATGTCGACGTTCGCGCTCGGCGTCGGCGCGGCCCTGTGGCCGGGGTGCTCACGGCGGCCCGCTGGCCGCTGCCGGACACCAGGGGCGTCAACCAGAGCCCCGCGGCGTACTGGCCGGAGCCGCACCTCGTCATGGAACCCGAACCGGTGGCCGGTCCGGGGCTGGTGACCGTGACGTACAGCGTGCGTCCAGCACCACCTCCGGCAGACCCGCGACGAGCAGGCGCAGGAGCGGGCGGCCGCCGCGCTCGCCGACGGCCCACCGGTGATCCGGCATCTGCTGCCCATCGCGGGTCCTCCGGATCATGGGAAGGGAAGTAGCGTCGGGGCGTGACGACGTTCCGGCCCGCCGCCCGAATCATCTGCCTGGATGCCGCCGACCGTGTGCTGCTGATGCACTGGCGGGATCCGTCCGACGGTCACCTGCTGTGGGAGCCGCCCGGCGGTGGCATCGAGCCCGGCGAGACGCCGTTCGAGACGGCGCGGCGGGAGCTGGCCGAGGAGACCGAGCTGGACCCGGCCGCGGTGCGGGACAGCGCGGTGCCGGTGGAGCGGGACCTGTGGTGGAACGGCACCCGGTATGTCGGCACCGAGCACTTCTTCCTCGCCCGGTTCGACGGCGAGCGGCCCGTGATCGGCCGGGCCGGGCTGCTGCCGGACGAGCAGGCCAACCTCCAGACCCATGCCTGGGTCGAGTGGGCGGAGCTGTCCGCGCTGCCCGACTCGCTGGAGCCGCCGCACCTGCTGGAGGTCCTGGCCGCGCTCGTCCCGGAAGGTCCGTGGCGGGACAGCCTCTCCGGGGCGTGACCGCCCGGCAACCGGGCCGCAACGGCTGGCGCTCATCATGGAGTGCTCCGACCCCCTGGGAGGCATCTCGTGCTGCTGTCCGTCGCCGCCGCGGTCGTCACCGCGCCCGTGCTGTGGTTCGTCGGTTCGCTCGCCGGGGTGGCTACGGTGACGCTGCTGCAGGAGGTCCGGGTCGAGCGCCAGGTGCGCCGGATCCGGCGGCAGCGGGCGTACGACGCGGGATCACCATCGCGGTTCCCGTCTCCGGGTCCGGCATGACCCGGCACGCCAACCCGAACACGGCCTCGACGATCGGCTCCGTCAGCACGCCGGCGGGTGGTCCGGCCGCGACGACCCGCCCGCCGCGCATCGCGACGAGGTGCGTGGCGTAGCGGGCCGCCAGGGTTCAGCTCGTGCAGCACCGCGACGAGCGTGCGGTGCCGGTCCCGTGGTGCGCGGCGTGCGCCGGCACCTGGTGTCGGAGCGCGGCATCGACAAGCGGCGGGTGATGTTCACCGGGTACTGGCGCCGCGGCGCCACCGAGGACGACCTGCTGGACGGCTGATCCGACGGCGGCCTTCGGTGCGGCCGTTGGTGCGGCCGTTGGGTGCGGCCTTTCAGAAGGCCGGCAGGGCCTTGAAGCGTTCGTCCAGGCGGGCGCTGGGCAGCAGGCGGCGCAGCCCCGCCCGGATCAGCGTCAGCGGGTGCTGGGGGAACTGTGCGTCGTGCTGCTCGTGGTCCGCCCAGTGGTAGGGCAGCCCGCCGGTGGCGTCCTGAGCGTAGGGCGACGGCGTGTAGAACCGGTCCGGCCCGAGCTGGGCCATGATGAACGCCTCTCGCATGCCGGTCGTGCCGACCTCGGGCGCCTGCAGCTTCAGCACGGTGCTGCAGGTCGCCCGCGGCACCGTGTAGGAGCCGATGAACACCTGCCCGTGGCCCTGCGGGTGGCGCACCTTCAGCAGCTGCCGCACCGCCGGCACGCCGTCGACCGGCTCGATCGTCGCGTCGATGAGCCCCGCGCCGGCGCCGGCGGTGTGCCTCGCCAGCCCGGCCAGCAGGGCGGCCGGCTCGGTCAGCGACGCCGGCAGGTCCGGCCGCAGGTTGAAGAAGTGCAGGGACATGACCGTGCCCTGTTCGTCGCGCCACGCGAACTGGTCGATCTGCTGGAACCCGGTCAGGTCAAGATGGGTGAAGGCGCTCATGACCGCACATTCTTGTTTCGGTTCAGTCCATCGGGCGAACAGGTGTGTTGCGAAATACAAACGATCTAGTGAAAGTTTTCAGGTTTGTTTGTGGGACTTTCGCCTGATTTATGGCTCATTCGACCAGGGGAATGCTGCAATCAGCCGGGTTTAGATGGCGTTCCCGGCTGTCTCTGCGACGTCACTGGCAGTACCGTGTCTCTCGGTGAGGTCTTCACTGTCGGCAAAGATGGCTGGCAGGACTCACTGTGTTCAGGAGGAACGCGTGGCTAGCGGTACCGTGAAGTGGTTCAACTCCGAAAAAGGCTTCGGCTTTATCCAGCAGGACGACGGCGGCGCGGACGTCTTCGTGCACTACTCGGCCATCGCGAGCAGCGGCTACCGCGAGCTCGCCGAGGGCCAGAAGGTCGAGTACGACGTCACCCAGGGCCAGAAGGGCCCGCAGGCTGACAACGTTCGCGGCGTCTGACAAACACCTGCTTCGGAAGCCGTGCACATGCCGGTGACCGCAGCGCGCGTGCCGTCGACTCGTAGCACCGTTCGGTGCACCTGAGCGCGGCCCCGCTGGTTGGACAGATCGGGCTCGTGCCAGACCCATTTCGGTGGGTCGGGCACGGGCCCTTTTGTCATGTGCGTCGCACCCGGTCCGGCCGGTCGGCACCGCGCCCGGGTGCGGGAACGTGTCACGTGCGTCGCACCCGATCGGGCGCCCCGCCCGGGTCCGGGACCGTGTCAGATGCGTCGCGGCCGGTCGGGCACCGCGCCCGGGTGCGGGATCGCGGCCAGGGCCTCGACCCCGTCGATGAGCCTCGGGTCAGATGCGTCGCACCCGGTCCGGCCGGTCGGGCACCGCGCCTGGGTGCAGGATCGCGGCCAGGGCCTCGACCCCGTCGACGAGCCTCGGGCCGGGCCGCACCACGATGCCGTCGGCGTCGATCGCCCAGACCTCGGCGCCCGGGAACCGCGGCGCGATCCGCTCCGCCTGCTCGACGGCGCCGTCCAGGTGGAAGCCACACGGCGACACCACGACCACCTCCGGCCGCGCCGTCACCAGCGCCGGCCACGTGGTCTCCAGCGACCGGGCGCCCGGGTGCGCGGCCACCGGCTCCCCACCGGCCGCCGTCACCAGGTCCGGCACCCAGTGCCCCGCGGTGAACGGCGGGTCGACCCACTCGACCACGAGCACCCTGCGCCGTGGCCGCCCGCCGACCGCGTCCGCCACCGCGGCCAGCCGCGCCCGCAGCCCGGCGACCAGCCGCTCCGCCCGCTCCGGCACCCCGGCCCGGGCACCGACCTCGAGGATCGTGCCGAGCACCTGGTCGAGGTCGTGCGGGTCCAGGGACAGCACGTCGGCCCGGCAGCCGAGGTGCTTCAGGGCGTCCTCGACGTGACCGGACGGCAGCGCGCACACCCGGCACAGGTCCTGCGTCAGGATCAGCTGCGGGTCGAGTGCCGCCAGGGCGCCCGCGTGCAACGTGTACAGGTCCGCGCCGGCGGCGAACTGGCCCCGCACGTAGGCGTCGATCTCCCCCGGCGCCATCCCGCGGGTGTCCCGCCCGCCGACGACCACGGTCTTGTCGACCCGCGCCGACGGTGGCTCGTCACATTCGAACGTGACCCCGACCAGGTCCTCACCGAGCCCGAGCGCGTAGACGATCTCCGTGGCGGACGGCAGCAACGACACCAGGCGCATGCCCCGACTGTACGCCGCCCTGTCCGTCCTTTATGGACGGTTACCGGGTGAGTGCGGCGCCGCGCACGTAGACGGCCCGGATCCGGTGCAGTGCCGACGGGTCGGCCAGCGGGTCGCCGTCGACGGCCAGGAGGTCGGCGTCGTAACCGGCAACGACCTTGCCCTTCCGGTCGCCCAGGCCGACCACCTCGGCGGCGCGGCCGGTCATGGCGTGCAGTGCCGCCGCGGGGGTCATGCCGATCCGGATGAGCTGGACCAGCGCGGTGGGCAGCACGTCGTGCGGCTTGACCGGGCCGATCCCGGCGTCGGTGCCGACGACGACACGGGCGCCGGACGCGCACATCGCGGCGGCGTTCGCGGTCAGCTTCGGCAGGCGGGCAGCCATCGCGGGCGGCAGGGTCGAGCCTTCGTCGACCCGGAGGCCGAGGGTCAGGCTCAGTGCCACGCCCCGGCGGTTGATCTCGTCGAGCAGTCCGTCGGGGATGTCCTCGACCGAGTCGGCGGTCATGAACGAGGCGTGTTCGAGACTGTCCACGCCGGCCGCGACCGCGGCGACGATCGCGGCGGCGCCGTGCGCGTGCGCGGCGACCTGCAGGCCGAGCGTGTGCGCCTCGCCGACCAGCGCCCGCAGCTCGTCGTCGGTGAACTGGACGGTCTCCGGCCGGCTGCCCGGCGTCATGTTGCCGCCGCTGACCATCACCTTGATGACGTCGACGCCGCGCTCGTGCCGGTCGCGCACGGCGGCGCGGACACCCTCCACGCCGGACGCGGCGCCGCCGAGAAAGTGGCAGTGCCCGCCCGGTGTGGTGATCGGCACCCCGGCGGCGAGGATCTCGGGCAATGTCGGGTCGGTGCGGGCCGCCGCCCGCACGCCGAGGGCGAGGTGGTCGACGTCGCCGAGGTCGCGCACGGTGGTCACGCCGGCTCGGGCGGCCCGCCGCGCGGCCGTGCACATGACGGCGAACGTCTCGGCGGCGTCCCGGCCGGCCAGCGCGGCGACCGGGTCCGGTGACGCGTCGAACGCGAGGTGCACGTGGGTGTCGACCAGCCCGGGCAGCAGCGTCGCGCCCGGCAGGTGGACGACCGTGGCCCCGGCCGGGACATCGGCGGCGTTCACCGAGACGATGCGCCGGCCGTCGATGACGACGGTGGGGTTGTCGACGGGCGGGGCGCCGGTGCCGTCGAAGAGGCGGTCGGCCCGCAACACGGTGATGGTCATGCCGGACAGCCTGCGGCGGCGGGTGCCGCCCGGGCGTCCGTGCAATCACGTATCCGTGCTACGCAGATGCCAGGTCGCCACCTGCGTGCGGTTGGCGAGTCCGAGCTTGGTCAGCACCCGCTGCACGTGCGTCTCGACCGTGCGCTCGGAGAGGTAGAGCTCGGCCGCGATGGCCTTGTTGGTGAGCCCGCGCGCCACGTGACCGGCGATCTCCCGCTCGCGCGGGGTCAGCGGGTCGGGCCGCCGCTGCGCCGCGCCCGTCTCGAGGCCCGCCACCTGGGCCGCGAGGGGCCGCATGCCCAGCCGCAGGGCCGCCGCGGCCGCGTCGGTCGCGTGGACGGCCGCCGCCGCGCGGTCACCCGGGTCGTCCCGGCGCAGCAGCGCCCGGGCGAGGTGGTAGCGCGCGGTCGCCACCGCCGGCGGCATCCCGGCCCGCCCGCCGAGGTCGATGGCCGCGCGCAGGTGCGCGACCGCCTCGTCGTGGCGGCCGAGCGCCGCGGCGCCGATGCCGAGCGGCAGGCGGGCCGGGCCCCCGATCATGATGACGCCCGCGCCGCCGCAGACGAACCGGTCCGCGTCGGCCAGCAGCATGTCGTGCAGCGTGGCCACCGCCGCGAGGTCGTCGAACTCGGCGGCCAGTTCGATCATGCCGGACACGGCCGGGAGGCGGACGAACGGCGGGATGTGCTCGACCGGCGGCACTCCCCGGTACAGCCGCTCCGCCTCGGCGCGCTCACCGGCCGCGAGCTTCCACAGGGCGAGCGCACCACGCAGCCAGCCCGCCGCCATCGTCTCGGGCAGCCCGAAGGCTCCCTCGAGGGCCACGGCGGAGCGGTCGCCGGTGAGCGCGCAGATCCCCAGCAGGACGCCCACCGACGGCTGGATCGACCCCTCGCTGCCCGAGCGCCGGGCGAGGGCCAGGCTCCGCCCCGCGAGTGCGAGGGCCTCGGCGAAGTCACCGGTCGCGGCGGTGAGCGCGGCTCTGGACCGGATGGCGTGCCAGCCCGCGAGGGTGCTGCGGGTCCGGTCGGCGAGCGCCGCCACCGCCTCGGCCTCGGTGGACGCGGCGGCCAGGTCGCCGAGCTGGGCGTAGGCGTCGAACCGCCACAGCCGGCCCCACAGCAGCGCGTCGTCGTCGCCGTCCGCGCCGATCGCGAGGAGCCGCGTGCCGAGCGACAGCCGTTCCTCGGCGCCGGCCGGGGAGCTCAGCGCGAACTGGCGGGCCCGCAGCGCCTCGACCAGCGCGCGCCGGTCGCCGGTCCGCTCGGCCATCTCGACCGCCGCGAGCGACCGCGGTCCGGCGTCGGCGGTCTGCCGCCAGGCGTCCATCACCACCACCTGCGCCATCAGCCGGGCCCGCAGGCCGCTGTCGGCGTCCGGCAGCGCCTCCACCGCTTCCTGCGCGAGGGACCGCCCGACCGGATCCCACAGGAAGTCCGAGACTCCTTCCATCACGAGCACCGCCCGCGCGAACGCCTCCGGGTCACCCGCATCCCGGGCGACGCCGGTGGCGGCGGTCAGTGACTCGCGGGCGCCGTCCATGTCGTACCCGCGCACCTGCGCCGCGGCGCGCCCGGTGAGCAGGGCGGCCCGCTCCGCCGCCGGCAGTGGCAGGCCCGCCGCGGCGTCGAGCGCGCGGCCGTACCAGGCGGCGGCCTCCTCCCACGCCAGGAGCGCGGCGGCGCGGTCACCGGCCCGGCGCGACCAGGCTACGGCCTCGGCGGCGGCGCCCAACGGCAGCGATGCCACGAGGTGGTGGGCGATCTCGGCGGCCCTGGCGTCCGCGTCGGGGCGGCCGCACAGTCCCGCGGCCATCCGCGCGTGCAGGAGCATCCGCTCGGCGGTGGGCACCTCGGCCGCGGCCGCCTCGCGGATCAGGTCGTGCGTGAAGCCGTCGCCGCCGCCCTCCGGTGATCCCGCGGTGCCCCACCAGGTCCCGGCATCCCTGGTGAGGATGCCGGCGGCGGCCGCCTCGTCCAGCACGCTGAGCACGCCGGCCGGCTCGAGGCCGGTCACCTCGGCGAGCACCGCCGCGTCCGGCGCGGCGCCCAGCACCGCCGCGGCCCGCACCACGCGCCGGCACTGGGCACTCAACCGGGCCAGCCGCGCCCGCACCGCGTCGCGGACACCGTCCGGCAGCCGCAGCTCCGCGACCGCCGGCGGTGATCCGGCCGGCAAAGGGCCCGGTTCCGCGACCGCCGGCGGTGATCCGGCTGGCAAGAGCAAGAGGCCCGGCTCCGCGACCGCCGGTGGCGATCCGGTCAGCAGCAGGCCGAGCTCCCCGACGAAGAACGGGTTGCCGTGCGTGCGCCGGTGGACGGCCTGCGCCACCCCGGCCGGAACGGCGAAACCGGTGACCGCGTCGAGCTGGCGGCCGACCTCCGCTTCGGACAGCCCGGTGAGGACGATCCGCTCCACGACCGGCTCGACCGCGAGCGCGGCGAGCGACCCGCCGAACACGGCGTCGGTCGCGGGCTCGGTCGTGCGGTAGGTGGCCACCAGCACGAGGCGGCCCGGGACGTCACGGGCCACGTGCACCAGCAGCCGCAGGGTGCCCGCGTCCGCCCAGTGCAGGTCGTCGAGCAGCACGAACAGGCCGGCCGGCGCGGCGGCGGCGCGCAGCGCCTCGCTCACCGCCTCGTAGCGGCGGAACCGCTCCTGCGCCGCCACGTCGGCCCGCCCGTCCGCGACCGCGCCGCCGCCCAGCGGGTCGGGCAGGCCGAGCACGCGGAGCACCTGGCTCACCGGCCGGTACGGCGGGCTGCCCTCGTCGTCCGTGGCGCGCCCGGCGGCGACCACCATGCCCAGGTCACGCGCGACGCCGGCGGTCTGCGTGGCCAGGCGGGTCTTGCCCACGCCGGGCTCGCCGCCCACCAGCACCACCGACCCGGCGCCGGCAACGGCGGCCCGCAGCCGGGCCGCGAGCCGCGCCGTCTCCCGCTCCCGACCGACGAATGTGGGCACGTGGCCATCGTAAGGTCGCCCGCTACGCGGTCCACCACGACCAACCGGTGACGTCGATGGCGATCAGGCGGCCCAGCAGCCGGTACCGCGGATACCGGGCCGCGAGCAGACGCACCGCCGCACGCCCCTCCGGGCCGGCCGGGTCGACGTCGCGGGCGGTGCCGTCGGCGCGCACCCACCACAGCGCGTCCCAGTCGTCGTCGTAGTGGTCGACGAGGACGCTGGCGTGGGGGTTGGCGTCGAGGTTCGCGAGCCGGCGCAGCGCCGTGCCGCGCTTCGGTTTCGCGTCGACCCCGTGGTAGATCGTGCCGTCGCGCAGGATGAACACGATCGGCACGAGGTGCGGCCGGCCGTCCGGTGTCGCGGTGGCCAGGCGGGCCACCGGCGACGCCGCGAACCTGGCCCTGGCCTCGGCCTCGGTCACCAGCCGCCCTTGCCGGTGAAGTCGGCGATCGCGGTCTCCCAGCGCTCCAGTGCCCGCTCCACCGCCGCCTGCGGCGCTGACGGCAGCCAGCGGCTGGCCCGCCGCACCCCGGCGTCGTAGAGGCGTTGCAGGACCGCCGGGTCGTCGGGGACGCTGATCACCTGCACGTCGATCGGGCGCTCGGCGCGTGACCGCAGCTCCGCGATGCGCGGGAAGATGCTCTCGTCGTAGCTCGGGAACCACGCGGTGCCGAACGCCAGGACCCGGTCCAGGACGCCGGGACCGGTGCCGCCGACGAGGATCGGCGGGTGCGGCCACTGGACCGGCTTGGGAAACGACCAGATCCGGTCGAACGACACGTACCGGCCGTCGTAGCTGGCCTCCTCGTCTCGCCAGATCACCCGCATCGCCTCGATCCGCTCCCGCAGGACCTGCATGCGGACCCGCGGATCGGTGCCGTGGTTGCGCATCTCCTCGCGGTTCCACCCGGCGCCGACACCGAACTCGAACCGGCCGCCGGACAGGTGGTCGACGGACGCGACCTCCTTCGCCGTGATGATCGGGTCGCGCTCGATGACCAGGCAGATGCCGCTGCCGACGCGCAGCCGGCTGGTCGCGGCGGCGGCCGCGGTCAGCGCGACGAACAGGTCGTAGGTGTGCCAGTACCGCCGCGGCAGTTCCTTGCTGCCGTCGCCGTACGGGGTGTCCCGGCTCGCCGGGATGTGCGTGTGCTCGGCGAAGAACAGCGCGCCCTGCCCGCGCTCCTCGACCAGCCGGGCGAGCGGCCCGGGGCCCATCGCGTCGTGTGTGGGGAAGTATCCGACTCCGAAATCCATGCCCCATCTCTACCCGGCGGACCCGCACCGGCGCGGGGTGGCGCCGAACCCGCCGGATCTCACCCGATGACACTTCACCAGAGGTCCGCCCGGCATTCACCCGGTGTGGCCGGACCCGTGCGATAGCCTCGTGGCGTGGATGCGGGCCCGCCCGGCCGTCACCCCATCCGCCCTCCGGCCCGTCACGGCCACACCTTCCCCCCGGCATGGTGCTGCGACAGCTGATCAGGCTGTCGCTCGCGAGGGAAAGGAAAGTGTTGACGCAACTCGGGCAACGGCCGGCCGTACCCTCTCAACGCCGGCGGTCACGGGTGTGGCACCGTTCGAAAGCGCGGCACAGCCTGCCGCGGGCGACCCTCGGGCAGCTGTACTCGGGGCGGGACAACGGCATCGGCGCGATCCGGCTCGGGCTCGCCGTCGTCGTGGTGTTCACCCACGGCACGTCGCTCGGCTTCGGCTGGGAGGACCTCGCCGAGTCGCTGTTCCGCAACCAGACCAACACCGGGACCCTGGCCGTGTTCGGCTTCTTCGTGCTGTCCGGCCTGCTGATCACCCGCAGCGCGGCGCGGACGTCGCTGCCCCGGTTCGTGTGGCACCGGATGCTGCGGATCCTGCCCGGGCTGTGGGTGTGCCTGCTGGTGACCGCGTTCGTCGTCGCGCCGCTGGTGGCGCTGCGGGAATGGGGGACCCTGCACGGGTTCTGGTCCGGGCCGAAGGGGCCGCTGCAGTACGTGACCGGCAACTGGTTCGCCGGTGTGCGCCAGTACGGCATCCACGACCTGCTCGGCGCCTCCACCCCGTGGGGACGGCAGAGCGGCGGCAGCGTGTTCGACGGTGCGCTCTGGTCGCTGGTGTACGAGGTGCTCTGCTACGCCCTGGCGGGCACCCTGGCGGTGACCGCGGTGCTGCGCCGCCGCCGGTGGCTGGTCGGGTGTCTCGTGGTCGTGCTGTACGGCGTCGTCGTCGTCGACCAGATCCAGGGCCGCCCGCTGCTCGGCCCGCCGACCCCGTACTACGGCTCGGTGCACCTGCCGCTGCTCGGGGCCGTGTCGCCGCACTGGCTCATGTACCTGGGACTGCTGTTCCTGGGCGGGGCCCTGCTGGAGCTGTACCGCGACCGCGTCGTCATCCACGACGGCCTCGGCTTCGCGTGCCTGGCGGCACTGGCCGGGTCGCTGCTGTTCGGCGGCTTCTTCGTGATCGGCTTCCCGGCGCTGGTGTACGTCCTCGCCTGGGCGGGCGTCCGCATGCCGTCGGCCCTGCGCGGGATCGGGCGGCGCAACGACTACTCGTACGGTGTCTACATCTACGGCTTCATCGGCCAGCAGGTGTTCGCGAGCCTCGGCTGGAGCCGGTGGGGCTACCTGCCCTTCATCGCCATGTCGCTCGCCACCGCGTTCGCCGCCGCCGCGCTGTCCTGGCACCTGGTCGAGCGGCGTGCCCTGGCGTGGAAGGACTGGACCCCCAGGTCGCGCAGGGCGGTGCCGGTCCCGCCATCCGTGCGGCTCCCGGTGCAGGCGCTCGAACCGGGGCGGCTCCGGCAGGACGACGCTACGCCGGTGGGAGGCCGAACAGGGTAACCAGGCCGGCGGTGCGCAACGTGCGCAGCAGCGCCTCCGACGGGCTCTCCAGCACCAGCCGCGACCCGGCGCGCTCGGCCAGCTTGTGGGCGGAGACCAGGGCACCGAGGCCGCTGGAGTCGACGAACGTGACCAGCCGCAGGTCGACGTACAGCGCGCCGGGCGGCGGTTGCAGCGCCTGCTCGACACACGCCCGGAACCGGTCGGCGACCCCGTAGTCGAGGTCGCCCCGGGCGACGATGACGGTGCCGCCACCGATGCGTCCTTGCACGTGCAGGTTCAATCCCACCGAAAACCGTCCCAACGTCGATCGTTGGAACACTATCCGCCCAGTTCACCGACGGTTCGTTGTCATCCGGCAAGCGCCCGGCGTTTCGGCCGGGCGCTCGCCCCTGATCAGCGGGCGTACTGGGTTTCGACGCCCGCGTCGACCGCGTCGCCGATGCCGTAGACCCAGGCGGCGCCGACCGGGTCGCCGAGCTGGGCGCGCAGCCACAGCGCGGCCCACCGGGCGATGGTCTCGACCCCGGCGGCCTGGTTGAGGGTCTGCGGGGACAGGTCGGGGCGCGCGCCGGCCGGGTTCTGGGCGTCGGTGATGCCGTAGTGGTTGGCGCCGGTGACGCTGACGTACAGCTTCGGCACGCCCAGCAGGACCGAGTAGGTGCCCAGGCCGTTGGCGGGGCTGCCGACGCCGTCGGCGGCGCCCTGGATGAGCGCGACCGGGATGGTGTTGGCGACCGGCGGGATGACCGGCGAGCCGGGGACGGCGTTGTTCGTGCCGTAGAACGCGGCCGCCCTCAGCTGCGGCGGCGCCGGGATCGGCAGGTCGGTGAAGGGTGGGGTCGACAGGCCCGTGGACAGGCCGAGGCCGGCGGCGCCACCGAACGAGTGGCCGGTGAGCAGGAGCGTGCCGGCGTCGATCTGGCCCTGGAGCGGCGAACCGGCGCGGGCGTTCTCCGCGGCGGCCCAGGCGACCGTCCAGGTGGCCTCCGCGCCGTCGGCGTACAGGCCGGGGACGCCGAAGATGACGCGGGTGTGGTCGGGGACGACGACCACGAAGCCGTAGGAGGCGACCTTGCGGGCGAAGCCGGCGTAGTTGGCCCGGCCGACGTTGGCGCCCTGCAGCAGCAGCACGACCGGCCACGGCTGGTGCGGTGAGGAGGTGTTGGGGTGGTACACGTCGGCTGGGTCGCCGTTGACCGTGGTGCCGTACGTGCCGACGTTCGAGTACGCGGCGTCGGCCTTGGCCGGGCTGATCAGGGCGCCGGCGACGACCGCACCGCCGGTGGCGAGCAGCACGCCGCGGCGGCTGAAGCGTTGAGCCATTCGGACCTCTGTTTCCCATAGTGAAACGAAGTTTCCCCTTGGGCGACAGCGTACGGGTAGACCCGGGTCCGCCGTCAATGCCTTCTTGCATCTCCAGCGGACCCGGGTTCGTGGTTAGGCGCCGCTGAGGGTCTGCGTCACGCCGCTGGTCAGCAGTGACTGGTAGTACGCGCCGCCGGGGTAGTAGGTGGCGCTGGTCGTACCCGCGACCGCATCGTTGGCCCAGGCGACCGCGAAGGTCTGCAGGGCGGTGACGTTGCCCGGTTGCGAGGCGCCGTTGAGCGTCGTGCACAGCCCGTCGGTGCTCGACCCCTCCGCGTCGCAGTGGGATCCGGTCGTGAGCCGCACACCCAGGAACGGCCGGTGCACGTCAGTGGTGAGCTCGACCGTGCCGTTGGCATTGCTGTTGGCGGTGTACGGCGGCGACGAGATCGCGAAGATCGGCGTGCTGGTCAGGTTGAGGCCGTTGAGGCCGGTGGCCATGTTCGACCCGATGAACGACTTCACCGGGTCGAGCAGCTGGACGAGGCGGACCCGGGCGAACTGCCCCGGATACGTGGTGCGCAGCCGGTTCGCCACGTATGCGGCGACCTCGCCACCGGCGGAGTGACCCGCGATGACGTACGACGTGGGCAGGGCCGCGGCCGGGCGGCCGGCCTTGCTCAGCGCGTTGGCGTAGCTGCGGGCGAGCGCGCCGTTGGCGTTGTTGGCCTGGCCGAGCCAGGTCGCGACGTTGTTCAGGAACGGGGCGTTGTTGCCGAGGTTGCTGACCGTGCAGCCGAAGATGTCGGCCGACGGCAGCGTCGGGGCGAAGACCACGAACCCGGCCGCGGCGTAGTGCTCGGCCAGGTCGGCCAGGTTGCCGTTGGAGCGGGAGAAGCCGTGCTGCAGGTAGACCAGACCCTTGGGGGTGCCGGCCGGCAGGAACCAGTCGGCCGAGGGGTGGTAGGTGAACGCCGCGCATGAGACGTCGACGGTGTTGCTGACCTGGGTCCAGGTCGCGGCCTGGGCCTGGCCGGGCAGGCTCAGGGCGGCCGTGATGAGGAGGGCGGACAGTGCGGCGAACCGTTTGGAGAACATGCTTCGGTACCTCCTGACGTATCGCTGGACGAAACGCTGTTTCCTGAAGAGTCATTTACCTCCGCTTGTTGGCAGACTGTCAAGAGGCGTAGAGTGCCGTCGTGGGCATCGACGGGCTTCGCTCATATCCACCATCGCCGTGGTCGCTGCGCGGCCGGATGCACGTGTCCGTCTGGGCCGTGCCGCTCGCCTCCGTGCCTGCGGTGCCATCCGCGGTTCGCCCTTTTCGGCTCTTCGGCCGGGCGTTCATCGGCACCGCGTGGGTCGACTACCAGCCGGGCGGCGACCTGAGCTACCGCGAGCTGCTGTCGGCCGTGCTCACCCGGGACGGGTGGCGGCCGCGGGTCACCATCACGCACATCTGGGTCGACAGCGTCGCCTCCCGCGACGGCGGTCGGGAGCTGTGGGGGATCCCGAAGGACCTCGCGTCGTTCTCGCTGTCCGGCACGGCGGCTTCAGCGCTCACGCCGGACGGGGCGATCGCGTCTGCGCGGCTGTCCGGCCGGGGTTTGCCGCCGCGGCTGCCGGTGGGGTTCCGGGTCCTGCAGGACCTCGCCGGGCGTCTGGTGACGACGCCGGTCCGTTCGACTGCCCGCTACGGTCCGGCCAGGGTCGCGTGGACGATCGCGCCCGACGGGCCGCTGCGGTTCCTCGCCGGACGGCGGCCGCTGCTGTCGTTCGTGGCGGCCGACTTCCGGATGCGCTTCGGGACCGCTCAGCGGGTGGTCGTGTAGCTTTTCGTTCAGCGGGCTGTCGTGTAGTCCGCTTCGTTCAGCGTGGCGGTGCGGGCGGCGTACTCGCCCGCCATGCCGGGCCAGTTGGTGACGACCCGGCCGCCGCCGGTGCGGTACCAGCTGTCGCAACCCACCCAGACACTCGCGCCGAGCCGCCGCTGCATCTCCGCGTCGAACGCCGCCGCCACCTCCGCGCGCACCTCGACCGGGCCCCCCGCGGCCAGCAGCCGCACCGCCTGCACGATGTACCGGGCCTGCGCCTCGTGGAAGTACACCACCGAGGTGTTGCCGGTGTTGGTGTTCGGGCCGTACATCATGAACATGTTCGGGAAGCCCGGCACGGCCATGCCGAGGTGCGCGTAGGCGCCGTGCTGCCACTCGTCGTGCAGCGCGCGACCGTCCCGCCCGGTGATCCGCACCGGCGCCAGGAACTCGGTGGCCGCGAAACCCGTCCCGTACACGATGACGTCACACTCGTGGCTCTCGCCGTCGACGGTGCGGATCCCCGCGGTGGTGATCCGCTCGATGTCGGCGGTGACGAGCTCGACGTCGGGGCGGCGCAGCGTCCGGAACCAGTCGCCGGTGAACAGCACCCGCTTGCAGCCCATCGCGTAGTCCGGCGTGACCGCTTTCCGGATGCCCCGCGCCTGCACGAGCCGCTGCCCGCTGGACAGCGCCCACACCGCGAGCCGGGCCGGTCGGCTGCCGGTCACCGCCTTGCCCGTCACCCACGTCAGCAGCCACGTGCCGGCCCGCGCCACCCGCATCAGCGCCGGCAGCTTGCGGTTGAGCGCCCGGCGCCAGGCTTTGTACCGCCGGTTCGGTTTCGGCAGCGTCCACGGTGCCGTGCGCTGGAAGACGGTGACGTGTGCGGCCTGCCCGGCGATGGCGGGGACGAGCTGGATCGCGCTCGCGCCGGTGCCGATGACCGCGATCCTCTTGCCGGTGACGTCCTGGCTCACGTCCCAGCGCGCGGTGTGCATCGCCGGACCTTCGAAGTCCTCCGCGCCGGCGAGCTTCGGGATGACCGGGCGGGACAGCTGGCCCATCGCCGGGATCAGCACGTCGAACGTCTCGGTCTCGGTGTTGTTCAGCGTCAGTTGCCACGCGTCGCCGGTCCAGTCCGCGGCGGTCACCTCGATGCCCAGCCGTGTCTGCAGGTCGAAGTCGCGGACGCAGCGTTGCAGGTACCGCAGAATCTCCGGCTGCGGCGGGAACCGTTGGGACCAGTCCGGGTTGAGCGCGAACGAGAACGAGTACAGCGGCGCGGGGATGTCGCAGGCGCAGCCCGGGTAGACGTTGTCGCGCCAGACACCACCGACGCCGTCCGCCTTGTCGAAGATGACGACATCGCGGAAACCGGCCTGGCGCAACAGATGCGCGACCGCGATGCCACCGAACCCAGCACCGATGACGGCGATCCTCATGACATTTCCTTGAAGACCTTCTCGACGAGCGTGACCAGCATCGTCGAGAGCAGGACGTGCACCTGCGCCCGGCTGAGCGTCTTGTGCTCCAGCCACTCGCGCGCGGTGGCCTTCGCCAGGCCGCAGTACGCGCGCACCATGGCCCGCAGCTCATCACGGTGCTCGCGCTCGCCGTCCAGTCCGACCGCGACGAGGATGCTGTCCGCGGCCACGTCGTCGGCCTCCTGCAGGACCCGCTCGATGTCCGCGTCGCGTCCCACGCCACCACCGTCGACGGCCGCCAGCCACGACCGGCTGTGCCGCGACACCACGTCGAGAAACCAGGTGACACTCGCGTCGACCCGGGTCGCCAGGTCCCCTTCGGGCAGCTGTTCCACCGCGACCGCCGGGATCGTGACGAGTACCCTGACCGCCTCGATGAACAGCCCACGCTTGGTGCCGAAGTAGTGGTTGATGAGCCCGCGCGCGACCCCGGCGGCATCCGCGATGTCCGTTGTGGACACCTCGGCGTAGGGCCGCTCCCCGAACAACCGCACCGCGACGGCCAGGATCTGCTCACGCCGCACATCGGGCTCCAGCCGCCGGCCCCGCTCGGCGGGCCCGCCGCTCATCCGCATGGCAGCCACCGTGCCCTGTTGTTGGCCGGGTGTCAACAAGTACGGTGATCCGGTGACCGCCCTGTCGCACCACCGATCGGGCACGGGCGACCCGCTCGTGCTCATCCACGGCATCGGCAGCCGCTGGCAACTGTGGCAGCCACTCCTGCCCTCACTGTCCTCCCACTTCGACGTCGTCGCCCTCGACCTACCGGGCTTCGGCGCCTCCCCGCCTGCTATTTCCTGGTCTCCGTCTGCTGGTTCCTTGTCTCCGCCTGCCGGTTCATCGTTCCCGTCTGCTGGTTCCTCGTCTCCGTCTGCTGGGTCTTCTTCCGCGTCTGCTGGGTCTTCTTCCGCGTCTGCTGGGTCTTCTTCCGCGTCTGCTGGGTCCTCGTCCCCGTCTGCTGGGTCCTCGTTCTTGTCTGCTGGGTCCTCGTCCCCGTCTGCTGGTTCCGCGCTCTTGTCTGCTGGGTCCTCGTCCCCGTCCGCTGGTTCCGCGTTCTCGTCTGCTGGGTCCTCGTCCTCGGATGTGTCGGCTCTCGCCGACGCGGTGGAGGCCTTCGCTGCCTCGATGTTTCCCGCGTCCCCGTCCTTCCACGTCGCCGGCAGCTCGCTGGGCGGCGGCGTCGCCCTCGAACTCGGTCGCCGCGGGGTGGCCCGATCAGTGACCGCGTTCGCGCCGATCGGCTTCTGGGGCCCGATCTCCCGGCGGTGGTGCCAGGTGTCACTGACCGGCGCACGCCTGCTCGGCCGACTCGCCCGCCCGGCGCTGCCGTCCCTCGCCGCCACAGCAGCCGGGCGCCGCGTGCTGTTCAGCCTGTTCTTCGGCCACCCCGGCCGCCTAGACCCCGCGACGTGCCTAGCCGACGTCGACGCCCTCGTGGCCGCGCCGGCCTTTGCGGCCGCCCGGGCGGCCTTCGCCGGGCACCGGTTCAGCGACCCGGGCGCGTTACCGCACATCCCGGTGACCGTGGCCTGGGGAAGCCGCGACGCGATCCTGCCTGCCTTCCAGGCCCGCCGCGCCGCCGCCGCCCTGCCCTCCGCCCGCCACGTCCGCCTTCCCGGCTGCGGCCACCTCCCGTTCTCCGACGACCCTACGTCCTGCGCCACCCTGATCCAGACCACCGCCACGTGAGGTACGGCAACGCTCGCTGAGCGTCATGGCACTGGACGCGGTCGTGTGCACCGTCGAGAATGGAGGCAGCGCCTACCGGGGGGAGGCCGCACATGCCAAGACCTTGCTTCTCTTTGGAAGCACCAGATTCCAATCCTCTTGTCCCGTTCGATTCGATCGACTGGGATGCACGTTTCGCAGCGTCGAGGGCCGACTGCCAGCGCCGACGCGAGGAGCGGGCGCGGGTGCGGGCAGAGTTCGCGGCGGCCCGCATGCACGGACTGGCGGCCCGCCACGCGACGAAGCTGGCCCGGCTGCGCTCAGCGGAGGCACTGTCGGCGTCAAGCCGTCCCGCAGCCACACCGACCGCTGACGCCAGCCCAGCAGCCACCGCTCCCGCTTTTGCGCCTGTGGCTGCTGCGTCTGCGCCCGTGGCTCCTGCGCCTATGGCGCCTGTGACTGCGCCTGCGGCTGCTCCTGAGCGCCCGGCTGCTCCTGAGCGGCGGTCTGCTCTGCCTGCTGGCCGGGCTCCCGCGCCTGCACGGCCAGCTGCTGCGCCTGTGCCTGCACGGTCGGATTCTGCGCCTGTGCCCTCGCCCGCGCGGTCGGCTTCTGCGGCTGTGCCTGTTCCTGCACGGTCGGTTCCTGTGCCTGTGCCTTCACCCACGCGGTCGGCTTCGGTGCCGTCGGATGCAGGGGTTGTCGGCTCGAGCGCCACGGCCACGTCCCAAGCGTCTGTGGTTGGTCGTCCTGCTCCGGCTCGTGTGCCTTCGCCCGGGCGGCGCACTCCAACGCGCATGGTTTCGTCTGTGCGGGCGGCTTCAGATCCTGTGCGTTCGCCTGCTCGACCGGCTATTGCTCCGTCCGATGCCAGGGTTGTTGGATCGAGTGCCGCAGCCGCGCGCCGAGTGTCTGTGGTTGATCGTGCCGCTCATGCCCCGTCGCTTGGGCAGCCGGTTCCAGCCGCTGCTCAACCGGGTTCGGGCGGTGGGAGCCCGGTTTCCAAGACTGCTCGCCCCGAGGCCGGTCGCGTAGGCGCCGTTCCGATGCCTGCGCCTTCACCTTCGCGGGAGGCGGTGGCTCCGGTTCAACCGGCTGCCGCTCCCGTTCAACCGGGTGTCGACATCGGTGGCCCGGTTGTCAGTCCTGCTGCGCCGATTGCAGCGGTCGAGGGCCAGGTTGCAGGGCCCGCTACCCCGGCTCCCGCGCCCGCCAGCGCCGTGCCGGGCGCGGCCACGACAGAACCAGCCGCGGCCGAAGTCTCCGCGCCCGGTTGCAACAACGCCCGTGAACGTGACCTCCGACCAATCCGGCGGCATCGTTCCAAGCAAGGCTTGCCCGCCAGTTGTCGACCTAGGTCGCCGGCACGACGCAACGAGCACCGTGCGCGGGCCTCGGTCCGCGGTCGCCACAGCGTTCCACCTCAGTGCAGTCGCCCTGATCGCACCCCGATCCCGGCCAACCACGGTGGCTGCCGTCGATTGACCGCACCACTGCAGGTCCTTGCCGCGCGCCCTCCGCCCTGACCGCTCGCATGTCCGAGGTGGCCCTGCCCGAGGCGGCGTAGCTTTCTGCCGCCCGGCGGTGATGGCGCGCGTCATCTACCCGCGTGTTCG
>NZ_BONQ01000126.1 GCF_016862795.1 Dactylosporangium siamense | reverse complement strand
TGGTGTCGCGGATCAGGGCGGTGTTCGACGTGGAGGTGCCGGTGGCGGCGGTGTTCGACGCTCCGACGGTCGCCGGGCTCGCGCTCGTGGTGAAGCGCGCCGCCGTCGGGGCGGACGGGGAGGAAGACGACTACGAGGAGCACCGCCTCTGATTCCTGTCGGGGATCTGGTGTCAAGGCCCGGCTTGCTGAGGGGCCTTCCCGCCTTCGCTTTTGCTGCTGCGGCGTCGGCGGCGGACATCCTCGGTGACGGTCCAGTGCTCCGCGATGATTGTTTTCGCCTGGTCGGGCGTGACGGGGTTGCCGTCGGTGTCGCAGATGACGGAGGGCATGCCGCGGTGCATGACGGTCCAGCGTCGTTCGGCGAGCCGGCCGGCGACGACGCAGAGTGCTTTGAGGTGCTCAGCGCCGCGTTCGACCATCTGCTGGTGGTAGACCCTGGCGAGTTGGGGGTCTTGTTTGCGGGCCCGGTCCGCGGCGCGGATGAGGGTGGAGCGGGCCAGTCGGGGACCCCGCTTTGGACATGGGTTCGCCTGTGCGGTCGGTGTTGCCGGTCTCCGACGCGCGTGGAGCGAGGCCGAGGTAGGACTTGAAGTGCGCGGCGGTGGGGAACCGGCCGGGTCGACCGATGACCGCGGTCACCGCCGGGCCACCGACCAGGGCCAGACCGGGCAGCGTCCGGGCCAGCTGCGCGGGGTCGGTCCACCGGTAGCACGTCTCCCGTTCCGCGGCGTGCGCGGCCAACTCGACGCCGACGGCGCGGAGCAGCCGCACCTCGGTGGCGATCTCCGCGGCGAGGTCGGTGAACGCCACCGCCGGATGCGTGCCGTAGAGGTCGACCGCGGCCTGCGCCGCGGTCAGCCACTGCTCGGCCCGAGCCTGTCCTTGATGGTTGTTCGACGCTTTCACGATCACCGCGGTCAACCTGGCCAGGCCCGCCTTGAGCAGCGCCCGCGGGTCGGCGAGACGTTCCAGCATGGCCAGGTCGGCGTGGCCCAGGTCACCGGTGAGCGGGGTGCACGGCATCACCTGCCGGACCAGGTCCTTGATCCGCACCTTGCTCCGCCGCGGCCATCGTCAGCCGGTCACACGCCCGCACCCGCTGGTCCAGATCCGCCGCCTCAGCCCCAGCCAGCTCCAGCTCCCGCGGCGGATCGGTCGTCACGCCCGGTCGTACACCCGTGGCCCGAGCGCCCCGTCACCGCACGACATCCGCCGCCACGCACCGGCCGGCACCGTGCCGACCAATGTCTTGACCGCAGCGTGGGTGTGTAGCTCGGCGGCCACCCCTGCGGTGAATCATGCGAACGGCACTCCCGCCCGCCGACGCGGCTCCACCCGCGAGAACCGGTTCGCGACCCGCGCGAACAGATCGTCACAGTCAACGTCCCATGCCTCAACCAGCACAGCACTGACCACATAGGACAAACGAACGACCGCCGGCACGGGTCACGAACCGCGTTGCAGTATCAAGCTTGGTACTCCCAGGAGAGGCCGTCCAGCGACGACACCAGGCCGCCGGGGAACATCGCGGCCTCCCGGGCAGCGTCGGTGCCCAGCAGCGCACGCATCTGGACCTGCGAGCCCTCGTACATCGCGCCACGCACCACCGACGACCGGAGCATCGCCGCGCTGCCGCTGTCGCCGTCGGACAGCTTGTCGACGGCGACCTCCAGTTCGTCGGCGCGCATCGTGAAGTTCTGGACGAACGTGTCGGCGTCGGTGAGCGCCGACTCGCCCGAGGACACTCCGGCGATGAGCTCGACGAAGGCCTGGAGCTCGGTGCGGTGCTCGCTGCGGGTGACCCGCTTGGCCTCCCAGAAGTACGAGTCCTCGTTGCGGTTCATCTGATAGAAGGACATCAGGAACTGGTAGAAGACGCCGTATTCGCGGCGGTAGCGCGCCTCGAACTCCTGCAGCGCCGGGCCCTCCTCGACGGTGCCGGCCAGAATGCTGTTGATCGACCGTGCGGCCAGCAGGGCGCTATAGGTTGCCAGGTGCACCCCTGAAGAAAAGACCGGGTCGACAAAGCATGCGGCGTCGCCGACGAGGATCAGGCCGGGACGCCAGAAGCGGGTGCTGTGGTAGGAGTAGTCCTTGCGCACGCGGATCTGGCCGTAGCGGCCCTCGGTCACGCGGGTGGCGTCCGCCAGATACTCGCTGATCAGGGGGCATTCGGCGATCAGGGCGGCCAGCGCCCGCTCCGGGTCGCCCTGGACCTTCTCGGCCATGCTGCGGTGCACGACCGCGCCGACGCTCGTCAGGGTCTGGCTCAGTGGGATGTACCAGAACCAGCCGCTGTCGAAGGCGACGGACAGGATGTTTCCGGAGTTCGGCTCGGGAAGGCGCTTGCCGCCCTCGAAGTAGCCGAAGAGGGCGAGGCTGCGGAAGTACTCGGAGTATTCGCGCCGGCCCCCGGCGCGGGTGTGCAGGCGGCTCGTGTTGCCGGACGCGTCGACCACGAACCGGGCCTCGGCCAGGCGCTCGTTACCGTCGGCGTCGGTCCACCGCACGCCGTGCACCCGCTCGCCGTCGTCCAGCACGTCGTGCACCGTGCAGCCCTGACGCACGTCGACGCCGAGCCGCGCCGCGTTGTCCAGCATGATCTTGTCGAACTTGGCCCGCTCGACCTGGTAGGCGAACGACGACGGCGAGGCCATCCGCGGCGACACCGCGAACGAGAACGTCCACGGTTCGGGCCGCGAACCCCACCGGAACGTGCCGCCCCGCTTGACCGGGAACCCGGCCTTGGCCAGCTCGTCGGCCACGCCGAGCAGCCGGCACACGCCGTGCACGGTCGAGGGCAGCAGCGACTCTCCGATCTGGTACCGCGGAAAGACCTCGCGCTCGAGCAGCAGCACGCGGGCGCCCCGCATGCTCACCAGCGACGACAGCGTCGAGCCGCCCGGGCCGCCGCCCACCACGATGACGTCGAACTGTTCGCGACTCTCCACCGGTAACCCCCAAACGGCAGGCATACTCCGAATGGCCGATCGTGGCACGGCCCGCGCGGCCGGTGGCACCCATCGCCAGTGCCCCTCCAGTGCCGCTCGATCGTCGCGAACAGACCCTTCAACGACTCTCCAAACACGCCTCAGTCCACCAGGCCGGCGAGGCCGGCGGCGTGCCGGCGCGCGGCGACCCGCGGCAGTGCACCGGCGATGAGCGGACGGTAGCGGTCCGGATGGGCGGCGAGCAGGTCGCGCAGCACCCGCAGTGCCCGGACCCGCACCGGCTCGACCCAGTCCACGGCACGCTCGACAAGGAACGGCACGTGCTCGGGCAGCGGCCGCGCCGCCATCCCGGCGACCGCCGCCTCACGCACGTGACCGTCCTCGTGCAGGCTGGCGAGCGCCGACGCGACGGGGTCCGGGCGCGGCGCTGCCGCGAGTACGCGATCGGCAAAGGGCTGCAGCTCTGCGCGCAGGTCGCGGCGGCGGGCGTGGAAGATCAGGCCGTTGATCGCCGCCGAGTGGTCGACGAGGTCGGCGAACGCGTCGGCGGCGGCCCGGCCCGCCTGCCGGTCCAGCGTGGTCAGCAGCGCGCGGTAGCCGGGCAGCTCGTGCCGGGCGAGGTGGACGTCGGGCCGTCGGTTCGGGATCGACTGGTGCGTGGACGCGAGCCAGCGGTAGGCCCGCCCGGCGCCGACGACGACGACCACGCCGATCGCGGTGCAGACGGCCGCCAGCAGCGGCGCCTCCGCCACCATGCTGACGTACCCGCGCACCAGGCCGACGACCCAGAGCAGGAGCACCCCGATCGCCAGCAACACGACCACGGCGGCGAGACAGGTCTGCCAGAGCGGGTCGCCGGACCAGGGGCGGAGGCGAGGGCGGGATGCCATGCGCGCACAGTACGCGAGAAGGTGCCGGACCCGGGACGGCGTTTTCGGAAGCCGAGGACGAACAGCGCGCCGGCCGCGCCGAGCCCGAGTCGGAGCGCAAATCGGACTGCTGGCGGTCAGCATGGCGAGCCCTCCATCTCGTGTGTCCGTCAGCAGTTGACGGACACAAAAGGCCTGGCGGACGGTCACCGAGCGACAGGAGTCATTGCCATGCTTGGCGTCGAGGAACTGCGTAAGCTCTGCGAGGACTTCCGGTACAACGGCCGCGAAACCGACGATGACGTCGTCGAGCAGATCAGGGTAGATGTGCAGTCCTACCGCGACGAGTTCTTCGTGAACCCGGTGCCGCAGGTGCCACCGCCACCGCTGCTGGAGCGGCTGCCCCTGATGGGTTGGCTGATCTATGAAGCGTCATGGCAGGCGCTCCAGCAGATCAAAGCGGCCTTCGAGTCGCTGGACGAGGCGCGTCGCATTCCCAGCGTCTGCGCGTACCGCCAGGTCAAACACCTGGCAAACGCGGCGCGTGGCCTGGTCTGGCCGGAGTTCGCTGGTAGGGCGCTCGGCGGGATCCGCGCACACGCCCTCGCGGAATCCAAACGCGACACAGAGGAGGGTTACGACGAGGCATACATCGTCCATCTTGAGGTGGCAGAGCGGCACCAGGTCTGTGTCGACTCGCACGGCAACCACCCCGACCGGGTTCGCTACCTGATCGACCTGGACGAGGTGGTGTTGCAGATTGCCCTAGCGGAGACCGGCACCGCCTGCCGGACCGCCGAGCGGGTCATTGGCCGATGGAGCGAGCAGTTCGCGGACGAGGATGAGCAGCAGTGGGTGCAGCGGATGTACGGGAGCCTGGCGAACGCAGTCAACACCGGAGAGCGGGCGCTCGGTGCCGCGAAACGGATCAGGGAGACCTATCCTCCGGCTTTCCGTGTTGACGAGTTCCGGCTGTCAATGGTGACCGGTGCGCGGAATCCCGGCATCATGACGGCTCGCGCGATCCTGCTGTTCCTGGCCCTCGGCCCGGCGATGGAGGCGGCTGGTCGGAAGCCGACGCGCGCGGCAACCTGGAGTGCGGAGCGATCGGCGCTCCTCGGCCTGTTCACGCGGGCGTACCGGATGATCGAGGCCTTGGTGATCGACGATGCCGGGCGCACGGTGCCGCTGGCACAGGCGCACCAGCGCGCGTTGGTGCAGCTGCGGCTCAACCTCGCGCTGCTGGTGCCGGGCCACTCGCTGCCGTCCCTCGAGACGTTCGCTCCGTGCCTCAAACCGGACCCATTGGACGACCATGCGGTGGAGGTCATGTCGGTGTGGCTGGCGAGCAAGGACGGCGCCGGTGGCCCCAACCACGGCAGCGCCATCGGCGCAGCGACCCTGCCACTGTTCGTCCAGTCGGTGATCGCCCTGCGGTCGCTGACCGAAACAGGCGACGGCGATGGCTACCAGGCTTGGCGCCGGACCTGGTTCGAGCTCGGGCGCTTTGCCGGCGAGCCGGGCCGGCGGGATCTGGTCGGGGAGGCCCTGGAGATCGCCGCGTCGCGCCGTTCACTGCGTATAGGCAGCCAGTAGCGCCCACTCGCGTTCCTGGGCACCGGCTTTGACGGCAGCGAGTTGAGCATCGCGCAGGGCGACGTCGAGCGACACGGATCGCTCGCGGATCGCCCGTACGATCCGGCTGGCCGCCTCACCGGTCCCCTGGTCGTCGACGGCGGCGATTCCGGCGACGACACATCGCGCGCCGCCGCTGAGCAGGCCCATCACCAGGTTGAGCGGTTCGGCCTCGGTGACATTGATGACCTGCCCGACGTGGCAGGAGGCCATCAGGATGGAGCTCGGCCAGCGCAGTGTCAGGGCGTTGCCGAACGACAGGTGAGCCTCGGGAAACAGCAGGTTCTGCGTCAGGCCGGTGCCGTCCCCGTGCGCGGCGAAGTGCACGAAGCCCCACCGCCCGAGCGAGTCTTCGAGTCGCGAGATCGCCGTCGGTAGCTCGGCAGACCCGATGTCACATGCGCTCAGCGGGACCGAGTCAGTCGTTTCCGGCAGGCCCCACGCGCCGCGTTCGGCTCGAATGTCGACGCCTCCGTCGCCCCCGACGAGCCGGATGAGCGCCCGGCCGCTGACCGGCGGCGGGGACCCGTGCTGCAGGCAGGTCAGGGACGGTGTCTGCGTAACGACGGCGTTCTCGACGACTCGCATTCGTGTGCCGTCGGTGCTGACGAGGCGCAGTGCCGGCCACGGCACCAGGCTCAGCCAGGAATGCGCCGAGATGACGAGTTCGAGTGGTTTACGCCGGTCCGCCACCAGATCCAACCGCAGGTCCTCGGGCAGGATGTCGTCCGCGAGGTGCCGCCAGTCGAAAGCACCGGGCGGGCCGACGGCCTCGCTGTACTCGACGTCGTGTGTGATGTCCTTGGCCAGTTCCCGGTGCCGTTGCACGTCGTACAGCATTCTGGCCAGCGCACCGTGGCGGCGGGCGTACTCGAAGAACCGCGCGTGGAAAGGGTCAGGGTCGAACCGCTCGAAGGTGAGCCGGTTGCCCGGCCGGACAAGCGACCGGAACAGGTGTGTCGTGGCAAGGCTGTCGGGCAGTTCCAGGTAGTCCAGTGCGTACCTTGGGCCAATCATCTTGGTGAGGACGGACAGGTCCACGGGCGGTGGCAGAACGGTGTCGGCGAGCATCGGCGACACCGCCTCCTGCAGCTCGAACCGCAGCCGCAGGAGCTTCTCGTCGGTTTCGGCAGTGGATACGAGGCGCGTCCGGTGGTCGGACTCGACCTGGATGATGTCCTGGATGATGTTCCGAACCCCCGGGCTGAGCAGCTGGTGATCGCCGGTGCGGAGCTGCGCGGCGAAACCGGTCTGCTTGGCCGCCAGCGCGACCCGCAAGCCCACTTCGGCCGCCTCCGCTCCCGGCAGCCGCGCTGCGAGCAGGGCGATGTCGCCATAGATGCGCTGGAAGACGACGGCGAGCGGCGCCCGTGAGCGCGCGATCACCCGCCAGCGGCCGCGCGCGTGCTCGGCGATGTGCAAGGCCTGCCGACAAAGACCGAGGGCCTCGGCGTGCTCCTCGGCCGAGCGATCGGGCCCGGCCAGGTACTCGGCGGCGGCCAGCGTGATCGACAGCAGGCTGATGCCGGCCTCCGGCGCTTCATCGGCGTCGGCTGCGCGTGCCGGGTCGTTTCTGCGGGCAAGCCGCAGGGCTTCGCGCAGCTCGTCACCGGCACGGTCGTCGCCGGTCTCCCACCAACTCATCGCCCGGATGAAGTTGCACCGATAGCGGGTGGAGAAACCCGAAGCCCGAGGCCCTGAGAAGTACGCGTCTTTGTCCTGCAACGCCGCCTCTACCGCCTGAGCTCGTCCGGTGGCGATGTAGGCCGCGCCCATCTCATACATCAGATGTCCCATGAGCGGTTCGGCGCCCGTGCCGTTCAGCGCGTCGTTGCCGACAGACGCCAGCGCCGCGTGTGTGTCACCGGTCAGCCGAAGGTCACGGGACACGCGATACCGGTGCATCGTGTAGAGGGGGAGGTCGAGGGGCAGCGCGTCGGGATCGTCGGCGGTGGCCTCGTCTTCCAGCTGTCGCAACGAGTTCGTGTGCATCTGGGTCGTTGTGTATGACACGCCCGTCGGCATCGTCACCGGGATCCCGACCAAAGCACTGAACCGGACGATGACGCCAGCGTGCCGCCACGCGAGCGCGCGGATCGACCACTCATCGCCCCCGTCGCAGGCAGCCCGAAGGTGGTGCTCGAGTGCCACCGAGAACAGACTCTTCTCGGCCGCGCTCTTGCGTGCGAGCGCCTCCCGCTGGCGGACGATGCCGACCGCCATATCGGCGTCGACCGCCAACATGATCAGATCGTCGCGGGCCAGGACGCGCTGGACGTCAACGGAGGGGCGGGGCAGCTCAGTCACGTCGTCACATCGCTGCGCGCCGGAGCGGTCATGTCCCATCCTGACGGACAGCCAGGCCGTCCGTCAGAGACACACGGAACCCGGTGGCCTTCTATCATTGCGCTGCCAGCCCCCGAGCAGCGGAGGAAACGTGGTTGATTTCGCGTCCGTGCCGATTCCGGTCTGCGCACCACATTTTGTTCCGGACGCGGTGGACGAGGAAATCCATCGATGGATCTCGTCCCCGCCGATGAAGGCGCTCGTCGCGGCGTTCGGGGGTTCGCTGCCGGCGGGATCGACGGCGACGATGCTGGACTGGCTCGGCGACTTCTCCGGTGAGCACTGGGACTTCCGGGAGCGGGACCACGAACGCGACCAGGTCGTCGCGCCGACCTTCGACCCGGAGACCGCCAACCTGATCCACCGAGCGGCGACCGCACTGCAACTGGTCACTCCGCAGCCGCCACCGCATTCGAAGTACCGGTATCTGCTGGTCCTCGGCGGGCTCGCCCGGGCGTGCCTGCAGCGCACGGAGTACGCCGCACGGCTGGTCCGGCAGCAGGCGACGATCATCGGTGAGCTGGCCGCCCTGGGGAGTTTTCGCCGGCTGAACGACATGGAGCGGGCCGTCCCAGGCCTCGCCGACAGCCCCTACGAGATCGACGCCATGGATGTCGGGATGCGCACCGGGTTCGACATCGACACCCCACCGGACAGGGAGTCGTCCGGCGACTCCGACACGCACAGCGCTTGGGAAACCCGTACCTACGCCGCCGCCGACATCGCGGTCCACATCCTCGCCGCCCCGTCGAACGAGCCGGACACCCGCCGCGCGAACACCTCGGACACCTACGCGTTCTGGGCACAGCGGGTCCGGCTGACCCCGGCCGACCGCATCCTGGTCGTCACCTCACCGATCTACGTCCCCTTCCAGCACGCCGACGCGATCCGGGTGCTCGCCCTGCGGCACGGATGCGGGATCGACACCATCGGCTTCGACCCGGCGCGGGCCACGATCGCGATGGCCCCGGGCGCCACCGACCCCGACCGCTACCTGCAGGAAATCCGCTCCGCCATTCTGTCCATGCGCCAGCTGCACCGATCCGTCAACGGCAGCGCCGCCGCCTGGTGAGTTCCATGTACACCACCGAACCACTGCCGACCGCTGATGCTGACGGCATGGTCAGGTGGCTTACCTCACCGGCCATGACCGCCCTGCTGGACGCCTTCGGCTTCCCGCCGCTACCCGGGGCGCCGCTGACCGAGAGCCTCGCTCTGGCCGACAGCTACTCCGACCGCTGGGACTACCGGCAAGGCCGAGAACGGATCGCGACGACGGGCGAGACATTCCCCGCCGACCTGGACGCCCTGATCCGCACGACGACCACCGCCCTCGGCCTGGCCGACCGCAGGAAGCCCCAGGACACCTCGTACGACCACCTTCTCGTGCTCGGCGGCGGCGTCCGCACGATGATGGCCCGGTCGACCTTCGCCGCCGACATTGTCCGCTCGGGCGTCCACACCTCCACGGTGGCTGGTTTGGGCAGCCTGCGTGTCCTCGACCACCAAGGGGGAGCCGCTCGGAAGCTTGGCCTGCGATCGTGTCCGACGGAGGGGGACGCGGTTCACGAGACGTTGCGCGCCACGTTCCGGCCCGCCGGCCCGGTCGAACCTCGCAGCGGACCCGACTGGTGGGTGCGCAGCTATCTCGACGCGACCCCGCAGATGCATGTGCTCGCCGTCCCGTCCACCCGTCCGGGCATCCGAGCCAACACAGCCGACGGGTACACCGGCTGGGCCGACCTGGTCACCCAACCAGCGGCTGGCGCCCGCCTGCTGCTGGTGACCACTGACCTGTTCGTGCCGTTCCAACACCTCGACGCGGTGCGGACCCTGGGCCTGAGGTTCGGCTGCACCATCGACACGATCGGCTTTGCCACCGCGGCCAACCCGTACGTCGCCCCCTCCCGTACCTTCGAACTGCTCCAGGAGCTCCGTGCCGCCATCCGGGCACTGCGCCGTTTGCACGATGCTCTCCTGCATCCCCGATGATGTGGTGGCCGCGGTCGTCGCACTCGGTCGGGGGAGCTGCCGCGGAACGTCCTACTGCGGACAATTGTCGACCACGCAGCCGCTCAGCGGCTTGATCCGCTCAGCGCTTTGCGCACCGCGTCAGTCATGGCAGGCGGGACGAAACCTGGCCTGCGCCACGTCACGCCGCCGCGCGTTGCCGCTGGATTTCACGAGCCTCACCTCCTGCGTCCAGCAACTGACGGACCGGGCTGCCCGGAACGGGCCGCCCGTTCGTGCCGAACCGGGAATCGTTCGGCCCGACAACGCCGCGCGAGCACAATGCGGCCCTGCGCGATTCATATTCTTGCCACGCACGATGCCGCCGACCGTAAGGACTGTGAAGCGACGTGACGGATCGCGCCCTGGTCATCGCGAGTCAGATCCTCGGGCTGAACGGCTGCCACAACGACGCCGACCTGGCCGTGGATGTGCTGAAGTCACGCGGCTTCGCGGTCACCTCGTTGCGGGCGGACACGGCATCCCGGGCCGGGGTGCTGGAAGCGTTCGAAGCGTTGATCGCGGCGACCGAGCCGGGGGACGGCGCCGTCTTCTACTACTCCGGGCACGGTGGGCGCGCGACGACGGACCTGCCGGGCGCCCCGCCGGAACTGCGGTTCCTGATGCCGACCGACGTGGAGGAGTCCGGGCCGGAGGACTTCCGGGGGATCCTGGCGGACGAGCTGAGCGTGTTGCTGTGGCGGCTGACGCTGCGGAGCCCGAACGTGACCGCGATCCTGGACTGCTGCTACTCGTCGCGGATGGCGCGCGGCGAGGAGGGCCCGCGGGCGCGCGGCTGGGAGGCGGACTGGCCGGTCGCGGCCGTGACACGGCGGTGGCAGGACGCGGCGGATGCATTCGGCCGGTTGGCGGCCGCGTTTCCGGACGCGCCGTGGAACGATGCCAACCCCGATGCGGTGCGGGTCGTGGCATGCGGTTCCCTGGAGCTCGCGATGGAGGGCTGGTCCCGGGAGCTCCGCCGGCGCCACGGTTACCTCACCGCTGCGCTGCTGCCGATCCTGCGCGACGACCCGTACGTGACCTGGGCGGAAGCGATCGATCGGGCCCGTCCACCGATCATGGCCCGCAACCCGCTGCAGCGCCCGGAGGCAACGGGCCCCGCAGACCGGTTGGCGTTCACGACGGCCGTGCGCCTGTCCGAGCGTCCGCATCCCGTCCGGGTGGACAAGGTGACGGGCCAGGCGTGGATCGACGGTGCCCGCGTGCACGGCATTCGCACCGGCGACGAACTGCTGCTCTCCGCCGCCGGACGGCTCCCGGACGCGGCCGCGCACATCGTCCGCGTCAGCCGCCTGGAAGGGTCGGCGGCTGCGCTGACGGCTCCCAGCGGGGTCACGATCGAGGGGGTCGCGCACCCCTGGCGGAGCACCGGGCAGGACATTTGCGTGCGGGTCGCCACAGTGGACGACGCGGCCGTCGCGACCCTGACCTCGATTCCGGGCGTCCGCGTCGTGACGGAGGGCGACGAGGCGGCGATTGTGACGGTCTCCGCCGGATACCTGCTCCACGACGGCGCCGGTCTCCTCCTGCACCGCGACCCGTTGCTCGGGTTGGACCGGCTGCGCCGCTCCGTCGACGGCCTCGCGACCTCGGCTCGGCTGCGCAGCCTCGGTAACGAGCCCGGCGACCTGGACGCACCCGTGGAGTTGCGCCTCGGCGGCGCCGCCGGGCCGGTCACGGACGGCGCGGTCCTGCACCCGGGTGACCGGATCCGGATCGCGCTGGCCAGCGGTCCGGACGCGTCGGCCACCGTCTACGCGAGCGTGCTCGACGTGGGTCTTGCGGGCCGGGTCACGATCCTGAACGACGCCGAACCGGCAGGGATGGCGCTCGCCCCCGGCAGCAGCCGGGCCATCGGCGAGCGACCCGGCGGGCTGGACCCGGGCCTGGAGCTCTTCTGGCCGGAGGCGGTCCCGGCGGATACCGCTCGCTGCGAGACACTCGTGGCGGTCTTCTCCGACGCGCCACAGGACCTGCGCAGACTCGCTCGGGACGGGGTCAACGAGCGGGACGGCCCGGGCGCCGGCGGCACGCTCGCCGCGCTGCTGCGCTCCGGCACCCGCGAATTCCGGACCGCGACGGAAACGGCGCGGTTTGCGATACGACAGGTGACGTTCGTGCTGTGCCCGGGTGGCACGGTCTGCGCGTGCGGGACGTGACCAGTGCGAATCACAAGCCTGGAGGAGAGCCTGGAAGCGCGGCACGAGGCCGTGTACGCGGTGTGCGCCCTCATGCACGCATCCGGCCCGGCAGAGGCGGCGGAGGTGGTGCGGATCGAGCCCGCGTTACGTTCTCCTGCCGCACTGGCCTTCGTCGGCGAACTGATCGGAGACGCCGCAGCGTCCGGCCTTTCGCTCGGCTATCTGGAAGCGCTGCGGAGCATGCTGAGCCGGCTGCCGCCGCTGGAGGAACCCGAGAAGCGCGCAGCGCCGGCCGGGCATGCGGGCGCCGACGGCCTGCTGCAGGCGCGGGAGCTGCTCGGCCAGGACCGGGTCGAGGAGGCCGAATCGGTGCTGGTCCGCACCGCCGAGGCCAGCCGGGAGGCCGGTGACCTGCGGTCGGAGGGGCACGCCGAGGGCATGCTCTGCGACCTGATCCTGCGCACGGTGTGGCCCGCGCCGGGTTCCCTCGAACGGCTGGCCCACCACGCGGACCGCGCCGTCCACGCGTTCTCCCGCGTCCGGGACGACACCAGTCTGGCGGCGGCGCTGCGTCGGCTGCTGGTGGCCGCGCTCGGGCTCGGCGACGAACCGTTGCTGACGGAGACCATCGGCCGGCTGGGTGTGGTGGATCCGCGCGGCATGCCATGGTGGTTCACCTACGTGCGGGCGGTGCAGAGCGATGATGCGCAGTACACCCGCGCCCAGCTGGAGTGGTGCCTGGAGAACGCGGCCAGGCTCGGCTCCGACGCCGTGACCTGGATCCCGCTGTGCGAGCACCGTCTGGCTGTCGCCACCGGCTTCGCCGGTGAACTGTCCGCCCTGCCGGCCGCCCTCGCTGCGGAGCCGCCGTCCCCGGCCCTGCGTGAGCGCCTGGAGGAGCTGGCCGCGCGAGCGGAGCGGATACGGGCGACGACCCGGTCCGGGGCGATCCACCGTGGACTGTCCACTGTGTATACGCCGGTCTATGAGGCGCTGGCGCGCTGCGTGAGCGGTGCGGACGCCGTTGACGTCCTGGAGCGCAACGCCAGCCGTGCCCTGCTGGCTGCCACCGCTGCGGCTGGCGACGGCACGCTCGACGACCTCGTGCGCAACTACGTGGCGCGGCCGACCGACGCGAGCCGGCACCTGCTGACCGTCGGCCTGCGGCGGCACCGTGACCGGGAGCGCATGGCGGCGCACCAGATCCGTGCGACCGGAGAGGTTCCGTCGCCGGTGACCGTCGCCCGCCTGCGCGCGTTGCTCGACGAAAGCGACGCGGTGCTGGTCCGGGGCAGGTGGCTGATCGATCGGGACGGGATCACCGAGGGCCGGGTAGACGGGCGGGTGGCGCCGGGCGCGCGGCTGTTCGTGGTCCCGGGCGCCGAGGCGTGGGCGGCACCGGTCGAGGCCGACCTGACCGCACGTTACCGGGTCGGCCGGGTGCCGAACCTGAGCATCCTGGCGCGTATCCTTCAGACCCCGGCCCGGCCGGCATCCACACTCCTGGCGGTCGCCGACCCGGACGGCTCCCTGCCGCACGCACGCCGCGAGGGCATGGCGGTCGCTCGCCACTACGCCGAGTCCACGGTGTACACCGGCGCCGATGCCACCCCGGACCGCTACCGTGAGGAGGCCGGCGGGGCGGACGTCGTGCATCTGGCGTGCCACGGATTCTACCTGCCGGAGAACCCCGACTACTCCGGCCTGCGACTGGCCGATGGCGCGCTGCTCTGGTACGCAGACGTCCGTCGAACGCCACTGTCGGCCGCGCTGGTCGTGCTCGGCGCCTGCCACGCCGGAACCGGTGAGATCCTCGCCGGCGCCGAGTACGTCGGGCTGCCCGGCGCGCTTCTCGCGGCCGGGGCGCGCACAGTCATCGCCCCACTCTGGCAGGTTGACGATGCGCTCACCACAGACCTGATGGACCATTTCCACCGCCACTACGCCGAGACCGGACGGCCGGCCGAGTCGCTGCGGCACGCCGGCGAGGCGATGGGCACCACAGCTACCGTGACCGCATTTCAGCTGTTCGGTGCACCGTGACCGAGTCCGTCGACCGGGACCTGAACCCGCCCACCGCCGCGTCGCCGGAGCTGCCATGGGAGCTGTGGCTGGGATACGACCTGGAGCAGTTCTACGAGATCTTCGGCGAGCTGTACTTCGTGGCGTTCGCTCTGCCGCCCGAGACGGTCGAGGAACTCGGGACGGTACGCCGATGGACCGTGTATCAGCTGCGACAGCTGCGCGTTTCGGGCATGCTGATCGACGCTGCGGACTACGCCGTCCGGGACCTGACCACGTGGACGCAGCGACGGATCGTCGCCGATCGGTCGCTCAACCGCCGCCGCCGGTCGATCCGGGACACGTTCGAGCTGCTGCTGCAGGTCGCCGGCAGTCATGTGCGCCCGGATCGCCGCCGCTACTACGACCTTGGCGTGATGTTCCACCGATTGCGGATGTGCGTCGACACCGAGCAGTTGCGTGACGCCTGGCCGGACTGGGTGCATCGGGGCTGGCCCGGCATCGTCGAGGTGTACCGGCGAGAACTGGACCGCAGCGCCCGAGTCCTGATCGACGCCGTCGCCGCGGACGACGCCGACCCGGCACTGTGGGAACTGGACGACGCGTTCCGGTCACTGGTCGCTCGCCTGCGGGCCGGCGGCGAGCCGGACGACGAGCTGCGCCGCCGGATCGCGGCCACGGCGCACGCAGCCGGGCTGCTGAACCCACCGAACCGCACCGGCCGGATCCCTGGACCGTAGCGGCTGAGATGGCTCGCCGCGTTCAGCTGGGGCCCAGGAAAGGATCACGCGGCGGGCGTCCACCGGCGTTCGACCCGGACCGGTACAAGCGCCGCAACCAGGTCGAACGTGGGTTCGGCCGGCGCAAGCAGTGGCGTGGACTGGCGACCAGGTACGACGAGCTCTTGGCGAGTTGTCAGGCCACAGTGGACCTCGTCGAGACCCTCGACTGGCTCCGCGCCGTGCCTGACCGTACCCAAGATCCGCTAGTCACTGCCTGGCGGCGCGTGGCCTATGCCGGGGGCGCGGCGGTGGAACGGCGCGCGGCGAGGGTCGGGGACAGGGAGATCAGGGTCGAGGGCCGGTGCCGGTCGGCGACGCGCTCCAGCAACAGGCGGCCGGCATGGTTGCCCATCTGGTGGCCGCTTTGGTCGACGCTTGTCAGCGAGATCGGGCCGAGCGTGGCGTAGACGCTGTTGTCGTAGCCGGCGACCGAGATGTCGTCGGGCACGGACAGGCCGGCCTCGGCGACAGCCTCCAGCACGCCCATGGCGGCGATGTCAGCACCCGCGAAGATGGCTGTCGGCCGCGGCCGGCGGGCGAGCAGCTGCTGTGCGCCGAGGTAGCCGCCCTCCCGGGTGTACCGGCTGGCGATCACGTCGATGTGCGCGGCGAGCCCGTGGTCCTGCATCGCTTGGCGGTAGCCGCGGGCGCGGATGGTGTTGGGCATCGAGGCGATGAGTGCCGGCGTACGTTCGACGTGTTCGATGTGGGCGATGCGGCGATGCCCCAGTTCGACGAGGTGCTCGACGATGAGGGCGGCGCCGGCGGTGTCGTTGTCGACGACGGTGTCATACGCCGCGGCGCAGACGTGCCGGCCGACGACTACGGTTGGCACGGTCGCGGCGGTGGCCTGCAACTGCGCCGGGGTCGAGGTCGGCACGATGAGCACCAGGCCGTCCATGCTGCGGTCGATCATGGCCTCGGTGACGAGCGCCTCGTTGTCGTAGTCGTGGCGGGCAGGTCCGACGAGCACCTGGTAGTCGGTCCCGTGCAGTTGCTTGGTGAGGCCGCTGATGATGTCGGCGAAGAACGGGTTGTAGATGTCGGGGACCATGACCCCGATGGTGTACGTCTGCCCGCGCAGGCCACGAGCAGCAGCGTGTGGCCGGTATCCGAGCTCGGCCATTGCCTCGCGGACCTTCGCCTGCATCGCGGGGCTGGCTCCGTAGGCGTTGCGGAGCACCTTGGACACGGCCGTGACGGACACCTTGGCGTGTTTGGCGACGTCGACGATGGTGACCCGTCGCGGTGGTGCTGACGGTTCCATCGGCGGGCTCCTCGGACGTGGGTGGGAGATGACCAGCATATCGGCGTGTCCGCGCAAGTCGTCAGACGTCGGTGGCGTCGGCGGCCGCGCCGTACGGCGAGCCCCCGTTGCGGCGTCAGTGCGGCAGAACGGCGGTGGTCCTGCGGGCGATAAGGGTCGGTGCGAGCTTCATGTGGCTCGCGGGCCGGCGGGGTTGCGCGATGCGGTCCAGGACGAGTCGGGCGGCGGTGCTGCCCATCTGGCGCCCGCGCTGGTCGACGGTCGTGAGCGAGACGGGTGCGAACCCGGCGAACATGGTGTTGTCGTAGCCGGCGACGGCGATGTCGCCGGGCACGGTGAGGCCGGCCTCGGCGATGGCCTCCAGCGCTCCCATGGCGACGATGTCGGCGCCGGCGAAGATCGCGGTCGGCTGGTGGAGCCGGGCGAGCAGCTGCTGGGCACCGAGGTAGCCGCCCTCCTGGGTGTAGGTGGTGGAGGCGACATCGATGTGCTCGTCGAGCCGGCGGGCGCGCATCGCCTGCCGGTAGCCGTCCGCGCGGACGGCGTTGGGCATCTCGACGATGTGGTCGGGGTCGGTCTCCAGGTGCTCGATGTGGGCGATGCGGCGGTGGCCGAGGTCGGCGAGGTGGTTGACGACCAGGGCCGCGCCGGAGAGGTCGTCGTCGGCGACGGAGTCGTAGCTCGACGAGCGTCCGTGGCGGCCGACGATGACGGTCGGCACGGACCTGGCGACGTGTTCGAGATGCTGGCGGCTGGACACGGGGGCGATGAGAATGACGCCGTCCATGCTGTGGTCGATCATGGTCTCGGTGACGCGGGCCTCCTCCGCCTCGCCGTTGCAGCCGGGGCCCATCAGCACCTGGTAGCCGGCGTCCTCGAGGACCTCGGTCGCCCCGTCGATGATGTCGGCGAAGAACGGGTTGCGGATGTTGGGCAGCATCACGCCGATGCTGTAGGTCTGGCCGCGCAGGCCGCGGGCCGCGGCATGCGGCCGGTAGCCGAGTTCGGCGATCGCTTTGCGCACCTTCGCCTGCATTTCGGGGCTGGCTCCGTAGGCGTTGCGGACCACTTTTGACACGGCGGTCGTGGACACCTCGGCGTGCTGCGCGACATCGACGATGGTGACTCGCCCGGTGCGTGCCGACGGCTTCGGCATCCTTGCTCCTTACCGGATGGGAGGGTGCGACACCCGTGGTGGCGCGGTCGTGCGCCTGGCCACGAGCGTGGGTGTGAGCTTGATGTGGCTGGCGGGTGTGCCGCGGTCGGCGATGCGGTCCAGCAGGAGCCGGGCAGCGTGTCCGCCGATCTGCTGGCCGGCCTGGTCGACGCTGGTGAGCGAGACCGGGCCGAACGCGGCGATCGTGGTGTTGTCGTAGCCGGCGACGGAGACGTCCGCCGGCACCGACAGGCCCGCTTCCGCCAGGGCCTGCAGCATGCCCATCGCGACGATGTCGGCGCCGGCGAAGACGGCGGTGGGCAGTGCGGGCCGGGCGAGGAGCTGCGATGCGCCCAGATAGCCGCCGTCGTGGGTGTACGTCGTGGACACCACGTCGATCTCATCGGCCAGCCCGTGCCTGCGCATGGCGTCTCGGTAGCCGTCGGCCCGCACGGCGTTGGGCATCTCGGCGAGGCGAACCGGGTCGGTCTCGCGGTGGTCGATGAGGGCGATGTGCCGGTGGCCGAGGCCGACGAGGTGGGCGACGACGAGGTGGGCGCCGGCGTGGTCGTCGTCGGCGACGGTGTCGTAGAGCGTGGAACGGCCGTGTCGCCCGACGACCACCGTCGGCACCACCCGGGCGATGCGTTCCAGGTGCGCGCCGGAGGAGATCGGCGCGACGAGCACCAGGCCGTCCATGCCGCGGTCGACCATGGCCTCGGTCACCCGGGCCTCGATGTCCTCGCCGTTGCGGCCGGTGCCGTGCAGCACCTGGTAGCCGGTGCCGTGCAGGTGCTCGGTCAGGCCGGCGAGGACATCAGCGAAGAACGGGTTGCGGATGTCGGGCAGCATCACGCCGATCGTGAAGGTCCGGCCGCGCATGCCCCGCGCACCGACGTAGGGGCGGTAGCCGAGCTCCGCGATGGAGTGCTGGACCCGGGCGCGCACCGCCGCGCTGGCGCCGGTGGCGTTGCGCAGCACCTTGGACACCGTCGTGGTGGAGACCTGGGCGTGCCGCGCGACGTCCACGATGGTGACCCGGCGGGCCGGCGCGTCACTGGTCATCCGCTCGACCTCCAATCGTGGATAACGTTGCCCCAGCAGTGTAGGGATGGTCGCCGCGAAATTCCTAGGGCCTGTTGTGGGCTCGGCTGGTTCATGAGCGCGAAGCGCGGCCGACCTCTTGACGTAACAGGCAGCGCGCTCCTATGGTCGGCGTCACACATTTGAAAAACGTTACCCACTGCCGGCCGCGCCGGTGCTGTTGTGCGCGTTGCGGTGCTGTCGCCGCGTCCGGCCACGGAGCGGCTCGATCGACCCGGACCGGACCGGTTCCGGCCTATCCGACTGAAACGTTTTAAGAGAGTGGTCGCAGCCTCATGACACTGACCGAGAAAGCGGCGGAGCATGTGCCGCGGTCGGCTCGCCGGCGTCGCACCGACCCACCGTGGTGGTTCGTGCTCCCGGCGATCGCGTTGTTCGCCTACGTCGTGCTCCTGCCGAGCGGGCGCGGCGTCTACTTCGCCTTCACCGACTGGGACGGACTGTCGCCGGACTGGTCATTCGTCGGTCTGGACAACTTCAGTGCCATGCTCGACGACCCCGACGCGCTGCAGGCGATCCGGCACACGCTGCTCATCGCGGTGGCCATCACCGTCATCCAGAACGGCGTCGGGCTGCTGCTGGCCCTCGGGGTCAATACGATGATCAAGTCGCGCAACGTGCTGCGGGTGTTCCTGTTCGCTCCGGCCGTGGTGACCCCGATCGTCACCGCATACCTGTGGCGCAACCTGCTCGGCCCGGACGGCGCGGTGAACAGCCTCCTCGCCGTGGTCGGGCTCGGCTCGTGGCAGCAGGACTGGCTGGGTGACCCGCAGCTCGCGCTGTGGTCGGTGGTCGCGGTGATCGTGTGGCAGTTCGCCGGCTACTCGATGGTCATCTTCCTGGCCGGGCTGCAGTCGATCCCGAAGGAGATCTACGAGGCGGCGGCGATGGACGGCGCCGGGCCGGTGCGCCGGTTCTGGTGGATAGTCCGGCCGCTGCTCGCACCCGCGATCACGATCAACCTGATGCTGTCGATCATCGGCGGGATCAAGCTGTTCGACCAGGTCTACGCGCTCACCGGCGGCGGCCCCGGGCATGCCACCGACACCATCTCCACCCTCATCTACAAGGACGCGTTCACCCTCGGCGAGTTCGGCTACAGCATCGCCCTCGCCGTCGTCCTCACCATCATCGTCGCGATCGTGTCGAGCGGGCAGTACCTGGTGCTGGCCCGCAACGAACGGGCGGCGTCATGAACCGCTACCGCCGCCGCACACTCGTCCTGGAGCTGGTGATGGTCGCCGTCGCCGCGGTGATCGGCTTCCCGGTGTACGTGCTGATCAACCTCGCCGTCCGGGCGCCGTCCGACACCGGCTCACCGATCCGGCCCACGACCTCGCCCACCCTGTCGAACTTCACCGACGCATGGCAGCAGGCCGGGCTCGGCGGGGCGCTCATCAACAGCACCCTCGTCACCGCGGTCAGCGTCGCGGTCGTGCTCGCCGTCTCCTCACTCGCCGCCTACCCGCTGGCCAGGATCACGGCCGCCTGGTCGAAGGGCACCTTCCTGCTGGTCATGCTGGGCCTCGTGCTGCCGTTCCAGCTGGCGGCGCTACCGCTGTACCAGACGATGCGCGACCTCGGGCTGCTCGGCTCGATCTGGGCGCTCGTGCTGTTCTACGCCGGGCTGCAGGTGCCGTTCACGACGTTCCTGTACGTCGGGTTCCTGCGGTCGCTGCCGCACGAGTTCGAGGACGCCGCCGCCATCGACGGCTGCACGCCGGTGCAGGTGTTCCGCTATGTCGTCCTGCCGATGCTCAAACCGGTGACAGTGACCGCGCTCGTGCTCAACGCCGTCGCGGTGTGGAACGACTTCTTCACGCCGCTGCTGTATCTCAGCGGCGGCACCCAGCAGACCGTGCCGGTCGCGCTCGCCGGGTTCTTCGGCCAGTACGTCTCCGACTGGAACCTCGTCTTCGCCGCCCTGCTCATCAGCATCATCCCGGTGCTGGCCGTCTACTTCGCGCTGCAGCGCAGCATCATCAACGGCTTCGCCGGAGGACTCAAGGGATGACGATCCACGTCTACGGGCTGCAGGCCGAGCAGCGCCATGAACCGCTCGGCATCGACCACCCCCGGCCACGGCTGTCGTGGAAACTCGACAGCGACCGGCGCGGCGCCGCGCAGACCGCCTACCGCATCACCGCCGCGCTGCGGCCAGCCGACCTCGACGACCCAGGACGCTCGCTGTGGGACACCGGCCGGCGTGAGTCGAGCGAGGGCCTGCTGATCCCGTGGGACGGGCCCGTCCTGCAGTCGGCCGTCCGCTACCACTGGCGGGTCGAGATCTGGGACGAGACCGGCCAGCCGGCCGGGTCGGCACAGACCTGGTTCGAGACCGGCCTGCTGCACAGCACCGACTGGTCGGCGGTGTGGGTCGGCCGCGACCCCGCCCGCCACCCGGCCGTCGAGCCCCCCGTCGCCGACGACGTCGCCGGCGCCGACCTGCTGCCACCGCCGCTGCACCTGCGGCGGGCGTTCCACCTCGCCGCCCGGCCGGTCCGCGCCCGGCTGTACGCCACGGCGCGGGGCGTCTACGAGCCACGGCTCAACGGCCGCCGCGCCGGCGACCACGAACTCGCCCCGGGCTGGACGGAGTATCACCGGCGGCTGCAGTACCAGACCTACGACGTGACCGATCTCGTCCAGGCCGGCGACAACGTGCTCGCCGCCGCCGTCGCCGACGGCTGGTGGAGCGGCTACGTCGGCTTCGACCCGCGCCGCGCCGCCCAGCACTACGGCGACTGCCCGGCGTTCCTCGCCCAGCTGGTCCTCGACTTCACCGACGGCTCCCGGCAGGTCATCGTCACCGACACCACCTGGACCGAATGCCCTGGTGCCATCCTCAGCGCCGACCTGCTGATGGGTCAGGTCGTCGACGCCCGCCGGCACGTGCCCGGCTGGGACACCGCCGGCACCGTCGAGGGCTTCGCGCCGGTCGCGGTCCTGGACACCGATCCCGGACCGCTGGCCGCCGAGCCGGACCACCCGGTGCGCGTCACCGTGGAACTGCCGCCCGCGACGGTGGAGCACAAGGCGCCCGGCCGGTACGTCGTCGACTTCGGGCAGAACGTCGTCGGCCGGATCCGGCTCACCCTGCGGTCCGCGCCGCGGGCCCGGCGGGTCACGGTCCGGCACGCCGAGGTGCTTACCGACGGCGAGCTGTACGTGGCCAACCTGCGGAGGGCCGTCGCCACTGACGTCTACGTCCCCGCCGGCGCGCCGGTTGAGGTGTTCGAGCCGCAGTTCACCACGCACGGGTTCCGCTACATCGAGATCGACGGCCATCCCGGCGAACTGGACCCGGCCGACGTCGTCGCCCGGGTCCTGCACAGCGACACCCCGTGGACCGGCCGATTCGACTGCTCCGACCCCGTCACCAACCAGTTGTACCGCAACATCGCCTGGGGCCAGCGGGGCAACTTCGTCGGTGTGCCGACCGACTGCCCGCAGCGCGACGAGCGTCTTGGCTGGCTCGCCGACGCCCAGATCTTCGCCCCGACCGCCAGCCGCAACGCCGACGTCGCCGCGTTCTTCGCCCGCTGGATGCGTGACGTCCTGGACGGTCAGGACACCGGCGGCGCGTTCCGCGACGTCGCGCCGGTCATCACCCTGCACCGCGAGGCCGCCCCGGCCTGGGGCGACGCCGGTGTGCTCATCCCGTGGCACCTGTGGCGCACCTACGGCGACCGGCAGGTCCTGGCCGACTCGTTCGACGCGATGGCTGCCTGGGTCGGGCACATCCGGCGGCACAACCCCGACCTGCGCTGGCGCCACCACACCGGCAACAACTACGGCGACTGGCTGCAGGTCGACGCGGAGACCCCACGCGACCTGCTCGCGACGGCCTACTTCGCCCGCAGCGCCGCGATCGTGGCCGACGCCGCCGACGTCCTCGGACGGTCGCGCGAGGCCGCAGAGCACCGCGCCCTGCACGCTGCGATCCGGCAAGCCTTCATCGCCTCCTACGTCCGCGGCGACGGCACCGTCGAAGGCGAGACGCAGACCGGCTACCTGCTCGCGCTCGCGTTCGGGCTGCTGCCCGACGGCTTGACCGCCGCGGCGGTCAAGCACCTGGCCGCCGGCATCGAGCAGCGCGGCAACCGACTGACGACGGGGTTCATCGGCGTGCAGCTGCTGTGCCCGGTGCTGGCCGAGCACGGCCGGGCCGACCTGGCATACGCGCTCCTGCACCAGGACGAGTTCCCGTCCTGGGGGTACACCATCCGCCACGGAGCCACCACGATCTGGGAGCGCTGGGACGGCTGGACCGAACACGGCGGCTTCCAGGCCGACGCGATGAACTCCTTCAACCACTACAGCCTCGGCAGCGTCGGCGACTGGCTGTTCGGCCGGGTCGCCGGCATCGACCAGACACCCGGCTCCGTGGCCTACCGCGAACTGCTGCTGCGCCCACTGCCCGGCGGCCGGCTCACCTGGGCCCGCGCCGAGCAGGACACCGCCCGTGGCCTGGTCGCCTGCGGCTGGGCCAGCACCGACGACCGGATCACCGTGACCGCCACGGTGCCGCCGGGAAGCACCGCCCTGCTGCAGGTCCCCACTGCCGACCCGGCCAGCGTGCGCGAGCACGACGAGCCGGCCCACACGCGGCCCGGGGTACTCGGGGCCGAACCGTCCGCCGCCGGGCTCACCGTGCGGCTGGCGTCCGGCCGTTACACCTTCACCGCATCCCACACCCCCGATCACACCCCCGTCCAGGAGATGCCATGAGACTGTTCCGAACATCGGCGCTCGCCGCTGCCCTGACCGTCGCGCTCGTGGTCGGCGCGTGCAGCAGCGGCACGAACGCCGGCTCCGACAGTGACAGCAAGACCCTGACCCTTGCCTCCGTCGACCAGGGCTCCATCGAGGAGGTCGTCAAGGCGTTCGAGGCCGCCAACCCGGGCGTGAAGGTCCGGTTCACCACGAGCGGCGCCGACCAGTACCAGCAGCAGATCCGCACCCAACTGGCCTCCGGCACCGCGCCCGACGTGATGACGGTCTGGCCCGGCAACGGCAACCCGGGCGCCACCTACGTGCTGGCGAAGCCCGGCTACCTGTTGGACCTGTCCGACCAGCCGTGGGCGGCCAAACTGCCGACCGGGCTCAAGAGCGTCGCGCAGTACCAGGGCAAGACCTACAACGCCGTCTTCGGCCTCAACGGCATCGGCGCCGTCTACAACGAGCAGGCGCTCACCCAGTCCGGCCTCAAGGCGCCGGGGACCTGGACGGAGCTGCTGACGTTCTGCCGCGCGGCGGCCGCCAAGGGCACCCCGGCGTTCGCGCTCGGTATCCAGGACAACTGGGTCAACCAGCTCGCCCTCTACGCCCTTGCCGCCACCGTCGTCTTCGGCGCCGACAAGGACTTCGACACCAAGTTGCAAAGCGGCGCCACCTCGTTCGCCAAGTCGCCGTGGACGACAGCGATGGCCAAGTACCAGGAGATGGACAAGACGGGCTGCTTCCAGAAGAACCCGCTCGGCACCAGCTACGAAGCCAGCCAGGACCTGGCCGCCACCGGCAAGACCCTCGGCATCATCCAGGGCAACTGGGTCGTCGCCCTGCTCAAGGGCAAGAACCCCAGCGGCACGTTCACCCTCAAGGCATTGCCCGCGACCGACACGCCCGCCGAGTTCATGATGCCCGCCGCCGCGGGTGCCGGTTACGGCGTCAACGCCAAGACCAAGAACAAGGATCTGGCGCTGAAGTTCGTCAACTTCGTCATGTCGCCGGAGGGCATGAAGGTCTTCAACACCAAGCAGGGCAGCCTCCCGTCCCTGTCCGACAGCGGCGCCGCGGTCGATCCCGCGTTCACCGAGCTGACCACGTACCTCAAGGACAACCGGACCGTGCCGTTCATGGACCAGCTGTGGCCGAACGCCAAGGTCCAGCAGACCATGCTCTCCGGCCTGCAGGAGATCTTCAGCGGGCAGTCCACCTCGGACAAGGTGCTTGCCGCCATGGACGCCGACTACAAGGCCGGCGCCTGACCACCCCATACCCCGCCGGCCGGTCACGGCCGGCGGGGGCCTTTGTGAAGGAGTACCAGTGTCAACCGCCAGACATCGGGTGCGCTCGCTCGTTGGACTCGGGGCGTCGCTCGCCCTGGTCATGTCCCAGCTGTTGAACGCCACGCCGGCCGCAGCGGCCGGCGGGCAGGCCAATGTCGAAGTCGTCGACCTGCGCGTCGACGGTCGTTCGGACCAGCCCCTGGGTCTGGACAACACCGCACCAGTACTCGGCTGGCGCATCGTGGAGACCAGACGGGCGGCGGCACACCCCTGCCACCGTCCGAAGTCACGCGCCGCGTGCCCCGCCGACCGGCAGACCGCCTACCAGATCCAGGCCGCCACCAGCGAGGCGGATCTCAAGCACGGCAAGCTCATCTGGGACACCGGCAAGATCTCGTCGGACACCCAGACCGGCATCGCCTACACCGGGCGGACCCTCGGCTCCCGCGACCGGGTCGTCTGGCAGGTACGGGTCTGGGACGCCGACCGGCGCCTCTCCGAGTGGAGCACGACGTCATCGTGGGAGATGGGCCTCCTGCAGCCGTCCGACTGGGGCGCGGCCCGCTGGATCGAATACCCCGGCCGGGCCGAGAACCAGCCGATGCCGATCTTCGCGCGGACCTTCACCGTCGATCACCGCAAGCGCCTGAGCTCCGCCCGGCTCTACCTGTCGGGTGTCGGCCTGCACCTGCCGACCCTCAACGGCCGCGAACTCACCGACGAGGTCCTGGCTCCCGGCAACTCCAACTACCAGCTCTCCAGTGAGTACCGCGCCTACGACGTCACCCGCGAGCTGCGCGGCGGCGGCAACACCCTCGGTGTCCAACTGGGCAACGGCGCTGCCTACGTGCGGCGCAGCGTCACCAATCCCGCGGTCGGCCGGACCGCGCCGTACTCCTGGTGGCAGAGCCAGCTCAAGGGCAGCGGCGCGCTGCTCGCCGACGCCGCGTCCGGCGCGACGAGCGTCAAGCTCGACAGCGTCGCCAACTACCACGTCGGCGGCACGATCAACATCGACACCGGCGACGGCGGCGACAGCCTCGAGTCGCGCACCATCACCGCGATCGGCACCGCCGGCGTCGACGGCACCGGCATCACGTTCACGCCGGGCCTGGCGAAGCCGCACATCACCGGCACGGCCGTCTCCGGCTCCGGCAACAATGTCGCCGCCAGCGATCCCTCAGCCGGCGCCGCGGTGACGCCCCGGCTGATCGCACGGCTGGAGATCAGCTACACGAACGGCTCCACCGACGTCGTCGTGTCCGACCGGTCATGGCGCAGCGCGCTCGGGCCTCTCGTCACCGATGCCTGGTACTCCGGCGCCGACTACGACGCCCGCCGCGAACAGGTCGGCTGGGACCAGCCCGGCACCGACCTGTCGGCCACCGCGAAGCGTCGCGACGGCACCGCGACGGGCTGGATCGACGCCGGCATCGCGCCGCCGCCGAACCTCGCCACCAGGCTCGTCGCCCGCACCGCCGAACCCGTCGGCGTGGTTGAAACGTTCACACCAGTGGCGGTGACGAACCCTGTCCCCGGCACCTGGGTGTTCGACTTCGGGCAGAACATCGTCGGCTGGCCCGAACTGCGGCTGCCCGGCGACCTCCCGGCCGGCACGGTCGTCAAGGTGGCCCCGGCCGAGTCGCTCGCCGCCGACGGCACCGTCGACCAGGCGTCCCTCATGGGCGGCGGTGGCAGCCGCGGCCGCGACCTGTTCAACACCTACACGACCGCGGGCCTGCGCGGCGGGGAGACCTGGCACCCGGACTTCAACTACTTCGGCATGCAATGGGTCCAGGTCACCGGCCTACCGGCCGGCTACGTCCCGACCAGGCATCTCGTCAAGGGCCTACGGCTGCAGGCCACCGTCCCGGTCGCCGGCGAGGTCAGCACGTCCAACGCCCGCATCAACCGCATCCACACCATGTCACGGTATTCATTCGCGTCCAACGTCATGTCGGTGTTCACCGACTGCCCCGGCCGGGAGAAGCTGTCCTACCCGGCTGACTACACCATGCCGATGGCGTCCATCCACCGCAACTTCGGACTCGACGCCTACCTGCGCACCACCATGCGCCACCTCGTCGAGGGCCAGTCGACGGCCGACACCCCGATGTTCGGCAACGTCGCGCTGAAGACACCGGTCTACGACTGGGGCTACACCGGCCGGTTCGGCGACGAGATCAACTGGGGCAACGCGATCATCCTCGTGCCGTCGATGCTGTACGAGCTGTACGGCGACACCCAGACCATGGCCCGGTACTACGAGCCGATGGTCCGCTTCGCCGACTACATCCAGCGGCAGAAGGTCGGCACCGGCGACAACGCGCACATCGTCGACGCAGCCCTCGCCGACTGGGTCGCCGCCGACCAGACATCGGGCCGGATCACCGGCACCTGGGGCTATTACACGATGATCAGCAAGCTGGCCGACATGGCTTCGCTGACCGGTCACCAGGCCGACGCGGCGAAGTACCGGACGCTCGCCGCGGACATCAAGGCCGCGTTCAACGCCCACTTCTACAACACGACCCTGCGCCGGTACACCACCGCCGGCAACGCCGGCACCACCGGCGCGACCCAGTCCGCGCAGGCCCTCGCCCTCGACGCAGGACTCGTCCCGGACAGCGAACGCCAAGCCGTCCTCGACGCGCTCGTCGAGCTCGTCTACGCGTTCCACCCCAACGGCGACGGGCCGCACTTCAGCGGCGGGACCATCGGCATGGCACCGACCGTGCGGGCGCTCGCCGACGGCGGCCGCGACGACGTGCTGTGGGACCTGCTCCAGCGCGACGAGCAGCCCAGCTACGGCTACTTCATGGCACCGACCACCGCCAACCCGGGCGGGATGACGACCATGGGCGAGCGGTGGACCCGCGGTGACTCGAAGAACCACATGATCCTCGCTCAGATCGAGGAGTGGTTCCACGCCGATCTCGCCGGCATCCGTTCGACCGGTGGCGCCTACCGGTCGTTGACCATCCGGCCGAAACTCGTCGGCGACCTCACCTTCGTCAAGGGCAGCTATCAGACGCCGCAGGGCACCGCCCGCTCGGCGTGGAAGCTCGATGGCGGGCGATTCCGGCTCGACGTGACGATCCCGGCGAACACCACCGCCGAGATCTGGGTGCCGCTTCGTGGCGGCCGCGTCGTCGACCAGCCCGGGCGGACCCAGTTCCTGCGCGTCGACGGCGGCTATGCCGTCTACCGTGCCGGATCCGGCTCCTACACCTTCACCACCGTCCAGCAGTAGCCCAGCCCGGAGCGGCCCGCCGTCGGCGGCGGGCCGCTCCGGCAGATCGGAGCCACGTGCACCGCGACTTTCCCATCGACTTCCTGTGGGGCGCAGCCACCTCCGCTCACCAGGTTGAGGGCGGCAACGTCAACAACGACTGGTGGGACTTCGAGCACGCCGCCGCCTCCGCCGCCCGGGAGCCGTCCGGCGACGCCATCGACCACTTCCACCGCTATGCCGAGGACTTCGCACTGCTGCGGCAACTCGGGCACAACGCCCACCGGCTGTCGCTGGAATGGTCCCGGATCGAACCGGCCCCCGGCGAGTTCAGCCGGTCCGCCGTCGCGCACTACCGGCGGGTCCTCACCGCCCTCGCCGACACCGGCATGACCGCCTTCGTCACCTTGCACCACTTCACGCTGCCCCGCTGGTTCGCGGCCCGAGGCGGCTGGCTCGGCCCGGACGCCGTGCGCGTGTTCGCGCGGTACTGCCAGCACGTCGCGGCCGAACTCGGCGGCCTGATGCCGTTCGTCTGCACCGTCAACGAACCACAGATGATCGCCCTGCACGGCTACCTCGAGGGCTACCACCCACCCGCCTTGACCAACCCGGTGCTGTGGAAACGGGTCGGCCGGACCCTGCTCGACGCCCACCATGCCGCGGTCGGCGCTGTCCGGGCCGCATCACCCGGCTCCCGGACCGGACTCGCCGTGCAACTGCCGCTGCTCTCGCCGATCCGCGACGACCCCGCCGGCCACGCCTTCCACCGCACCATGCAGCACGAGATCGTCGATCTGTACCTCGACGGGCTCACCGGACCCGATCGCGGCGACTGGCTCGGCGTGCAGTACTACCGCAAACAGTGGGTCGATCCGGCCTCCCCGACCCTCTTCGCCGACCCGCCGCCCGGCACCCCTGTGACGCAGATGGGCTGGGCCGTCCACCCCCACGGCCTGCGCGTGATCCTGCACCGCGCCGCGGCGACCGGCCTGCCGCTGTACGTCACCGAGAACGGCATCGCCACCGAGGACGACACCGAACGTCTCGACTACCTCGACGGGCACCTCACGGCCACCGCCCAGGCGATCCGCGAAGGTGTCGACGTCCGCGGCTACCTGCACTGGTCCGCATTCGACAACTTCGAATGGAGCGAGGGCTACCGCCCCAAGTTCGGTCTCATCGCCGTCAACGACGACCACACGCGCGTCGTCAAACCCTCCGCCCACGCCCTCGCCCGCGTCGCCGCCGCCGGCCGGCTCGACGTCCTCCGCAACGGGAGCCGCACATCGTGAGCAGCCCGACAGACCTGCTCGCCGAGCTCACCCTGGAGGAAATGGCATCGCTGTGCCTCGGTTCCAGCGTCTGGCGCACAACACCGGTACGTCGTCTCGGGGTACCGGCGGTCATGGGCGCTGACGGCCCGCACGGGATGCGCCGCCAGACCGACGCCGACCACGCCGGCATCTCCGGCAGCCTGCCCGCGACCTGCTTCCCGACGCGAGCGCGCTGGGCTCGCCCCGGCCAGGGCGGTATCACTGAGCGGGTTCAGCCGCACAGCATCTGGTCGACGTCGCCGTCGTCACCGGCGACCGCTGCGAGAATCCGCTCGAGGAGCTCCGGCCGGAATGCGTCGCCGAGGATCGTCACCCCGTCGGCGGTGGTGGTGATCCGGACCCGGACCAGCCGGCCGCCGGGATGCGCATCGTACTCAGCGGGATCGATCAGATCTGGCAGGTCCGGTACGTAGCGGTGCTCGGTCACGGGTCGCTCACCATCTCCCGGGCAGGACGGTCCGGCAGTCAGGGCAGGAGCCGTCGATCAGGGTGCTGTGCACCGGCCCCCACAGCTCGCGCCGCACGACCGTGTCGCCGCAGCCGGGACAGGCCGTGTCGCGGCCGGCGGGGCCGAGGGCGCGTTCGACGTAGACGTGCCGCAGGCCGGCCTGGCGCCCGATGGCCGCCGCCTCCGCGAGCCGGTCCGGGGCGGTCGGCACCTCCCGGCGCATCCGGAACGTCGGCGTGAACCGTAGGAGATGCCACGGGACACTTTCGCCGACGGCGGCGACGGACTCGGCGATGCGGCGCAGGTCGTCGGGGGCGTCGTTGACGCCGGGCAGCAGCGGCGTGGAGACCTCGACCCACACACCGGCGTCAGCGAGGCGCCGGATCGCGTGCAGGACCGGCTGCAGCGCCCCGCCGGTCAGGGCACGATGGCTGGTGTCGTCGGCAGCCTTCACGTCGACGTTGACGGCGGCGAGGACGGGCACGACCGCGTCGAGGGCCGCGTCGGTCAGGAAACCATTGCTTTTCCACACCACCGGCACACCCGCGTGCCGACCCGCGTCGGCGAGGGCGAGGGTCAGCTCCACCGCCAGCGACGGTTCGGTGTAGGACAACGCGACGACGGCCCCGGCGTCCGCCGCCCGCGCCACGACGGCCTGCGGGTCGACCGGGACGGCGTCCCAGGCCGACCCGGACGGCCTGCCGAACTGGGAGATGCGGAAGTTGATGCAGTAGGAGCACATGAAGCTGCACCCGGGCGCGGCCAGCGTGAGCGTTTGCGCGCCGGGCCGGTAATGGTAGAACGGTTTGCGTTCGATCGGCCCGGCGTGCACGACGGACGTCGCGAATGTCGCGGTCCGCATCGCGTCGCCGCTGCGCATCCGCACGCGGCACAGCCCGGTCTCGCCGTCGTCGAGACGGCAGGCGTGCGGGCAGACGGTGCACAGCAGCCGGCCGTCCGGCTGAGGTTCGAACAGCCGCGCCTCCGTCCACACCTGACGGGTCACGGCAGCCGGATCCTCAAGAAGCCCGGAGTCAGGTCGCGGGTCGAGTATCGGCGCAACCCGGTGCCGCGGACGGAGGTGTAGACGACGACGGTGAGGTCCGTCGCCGCGCCGGCCGGATGCTTCACCACCATGCCGAGCTCTGGCTGCTGGCCGTCCAGCGGCCGGTCAGCGGTCCGGTGCAGGGTCCACGACGCCGTCGCCGTCCACAGCCCCGCGGTCGTCAGCGACGGTGTGGGGACCTCACGTTCTTCGATCTCCTCGCGGTCGCCGAGTGTCGCCTCGACGGCGAGGATCTTGAGCTGCGGCCCGAGCCTCCGGCGGGACGTCACCTTCCTGGGGTTCGTGACCCTTGCCGGCGCCATCGACCACGCGACCGGTGCCGTGGCGTCGCCGGGCGGCGTCGATTCCAGGATGAAATGCAGTGAGGCCTCGACGAACGGCGGGTCGGACGGGCCGCTCATGAAGCTCACCGTCGAACGGATCAGCGTGTACGTGAACCCGGGGTTGCCGGCGAGGAACGGACGGACCGGGGCGTCGGCGAGCTGGAAATCCGCGTCGACTCGCTCCGCGAACGGCCCGCCGAACAGCACCCGCCCGCCGAGGGCCGGCCACGCCGGGTCGTCCGGAGACCGGTAGGACTCCGGGTCCGCGCGCATCGGCACGGGGACCAGCGGCGGGTCGAACGGCGGCAGGTCGGACATCGTCGGTTCCTCCGTGGGTGTGCTCATCGGCGCCGCCGTCGGGCCATCGGGTGCTGCTCCGCCTCGCGGGCCGCCCGCTCGAACAGGTGCGCGGCCCGCAGCGGTTCGTGGTGCCGCTGGTACAGCTCCGCGGCCCGCACGAGATCCCCGGCGAGCTCTGCGGTGTGCGCCTCGGCCCGCCACTGGTCCGGGTCGGCGGAGGCGGCGGCACTCTGCCGCTGCACCGGCCACGGTCTGCGGGTGGGCCGGGGTGCGGCGGCCGGTTCCTGCTCTCCCTGCATGGCGGCGAGCGCCGTGCCGGTCGCGGCCGGCACGGCCGGCAGGACCTTGGGCGGGTCGCCGAGCCACAGTGTCCACACAGGACGGCGGGCGGCGAGCGGGAACCGCAGCGCCTCCCCGTCGCCGAAGAACACCACGGCGTGCTCCGCGTCAGCCCCGAACAACCGGTGGCGGGCAGACGCCGGCACGTGCGGGGTCAGCCGCCGGCCCAGCGGCAGGTACAGCGGACCGGGGCCGACCGCGGCGAGCGGCTCGCCGATGCCGAGGTCCTGCAGCAGCCCGCCGGGCGCGGCGAGCAGATGCCTGCCGCCGCGTTCGCCGACCACGACGAAGGCGACGTCGGCCAGGGGGTGCCCCTGCAGCAGCAGCGCGATGTTGGGCAGGTCGCCGTCGTCGAGCAGGGCCGCGTCGACCCGCCGGCCGTGCGTGGCGACCGGGGCGAGACCGATCTTTGTGACGGTCTCGACCGTCGTCCCGGATGTCGCTTCCGAGGCCGAGTGCCCAGGAACGGCCCGAAGCCGGAAGTCCTTGGCGAGCCGGACTGTCGCGGTGCTGTCGGTGAACCCGGTCAGCGGCGTCAACCGGCGGCAGCCGAAGGCGGCGTCGGCGAGGACCCGGTCGCCGTCGCCGAGGGCGGCCGCGAGCCGGTCGTCGTCGACCGGGGTGGCGAGGCCGCGCTGGACGAGGAGGCGCCCGCCCTCACCGGCCGACCGGCACACGAGGGTGAGCGGCTGCCGGCTGGCGGCGATCAGCAGCGCCGCGGGCAGCGTGTCGGACTGGGCCCGCAACCGCAGTTCCACGACGACCTCGCCGCCGTCCGCGTCGGGCCGCACCGCGGCCCCGGGCAGGTCCGCCTCGAAGAGCGGGGTCAGGCGCACGTTGCGGTGGGTGACCGCCACGCCGAGGTCCAGGGCACGCCGGATGAGGGTCGGCGCGACCGGGGGAGGGGTGAGGACCGCCGCCTCGCGTTGTGGCGCGGGTCTGGCCGGGACGAGTCCCGCCGCGTGGACGAGGTCCAGGAGCGGCACCTGCCGCAGGGTGGCCAGTTCGACGGCGCCGGGGGTGTGGGCCGCCGGTGCGGCGCCGAACCCGCGGTCAGGGACGAGCCATCCGCCGACCTCGACGTGCCCGCGCCCGCCGGTGAACCCGGCGATCGAGCGCCACAGGTCGAGGCGGCCCTCCGCGACGACCCACCAGGCGTCGCCGTCGCGGTGGACCGCCGCTGCGTGTTCGGCGCCCGTGCTCGTCAGCTCGCCGACGCAGCGCAGCGCGGTCACCGCCGACGGGAACCGCCCCGCGCAGCGCAGCGTCGGCGCGACAGGAGGCACGGGCCGACGCGGCGGTGGTGCCGGGTCGGCGGCGGGCGCGGTCGCGTCGGGCGGTGTCCGCGGGGGTGCCGGCGCCTGCACCGGCACCGGCTGCGCAGGCCGAGCCCCACCCGGTGGGGGGATCCGGTCGACGGGTTCGACCCGGCCGACGACGCCCGGGCGTCCCTGGCCCGGATTGTCGTCGCGGCGTGGGCGGGCGGTCACGTCCACCTCCGCGCGCCGGCGAACACCACGTCGACGTCGTGCGCCGGTTCGGCGACGACGATGCGCATGCCGTAGCGGCGCTGCGCCCACACCTGCCATCGCTGCGCGGCTCCCTGCCGGTCGCCGCGGACCGCGGCGGCGAACACCAGCGCCACCAGGTCGGGCCGGCGGATCTCCTCGGCGAGCAGGACCGCCCACGACTCGATCCGCTGGGCGTCGTCGGGCGGGCCGCCGTCGAGCAGATCCTGGGCGGCGTCGAGTGCGTCCGTCACGACGGTCTCGGACACCCCGTCGAGCAGGTCGCAGCGCGCCGACACGAGCCGGTGCAGCAGACGGCCGGCCGGGCCGGGCGCCCGTCTCAGCATCAGCCGGGCCGCAGCCGGGTCGTGCGCGTGATGGGCGAGCCGCCACGCGCCGCCCACCGCGTTGCCGTTCTCCGCGAGGACTGTCGCAGCCTCATGATGCAGGCCGAGCTCGGCGTAGAGGTCGACGGCGCGGCGCAGCGACCCGGCCCGATGGTGGCAGCGGGCCGCTTCCTGCAGCAGTCCGGCGGCCTCGTAGTTGCGGGCCGCCGAAGCCCACAGCGTTTCGGTCACGAGCGGTGCACCTCGCCTCTGGCCGTCGGCGCTTCCTCGCTGCCGGGCAGATGGATCGCGTCGGCCGGTTCGGGTGCCGTCTCACCGACGACCTCCGACATGACCGGGTTCGCGTCGATCACCCGGCCGACTGCCAGCGCCGCCGCGTCGTGCCTGGCGTCGTGGTCGGGCAGCGGCCGACCGTCGTGCAGGTCCTCGACGACGAACGTCTCGACCTCGCCGGTGTCCGTCCGGTAGCGGAACCTGACCCGTACTCGCATCGTGCACCTCAGGCTTCCAGCTCGAACTCGATCTCCAGCGCGCCGTCGCGTTCCACGACGCTCAGACCCTCCGCACCGTGCGTGCGCGCGTAGGCGAGGATCGCGTCGCGGTAGGCGTCGGCGAGGATGCGGTGGAACGCGCCGCGGGCCTCGATCCCGATCGCGGTCAGCCGCCGGGCCGCCTCCTGGCGCAGTTCGGTCTCGCGTTCGGCGGTCACCCGCGCGAGCTGGATGTCGGCCTGGTCCCCGGCGGCTCGGTCGAGGTCGGCGGCGAGGCGCTGTTCCTCGGCTTGGACCGCCTCCCGGAGCAGCTGTTGCCGCCCGGCGTCGAGGTTGCGCCGCAGGTCGTCCTGGGCGTTGCGACGGGCGTCGTCCTCGGTCACGCCGTCGTAGAGGTCGTCGTAGAAGACCCCGACCCCGGTCGCCTCGATCCGCGTGTCGAGGTGCCCGCCGATCGTCCGGGTCGCCCTGCCACCGGCGGAGACCTCGGCGGAGACCTCGGCGACGATCTCCAGCTCGGAGGTGTCGGCGTGATAGGTGACGTAGCCGCCGTCGAGGTCCCGGCGGAACGCGTCGCCGTCCTGGACCCAGCCGTCGGCGGCCGCGAGTGCCCGTTCGAGCATCACGAGCGTCGGCCCGCCCACGGTGGCGTCGAGCGGTTCGCGCAGCCGGGCGACGCCGACGGCCGCACCGACCCGGGTGACGGCCCGCTCGACCTGCTCCTGCCACGCCTCGTTCAGCTCACGGGTCGCGGAGACCCGGATGCGGCGCGGGTTACACATCGAAACCCTCCTCGCCGGACAGGTCCTGCAACGCCCGCAGGACACGGGTCTGCGCCTGCTGGATCTGCCCGAGCAGGTCGTGTGCCTGTGGATGCCCGGCGCGGACCTCGGCGAGCAACCGCCCCAGCCGGCGCAGCAGATGCCGGTGCTCCTCGGCGGCGACGACATGGGGGAGGTCCGTCTCGACCTGCCGCACGTCGAACCTGACCTCCTCCAGGGTGCGGCTCGGCGCCGCAGGGTCGGCGACGGCGACGCCGTGGCCTTCCAGGACGCGGCGGATCGCGGTCTCGTCGTAGGCGTTGTTCCACAGGCTCGCCAGGACCCCCAGGTCGGCCGACTCGGCGGTGCCGCGACCGGCGAGCAGCGCACTGGCCGCGATCGCCTTCTGCGCCTTCACGGCCCGCCGGTCGGAGAACTGGACGGCCTCCTCCCGCAGCGTCAGCAGGATCTTCGACAGCTCACCCACGACGGGGGACACGTCGACGTCGGCGACGGCGGCCTGCAGCGTCCGCAGGTCGGCGAGTTCGAACGTGTCCGGTTCCCGGGCCGGCCGGTCCGGCGACCGGATCTGGTGCTGCTCGGCCTCCCAGCCGACGGTGAGGAGCCGTTCGATCGCGTCGTCGCCGACGTAGTCGAGACGGCAGCGGAACAGGAACCTGTCGCAGAACGCCAGGAGCGTCGGGTCGTCCGGCAGGTCGTTGCTGGCCGCGATCATCGACTGCAGCGCGGCCGGCTCCGGTTTGGCGCCGTTGTAGAAGACCCGCTCGTTGACGAGGGTGAGCAGCGTGTTCAGGATCGCGCTGCTGCCGTGGAACAGTTCGTCGAGGAACACGAACTCGGCCCGGGGCAGCATGCCTTCGGTGTTGACGTGATAGGTGCCGTCCTTCTGGAAGCTCCGCACGTCGATGGCACCGAACAGCTCCGCCGGTTCGGTGAACCTGGTCAGCAGGTAGGCGAACGACTTCGCCTGCAGCATCCGGCTGAACTCCTCGACCAGGGCCGTCTTCGCCGTGCCCGGCGGGCCGATCAGCAGGATGTGTTCGCGGCACAACGCGGAAAGGCCGAGCAGCTGGACCGCCTCCTCACGGGAGACGTAGCCCTCGCCGAGTTCGGTGAGGCGGGCGGCGAACGTCAGGGCCAGCCGTCGCAGTCGCGGATCGAGGTGCTTCGTCATGCTCCGGTCGCCTCTCCCTGTCCTTCGTCCCGATCCGCGTCCGGGTCGACGGTGATCGTGGTGGTCGCCGGTGCCCGGCGCCCGGTGTCGATGGCGAGCATCACCCTGGCCTGCCCCGCGGGGCGGACCCCGTGCTGGCCGCGGCTGACGTCACGGTCCTGGCCCGCCTGCCGCAGCGCACCGACGAGCTCCCCGAGGCGCCGCGCGTCGACCGGGCCGGGCGGATCGCCGAGGACCTCCCCGGCCCGCGCGTCGCGGAACACCGAACGGATCTCGTCGCCGTTCATCCCGGCGGTCGCCAGTGCGATGCGGTCCAGCACCGCCTCACCGGCCGGCACCTCGAAGTGTCTGCTGTGGACCTCCGCGATCGCCCGCCGCGCCGACAGGTCCGGCAGGTCGATGTGGACCGGCTGGAACCGGCTCGGCCGCAGCAGCGCGTCGTCGATGATGTCCAACCGGTTCGTCGTGCCGATGACGAGGACCGGCACCTCCGGCCGGAATCCGTCGAGCTCGGTCAGCAGCTGCGCCACCATGGCGTTGCCGGCGCGGCTGCCGCCGTCCTCACGGCCGCTGCGCCGGCTGGCGATCGAGTCGAACTCGTCGAACACGATGACGGCCGGGGCGTTGCGCCGGGCCTCCGCGAAGATCTCCCGGACCTTGCGTTCGCTCTCCCCGACGTACATGTCGGTGACCTCCGGCCCCGACACCACCTGGATCGTGGCGTTCAACGCGTTCGCGGTCGCCTTCGCGAACAGTGTCTTGCCGGTGCCGGGCGGCCCGTGGAAGATGAATCCTCGCGGGACGAGTTCGTTGCGCAGCTTCTGCGGCAGGTCGTCGGCCTTGCCGAGCAGCCGCAGCGCCCGGAAGATCTGGTGCCGCACGTCGTCGTAGCCGCCGATGTCGGTGAACTCGACGTTGGGCACCTCGAACGCGCTGGACGTCGCGGCCTTGAAGACCCGCAACTCCGCGACGAGATCCTCGAACGTCGCGTGTGTGTGCCGGTGCTGGTGCAGCGCGAAGCGCAGCGCGTGCCGCAGCCGCACGGCGTTGAAACCGGCGATGTGCTTGTACAGTTCCTGCGCCCGGAAGCCGTCGAACGCGGCCGCCTCCTCCCGCGTCACCAAGGCGTCGGCGACCGGGATGCGGGTGTCACCGGGTCCGGCGACGACGCGGGGGAGGATGTCGAACTCGATCCGCACCGCGAACCGGTTCGCCAGCACCTCCGGCACCGCGAGGGACGGGTCGATGAACGCGAGCAGCACACAGTCGCTGCGTTCGTACACGACGTCGGTCAGCTCCCGGGCCTCGGGGTTGAGTGCCGTGTCGTTGCCGCCGGCGAGCAGGTCCAGGTGCGGCACGACGACGACCGTGTTGGCTTTCGCCTCGCGCACGGCTGTCTGCAGGGCGGCGAGGATCTCCTGCCGGCGTCCGCTCTGTCCGCCACCGAGGCCGATCGTCTGCCGGCCGGTGCCGGCGGGCTGTGCCTGGACGATCTGCACGCTGCGCCCCGACCGCCCGGCGATCTCCCCGGCGAGGTGCTCCACGAGCAGCTTCTCGCACCGCACGAGCACCGACAGACCACTGTCGAGGTAGGCGGCGCAACGGTCGATCTCCGGCTTGTGCACAACCCGGACGGCGGCCTTCTCGGTGAGCTGCTCCGGGTGCGCCGTCGCCGGTTCGGCAATGTGCTCGGCAGCGTGTTCGGCGGCGGGTTCGGTTCGGGGGCTGGGCGACGGTTCGGGGCCGGCTGCGGGGCCGTCGGTGGCACCGCCGAGGCGCTCGACGGTCAGTCCCGGTGGCAGGTGTACGGGCTCGCCGGCCGCGGGCTGCCACACCCGCACCCGCAGCCGCGCGACGCGGATCCCGAGCAGGTCGGCGTCGAACGGCCGGCGCCCCACCGCGGGGACCTCGGACAGCAGCTGCCCGAGGGTCAGGTCCGGCTCGTCGGCGCCGGCCAGCGTGCACCGGTCGGTGAACTCCTGCACCCGGTCGCCGAGCGGCGCCAGCTCCACCACGATCCGGCCGGTCATGCGGCCTCCACCGCGAGCAGCCGGTGCCGCAGCACCTGGTGCAGGACACGGTCGTACAACTCGGGACGCAACAGGATCCGCCCAGCCATCGTCGTCGTCGGAGCGTCGGCTTCGCCGGGGTCGCCGGCCGTGTAGCGCCGGGCCTGCCGCCGGCCTTCCTCGTCGCGCCGCGTCCTGGCCAGCGGTGCCCAGTAGCGCAGCACCGCCACCGGCAACGCGGCGGGGACGCCGGAGCGGTTCAGCTGCGCGTCGGCCCAGGCGTTGAGCTCGGCCCAGTCCGCGGTGTGGACCAGGCACGCCCGTTCGTAGACGTCCAGCATCAGTGCCGGGTCCAGCTGCCGCAGCCGCTCCAGCAGCTCTGCCCGCCAGTTGAGCGTCATGGCGTCGGACTCGGGCCTGGCCAGCACCGCTGCGAGGACCGCCGGCCCGCGCCGACGGTCGAGCAGAGCGGCGAACCGGCGCCGGGCCGCGTCGCGGCCGCGCCGTTCGTCGACGGGGTGTCGCAGCACGTCGGTGAGCGGCGAACAGGCCCGCAACCGCCCGGTGAGGTCCAGTGGCGCCTGCTGACGGCCGGCCCCGCCGGGCGCCTCCAGCATCGCCGTGACGAGGCCGTGCCGGGCGACGAGCTCGCCCCAACCGGTCGCCGGTTCCGGCACCGCGGCGGCGAGCTGGCCCGCGAGCACCGGTTCGAACCTGCCGCCGACCGCCGCGGCCATCAGCAGCGGCCCGAGGCCGACCGGGGCCGGGTCGCCGAATGCCGGCGCACCGGCGCCGAGCCGCGCGGCGCACGCCCCGGCGAACGACTCGACCGACCGCACCGCTTCGGCGTCGGGCGTCGCCAGGTCACCGATCCGCCGCAGGTCACCGGTCGGGTGGCTGCCGAGCGGGTCCGCCGCCCAGCGCAGCACCGACACGGCGGTCGCCGTCGCGGTCACCGGGCCGCCACCTGGTAGGGCAGGTCGTGCATGGTGGTGCCGTCCCAGCCGTAGACCCGCAGCGTCCGCGTCGACCCGTCGAGGTTGACCAGGGCCGCGACCTGCCACGGGCGCCGGAACATCCGTGCGTGCAGCTCGACGTCGATGCTGGACAGCCCGATCGCGTCGGTCGCCGGGAACAGATGCGTGTGGTACCAGCCGATGAGCCGGAACTGCGGTCCGCGCCTGGCGATGATGTCATTGATCCGCAGGAAGCTCTCCCCGGTGAACGTGAACTGCAGCATCGAGGCGCCGGTGCGCTCCGCGGGCAGCGCGTCGATCATCCGGATGAGGTGCCGGCCGGGGCGTTGCGCGTCGAGGAACACCTCACCGACGAGGAAACCGCCCTCCTCGACGTCGGAGGAGAACGGGGTCGAACGCACGAACCCGTCGTGGACCTCCGGGGTCAGCGCGAGCAGGTCCCGGTCGCCGGTGCCGCCGGCGGTGACCCCGAGGTCGGCGGGCGTCGCCGTCGGGGGGTCCGGTTCCTGCACCGCTTCCAGGTGGAACACCCGGGGTCTGCCGGACGTCGTGCGCACCTCGACGACCCCGGCGGGGCGCGGGGCCGGGCGCACCAGCGACACCCGTTCCATGCCGGGACCGGCGATGCCGTAGCCCCAGTGGGTCTCCTCCGGCTGCAGCAGCGTCAGCATGCGCTGCAACGGCCGGCCGACCAGCTCCTGGATGGAGTGCGGATGCTGGTAGAGCAGGACCCCTTTGCGGCTGATCCGCACGTTGAGGAACCCGTGGCTGCGCCGCAGATTGATCATCGCCGGGGGGCCCGTCAGCTCCCGCAGGTCCTCCACCGCGTGCAGGTCGAGGGTGAACCTGGCGTCGTCGAGGGACTGGCCGAGGACGTCCTCGAACACCCCGCGCAGCAGGCTGTGCAGCGAGACCCGCCCGACCTTGACGTAGTCGTCGGACCGGTAGACGTCGACGGCGATGCTCATCTCGTCATCAGTCCACGGGGATGATGACATTCGGATAACCCGGTCGTGTCGCGTGGTGGGGCACGAGCGTCGACCCTCCGATCCCGACGATCGCGGCCTGGTGGTCGTTGGCCCACCGGGCGGCGTCGCGGTCGAAATAGTTGGCACGCCACATCGGCCCGTCCCGGCCGGTGGAGACCTGATACAACTCATAGTTCCGGTATCCAGCGATGTCGATCAAAGTCTGGATGAGGTCACCGAAGTCGAGCGCCGGCTGCCACGATTCGGCGAGCATGCCCAGGCAGACGAACCCGCGGAGGTCCGGTCGTCCGCGAGCGGCCTCGCAGTCGTACATCGGAAAGACATTGGGATGGAAGATCGGGGTCAGCCAGAACACATTCGGGGCGACCTCGGGGAAATCGGCGCCCAGGGCGATCCGGACCTTGTGTGCCTCAATGACGGCGGGTTCCTGACCGGGGTGCTCCGGCGGCGCGAAACTCTTCCGGCGGAACGCGATCTCATATTCGGTCGGGGTGCTCATCGAATCGGCCCACATCTTCACGTCGGGGTGACCCTCCGCGAACAGCCGGATCTGCTTGTAGACGCGGTCCAGCGCGTTCTGCCAGTCGACGGGGTTGACCGCCCCGGCCCGCCCCTCCCAGCCGATGCGCATGTTGTCGCCCTCTTCGAACCCGGCCTCGTCGAGGGTCTGGTCGCCGCCGACCCGCGTCAGGTCGCCTCTGCCGTCGACCTTGTCCACGACCGTCGGCCGGTTCGCCTCGACCTCGTCGTCGTCCTGGTACTGGTGGCTGACCACCTCCCCGGCGACCGCGCCGACGGTCTGCTGCGCCGGCGCGTCGACCAGGCGGAACCTGGAGCCGTCCGGACCCTGGACGTAGAGCTCCCGGAGCAGGTAGTTGGCCTGGCCGGGGGGCACGACCGTGAAGCCGAGCTGAGTGTCGTGCAGCAGCCGCCCGACGGTGGCGTGGTCCGCGGTGTTGACGCTGAAGGACACCGTGTGATCGGTCCGCCAGTCCTCGACGGGCCGCAGACCGAGCTGTTCGAGGACCTCGGTGGCGTTGGTCCGGTCCCCGTCGGTGCCGGCCCGGACGAACACGTGGCACATCTCCGGGGTCTGCGGGTCCTCCGTCAGGTACCGCCCGAACAGGTCGCTCAGCACCGTGTTGCGCCGGTATCGCCGGTGCGCGGCGCCGATCAGCCGGCGGTAGGGATCGCTGAGCAGCCCGTTGTCGAGCTGGGCGAACATCGAGGTCCACCAGCTCTCCGCGTCGCCGTCACCCCACGGCGGGATGTGCTCGGCGGGGACCCGGATGGAACGCAGCAGCGGCGCGGCAGCGGTCTGCGTGGGAAACAGCCGCGCCATCGCCAGCAGCAACCGGTCGCGGTCCTGCCAGTCGATCTGGTCCTCGGCCGGCAGCAGCGACTCGGCCTCGTCGCCGTAGTCGGGAAGATATGCGCGCCGGTCGGGCTGCCTCATCTCAGCCGAAGCCAACGGAAATCCCCTTCCGGCAGTCGCACGGGCAGATATTCCTCACGAGCCACACCAAGATCCGCCAATCGCGTCGCGGGTGCGACGACGCTGATGTCACGACCCTGTCGGGGTCTGTTCTGGGAACCGCAGTGGGGACAGACGGAAGTGCCGACGCCAGGCCGGGAACCGGGATCATAGGTACCGTTACAGTGATAGCAGACTCCCGGAAGTGAAAACACCCCCCAAGCGAGCGGTTGCGCCCCCGTCGGAAGAGTCGACATCAACTGCCCGACGGTGGCATTCTGGTCGACGTCCGCCAATGTGATCAGACCGGCCGGACGATGGTGCGCGCATCGCGGATCGAGTGTCACCGAGACCGGCGCGGTGTGTCCCGTGGCCGAGTCGACCTGTAGGAACCGCCACGGCAGCGGCTCATCCAGCAGCAGCCTGGCCGCCGCCGTCACCATCCACCCGCCGACGAGACTCGTCGACAGGATCGACGCGGCGGCCGGGTTGCCGGCGGCGACGAGCCCGTCGCAGCTGACCGGCGAGTCGGGCTCGGCCCGCTGCCGCACCGTCAGACCGCACGCGTGGCACGGCTCGGCCGGGTCCAGCCGCACCCGCACCTCACCGCCCCACGGGTGGGTGCCGCCGTCGACCAGCCGCGCGCCGCACATCGCCGCCCGCCCGAGCAGCTGCAGCCGGGCCCGCCGGGAGTCGAGGCAGCCGAGCACCACCCCGGCGTCGGCGAGCTCGCCCATGCCGACCCCGGCGACAAGATCCGCCCGCCGGGCCTCGACCACAACATCGGGCGCGAGGATCCCGATCGCGTCCGCCGCCGCGTCGACCTTAGGCCGGCCCACGTCCCGGCCGGTGAACAGCACCGACCGGCTGAGGTTCGCCGCGGACACCGTGTCCGGGTCGCACAGCACGAGCCGGCCGATCCCGGCCAGTGCCAGGTTCTTCGCCACCTCATTGCCCAGGGCCCCGACGCCGACCACGACAGCGGTGGCCTGCGCGAGTTTCGTCTGGTCCCAGCGGGGGATCAGGCGCTGCCGGGCGAACCGGTCCGTCTCCGGCACCGCTCAGTCCTCCAGCTTCGTCAGCATGACCGGGCACACCTTGAGCTTGCTGGCCGGGCTCCAGGTCTCCCAGCACACGAGCCCCTGCGACGGATCCCGGTGCACCGCCCGCCTGCACAGCCGCCGCGCCCCCGCCTGGCACGGGCAGACGATGACCAGCTCACCCGGGCGGAACGTGTGAGCGCAGAACAGGCAGACGTGCCGGCGCAGCCCGCCGATCGGGCCGAGCAGCAGGTGTGGCTCGTCTTCGGTCCGGCGGATCGGCAGCTCTCCCCGGACCGGCCAGGTCCGCTCCAACCCTTCGGTGAACTCGAGCACCTCCGCCTCGGCGTTGACCCCGCCGTCGGCCGGTCCGGCGCACGACAGCAGCGAACTCGTGTGCCGCACCGCACCGCCCTGGTCGACGCGGACCCGGTCACCTCGGCGGAACGTGTGACCGCAGCCGTCGCAGTACGTGGTGTGCCACGGCGACTGCAGCGTCGTGATCCGCTCGCCTGGCCGCACCGGACCGGTGACGGGCCGGACCTCACCGGCACCGGCCAGCCCGGCGTCGAACAGTTCCTCGTCGGTCGTCATCTCAACGTCCGTTCTGTGTGCTCGTAGGCCATGACGGCCTCGACGGCCGCGGTGATGGTCCGTGCGTCGGCGTCGGGCCGCAGATGCTTGTGGAAGACCGACGCCGGCGCCCGGCTGGGCGGGTCGTCGGCGGCGTGCGTGGTGACGACCCGCAGATCCGGCCCCGGCCGAACGTGTCCACTGTGGACGGCCCGCCACGGGACGAGCGCGACGGTCAGCCCGCCGCCCAGGCCTGCCGTCTTCAGCGCACCCCGGTGGTCGGCGGGATCGAGGCTACGAACCGTCCACAGGCCCGTGAGCCCGGCACCTCCGTCGATCGCGACCCTTACCTCTGGCCGGCTGGCCACGACGAGCCACGGCCGCCCGCCGGCTGCCCACATGGCGACGGTCAGCGTGTGCGCGACCGCCCGGAGCACCCCCTCGACCGGCCCGGCGGTCGCCGGCGACACGTCCAGCATCATGGTGACCTGCCCGAGCGCCTGCGGTGTGCGGGTGTCGAGCCGCCGGTAGAGGGTCTCGCCGCGCAGCCACCTGACCCGGAACACGTCCGCGGGCAGGGCGAGCTCGGAATGCAGCACGCGCGACACCGGCCCACCTCGGACCACGCCGTCGGTGCCGGCACCGGCATCGGTGGATGCTTCGACGGTACGTCGTCCGCCCACCCTGAACCGGGTCCGGACCGGACGGTGTGCCAGGGCGGCCGGGGAGTCCCGCAACCGCAGCGGCAGCAACGGATCCGCGGCGACGGCGTCGGCCCCGACGAGCCGCAGCCGCTCGACGAACTCGTCGTCGTGTTCGTCCACGGTCCGCACGTAGACCTGCGCCGACCCACGCACGGTTCGAGCCTCCCGGATCAGCTCGGCGAGCAACTCGGCGGCGTCGGCGCCGGTGGGTGGGGCGAGCGCCGGGTCGGTGCCGTGCCCGGCGAGCAGCAGCAGCGCCAGCCCGACCCGTGCGTCCAGCGGCCACCCGAGCCCTCGCAGCAGCTGCAGCGACCGCACCCCCGCCAGCTCATGCGCTGCGCCGTCGATCAGGCGCACCGCTTCGAGCGCGGCCCCCAACGGCAACCACCAGCCGGCGGACGCGGCGACCGCGACACCCCGCGCCGCCGCCCAGAGCCGCGGGGGATCGACATTGACCGCCGCCTCGGTTCGGGCGAGCTCCAGCCGCCACACGAGCACCTGTGGACTTCGCGCGTGTCTCCCGTTGCTGATGGCCGCGACCGCGACTCGCCCGGGCCCCGGACTCCACATGGCGATCGCCCGCAGCGGCGTGTCCTGCGGGGCCGCCAGGGTATGCAGCGCCGCACCATCGGCCGGGTCGATGAGCAGCACGGTGCCCGGGTTGACGAGCCACCCGACGACATCGCCTCGGCCCGGCACCGCCGCTGACGTCAGCGCGTTCGATGGCATCGCCATCACGCCCTCGTGGCGGGCCGTCCAGAGGGTCTCACCGTCCATGCCGACGGCGGTGAGCACGTCCGCTCCCTCCAGGGTGGCGAGCAGGACCGGCCGCCCCGACACGGTGACGATGTGCGTCAGCGGCATGCGCTTGGCTGATCCATCGAACGTGTGGGTCAGCACCTGCCGGGTCAGATCCCCGTCGAAGACGGTGACCTGGGGCCCTCGCGACCCGATCGCGAGTAGCAGCCCGCCGTCCGCAGCGCGCCCGGCTGCCAAGGAATGCGGGCGCTCGCGCGACTGCGCGACTGTCGCGTCGACGCCACCCGGCACCGTGAGACGGAAGACCAGCCCAGAATCGGTACTGCCGTAGATCACGTCGCCGTTTCCGCGAGGGTCGAATACCGTCATCGACGCGCGGTGGCCATCGACCGTCGCCTGCCGGCTGACCTGGGTGCCGTCACCGGCGTCGAGGACGCTGAACCCTACGAGCTCCTTGACGAGGAAGTGGCCGTTCATCGCGGCGACGCAGGTGCCCGCCGGCCGTCTTAGGGGGCGGGTCCAGCGGACAGCCATGCTCTCGGCGTGGAATGCGATGAGCCCGGACCCCATGTCGACGACGATCGAAGCCCCGTCCGGGTGGTCCGCGACGAACAGTTTGTAGGCGGTGTCGTCCGGCCCGGGAACCGGTGTGATCTCATGCCGGCGCGGAGCGGTCCGCGGTGCGTCCGAAGCGAAGATCCAGGTTCTGGCGACATTGCTGGCGTCGACGGTGATCAGCCGGGTCTGGTCGGCGGACGACGTCACCGCGACGACCCCGGTGGGGTGTTCGATGCTGTGGAGCAGCCGCCCGTCGGCCAGCGACCACAGCTCGGCGGCTCGCCCGGCCGGTCGGACGGCCGCGACCTCACCGTGGTAGCGCACCACGGCGGTCGCTTCGACGACCTCCGAGGACGGCACCGGGAACGCTCGGTGCCTGCCTGTCTCCAGGTCCCACATGTGGATGCCGTCGGCAGCGCATCGGACGGCGCCCGCTCGCCCGTCCGGTAGCCTGGCCGGGCGGGTCGACTCGTGGTTGGCGCCGGCCAGCACCGCCAGATGTTCACCGGTGGCGACATCCCACACGGCGCAGTCCAGCCGCTCGTTACCCGCGACCGCGACCTGACGCCCGTCCAGCAGCCGCGACACGCACACGAACCCGTCGAAAAAGATGCCGGGTCGGGGAAACTGCCGGACAGGCGGCTCACCGTCGAGCGGTACCAGACCCGCGGTCTTGTGCGCGGTGCCGCGCAGCGCCACCGTGGTGCCGTCGTCGAGGGTCAGGGCCGCACAGCTGCTGACCCACGCGCCCGCGCCGCGGAGGGAACGTCCGTCGGTCAGGTCGTGGACCGTCAGGCCCGCACCCGACGTGCTGCTCAACATTCCGGTGTTTCCGTTCGGCAACCGGAAGAGCCCCAGATAGTGGGGCTTCGAGTCGATCCGCCCGCGGTGCGTGCCGTCATCGTCGATGATGTGGGTTTCGTCGCCTACTCTGGCGGCGATCGCCAAGCGGCCGTCCGGGAGGTCGGCTGGCATGAGTCTGGCCGGCTTCCCTTCGAGGCGGAACTCCGCCGCCGGGGTCAGCGTGGCCGCCGTGCTCAGCGACCACACGTTGACGACACCCGAGCGGTCCAGGGTGACGAGCCTCGTCGAGCCGTCGATTCGGGCGGCTGCCTGGGCGACGACGCCGCGCGCGGGCACGGTCCCGACGACGTCTCCGGACGGCAGGTGGATGAGGGTGACCGCGTCGTGCCCGCAGACCGCCAGCACCGGCCCCGCCGCCATCGGCACCATCAGCAGCCGCCCACTGCCCGCTTGGATCGTTGGAAGGTGCTGGCGCTCAGCTCCGGCCGGGAGGATCAGGCCGATCCGTGTCGCGCTGCCGTACGCGATGACGGCTCCGCCGTCGCTGAGCGTCCCGGCTACGAGCTGGGCCGATTGCCGTTCGAGGGCGGAGGACAGCGATGTCGTGTGGACCAGGTCACCGGAAGGCACGGCCCACATGTCGATCCTTTTGAAATCGACGAGGCCGGCCACGACCGCGACGCCGTCCGCCTCGGCGAGTGCGACGCCCGTCCGGTGCGGGAACCCGCCCCGCCATGGCTGGTCGAGCAGCAACTCGCCGGTTTCGACGTCGAAGACCTTGGTGTCCTGCCCCCCGATCCGGGTGGCGAGCAGCACCTGGCCGTCCTCGCGGACCAGGGTGTCGATCGTCGACGTCTGCCGGACACTGTCGGGGTCCAGCACCAGGACCGGACCGTCCCGCAGCGGGTCGAGCAGCGTCACCGCGGGCTGGGACCTGGTGTACGCGGGGTTGAGCACGACCAGGCGGTCACCCCCGGAAGGCAGGCGCACGAGGCGGAGGTCGGTCACACCCCGCGATTGTTGGGCGTGCACGAACAGTTCCGATCCGCTGAGGTCGCGCACGACAATCGAGCCACCCTGATGACCGGTGACGACGGCAAACCGGCCGTCCGACAGCGTGCCGCAGGTGACCGCGGTCACCTGGCCGTGGTCGGCCGACGGGACGACGCCGAGGAGGCGCGCGTCGATGCGGACCGGACCGGCCGGGGCGGGCGGCGGCGCCGGATCGCCGGCGCCGAGCCCGGCGGTGCGGGCCTGCTTCGCCGCCCAGCGCCGCAGTTCCTGGGGGTCCGCGGTCATCGGTGCACCGGCCGTTCGGCGGTGAGGACGTTTGCGGCGACGGCGTTGATGGCGGTGGTGTCGGCGTCGGGGCCGAGGTGCCAATGGTGTGGTGAGGTGGGTCGACGTCGAGGTGGGTCGCCGGTCGCGTGGGCGGTGACGATGTTGACGTTCGGTGCGGGGCGGATGAGTCCTGTGGTGACGGCCCGCCATCCGGTGAGGACGATGGTGTGTCCCGTGGCCGGGATGGCCTCGGTGAGGTTCGCGGGGTCGAGGCTGCGGACGGTCCAGATGCCGCTGAGCTGGACGCCGGTGTCGACGGCGATGCGGGTCTCCGGCTGGCTGGCGGTGACGAGCCACGGATGCCCGCCGGATGCCCACAGCGTGACGGTCAACGCGTGGGCGACGGCACGCAGCACCCCTTCGACCGGCCCGGCGGTGGCCGGGGAGACGTCGAGGACGACGGTGACGTCGCCGAGCGCTTGTGGGGTTTCGGTGTCGATGCGGCGGTACAGCGTCTCGCCGCGCAGCCAGCGGATGCGGAACAGCTCCGGCGGCAGCGCCAGTTCCGACGGCAGGATGCGGGAGAGGGTGCCGGTGCGCACGACACCGTCGACTCCCGCTTCGATGCCGTCGACGGTCCCTACCTTCGTGGCCGCGCCGCCCGGTCTGCCGTGGCGTGGGAAGTCGTACGCGATGATTTCAGGCGTATCGCGCAGTCGCAGCGGTAGCAGCGGGTCGGCGGCCACCGCGGCGGGGCCGATGAACTGGAGCAGTTCGACGAGCTCGCCACCGACGGGTGCGGGTGTGATCGGCTGTGTCGGCGGGTCTGGGGTGCCGTGCGCGTCGCGGACGTGGGTGATCAGGGTTTTCAGGAGGGTTGCCGGGTCGCTGTCGGGGGGTGGGGCGAGGCGGGGTTCTGCGTCGAGGTCGGCGAGCAGGAGCATGGCGAGTCCGAGCCGGGCGTCGGCGGGCCAGCGCAGTCCGCGGAGCAGTCGGACTCCTTCGGCTCCGGTGGCGGGGAGCCCGTCGAGGAGGCGTACGGCTTCGAGCACTGCACCGAGTGGCACCCACCACCCGGTGGACGCTGCGGCGGCGACCCCTCGTGCGGCCTGCCGGATCCGATCCGGATCCGTCACGATGGTCGGGTCCTGCTGCGCGGCTACGTGCCGCAGCGTCACGTGCCAGACCGCGAGCGCGGGCTGGTTCGCAGGTGAGAAGCCGTTAGCGGCCACGGTCACGTGATCCTGGTCGGCCGCGTGGATCGCGACCGCGGTGAGCCGCGACACCTCCGGAGCGGACACCGTGCCGAGGACGGTGCCGTCGAGCGGGTCCATGAGGTCCACTTCGGACTCGCTGCGGACCAGGCACATGAGCCACCCGTGCCCTGGATGGCGGACCACTCCGGCCGGGTTGAAGGCGTCCCAGTTCGCCGGGACGGCGTCGCGGGACCAGCGGACGGTGCCGTCAAGGTTCAGCGCGTGCGCCTGCCGGCCGCCGACGACGATGACGACGGGCCGCCCGTCGGAGTCGTCCACGAACAGCACCGTGGTGGTGCGCGACGCCGCGGACGGCAGGGCGGAGAAGTCGACGCGCTGCAACAGCAGCGTTTCCATGGTGTCGGCGTCGATGACGAGAACCTCGCCGGCCGCTGAGCCGTAGCCGAGGATCAGACGGTCGCCGCTGATCTGGTGTCTCGCCGTCAAGTGCATCTGGGGCCTGGTCAAGCCTGTCGCGTTGAACGGCGTCGACGTGATGTCGTCGGTGCGCCAGCGATTGCGGATGTGCTGCGAATTGTGCCCGCCGAGAAACAGCGTCGCACCGTCGTCTCGAGGGTCGAACGCGACGCCGAGGAACGCTGTCCCCGACTGTGGGGCTGGCCGTCGCAGCACAGTCCCAGTGCGTGCGTCGACGACATAGAAGCCATCGCTGGTGGTGATCGCGAGGATAGGTCCGGTCGATGTCTGCTGAGCGCAGAAGCCTCCGGCGTTGTTCGGGAAGGGCCCCGCTTCCCAGCGTTCCCGCAACGTCGCCGGGTCGAAGGCGGCGGCATAGCGGCCGGACCTCACCAGCAGCGTCCTACCGTCGGATTCAACGAAGACAAGACCGGAGCCGGCATGGTTGGTGGACACGTTGTCGCGGGTCTGGACGGTGACGTCGACGACTTCCGGGGGTGCGCCAGCTGTCGGCGTGCCGAATCTCCACAGCCGGGCGACCCGGTTCATGTCGATGGTCAGCATGCGGATCTGGTCGGTCGAGGTCGCCAGGCTGATCACCTGGGCCGGGTGGTGGACCTGGCCGATCAGCCGCCCGGTGGTCAGGGACCACAGCTCCACTGTGGACTCATTTTCCCGGGTCGCTGCCACGTCGTTTGCGAACCGGACGGTGCCGGAGCTGTTCGACAACGAAGGACTCGCCGGCGCCGTGAACTCCCGGCCCGATCCTGTTTCCAGGTCCCACGAACGGATCCCCGAGCGCTTGCAGTCGACGAGCCCTGGTCGCCCACCGGGAAGGGTGGCAAGCCGTGCAGCGGAAGTGTTGGCGTGTTCGAGGGTCGCGATGCGGGTGCCCGTCGCGACATCCCAGACCGCAAGGTCGTCCATGCCGGCTGCGGCGATGAGGACCTGGCGGCCGTCAGCGAGCCGGCCGAGGAACATTGCCAGGTCGAGGCCGCCCTGCCTGGGAATCCGACGGATGGGAAGGGCGCCGTGCAGCGACACGAGGTCGATCGACCTGACCGTGCTGCCGTGGATCACGACGTGGGTGCCGTCGTCGAGCCGGCCTGTGGCTGCCTGACCGACGATCGTCAGGTGGTGTGCGGACGTCCAGTTCGTGACCTGTCCGGAGACAAGGTCGACGAACGTCACATTGACTTTCTCTTTGACTGCGAGACCGTCCCGGCCGTCCGGCAACACACAGGTGCTCGCCTGGTCCGGAGCCATGGCCATCCGGGCGCGCACCGTGCCGCGTTCGTCGTAGAGGACGGACCTCGCGTCGTTGACGGTCGTCAGCGCCACGAGACGGCCGTCCTGCAGTTCCGCGGATGCGAGCTCCACGGGTATGCCCTCGACCCGAAACTCACCGACCAGGATCACGTCCGTGCTGGCCGGTGGAGGAAGGGCAGCCGGGCGCCACAGGTGGACGGTGCCGGTGCGGTCGGTGACCGCGAGTAGATGTGTGCCGTCCGCCAGCGGAATTGCTGCGAGCGCCGTCGTCCCGTCCGGTATGGACAGGCTCGCCAGGACGTCGCCGGTCGGGACGCGGTGCAGCGTGACGGCGTCGCCGTTCACCCCTGTCGTCGCCAGGATCATGCCGCCGGCCGTGGGGATCGCCGCCAGTGGTTCGTGCGCCGCACGGCCGGGCAGGGGCACCCGAAACCGTTCGCCCGAGTCGGGGAAGTACAGCTCTGCCGCATTCTCGGCCTGGAGCGCGACCGCCGGTCCACTCGGCAACCTGTCGGCGACGGTGACCGCCGTCGGCCGGCCGTCCACGGCCGACAGCTCCCAGACATACAGGTTGTCGAAGTCCGTCGCCACCACCAGGCGGACCTGGTCGTTGTGCGTCGTGGCCAGCGCGGCGGAACGGGCGGTGGGCAGGCGCCCGAGCAGCAGCTGACCCAGGCGAGTGCCGGTGCTCGCCTCGTAGAGGGGGAACGCCCGGTAACCGATGACGGCCACCAGCGCCCCTTCGCCGGTCGTGCTGCTGATCGCACTCGCAGGTCCCGCGAGCCAGTGTGTGAAGCCGCCGGACCGGTCGGCTCCAAGCGGGTCGAGGCGGGAGAGGAAAGTGCCGCCGATTGCGTTGTCCTCGACCACGAACATACTGTCAACGGCCGGCAGCCGCTCCGCGCGGAGCCGGGCGACGCTGAATGGCATTTGATGTCCGCGCAGCACCGTGCCGGTCAGGTCCCGGACCACGATCTCGCCGGACGGGTGACCGGTGATGACGACGGTGCGGCCGTCACGCAGTACACCACCTGTCATCGCCGAAACGGCGCCGCTGCCGGCCGGGGGCAACGTGATGACCCGCTGCATCTCGATCCGCTCGGCGGGCGATGCAGGGGAGAGGCCGGCGGAGTCGGTGTGCAGGCGGGCCCATCGGGCCAGGTCGTCAGTGGCCACGGACGTCCGTCACCTGGACGCCGTCGACGTACACCACCAGCCCGTCGGCGAGGGTGTCGTGAACTTTCCGCGCCCGGACGAGTTCGCGGGCGGCGGTCCGGGCGGCAACGTCCAGGGTCGGTCGGCTGTCACCGACGAGGAGCTTGTAGAAGGCCCCGGCGAACGCGATGCCGTCGCCGTCGCGCAGCTCGTCGCGGTGGGCGATGACCACGTCGGCGTGGGGGCTGAGGATGCGGGCGGTCTCGTCGCTGGTGCAGGCGTTGACGACGATGCCGTGCAGGCGTGGGCCGCCGTCGTCGGCGTAGCGTTTGAGCGCGGCTGCCTCGTCCTCGGCGTGCAGGTCGAACGGGGCGCCGGAGGCGTCGTTGAAGATGAGGGTCGAGTCGCGGCAGTGGCAGCACAGGTGCAGGATGTGCGGCTGCAATGCGCGGACCAGGCTGAGGTCGGCGGCCTGAGCGGCGGTGCGGGACCACGGCGGGCGATCCATCGCGTTCGTGATCTCCAGCAACTCTTCGTCAGCTCGGATCGGTGCGGCGCCGGTCGGGCTCGCGCCGATGAAGAGGGGATACCAGACGTCCGGCCGTGGCCGCCGCGGGGTGGCATGCCCGCCCGGGAGCCAGAGCGGGTTGGCGCGATACTTCCGGTGCACGACGACACGGATGCGCTCGGCCGCGTCCGGGAAGGCGCCCTCCTCGAGGTCGGCATTGAACTGATACCAGAACGCGATCGGATCCCCGACAGCGGACTGGTGGACGAATTCGAGTCTCGACCCGAATCCGGCCTGCTGGAGCAGGCTGCGCGCCGCCGGCCACGGAGGATAGGCGCGGGCGAGGAAGGTCAGCTGCTCCTGCGATAAACCGCTGGTCATGACCGGCCCTCTCGTCCCGCAGTGCCATGCGTTTGTCTATCACGCGCCCACAAGCGCCGAGTACGTCCGAACGGCTGGGCATGGCGGTTGATCGAATACGACTTGTAGCGCAAAGAACAACGTCTGGTCGCCGATTGTCGCCCGATCGGGTGAAGCATTGCCGGCCGCCAATGCGACGCGTATCGCACGCTTCCGGGTACTGACGGACGGCTGCCTCTCGGGGACTCGGGGCGGCACTGTCCGACCTGGGAGCGGCAGTACATCTTCGGCCGGCACGTCATCTACCAGCTCGAGAACAACCGCCCTCTGGGACGTGCTCGTCGCCGGCGGTCGGTACCGGACCTGCATGATCGGATTCGAGTCGGGCAGCACAACCCGGACATGACTCGTGCTGAGCACGCCGTCCCGGCTCGGGGCGGTGACCTTGGGGGTGGAAGATGACCAACCAGGAACAGCGCTGGCCGGCTCTGCCAGTCGATGAATGGGAACCCACCTACGACACGCTGCACATGTATGCCCAGGTCGCCGGGAAGCTCTCGCTGGCGTTGCGACCGATGACGAACCACTGGTGGCAGGTCGCTCTGGAGCTGTCCGCCCGGGGTCTGCGGACGGCGGCGATCCCGTACGGTGACCGTACCTTCCAGATGGAGCTCGACCTGCTCGAGCACCAGGTTCGCATCGAGACCAGCGTCGGGGAGCGGCGCACCGTTCCGCTCGGTCGGCCGGTCCGCGATTTCTACGCCGACACCATGGCGGCGCTGGACGACCTCGGGCTGCACGTCCCGATCTGGCCGCAGCCGGTGGAGGTGCCGGACCCGATCCCGTTCGACCGGGACGACCGGCACGCCACGTACGACGGCGCCCAGGCCGAGCGGTACTGGCACGTGCTGTGTCAGGTCGGCGCGATCCTCGCCGAGTTCCGGGCCCGCTTCACCGGCAAGGCCAGCCCGGTCCAGTTCTACTGGGGCTCCTTCGACCTGGCCACCACGCGGTATTCGGGCCGGTCGGCCGACCCACCGCCGGGCGCCGACACGATCACCCGGTTCAGCTATACCGCCGAACAGAGCACGGTGGGCTTCTGGCCCGGCGGGACCTGGCTCAACGGCGAACGCGTCGAGCAGCCGGTCTTCTTCGCCTACAACTATCCGGGGCCGCCGGGGATCCAGGATCAGCCGATCGCCCCGGCGACGGCGCGTTTCGACGCCGGTCTCGGCGAGTTCATCCTCAGCTACGACGACGTCCGGAACTCGGCCGATCCGCGCCAGGCCGTCCTGGACTTCGCTCAGAGCACGTACGAGGCTGGGGCGCAGCTGCAGCACTGGCCGCGCGAGTCGCTCGAATGGACGCCGCCCATGCCGCCGAGCCATCGCCGGGCGTTGCTGTTCACCCCGTGAGGACCATGGGACCTCGGCCTCACTCAGGCCGCGGTGACCGCCAACGGCAGCCTGGTGGGGCTGATCATCACCCACGGGTTGCGGAACGCGATCGGCGCGTCGGCATCGACTGTGACATCGCTGTACCGGTCGAGCAGCATTCCCATCGCAATCTTCGTCTCCAGGCGGGCCAGGGGCGCGCCGATGCAGAAATGGATCCCGTGTCCGAAGGTGAGGTGAGGGTTTGGGGACCGGTGGGCGTCGAACCGATCGGGCTCGGCGAAGACCCGCTCGTCGCGGTTGGCGGCCGCGAGCCAGGCCACGACGACCGCGCCGGCCGGGATGGCGGCCTGGCCGATGGTGACGGCGGTGGTCGCCCGCCGGGCCAGCCGCGGGAAGGGCGTGCGCAGGCGCAGCACCTCTTCGATCGCGGTGGGCAGCAGCGCCGGGTTGGCCCGCACCTCGGCTGCGGCGTCCGGATGAGCCTCGAAGCAGAGCACCGTGTTGCCCAGCGTCGCCGTCGTCGTGACGTGTCCGGCGAGCAGCAGCAAGCCGACGAACCCGACGATCTCCTCGTCGGTCAGGCGCTCGCCGTCGCCGTCGGCCATCAGGAGCCGGCTGGTCAGGTCGTCGGCGGGCGACGCCCGGCGGGCCCGGATGTGCGCCAGCAGGTAGGCGTTCATCTCGTGCATCACCGTCGCCGCAGCGGCCAGCGCGTCATCGTCCATCATCCGGATCAGCGACTCGTCGGGGCCGGCGTTCGAGCGTTCGAACAGGCCGTCGGCCCACCGCCGGAACACCGGGCGATCGGACGCCGGGATGCCGAGCAGCTCGGCGATCACGATCACCGGCAGCGGGTACGCAAGGTCGTCGATCAGATCGAATCGGCGCTCGCCGGCCCGAGCGTCGAGCAGCTCGGCGGTGACCTCTTCGATGCGGGGAGCCAGACCTGCCACCACCTTCGGGGTGAACGCCTGGCTTACCAACCTCCGCAGCCTGTCGTGCCGGGGCGGATCCATCCGGACGAAGTTGCCGCGCTGGAACAATTCCATGTCCTCCTGCTTGGGCAGCAGATCGCCGAGATCGGAGGAGAAGGTGGCCGGATCCTTGAGGACCGCCGCGGCTTCGGGATGTCCGAGCACAGCCCAGGACTGCTGCCGCTCGTCGTAATGCACCTGACCGTCGCGGCGTGACTGTTCCAGCCACTCGTAGAGGTCCGGCAGCGTGGGAGCCGTCATCGATGTGCCTCCGATCGGGGTCCGGCGGTACGCGCGGCCTACCCGTCCGCCAGACCCCCAAACTCGGCCGGATTGTCAGGCGGCGGCGCCGGCGAGGGCGGGCGCCATGGCGCGGGCGCACCGCTCGCGCGCCCACTGGATCCTGCGCTGCGCGACCTCGGGGCGGTTGCCGAACACTTCCGCGGCCCGGGCGTAGCACTCGTCGGGGCCGAGCTGTTCGAGCGTGCGGTGAACAGTCTCGCGGATCGTGGCGTCGTCCAGGTCGCAGGATGCGGACGTGTCGGAGACGAACAGTGCCATGCTCAGCATCGGCTCAACCGGGCAAGTCGTCATGGGAATCACCTGTTCACGAGGGGGCGTGTTCAACGGGGCGTGGAATGTTGCTCCATCCACGTTCTCTCGTACGGTTGGGGGACGGCCTCGGCGCCAGCGGCACTCTCCGACTGCGGGTCTCCGCACCCCGCCGATACCTGCTGGCAGGTATCGCTGCCGCACCCCGCGTCCTCGTGTCGGGCTGCGAAGCGCAGAGCGGTGACACGCACTGGGTCGTCCCGCATCCCGGAACCGGTCGACCCGGCACCTGGTCCCTCGAGGCCGCGAACAGCGCCTCAAGGCTCTCCGCCGGCGTCACGGCCTCGGCCTCGGCGGCCGCTCGCAGCCGCAGCAGCTCATCCCTGACCATTCTCGCGGCCTACGGTGTGTACCTGCGGTCCGGCGGCACTGGCCCCGCTCGCCGATCAAGGAACGGTGTGTCGTTCCTTGATCGGCGAGGGCGGGTCAGGAGGACGGGTCCCAGGTGATGCGACCCTGGTAGAACAGGACGAGGGCGACGTTCTCGACGACCTGCGGATCGAGGTGCGGGGGAGGGGACGCCAGCAGTCCGGGCGGGGTGTCGTCGAGCACGAAGGAGAGCGTGGCCGCCCCCTCCACGGTGTCCACCCGCGGACGGTCGGTGAGCAGCTGGGTGTGGTTGCCGGCCGCGTCGAGGTTGACCAGCTGCTTCAGGCCGGTTCCGAGGCTGAGCGCGAGGTAGGGCTCCTTCCCGGCGGTCGCGATGCCCTCGGGTGTCTGCAGGTGCAGCGAGAACCCGGTGAGCACCGCATCCGAGATGTGCGGCGGCACCAGCCGGGCCAGCTCGAAGCGCAGCGTCTGCCGCGCCGTGTCGGTTGGCTGGTGCAGGAACTCGTACCAGGCACCGGAGAACGCCTGCGACAGTGACAGCGTCACGCTGCCGTCGTAGGTGCTCATGGCGGGCAGCCGGACCACCTGGTCGCGGAAGCGGGGTCCGCCGTCGCGGGCCTGGTAGCGCAGCGCCACGATGACGTCGGAGATGGCGTCGAAGTCGAAGTGGTTCGTCTGGCGGGGTAGCCGCAGCCGCCACGTCGAGACCGCTCCGGTGCCCTCGAACGGCAGGTACCGGCCGTCGCCGCCGCCGTCGAACATCCCGGTGTCACCCAGACCGTTGGAGAGCGCGATCTGCTGGTTGACCCGCCAGTCGGTGCGCAGCACGTCGGCGCCGGGCAGGGTGGCCGACGCCCCACCGAGCAGGAAGTCGACCGCCTTGACGTCGGGCGCCACCACGACCTGGTTGGCCAGTTGGGTCAGGGTGGCGTGCAGGTTCTGGTACGGGCCGGTGATCGCCGGCACCGACACCGAGACCGACACGATCTTCCGGGCGTAGAGCCCGGGGTAGTCGCCGTCGAACAGCCGCTCCGGCAGGGTGAACACGCACTCGCCGGTGGTGACCAGGTCGCGGAGGGCGATCGGGTCGAGTTGCGACAGGGCCACCGTCTTCTCGATGTGCAGCGGCCGGACGTTGGCGTCCAGGTACGCCTTCTCCATCTGGTTGAGCGCGAGCAGCAGCCCTTCGCCGGCGAGCAGCCCGCGCCGGGCCCCGTCCCAGTAGCCGAAGTTGACGAACGTGGTGCCCCGGTCGAGCTCGTACTGCAACGCCCGTTGAGCGGAGCGGGCCAACTCCAACGCCAGCGAGTAGGTCTGGAAGTGCAATGTGGACAGTCGCGCCGCCATCCACTGGTACAGCTGCTCGTTGGTGAACCTGTCCCGCAGGAACGCGCCGACCTCCGTGCTCTGGGCGATGGACGTCAGGTGTACGGCAAGGTCGCTGGTGGAACTCGCCCGCTGCGCGTCGTTGACCGCGATCTGTTCGGCGATCTGCGCGATGTCGTGGCCGGCCAGGTCCGCCTGGAGCTGCCACTCCGACGCGCGGCGCTCGTACTGCGCCATCGTCAGCGACATCAGTGAGCGGGCCGATGCCGCCATGGCGGCGACGTCGACCACGCCGGCCGCGGCGGTGATCACCGAGCCGAGCTGGATGCCGCCGTAGGTCATCGCGAACGGCGACCCGAACTGCGGGACGGCGAACCCGATGGACGCGGCGCTGCGCAGCACCCCGGCCGCCTCGTTCAGCGCGGCCGCTGACACGGCGCTGTTGATGCTCTCCTGTTCCCCGGCCGAGACCCCGGCGGTGACCAGACCGGAGAAGTACCGCTGCCGGTGCTCGGCCGAGGCCAGCGCGTCGGCCAGCGACGCTCCGTTGTGGACGGCCTGGGTGACCGCGTCCTGCTTGATCGAGGTGATCAGGCCGAGCAGCGTCTGCTCCTGCGTCACCCGCAGCCGCGCCATCGCCTCGGCGTCGCGCTTCTCCAACGCCGACAGCAGCTCGGCGCCCAGTTGCGTGGTGGCGCCGGCGAGCTCCTTCGCCCGCTGGATCAGCACCTCGAAGCGGTACGTGGGGACGGCCGGCTCGAGCTGCGTGGTCACCCCGGGGGCCGCGGCACCGCTCGCCTGCCCGCGCACCGTCTCGGCGACGCTGTCCGGGGCGGCGAACAGGGCCAGGTCCCGGACCTGACCGGCGATGTTCATGCAGTTGCGGATCTTGAACAGCCGGTCCTCGGTCCGGTCCCAGTAGGCGACCAGCTGGTCGTTCTCGGGGACGCAGAAGTAGCTGCCGATGTCGTTGAACGGCACGTCGGCGTACCCGACCGGGCCGCCCGCGGCGGCCAGCACCGGCGGGGAGTTCTCCAGCCGGATGAGGAACTGCGGCACGCCGTTGACGAACACCCGGTAGGCGGCGCCGGCGCCGGGCGGCTCCTCCCACGGCGCGTCCAGGTGCGCGGTGCGGGTCGCACCGTCGTAGCGGGTGATGTAGCCCGCCGGACCGCCGTCCACCTGAAGGTAGGCGCCGGTGTACGCGTCGTCCTCGGTGGACGCGGCGCCGTCGAGCACCGCCGTGCTCAGCCCGGCCCGGATGAGCGCGCCGGTGACCAGGGTGCGGTCCCGATAGGACGCCCTGATGTCGTCGTACGTCGCCGGCCTCGGCGGGGTGCACTCGCCGCGCACCTTCGGGCGCGGCCCGAGCAGGTCGGCGGCGAGCACGTACAGGTTGGTGGCCTCGTCGACGGACTCCCGGGTGTCGCGGCTGAACAGGTCGTCGGCCCAGTCCAGCACGTTGTCGACGTATCGCATGACGATCGCCTTGGCGTACGCGGAGATCCGCAGCCGGGCGATGGCGTCGGGGTTGAACGGGTCGTCGTTGTACGCCGAGATCTGCACCGGGTCGGCCAGCGTCTGGGTGAGCGTCGGCAGGTCCATCGAGCGGAACGGCAGGAACCGCCAGAACCGCGTCTTGCCGTCGTCGTCCGGCGCCGGTGGCTGGGTGGGGTTGTAGATGTACTCCAGCCAGGTCTTCGCCTCACGGAACCGGCGCCCCGCGGTGAGCGCGTCGGCCACCAGGAACGGGCCGTGGAAGAACAGTTCCCAGAGGTACGACCCGTACGCGCCGGAGAAGTCCAACACCGACGACGTGGGGGCGGTCGCCCGTGAAAGCGGCACGAGCCGGTCGAACGGCAGCTCCGGCATGCGCTGCGTGTCGAGGCTGAGCAGCGCCGGGACGCCGCCGGTGAGCAGCCGATCGGGGAAGGTCCGGGCGGCCCGGGTGGACAGGCGGGTGAACCGGAACTTGAGGTGCTCCAGCGCGGGCGGCGGCACCGTGGCGGTGAACGGACCGGAGGTCAGGTACGTGAAGCCGTCCGGCATCGGCGGGCGCTGGGCCGCGCTGGTCAGGATCTCCGAGTTCGGCCGGATGCCGGGATCGTCCGCGCGGACCAGGAACGTCTCGTCGCCGGTGTCGATGAGGAAGCTGCCCAGCAGGTTCTTCACCGTGAACACCGAGGTGGCCGCCGGGTCGACGTTCGTCAGCAGAGGGTACTGGATGTACTGGTCCGGGCCGTTGCGAATGCCCGGGTAGTCGTCGAACCGCACGTTGTCGAAGATGGGATTGATCGATGTGGACTCGGTGATCCCGAGGTACCCGGGTCTCGGGTGGCTCCCGAGCAGCACGGGGCCCCGGTTGATGACGGGTGTGTAGGGCCGGGGAATGCTGCCCTCCGGGTCGAGGTTCACGACCCGGAACGGCGTGCGGGTCGACGCCGAGGACACCGACACCCACGGCACGAAGGGCAGGTAGCCGTGCACGGTGGGGCTGGCCCCCCGGCCCTGCTGGTGCATGTCGTTGGCGAGCCCGTAGGCGGCGTTCTGGAATGCGACCCGCTGCGCCGGCATGGGCGTCGCGTCCGGCTTGGCCGGTGCCGGCGACCTGTTGTCGAATCTGAGCGTCAGGCCCTGGCCGACGAGCACCTGTTCACCGCTCGGGTGCCGGTCCGGCATGGTGACGTTGCCGGCCGGCAGGTGCAGCGCCAGCGGCTTCTGCCACTGGCCGAGCGCCGGGTCGATGAAGGTCTCGTTGCCGTGCAGCACCGCCTTCAGGTACGGCAGCTGGGCGTAGTCGACCTTGTAGTCGACGACCGTGTCGTTGCTGACGGTCTGCGGCGGGCACCACCGGCCGTCGCCGTCGAGGGAGGTGAACTTGACGGTGGCGAGCGTGATCTCGGTCGGCTCGGACTCCGGCGTTCCGGTCTTCCCCGCCTTGATCGCCGAGCTGCCCACCGTGGACAGCTCGACCCAGTACACGAACAGCCGGTCGAAGGCGTAGACCGGGGTGACCAACGGCACGGTGATGGCCGCGTCGACCTTGCGCCACGGGGTCCAGCCGGTGTCGGAGTCGCAGCGACGGTGGTGGAACGTGTAGGGGTCGGTGCCGCTGCGCCCGATCAGGAACAGCGAGTCGACCATCCGTGGCCCGGTGATGACGTACCGGGACGCGGAGCCGGGCACGGTGGCCCAGTCGGTGGTCAGCGTGCAGACGCGGGCCGCCGGGTCGTACGACGCGATCCGGCGCCGCTGCCCGGTCCCAGGGCCCGCGGTGATCTCGATCGTCATGTCCTGGTACTCGTTGTAGAGGTCGGACGCGGGCGCGGCGAGCGTGACGGCGCGGGCCGTGGCGGCCTGCACCGTGCCCTTGCCCCGGGTCACGCTGGTGCCGGTCCTCGGCAGCCGGGTCTGGTAGGCGTCGACCACGACCAGGCCCGCCACGGAGGCGAAGTCGTCGACGTAGCCGCGGAACGCCGCCTCGGTGGACGCCGCGGTGATGTCGCCCTCCATCAGCGCCCGGCTCAGCTTCTCGAACGACGGGGTGACGTCGCTGCGCAGCGCCGGGTTGAGATAGTTCTCCGGGTACAGGAAGACCTTGCGGTTGGCCTCCCACTGCCGGTACGTCGACATCCACTCCCACCAGGCCTCCGGAATGTTGCTGAGGTCGGTGACGCCGGGCTCCAGCATCAGCCGGCAGCGCTGCAGGTACAGCTGCACCGCGGCGATGCCCTGCGCGATCGTCGACGTCGTCGCGCATCCCGCCACCTGCGCGTCGATGAGCAGGTACTCGTACAGCGACGACGGGTCGGTGAGCCCCAGCTTCCAGATCACGTAGCCGAGCAGCGCATCCCGCCGGGCCTCGCCGAGCACGCCGGTGCTCTCCTGCTCGACCGCGGTGAACTCGGGGCCGTGGAAGCGGGCGCCGACCGCGTCGAGGGTGAGCTGTGCCGCGTCGGTGTAGGTGCGCCAGTGCTCGCCGAGCACGCCGCCGGCGGCGTCGGCGGCCGGCAGGTACGCCAGCGCCGCGAGGCTCAGCAGCGAGTCGGCGTCCAGCCCGGTGCGGGTGCCGATGTCGAACACCGCCGCGAGCCGCGCCACCCCGTCGGCGGTGGTGGCATCGGCGGCGCTCCGCCCGTCGCGGGCCGGCCAGAGGACGTTGGTCAGCGTCACGATCTGCTCGACCGGCCAGCCGCTCAGCGCCGACAGCGCGGCGACCTTCGGGCCGGGTGCGGCCGGCGCACCCGACGGCCGGTCGTCGGGGCGGCGGAAGTAGCCGATCAGGTCGCCGTGCACGTCGCCGAGGCGCCGTTCCAGCGCCATGAAGCCGGACAGCGAGACGATCTCGTCGATGGTCGGGTGCGCCACGTCGGTGACGTTGAACGCCTTCGGCAGCTCCGTCACCGCGCTGATCTGGTCGGGACGCATGCCGAGCGTGTCGAACAGCACCAGCCCGCGCGACAGCGCCTCGACGAACGGCGGCACGTCCGCCGGCACCTGGCCGTCCCGGATCGGGCTCAACAGGTCGTCGAGATAGTTCGCCAGACTGGTGACCCGGGTCGCGGCCGGCACCAGCACCGCCAGCCGCTCGGTCGTGGTGCCCAGCAGATCGGCCAGCCCCTGCGCGGCGACGCTCTGCTGGAGCGCGCCGGCCGCACCGACGACACCGGCGGTGTGGGTGATGAATGCGAGCGTCCCCTGCAGCGCCTGGCCGACCTCGGCGCGTTGCTGACCGGCGGCCGGGTCGGCGACCAGGGTGAGGGTCAGGTCCAGGTACGCGTCGGACAGCTCGGACGCCGACGGGGACAGGTAGAGGACGTCGGGTCCCCCGCCCCGGGCGCCGCCCTCGGCCACGATCCGGCCGTCGGCGTCGGTGATCCGGTAGTACGTGGAGCCGTCCGGCTCGGTGATCCAGGCGGTGTCCACCGTGGCCCGGCGGGCGGCGCCGTCGTAGCCGGTGATCCGCCGTCGCTGCCCAATGCCCTTGCTCAGGAACAGGAAGTCCAGCGGCGTGCCGACGTCGTAGGCCGCGCCGAGCCGGCCGGGGCCGCCGATGTCGACCTCGTCGTCGACGTAGGCGCCGTCCACGGTGGACGCGCCCGGACCGAGCCGCAGCGTGTGCTCGTCGGCCCCGGCCACCCGCCCGGTGACGGCGGGGACGATCAGCTGGTAGCCCGACCCGTCTCCCGGCAGCTCGAGCCACGGCGGCGCCACGGTCGCGGTGCGGGTCTCGCCGTCGTAGGCGGTCACCACCGCCTCCTGCCCGGCGCCGTCGCCGGTGACGATCCGGACGGAAGCGCCGGTGTAGGCGCCGTCGACCGGGTCGGCGTCCTCCGCCAGCACCACGGTGGACAGGGTGCCACCCCGTGCGGCGCGGGTCGTGGTCACGACGCTGACCCGGTACTCGGCGTCGCTCGTCGGGACGGCGTTCCAGGCCCGCGCGACGGTGGCGGTGCGGGTCTCGCCGTCGTAGGCGGTGATGACCCGCCGCTGCCCGGCGGCGGGATCGAGTCTGATCAGGGCCGGGTCGTGCGCGACGAGCTGACGGAACGCGCGGGCCGAGGCGGCCGGGTCGATCCGACGCCCGGTGAACCGGTCCGGCCCGATCGGGAACAGGAACGCGAACGCGGTGATCTCGATGCGGCGCTTGGTGTCCGACAGGATCGTGCGGACCTGGCCGCGCTGGTTCGCCCCGGCCGGTTCGCCGTCGAACAGATACCCGAGGTCCGTGGAGTCGGTGAACGAGCGGGACAGCAGCGCGTCGCCGTGCTTGTCCGGCCCGTCCAGCACCGGCGGGTCGGCGGCGCACAGCTCATCGAAGGCCTGCCTCGACTGCTCGCGGGTGATGTTCCCGGCGACGAACGACCCCGCGGTGAGCGGGAACCGCCTCGCCGCATCGAGGTAGCGTTGCGCGTCCCCCAGCAGGATCCCGAGCGGGGTGATGGCGCGTTCGGCGGCCAGCGCGGCGAAGATGCCGGCGGAGGCGTCGGCGTCGATGCCGGTGAAGCCGAAGCTGTCCGGGGTCAGCCGGGAGCCCTCGGCGGAGACGGAGAGCCGGGCGATGAACGGCGCGAGGTCGTCCGGTGTGTACGGCGGCCGGAAGAACGACGTCCGGGTGCCGCGCAGCACGTACAGCAGGGTGTGCGCGGTGAAGCCGCTGCGCCGCAGCCACTCCACCCGCTCGTGCCGCAGCTGCAGCACGCCGACGGTCGGTGTCACGGGCGGCTTCCCGGGCGGCTCGGTGAGCGTGAGCAGCGTCAGGTACGCATCGACGGTCAGCCGGAACGCGCGGGCCGCCGAGGCCAGCCGATAGAACCAGGTCAGGGTGGTGAGGTCGAGCCGGAACGGCCCGTCGACGCCGAGCACGACCCGCAGGTGGGCCGCGAGCAGGGTCAGGTCGTCATCGGTGACGCCGAGCGCGGACAGCAGCCGCGCGCGGATCGTGCCGTCGGTCCGGTCGGTCCGGGCCGGGTTCCAGGTCAGCGGGCGGCCGGGGTCGAACGGGATCGGCGTGGCGCTGGTGTACGGGTTCTGACCGGCGAGCACCGCCGGCTGGTTGTAGACCCGGTCGAACAGGTTGTCGCGGCCCACGGTCTTCAGGTCCGACCATTGCGCGCACACCTCGAAGACGCCGAGCCCCATCGTCCGGGTGAGCCGGGCGATGCCGGCGAGCAGGCTGATGCGGGCCGCGTCGATGGCGGGCCGGCCGCCGGTGTGTGGGTCGCAGCGCAGCGCCCAGTCCAGGGCGGTGTAGTCCCAGTCGAGCGCCGCGGCGAGCCGGATGAAGCGGTTGAGCCGGTCCAGCCGCAGCCGGGTCAGGTGGATGATGGTGTCGTGTCGGTCGATCGCCATCGGCGGCCCCTCGCCGGTGGCGTTGATGAAGAAGTCGGCGGCCATGGCCTGCTCGGCGACGTCCTGGGTGAGCAGCTCGGCCAGCCGGTCGCGGTCGAGGCCGGTGGTCGCGCAGAAGGTGTCCACCTTGGACAGTGCGGGCAGGTCGAGCGCCGGCATGCCGTAGTACGCCGCGAGCGTGGCGGGGTCGGTGACCGGGGTGGTGACGATTCGGTACTGCTCCACGGAGAGCCCGCACGTCTCGCGGTCGGCCGCCGGAGCCTCGGTGCCGCCGGCGGCCGGGGCGGTGCCGGCCGGGAGCGCGCCGTAGATTTCGGGCAGGTCGGTCCGCAGCACCGAGAGGTTGCGCCGCACCTGCGCCAGCGGCAGGTTCCACGGCAGGTTGAACGGGTATGGCGCACCGGCGAGGATGGCGTACGGGTCCGGTGCCACCGAGAACTCCGACGACGCGTCGGGCAGCGGGGACCAGGACCGATCGACGGCGGCGACCCGGGACCCGCCCGCGTACGCGGTGACGGTGCGGACCTCGCCGACGCCCGTTCCCTTGGTGATCGTCACGCGCAGCCCCGTGTACGCGTGGTCCCGCGGCGAGGCCAGCTCGTCGAGGGTCAGCGTGTCGGCGGTGGCGGCCACCACGGTGCCGGCGTGCAGCTGCCCGGCGGCGGCGACCCGGCGGGCCAGGATCGTGTTGACGATGTCCAGCATCGGACGCGACTCGTTGGTGTTCGCGCAGGTGAGCGGCGTTTCGAACAGGTCGGGCCGGCGCTGCGCGAGCGTGTGCCCGGCCGGGATGTCCGGGTTGGCGTCGGTGACGTACTCGTCGGTGATGCGCATGAGGTCGGTGAAGTACGCCGCCGGCCCGAAGATCGAGGCGCAGTGCGGGCAGCGCAGGTGGTCGAGGGTGCCGAACAGGTCCGGGTAGCTCGGCACGTCGCCGAAGTACGCGCCGAGCGCCGGGTCGACGTTGCCGCCGTGCATGGCGGTGTAATGCGGCGAACCCAGGGTGCCGTGCAGGTTGGCGTAGACGTGCGAGACGGCCGCCTTGACCGATCTGGCCCGCTGGTGGGTCAGGGCCGCCGCGTGGCGGTCGCCGCCGAACAGGCCGGCGTGCTCGCTGACGAACCGGTGCTCCGCCATGACGGCGACCCGGTGCGCCGAGTCGAGGCCGGCGGCGATCAGCGCCTCGGCCGTATGGTCGTCCGGCGCGATGCGGCGGACCCGCTGCCGGGCGCGCAGCTTGGCGATCAGCGCCGCCGAGCGCCTGGGCAGGTGCAGCCGGGCGACGGCGGCGCGGTCGTGGAAGTCGAAGGTGGCGAGGTCCAGGTCTGGGTTGGCGGCGAGGAACGCCGCCACCTCACGGTCGACCGTGGGCGAGGGTCGGGGTGCCATGGCTGTCATTCCTCCAGTTACTTGTTGCTGAGATTGCGGTGGCCGTTGCTGAGCTGCGAAGCGGCGGCCTGGACGGCGGCGGCGCCGAGTCCGCCGAGTCCGGCGAGTCCGGCGAAGCGCGCCGCTACCGGGAAGCGGACGCGTCCGGGGAGGGAACGGGACCAGTGATGCGTCAACGCGCCCGCCTGCGCACGGTCGTATCGGTCCACGCGGGTGAGCGTGTTGGCAGGCGGCGCCACGAGGAGGGCGGGCCGGGCCGGTGGGATCCTGTCCGCCGGATCGGGCGATCCGGTCAACATGAACGGGACCGGGGTGCCGTAGGGGATCGGGCCGAGGGTGTGGCGCAACGCTCTCCGCGGGTCGGTCCACCGCAACGCAAGGACGCGTAGGACCAGCAGGCCGGCGGCGATGCCGAAGATCGTGCTGTCGTCGGGGCGGTTGGCGTTGGTCTGCTGCTCCTGGTGCTGCATGAACAGTTCGGTGCGGCGGGCGCCGTGCAGGTACGTGTCGTAGTAGTACTGGGAGTTGCGTGTGTGCCAGGGCTGGTCGGCGAGGTCGCGCTGGTAGGCGGCCCACACCTGGTCGTTCTCGGCGGCACGACCGATCGCGGCGAGCGTCACCGACAGCGCCACCGTGGCGATCCGGCCCGGGACCGTCCACGCCAGCATCGCCGGAAGGACGCGCAGCGCGAGGTGCCGGCCGACCCCGAGCACGGAGCCGACGGTGAGGGCCGAACCGACGATGTTGCCGGCCGTCGCCGCGTAGGTCTCCGGCCGTTCCACCGCCGCGCGCACGCGATCGTTCATGGCCGAGCCGTAATACGGCAGGTCGTACGTGGACAGGGGCCACCGGGTCGGTTGGAGGAACTCGCTGACCTCGGTCGGCAGGTAGGCGTCCGGATCGACGCCGTAGAGACGCGGAATGCCGAACACATATATGAGCTTGAGTTCGTCGCGCCGGGCGGCGGCGTTCGCCGCCGCGATCTGGCGCTCTTCCGGGGTGCCGCCGAATTTCTGCCGGAGGGCCTCCGGCGCGAGCACGAAGGCGTGGTTCAGGCTGTTCATCAACGCGTAATACAGGCCGCCGGCAAAGCTGTGTGTGATGCTCTGGACCGAGGGCTGGTCCGGGTCCGGGTCCTCGTGGCCCCGGCCCGTCGGGTCGACGAAGGTGAGCGGGTTGCCGCCGGTGTACGCATACAGGTTCAACCCGTCGAGCGGGCCGGACGGGTCCGGTTCGACGAACCGACCGAGCCAAGGCGCCTGGTAGCGGGCCGGAAACCGGTACAGGCTGGTGCTGTCATCGGCGGTCTGTCCGGTGAACCGGTCGGTCTTGTCCGGACCGGACGGTCCGGCCACCACGGTGCTGCCACCGTACGGGAAGTACGCCTCGAACGAGGTCACCCCGCCGGTCCCGCCGTCGAGCTCGAGACTGACCGAGCCGAGCCGGTCACCGACCTGAAAGGACACCGCCGGGCCGACCTCGACGAGCGGCCGACCGGCCGGCGCCAGCCACAGCCGGGATCCGGCCACCGCGCCGTCGACGCGCTCCTGCGACCAGCCGCCGATGGTCCGCGTCTCGACGGTCGCCACCAGGCCGCCGGCCGGGTCGAACCGTTCGACCACGGTCCGGGTCCGGATGCCCTCGGCGTCATAGCCGAACCAGGTGCGCTCGCTGCCGCCACCGGGTCGCCGCGCCGGCGAGGTGTGCGCCAGCCGACCCTGGTCGTCCCAGGTCAACGCAACCGGGCCATCGACCGTGACGGACAGCGGGTTGCCGCCGCCGTCGTAGGCGGTGCCGGCGAGCCGGTTCGAGGTCGGCTGCACCGGCGTGGCGCGCCGGAACGAGACGCTCGCGTCGTGCTGCACCGACAGCAGGTTGCCGGCGTCGTCGTAGGTGTACGTCTCGGTGTACGGCACCAGCACCGCGGCCGGGTCGTCCAGCCCGGCCGCGAGACTCTGCTTGAAGCCGGTCGCGTACGTCGTGGCGTCGATGCCGGGATGCTGCAGCCCGGTCGCGCGGAGCAGCCGGTAGATGCCGTCGTAGCGGAAGTCGCCGACCGCCTCCGGCTGCGGCGCGGCGAAGACCAGGCCGGGAGTGTGGTCGCCGGTCCAGGTGACGTTGCCGACCGGGTCGTAGGCGTGGTGGACCCGCTGGAGCACGGCACCGTCCCGGCCGGTGGTGACCAGGTCCAGCAGCCGGCCCGTCGTCTCCTCGTGCGTGGCGACCTGGACCGCGCCGTCGCCGTACACCGTGCGCGCCCGCTCGCCGGCGGCCGTGTACCCCGCGTCGGTCAGGTAGCGGGTCACGGTCCCGCCGGCGTCGGTGCCGGCGACCGTCGCGAGCCGCCCGGAGACGTGGTAGCCCAGCAGCATGATCAGCCCGTCCGGCGTGACCCGGTCGACCAGCCGGCCGCGCGCGTCGTAGCGCAGCAGCGTCCGGTACGGCTCCGGGTCGAGCGGGACGTCGCCGGACCAGTCGACGGCGGTCGTGTGGTCCAGGGTGTACCGCCGTTGCGACTCGACCGCCTCACCGGTGATCGCGTAGCGCGGGGTGCACACCGTGCCGCTGCCGTCCCGGACGAGGTACAGGCGCCCGTTGAGGTTCGCTCCGGACGGATCCGGCCGGTGCTCGCCGTAGGTCATGCACTCGGCGAGCCGACCCGCCACCACTGTCGTCAGTGGACGGTCGAGGCCGTCGAAGGTGCGGTCGGTCCGGACGTCCCGGCCGTCCCATTCGGCGACCGGGCGGCCCCGGCCGTCGGCCAGCAGCCGCCGCGGACCCGCGTCCGCGCTCGCCGCCAGCGCCGGCTCGGCGGCGCCCATCGGGTACGCATAGGCGGCCGAGTCCACCCCGCAGCGGTGCAGGCGCGGGTCCATCGCGCGGACCAGCCGCCCCTGACCGTCGAAGCCGGCGACGCTGGTGAGCACCGCCGTGCGCAGCAGGTCCGTGACCGCCTCTGCGTACGGCTGGAACGCCGGGTCCAGGCGCAACGCGAACCCGGGCCGGTACGGGCGGAACGCGGCGGTCACCGCGGTCCGGCCGCCGGTGTCGGCCAGGTAGCCGCGGCCGATCAGGTCCTCGCGCAGCGCCGCGCTGCCGTCCCCGGCGATGGCGGTGAACGCGTCCGCGCCGACGTCGCCGAGCGCGTCCTCGACCAGCCGGACCGGGTTGCCGCGGACGTCGAGGACACTGACGGTCGGGGTGCCGGCGAACCGGGCCGCCTTGTCCAGCGCGTCCTTCTCCGCCCGCTGGGCCGGGGTCGGGTCCGGTGGGTAGGCCGCCATGAACTCGACGTAGTACGGCGACTCCAGGACGGTGTCGTCGGCGTCGGAGACCTCCCGCCGCCACGGCCGGTGCACGGTGCGGCCCAGGAAGCCCTTCGGCGTCCGTTCGTGCACCGGCCGGCCCAGCGGATCGCGCAACGACACGTGCGGCGGCGCGGCGCCGTCCAGGCCGAACCCCGGCCCGGCGCCGTGCCACGGCAGGCGGTCCTCGGTGGACAGACCGGAGATGGTCCGGGCCGTGCTGCCGGAGACGATCCAGCGGCCGCCCTCGGCGGCGGTCCGCCGCTGCGTCACGCGGCCGAACCCGTCGGCGTACGCGACCTGCGCCTCGACCAGGCCGGCCGGCCCCGGGTCGCTGACGAAGCCGGGCCGCGTCAACGTGACGCCGGCCGCCGGCCGGGCCGTGTCGTCGTAGCCGTGGTACGTCGCGGCCCGCTGCAGGTAGTGTCCCGGATCCGCGAGGACCCGGTCGACCGGTGCCGGCGGACGGAGCCGGTAGCCTGCCAGGTCGCCGTCGCCGGTGCCGCCCTTGAAGACGGACGTGGCCGCGACCCGGCCCAACGGGTCGTAGCAGACCTGCCGGACGACCCCGTTGGCGTCGGTCACCTGCCGGGACGCCGCGACGCGGTAGTCCACCTCGGCGACCTCGGTCAGCGGGGTGTCCGGGTCGACGAACCGGGTCGCCGACACCCGCACCAGCAGCAGCGGGTCGTAGCCGGCGGTGGCGCGCAGGAACGGTCCGTCCGGCTGCCCGTCCACCCGTGCCGGCAGGTGGAAGCCGGCCGCGTCGAGGTAGGTGATGACCGGGCCGGGTCGCCACCACGAGCCGTCCGGGTCCTGCCGGTACCCGGCGGTGGTCAGCTCCGCTGGCGTCACCCGATCGCCGAACACGTCCGCGAGCCACTCGGGGGAGAACGCGGCCTCGCTGCGGTGATGCACCAGCGCGGCCGCCGTGACCCGGCCGGGTGGCAGGGGCCGCTCCTGCACGGCGTCCCAGTACCGGATCCGGGTGGCCGTGGCCGGCCGGGACTGTGGCGCGGCGCCGCTGAACGGTGTCCCGTACGGGATCGGCGTGGCCAGCGCGGCGGCGACCACTGTGGACAGTTCGGCGAAGGTGAAGTACGCGGCGGCCGGCGCGGGCAGCCCGCCGAGGTCGACGGTCCGGCGCTCCAACGGCGCCCCGACGCGCCGGAAGCCGTCGGTGACCCGGCTGGACTCGGCCGTCTCCGCGGAGGCCCGCAGTTCGCGCTGCTCCGGCACGTCGCGGTCGTCGCCGGCGGCCCGGGGGCGGCGCGGGTAGTCGACGCTGACGGTGAGTTCGCGGTAGGTGTCCGCCGGGCCGGGATCGCCCAGGGTCGACTCCAGCACCATGCTGTGCCGCACCCGGGGATCGGCCGGCTCGCGCTCGTAGGCGTACTCGATGTGCTCGCGCGGTTCGACGAGGAACGAACCCGGGCCGGAGGCGGTGGCGGCCCGCCGCAGCCGGACCCGGTACGTGGACGCGGTGACCGCGTACGGCACCGGGTCCGCGCCGAACACCTCGGTCCGCAGCAACCGCCCACGCAGGGCGCGGAACGCCTGCCGGACGGTGTCGCCGCCGGCCGCGCGCACCGCCGGATCCAGCACGCAGTCCGGCATCGGGTAGGCGTCCGGGTCGCCGGCCCAGTACCGCGCCGGGGCGGCCCCGGCGGAGGTGCCGACGTGCAACCAGGTGCGGGTGCGGACCGGTTCGACGCCCTGCTGGGTCTGGGTTGCCTCGACCAGCCCGAACCCGCCGAACGTGCGGTCGACCGGGTCGAACCACCCGTCGTGGTAGTCATACGCGCACCGCAACGTCGCGCCGGTGACCGCGTCTACGGCGGTCAGTTCGGCCACGACCTGCTGCGGGTACGGGGTCCGGCCGGACCACGGCCGGCCGGCCCGCTGGTCGGCGAGGCGGTACCGGGTGCTGCTGGCATACCCGATCGCGCAGCTGCCGCCGGTGCCGTTGTCGGCGCCGCGCAACAGGTTCGGCCGCTGCCCCCGGCACAGGTCGGTGAACCGGTGCTCGACCGTGGGCGCCATCCGGCTCACCACGATCGCGGTCGTGCCGGTGCCTCGCACGTCGGCGAAGGAGAGCTGGTCGAGCCTTCCCAGGGTCACCGGCAGCGGCACCGTGAACGGCGCACCGAAGCCGTTGCCGGACCGGTTGCGGTACACCCGCAGGTGATCCGGGAACGCGAGGACCAGGTCGGCGGTCCCGGTGCCGTCGAGATCGGCGAGGTGGACGTCGGCGGCCGTCAGCCCGTCCGGCAGGCGGGGCGCTCCGGCCAGCCGGACGGCGGCGGCGAAGCGCCCGTGACCCAGGCTCGGCCACACGGTGACCGCGCCGTCGCGGACCTCGATCCGGTGCGCCAGACCGTCGCCGAACGCGCCGGCAAACGTCACGAACCCGGCAGCGCCACCGTCGCCGGCGGCCGGGAAGTCCTTCGGGCGGGGCCGGGCGAGCGCCGGACCGAACCCGGCGGTTCCCAACGACGGGTGGTACACGACCGAGTCCCGACCGACGAACACCAGCTCCGCCCGGCCGTCACCGTCGAGGTCGGCCAGCTCGCCGCGCGGTGCGGCGAGCATGGTCGGCACCGAGTGCAGCGGCCGGAACGGTGCCCAGGTGCCGTCGCGGCGGGTGAAGCAGCCGGCCGCCGCGCGGGTGAGCACGAGCAGCTGCAGGCCACCGTCACCGTCCAGGTCGGAGACCGACAGGTCCGGCGCGGCCAGGCCGTCAGTGTCCGGCACCGACGGCAGCGGCTCGGGCGCCCCGTAGCGACCCTCGCCGCGCGGCGGGTAGTAAACGGCCGCGTTGCCGGCGCTGTGCAGCAGCCCGGGCAGCCCGACGCCGTCCAGGTCGGCAGGCTGGAACCCGCCGCGCGCCAGGTAGCCCGGGGCGGCCGGCGCACCGTCGATCCGCAACGGCTCGAACCGGGGCACCGGGTCCGGCGCGTAGTCGGTGTAGGTGAACCGCAGCGGCGGCAGGGACGCCTGCTGCGTCTCGGGTCCGAAGCCGGTCAGCGACACCGAGGTGAGCAGGCTGCCGTGCGGGTCCTCGCGGTAGCCGAACCGGGTCGCGGCGACCAGCGACGGCCGGCCGCCGAGCTCGGGGAGGCGGTGGAACACCAGCACGCCCCGGCACAGGCGGTACGTGCGGATCTCGAAGCCGGCCGCGTACCCGGAGAACGGGTCCGCCCGCTCGGGCCACGGTCTCGTCGGGGTGTACGGGTCCGGGCCGTCGACATCGTGCTCGCCGTAGTCGAACACGACCTCGTACGCGTGGCCGTGCGGCGTGCTGCCGTACTCGATCCGTTCCGGGTAGCGGTAGGCGGTGCGGACCCGGCCCCGCTCGAACACCTCCTCGCGGACCGCGGCGCCGTCCTCCGCCTTGTACGTGAACCGCATGGCGTTGCCGTGCGCGTCGACGCTCTCCTCCGCCAGCCATTGGAAGACCCGGCGCGGGTCGTCGGGGTCGCGGACACGCGCGGCGTCGCCGCGGCCGAACACGGTGGTGGTCCCGTCGTTGCTGACCACCCGCCAGTGCTCGCCGTGCTCGCCCGCCCAGCGCTCGACCAGCGGCAGCGCGCCGTCGTCGACGGCTTGATAGGTCGTCACGCTCCAGCCGTCCAGCGTCCGGCGGTCCGGCCGGCCGGTGGCGGCGTCGAGCGCCGGGGTCAGCCGGCCGATCCCGGTCAACGTGAACGTGTCGGTGCTGTCGTACCGCGGGACGCCCCGGTTGGTCATCCGGCCGATCGCCTGCGGCGCCAGCGTCCAGCCGGGGCCGAACGGGCCGTTGCCGCCGCCGGCGGCGTACTCCAGTGTCAGCCGCGGACCGGTGCCCCTGGCCGGGGTCGTGTGGACCGGCACGCTCATCGTCGCGGCGCCGGTTGCCGGATCCACCCCGATCAGCGGGTCAAACCCGCGCGCCGGCGCACCGCCGGTGGGCAGTGACAGCACGTGCGGGAATGCCTCGTCGGTTGCCATCTGTCGACCTCCAGTCCGGGAGGTCCAAGGCCGGCGGCGCCGGTCGAGGACATCGGTCAGAGGACGCGTCCTACCGCGGCCGTGATACCGGCGGAGCTGTCGCCAACCGGACAGTGGGCCCGGCGCCTGGCCCAGAATTCCGGCGTGTCAGTCCTTGTCACACGACATGGCGTATGTCACGCCCGAGACGGTAACCACCTCGTCCCGGTCCCTTCTCTGAACTTGCGCGTGAGCGGCAACCGAGCCCTGAACGTCAGTGTTCGCGGTGGAGTTCGTGGTAGGCGCGAGAGTCGAAGAAGCGCAGACTGCCGATCACGGCTCCGGACTCGATTTCCTGCAGGGTCCAGGGATGGGCGGAGTAGTCGTCAATCGCTACGCCTCCGCCCTCGAGCAGCAGCGCGACCAGTTGGTGAACCTCCGCGGTGCCGTCGATCCGCCCAGAGATGTCGATCTGGACCGCCCAGGTGGGGCGGTGTCCGACGGTCGCTTCGAGGACCGCCACGTCGTCGGGGTCCCAGTCAGCGAAGAGGTGGCCGGTCTGCTCGTCGTCGATGTTGATGTAGAGGTTGCCGGCCAGAGTCCACGGATCGCGCTGCTGTGGCAGGTGCCGATCAAGTGAGGCGACGGTGTCGGCTCGTTCACCTGCAGGGAACACGAACACAGTGCGCATGAGTGGAGCGTATGTCGCGGATGTCCACGAGGCGGGGTCGCTGGTGCCCGGGTTCGTGCTGGCCGCTGGACGCCGCACTGTCAGGTGTTGGTATCGGGATCGGCGACCGGGAGGGCGTTCAGTGTGAACCGGCTGGCCAGGTCGGGCAGGATCGTTCGCAGCGCGGTGACGGTATGCCGGCCGCGACGCTCACGACCTGCGGCGTGAAGTTGCCACCGGGGGCGCGGTAGTAGCGGATCGGCGCACCGGGTACGACCGCGTGGATCGCGTCGTTGGTGCGTTGCAGCTCGGTCCTGATCCGGTCGGCGGGGCGGGACGGCAGCATCTCGTCGTGGCTCCACGTGTGGTTGCACAGGGTGTGTCCCTCGGCCGCCATCCGCTGTACCAGTGCGGCGTGCGCGGCGACCTGCCTGCCGACCATGCAGAACGTCGCCTTGATGTGGTGCTGGGCCAACAGGTCCAGCACCGCGGGGGTGTCCTCCCACGGGCCGTCGTCGAAGGTCAACGCAACCATGGCCGACTCAGTGGTGCGCAACGATCCGGCCGGGCCGGTGCCGGCAGTGACGGCAGGCACCGGGACGGGGGCCGAGGGGACGGCGCTCGACGCCGTCGGAGGTGTTGTCGGGGCGGGCTGCCGCGCCGCCACCGGCACTGACCTGACCGCCACGGCCGGACGCGACGGTGTCCCGCGCGGTGAGCATCGCGGGAAGCCCGTGGTGCTGTCAACCGTCCGGCAGTGCGGCATTGCCAGTAACCGGGCGCCAACTCGTGTTCAGCCGAGCGCCTGCATCACCGGGATGAACCAGCGGCCGCGATCACCCGGTAACGGTCGGGCGCCGCGCACCATCACGGCCGTGGAGTTCCGTACCGGGACTGCATGCTGCGTCGCCCATTCGCGCAGCTGCGGATACTGGTCGTCGAGGTCGAGTCGCACCGGTCCGCGGATCGTTGCGGCGAGATCGGCGATCAACGTCTTCGCGTCGTTGACGGTCGCTGCGAGGACGGGGCCGATGAGGACGTTGTCGACGTTGCGCCAAGCGCCGGCGTACCCGCTGACCGCGCGTCCTCGCACGACAACGCGGAGCTGCTCGGCGAAGCCCGGCAGCCGCTCCACAAGGTGGCTGCGATCGGCACCGTTGACCTCTGCGTCGAGCTTGAGGATCGCCGGGAGGTCGCCCGGAACCGCCGGTCGCGACCCGGCTGGACCCGCCGACGGCTCAAATCGACCCACATGCGTGTAGGTCGTGCCGACCGAGACGAAGCCGAGCTTCTCGTAGAGTGGGCGGCCGTGCTCGGTCGCGTTGAGGAACACCGTCGCGTCGCCCGCTTCGGCCAGCGCATGTTGCATCAGCAGTCGGCCGAGGCCCCGGCCGCCGTAGCGGGCCGCGACGAGCACCATGCTGATCGCCGCGAGTCGGGTGCCGTACCGGGTGAGGATCGCGGTGCCGACCAGTTCGCCGGCCTCGTTGCGAAGGCCGTACACGGTGCCGACGTCGAACAGCAGCCGCCACTTGTGCTCCTCGGGCAGCCACTCGCGGTCCTGGGCCAGAGCGAGGCAGTCAGGGAGATCGTCGAGCGTCAGGCAATGAATCCGGTCGATCACAGGTCGATCCTTGCGGGCAGGCCGCCCCGGCCGCCACCGTATTTGACCCAAGAGTGGTTCGCTGCGAAACGTCCTCAGGGTGGTGGGAAGCGCCGAGCGGACGACCTGGCTGACCTCGCGGCGATCGCGTCCATGGTGCAGGCGGGCTGTTCGTGGCGGAAGCCGCCCGCGGCGTTCTTCGGGGTGTTCCACTCGACGGTGCATCGGCGGTTCACCGTGTGGACCCGGTTTCGGGAAGCCGACCTCGCCACGTCAACGTGGTAATCAACAGCTCTGCAGGTGTTTGCCCAACCGGTGGCTTCCCGCACGGGTGCGTACCGAATATTGCGGAGCTGCTGCCGAGGCGAAGCTCGATGACGATCTGGCACAGTGGTCCCAACCGTCCGCTGGGGCCGCGGATCTGGGGTCGAAGCTAGCCCGTGATGGGCATCTCGCGCTGTTCATGGCCGACGAGGGAGTGACGGGTGGCGCAGGGCGATTGGGTGCCTGACGAGCGGGACCTGCCGTGGCTGACCCAGTTCGATGTGCGGACGCTCGTGGCGGGTGTCCCGGCCGGTCCGTTGGACGTGGACGACCCGGTGTGGGAGACGTTGCGTGACAACGGGCTGCTGCCGTCCGAGGTTCGTGATGCGATCGAGGGCGTGCGTGGGAGCGGCGCCGCTGATCTGGATGAGGCGCTGGCCCGTCTCGGGTGGCTGGTGTGCGGCGAGGGCAACACGGGTGCGTCAGGTGCCTTCGTCGTGCCGATGTTGCTCCGTATCGCGGCGGATACGGCGTGTCGGTCGCGTGCTGATGTGCTGCAACTTGTCGGGGACCTGTCGCGGGAGTTCACGATGGAGATGGAGATGCGCCCGTCGATGCTGTGGACGATGCAACCGGTGCCGGGCTACGACGCCTTTGGCTATTTCGAGAACTGGGCTGTTGGAGCCGCAAGGTTGATGGTCGGGCGCGACACCGACCTTCTGGTCACCATGCTGGACGACGACGATCCGCAGGTCCGGGGCCTCGCGGCGTATGTGTTGGTCACCGCCTTGCCGCTCGATCAGGGCCTGATCGGAATGTTGCGGCGACGGCTTGCGGCCGAGACCGACGCGGCGGTGCGCATGATTCTTGTCCTGTGCATCGCGCAGCATCTCAGGGAGCTGGACCGGGTTCCGGAGGCACTGGCGTGGTCGCGGGCGATCTGGTCGGATCCGGCTTCGCCGGTGGGGATCCGGCTCGGTGGTGTGATCGCCTGGCTCAACCTCACCGAAGAGGATGTGCCGCAAGAGTTGCGGAGCGTGCTGGATGGGCTGCCGATGCCGGCTGTGAATGCGCTGTCGCAGCAGCTTCCTTGGATTTGGTGGCTCAACCACCACACCGACGGAATTACCGATTGGTGGCAACGGCTGACCCGTTGACAACCACGGTCATTGCCGCCCAACCCTCGGACGACCACAATGTCGGGCCTGCCCCGCACCGGGCCGGTCGCGGAGGCCTGCCATTTGGGCTGAGCGTTTGACACGGCGTGGCATCCAAGTGACCGTGATAGATGTCGGCCGAGGAGGAGATGTGGCGACCAGCGAGCGTGCGGACCTGCCCCGCGACATCGGATCAGCGACTGTCGCGGATGCCTTTCCGAGTCGACACCTGCCCCGGCCTCAGGTCAGGGAGATGCCTGAGGAGCCCCGGCGCTACTGGCGGATGATCGGTCCGGGCATCATCGCCGCAGGGGTCGGGCTGGCGTCCGGGGAGTTCATTCTGTTCCCGTTCATCGCCTCGCAGGTCGGGTTGGTCTTCGTGTGGGCGGCGATGGTGGGGCTGGTCACGCAGTACTTCCTCAACATGGAGATCGAGCGGTACACGCTCGCCACCGGGGAGACCGCGCTCACCGGGTTCAGCCGTTACTGGCGGCACTGGGGGCTGGTCTTCGCGGTGCTGACCTACTTCGCCAATCTGTGGCCCGGATGGGTCACCAGCTCGGCGACCCTGACCACGTACCTGTTCGGCGGCGAGCCGCGCTGGATCGCGATGGTCATGCTGGTCGTGATCGGGTTGATCCTGACGCTGGCGCCGGTGGTGTACGTGGCGCTCGAACGGGCGCAGATGCTCAAGGTGGCCGCGGTGCTGACCCTGTTCGTCGTCGCGGCTGTCGTGGCCATCGGGGCGGCGACGTGGAGCGACGCCCCCCGGATCGTGACGCAGCCGCGGATCCCGGTGGACGAGTTGGGCTTCGCGCTGCTGCTCGGCGCGTTGGCGTTCGCCGGGGCCGGTGGTGGGCAGAATCTCGTGCAGTCGAACTGGATCCGGGACAAGCGGTACGGGATGGGCACCTACGTTCCGCGGCTCGTCAGTCCCGTGACCGGGCAGCCGGAGGCCGCGCCGAGCACCGGCTACGTCTTCGCGCCCACCTCGGAAAACCTCAGGCGGTGGCGCGGCTGGTGGCGGTTCGCCAACGTCGAACAGCTGGTCACGTTCGTCCTCATCACGTTCGTGACGATTCTGTTCACGTCGTTGCTGGCGTACTCCACCGTTTTCGGGCGCGAGGGTCTGGCCAACAACATCGGGTTCCTGGAGACCGAGGGACAGGTGCTGGGAGACCGGGTCGGGTCGTGGTTCCGGTACCTCTTCTGGGGTGTGGGGGCGTTCTCGCTGTTCGCTGCCGCCCTCGGCATCGTCGACTACACCAGCCGGCTGGCGGCCGACGTCATCAAGACCTCCTATGCGCGGGAGGCCAACGAGAGCAAGGTCTATGCCTGGCTCGTCTGGGGTCTCGTCGGTCTGGGCGTCGTCGTGCTGCTGGTGGGTTTCAGCCAGCCGATCCTGCTGCTGGTCATCGCGGCCGTCGTCGGTGGTTTCATGATGTTCCTGTACTCCGGTCTGCTGATCCTGATCAATCGCAGGATCCTGCCCGCACCGATCCGGGTCCGGGGTGTGCGGCTCGTCGCGCTCGTCTGGTCGATCGCACTGTTCGGGGTGCTGTCGGCGCTGACCTTCCGCGATCAGATCGGCAAGCTCTTCGACTGAGCAGGGACGTGGTGGCTCGGTGGGTTCCGGACCCACTTTGTTGCGTCAGGGCCAAGCCCAGGTGCAGAATATGAACGTGTTCAAGAACGGGTCGGCCGGCGCGGGGCAGCCGATCTGGACGCACCAACGCACCGGCGCGGTAGGCCACCGCATGTTGCGGTGATCGCATGACGTCCCCTGCCTTCGTTTCCCGGTGCTCAACCCTGCGCAGGATCGAAGATGCGTCATGGTGCTTGTGGCTGTCCGGGCACGTCCTTGTCTACATCGCACTCGACCTCGGCACGCTGTCGATGCTCGCGGCAGCGGAGGGCGACCGCGCGTTCAGCATCATCGGGGTCGTGATCCTTGGTGTCGTCTGGACGATGCCGCTGCATATCGCGGCTGTAGTGCTGGCTGCCGGTGAGCTGATGCTGCTGCGGGCCGTGGCGGCGGACCTGCAACGGTTCTGGTTTCGCCTGTCCGCACTCGGAGTGTTCGTGCTGCCCGCGCTGGCGCTTACCCTGTTGGGCACGGCCGGTGACACGAGGGCGCTACTGGCCGTGATGCTGATGCACATCGTGATGGGGTTGCTCGTCGTGCAGCCACGCTTCCATTGGGCGAATTCGGATCCTGGCATGGATCAGCATGCGGGAGGCAGCCCGGACCGTGCATAGGCAGGGACCATGTCCGCTCACGCCGCGGACTGGCTCGTTACCGTCACCACCAACGTGTACTGCGCATCCACCTCGAAGGTGCCCGACTTCCCTTGGATGCGGACCTTGTGCTCGCCTGCACCGGGTGGATCGATCCGGGCCCAGAGTCCGCATGCGACACCTCGGGTCTTGCCCGAGGTGTCGGTGACCGGGTTGCCCGGCCCGGCGATGAACGTGATGGCTTCGTGCTCGATCCGCTCGAGAGGCACCTCCGCGCCGTCGAGCTGGATCGTGCCGGTGACGCCGGCCATGTAGCTGCGGCAGTCGTCTTCTTCGCCACTGACCAGGTTGATCGCGGGCGCGACAAGTCGCACGCCGAGCGGCACAGTGCAACGCCGCTGCACCTGACCGCCGAACGTGCCGGCAAGGAACCACACGTCACCGGACTGGTTGCGTGCGCAGTGAGTGCCGGTGCGGTCGGCAACCGGATTCGTGTCGACGGCTTCGGTGGCGGCCCACTCCCACCAGCGGGCCTGAATCGAGCGTTGCGCCGGCGATGCCGTGGGCTGTGCGGTGCCAGCTCCGGCCGGTCCATTGCAGCCGGCGAGGACGACACCACACGAGGCCATGGCCATGATCCGACGCAACATGACCGAGACGATAGCGCGCATCGACCGGCTGGTGGGACCCGCGCTCGCCGGCGAACGGGTCCCGATGTCGCTGACGAAGCCGACGTGGCGCCGCCGGTGTCAGGCCGCGGACCGGTACGAGATGCGCAGGTCACCGCAGGACAGCGCGCGGAAGCGGTGGCGCTCGGTGACCAGCTCCGCGGCGATCCGTTCGAGGGGCACGTCGGGGGCGCTGGCCAGCCGGGCCGCCACGATGCGCAGCGCGAGCGGCAGGCCACCGCACAGCTCGACGAGCGTCTGCAGCGAAGGGTTGGCCGCCGAGCGGATGCCCGTGCCCGACAATGTGGCCAGCAGACGGATCGCGTCGTCGTCGCCCAGCGGCGCCACCTCGACGTGCGCGGTCGCGTCCAGCGCCGCGAGCTTCCGCGCGCTGGTGACGATGGCGGCGCTGCCGCTCGTCGCGCTCAGTAGCGGCCGCACCTGCGCCTCGTCGGTGGCGTTGTCCAGCAGGACGAGTAATCGCCGGTCCGCCGACGCGGAACGGAACCGGGCCGCCGCCTCCTCGACGTCGCTGGGCACCTGGCCCGCCGGGGTGCCCAGGGCCCGCAGGAACCAGCCGAGCACCTGTGCCGCACCCGCCGTGCGCAGGTCGGCGTACAGCTGACCGTCGGGGAACACCGGGATCAGCTCCGTCGCGGCCCGGATCGCGACCGCCGACGCGCCGGCCCCGCTCGGCCCGTGGATCGCCACGACGGTCGGCATCCCCGCAGGCACGCCGGCCGGCATCCCCACCGGCTCCCCGGCCGGCACCGTGCCCTCGCCGCAGCGCGTCGCGACGGTGGCGACGACCGAGGCGACCTCCCGGTCCCGCCCGATCAGCGTCGGTGCCGTGACCGGCAGTTCCCGCGGCGTCCAGATGGTGACCACGGGCCGCGGCGCGCCGACCGGCCGCCGCAGCGCCCGGGGATGCGCGACCGGCCCGCCCAGCGCCGGGTCCCGGGCCAGCACGGCCTGGTGCAACTGGACCAGGTCCGGCCCGGGTTCGACGCCGAGATCCTCGATCAGCACGGTGCGGGCCCGCTGGAACGCGGCCAGCGCGGCGCCGACGTCACCGACCCGGTACAACGCCAGCACCAGTTGCCCCCAGAGCCGTTCCCGCAGCGGGTGGCTCTCGGTGAGCTGGCGCAGGTCGGCGATCAGGTCCGCGTCGCCATGCGTCTGCTGCCGCGCGTTGATCCACTCTTCGACGACCACGAGGCGCTGCTCGTCCAGCGCGGACAGCCGCCGGTCGAGGCACCTGGAGCGCGGCACGTCCTCACCCGCCGCGCCGTGCCAGAGGTCCAGCGCGTCCCGGAAGTACGTCGCCGCCCGGTCGGCCTTGCCGTCGGCGAGTGCGGCGTGGCCGGCGCCGGCCAGGTTCGCGAAGACGGCCGTGTCCAGTTCGTCGTCGTCGACCTCGATCAGGTATCCGGGGGTGCGGCCGTGCACCCGGGGGCGCCGCCACCCGTCGATGATCGTGCCGCGCAGCCGGGAGGCGTACGTGCGGATGTTGGAGACGGCCGAGTTGGGCGGTTCGCCGTCCCACAGCACTTCGAGGAGCCGTTCCATCGGCACGACATGGCCCCGGTCGAGCAGCAACGCCACCAGCAGCGCCCGTTGTTTGCCGGGTCCGAGCGGCAGGGACTCCGCACCGCATCGCACTGTAACCGGTCCGAGCAGCTGAAATTTCACGAACGCTCCCCGTATACAGACAGATTGTCGTCATGGACTTGCACGACATCGTTCAATATCTGCTGCAAAGTTCGCAAAAGAGCGAGCGATTGTAAAGACCCTGCCACCTACCGGAAACAGCGCAGACCCGCGGTGCTTCACCCGGGCGGGCGCGGCATCACGCCGCTGACCTGGGATCTTGGAGGGCGAGCAGGACGCCGGCGCACCCGGCCGGCCGCAACACGGTCACCGTCGATACGCCGGGCCGGGGCCGAACAGTCCCGCGATGTCGTCGGCCCACACCACCAACAGCGCCCCGACGACCCCGGCGAACCCGGCGACGAGGAGACCGGCGGGCTCGGTCGCGCCGCCCGCCAGGCCCAGCGCCGCGAACACCGTGAGGAGGACGTTGCGCACGAGGTGCTGCGGTCCCAGCCGCCGCTCCGACGCCCCGAAGCACCGGCACGGTGCCCGGTCCCCGCGTCGCAGGGCCAGCCCGACCACGGCGGTGAAGCCGACCGTCATCAGCAGTGCGGCCACGGTACCGATGGTCGCCGCGCCCGGAACCACGAGCAGCGCCGCGATCGTCAACTCGGCCACCGGTACCACGGCAGCCGCCGTCATCCTGGTGCCCGCCGGCAACGTGTGCGCGAGCGGCAGCAGCCGGTCCAGGGACTCCCGGAAACCGGCCAGGTCACGCAGCTTCGCCACCGCCGCGACCGCGAAGGTCACGCAGAGCAGCACCTGGGCACCGAACGCCACATACCCCATGCCCGGCACGCTACGAGCGCCCGGCACACATCACGCACAATCCCGATACATCCGGCGCTCACCGGGGTTCTGTCCGTGGCGGAGTTGTCACGCCACAAACTGGCACCGGCCGTGCCTGTTCGATGTGCAACAGGCACGGCCGGCATCGATCACTCTTTTAGCAGCTACCGCACGGGTTGTAGTACGTGGTGACGCCCTGACCCTCGCAGTAGATGCGCCACCAGTACTGGTAAGCGCCGGCGCCGCAGTAGTTGCAGCCGTGGCCGCCCGCGAAACACGCCGCCTGAGCCTTTGCCTTAGGGGCAACAATGCTCAGCAGCCGGTCGCTGACAGCGTTCATGGTCTTGACCATTTGGCCCTCCTTTCGTCCAGGTCACGCTAGGGAGGACCGGCACATTCCGGCGATACGAGCCGTATATCGCGAAACCGCCAGGATGTGGCGGACAAGTATCCGCAATGTATCCGCGCTGAATACCGTCACCGGGCCTGATGCCAACCTGCCCGAGGAGTTTCCGATGGGTCTTCTAACCGCCGCCGTGGTGATCGTGGGCGCGTTGTGCGTGATCGATCTCCTGCTCACCGTGGGTGTCATCCGACGCCTCCGCGAGCACACCGAGCTCCTGGCCGGCACCACCCAGCGCGTCGTGGCCGGCGGCCCGATGCAGCTGCTCGAGGAGGGCACCCAGGTCGCCGACTTCGCCGCCACGACCACCGACGGCGAACCGATCTCCCGCGAGATGCTCCCGGCCATGAGCGTCGTCGCGTTCTTCTCGCCGGGCTGCAAGCCCTGCGGCGCGATGATTCCCCCCTTCGTCGAATACGCCGCCACCCTGCCGGGCGGGCGGGCGCAGGTCATGGCGGTCGTCGTCGGCGACACCGGGCAGTCCGGTGCGTACGCCGACCTGCTCACGCCGGTCGCTCGGGTCGTCACCGAAGGGTTCGAGGGCCAGATCTCCGAGGCCTTCAAGTCCCGGACCTATCCCGCGCTGTACGTGCTGGACGGTGAGGGAAAGGTCGTCAGCAGCGGCACCGAGATGACGGTGCTGCCGAAGCCGTCGATGCGATGAGACGCAGCGCCGCCGAGGCGGGAGGCCTGGTCTGGCGTACCGCTCCCGCTCTGACCGTCCTCTATGGACTGACCACGCTCGTCGAGGCGGTCGCACCCGTCGCGGTGGCGTGGCTGACGAAGTCCATCCTCGATCGGCTCGTCGGTGACGGGCCGATCGCGGCGCTCGCCGCCGCACTCGCGGCCACCGGCGTGGTGGTCGCGTTGGTGCCGCAGCTCGCAAGGTTTCTGAGCAACGATCTGGGCCGCCGGGTGAGCCTCGGCGCGTCGGAGCGGCTCTTCACCGCGACCGACCGGTTCGTGGGTCTCGCGCCGTTTGAGAACCCGTCCTTCCTCGACCGCCTGCGCCTCGCCCAGCAGGGCGTCAGCGCCGCGGGCAACCTCGTGACCGGGGTCTTCGGGCTCGGCCGTGGCGCGGTGAGCCTCATTGGGTTCCTCGCCGCGCTCACCGTGATCAGCCCCGTGGTGACCGTCGTCGTCGCGGTCGCCGCGATCCCGTCGCTCTGGGCCGAGTTCGGGCTGTCGCGCAATCGCGCGGGCGTGATGTGGCAGATCGCGCCGCACCAGCGCCGTGAGTTCTTCTACGGGCAGCTGCTCAGCACCGTCGAGGCCGCCAAGGAGATCCGGCTCTTCAACCTCGGGTCGTTCCTGCTGGGACGGATGCTGGGGGAGCGCGGCACCGCCGACGCCGCCGAGCGGCGGATGGATCGCAAGGACCTCCGCACGCGCGCCGGGCTGGAGGTCCTCGGTGCCCTCGTCACCGGCGGCGCCCTCGTGTGGGCGCTGCTGGCGGCCCGCCGCAATCAGCTGACGATCGGCGATGTGTCGATGTTCATCATCGCGGTGGCCGCGGTACGGTCGGCGCTCGGCGGACTGATCCGGGACGCGGCGGGCACCCACCAGCGGCTGCTGATGTTCGACCACTTCACCGAGATCGTCCACAGCGCACCGGATCTCGCGGTGGCCGCCGAACCCGTTGCGCTGCACGGTCTGCGGGGCTCGATCGAGCTGCGCGACGTGTGGTTCCGGTACAGCGACGACCATCCGTGGATCCTGCGCGGGGTCGATCTCACCATCCCGCACGGCGCGGCCGTGGCGCTGGTCGGGCTCAACGGCGCGGGCAAGTCCACCGTGGTCAAGCTGCTCTGCCGCCTGTACGACCCGACCAGGGGCACGATCCTCTGGGACGGCACCGACCTGCGGGACGTCGACCCGGCCCGGCTGCGCGAGCGGATCGGCGCGGTCTTCCAGGACCACATGGCCTACGACTTCACGGCCGCAGACAACATCGCCGTGGGTGATCTGACCGCACTGGACGACCTGGACAGGATCAGCGCGGCCGCGGTCCGTGCCGGTGCCCACGACAGGCTCGCCGCCCTCCCCGGCGGCTACGGCACCATGCTCACCCGGATGTTCGCGGCCGGGCAGGGCATGGACGGGCCCGACACCGGCGTCATGCTCTCGGGCGGTCAGTGGCAGCGGGTCGCCCTGGCCCGCGCCTTCCTCCGCGACGCGTGCGACCTGATGATCCTCGACGAGCCAAGCTCCGGCCTGGACCCGGAGGCCGAGCACGACGTGCACGAACGCATGCTCAAACACCGCGCCGACCGCACCAGCCTGCTGATCTCCCACCGGCTCAACGCGGTGCGCGAGGCCGACCGGATCGCCGTGCTCGACGAGGGCGTGATCACCGAACTGGGCGGGCACGACGAGCTGATCGAGGCGGGCGGCGTCTACGCCCGGCTCTTCAAGCTGCAGGCGAACGGGTACACCTCATGATCCTCGGCGGCCTCGCTGTGCTGCTCGGCCTGGCGGCGGCCGCGATCTGGGCCGGCAGGCGTTTCGTGGTCGTCACCGTCGACGGCGGGAGCATGCTGCCCACCTTCAGCGACGGCGACCGGGTGCTCGTGCGCCGCACGACGCTCGGTCGCATCCGCACCGGGGACGTCGTCGTCATGAGGTACACCCCGGGCCCGCACACGATCCATCACGTCATCAAACGGGCGGTTGCCGTGCCCGGCGACCCGGTGCCACGCGACCGCGTCCCGCCGCTCGCCGACGTGCCGGAGCCGGCAGTGCCGCCCGGCCGGCTCGTCCTGCTCGGCGACAGCCCGATCAGCACCGATTCCCGGCACTACGGATACGCCGAGGAGCGCCATCTCCTCGGCGTCGTCGTCCGCCGCATGTCCGTCCCGGCAGCTGGTCGCCACGGCGTGCTTCACGAATAGGTTTGGGGGCTTGGAGCGGGCGACGGACCTCATCGCGCAGCCGGACAACGGCCTCGAACCCGAGGCGGTGAAGCAGCGGGCGGTGTTTCTGGCGAACATCGCCACGGGCTGGTTCAGCGCCGAGCCAACCGGTGAGCGCGAGGTGCGTCATGGGTCCATCAGGCCGGCGCCGTGCCAGTGCTTGACGCCCGGCGGGCACCAGATCACGCCGCCGGCGCGGAACTCCTCGACCGGCCCGCCCTCCTGCATCCGCAACAGGCCTCAGCAGCGGTAGGTGCTTCGCGTCTGCCGATGCGGCCGGAGCGGCACGGCTGGCAGCGACGTGGCCGAGCTCGTTACTCGGGTCTCTTGGGCCGTGCGATGACCAGCAGGCCGATCATGGACAGTGCCGCTCCCGAGACCATGATCAGCGCCGCGGGGACGGCGGTGTCCTCGCCGCCGAGCCCGGCGATCGGGGCGGTGAGGCCGGCGACGACCCACTGCACGAAGCCGAGGACTGCCGAGCCGGTGCCGGGGTGGTCGGGCACCTCCGCGGCGGCGAGCGCGCCGCTGTTGGCGATGATGAGTCCGGTCGCGACCATGAGCGCGAGGAAGCACCCGAGCACGAGGGCCAGCGGGGTGTCGAACCACAGCGCGCCGACGAGCATGGCGGCGCCGGCGGTGAGGGCGGTCAGCTGCCCGGTGAGGATGACGGTGCGGGTTGCGACCCGGCCGGCCAGCCGGGCGGCGATGAGCGCGGCGGCGGTCATGCCGCCGGCGTTGGCGGCGAAGTCGGTGGAGTAGGCGATCGGGGACATGCCGTTCATCGACTGCAGCACGAAGGCCGAGGTGGCGACGTAGGCGAACAGGGCAGCCATGATCGAACCGCTGACCAGCAGGTAGCCGACGTAGCGGCGCTGGCCGAGCACCGCCCCGCCGGCAGTCATGACGGCGCGCAGGCCGCCGCCGTGACGGCGTTCGGGCGGCAGCGACTCTGGCACGGCGAGCGCCACCGCAACGGCCATGAACAGGCCGAGGGCGGCGACGATCCAGAACGACACCCGCCAGTGCGTCAGCTGCAGGATGACCGCGCCGAGCAACGGCCCGACGATCGGGGCGACGCCGCCGATGCCGGCCATGACGTTGAGCAGCCGAACCAGCCGCGCGCCGGAGGCGAGGTCGATGATGACGGCCCGGCCGATGACCATGGCCCAGCCGCCGCTGAACCCCTGCACGAACCGGGCCGCCATCATGACGGCGATGGAGCCGGTGACCGCGCAGGCGATCGAAGCGACGGTCATCACGGCGAGCGCGGCGAGCAGCGGCCGGCGCCGCCCCCGCTGGTCGGAGACCGGCCCGCCGATCAGCTGCCCCAATGCCATGCCGACGAAGTAGGTCGTCAGGGTCAGCTGGACCTGACTCGCGGTGGCGGACAGGTCCCCGGCGACCCGCGGGAACGCCGGGACGTACATGTCGGTGGCGAGGGGCGCGATCGCCGACAGCAAGATGACGGTCGCGACCAGGCCAGCGGTGATCCGGGCCTGGCGGCGCAGGGAAGGGAGCGGCACATCGGTGCCGGGCAGAGACATCAACTGGGACATCGCAGACTCTTCTCGGCGGCGGTAAGCATCCGGGGTCAGGGGTGCAACAGGACTTTGATCGCGTCGCGCTGGTCCATGGCCCGGTAGCCGGCGGCGGCCTCGTCGAGGGGCAGGTGCAGGTCGAAGACCTTGCCGGGGTCGATCCGGCGGGTCCAGATCCGGTCGATCAGGTCGGGCAGGAACCGGCGGACGGGGGCGGGACCGCCGTGCAGGTGCACGTGGGAGAAGAACAGGTCCATGCCGGGCAGGGTGACGTTGTGGGTGACACCGACGTAGCCGACGTGCCCGCCGGGACGGGTGGCGGCGATCGCCTGCAGCATCGACTCCTGCGTGCCGACCGCCTCGATGACCGAGTGCGCACCGAGCCCGCCGGTGAGGTCCTTGACTTCGGCCACCCCGGCATCGCCTCGGGTGGTGACGATGTCGGTGGCGCCGTACTCGAGGGCGAGCTTCTGACGGGACTCGTGCCGGCTCATCGCGATGATCCGTTCCGCGCCGAGTTCCTTCGCGGCAAGCACGCCGAGCAGGCCGACGGCCCCGTCGCCGACCACGGCGACGGTCTTGCCCGGCCCGACCGCGGCGGCGACGGCTGCGAACCAGCCGGTGCCGAGGACATCTGACGCGGCGAGCAGGCTCGGGATCAGGTCGTCGTCGGGCATGCCGGGGGTCGCGACGAGGGTGCCGTCGGCGAGCGGGACCCGCATCCGCTCGGCCTGGGCGCCGCCCGGGGCGGCGGCCTCCCGCTGAATGCAGGACGACTGGTAACCGGAGCGGCAGATCTCGCACGTGTTGTCGGAGGCGAAGAACGAGCCGACGACGAACTGACCGGGCCGTACGGTAGTGACCGCTGGGCCGATCTCCTCGACGATGCCGGCGTACTCGTGGCCCATCGGTCGTGGCCCGTCGATCGTCTCGATGCCCCGGTACGGCCACAAGTCCGACCCGCAGATGCAGGTCGCCGCCAACCGGATGACCGCATCGGTGGGCTCGACGACCCGGGGCTCGGGCCGATCCTCGACATGGACGGCACCAGGGGCGGTCATGACGGCAACACGCATGAGCAGAACTCTCCTTGTTACGGTCGTGATGATCAGGCGCAGGCCGAGAGCGTCCCGGCGCCGGCGCTGGCGGAGCAACCGGCCAGGACGCTGACCAGCACCGCCAGGACGGCAGCTGCCCGGCGGAGCGTCCGCTGGGTGGCGGTCATGGTCACGGGCTCGGTCATGACATCCAGCACACCCCAGCGAGACTGCGCGGAGAAGTCACTGACGATGGGTGTACTGCCAGTACATCCCAGCCTGCGGAGACTCGCCGTACCGTCGAGGGATGGACAACCGGCCCGAAGTGCGCGAGTTCCTCACCTCACGCCGCGCCAAGATCACTCCGGAGCAGGCGGGATTGCCGGCCGCGGGGCAGCGTCGAGTCCCGGGGCTGCGGCGCAGCGAGGTCGCCGCCCTGGCCGGGATGAGCGTCGAGTACTACGCGAAGCTGGAACGCGGCACCCTCGCGGGAGTGTCCACCGGTGTCCTCGAGGCGCTCGCCCGCGCGCTGCAGCTCGACGACGCCGAACGGGCCCACCTGCTACGCCTCGCTCACGAGGCCGACGGCAGCAACGCGATCCTGCGCCGCCGCCGGCCGAAACGGTGGACGGTCCGGCCCAGCCTGCAATGGACCCTCGACACCATCACTGCTCCCGCCATCGTCGGCAACGACCGCCTCGACTTCCTCGCCGCGAACCACCTCGGCCGGGCCATGTACAGCGACGTCACCGGCGACCCGGCCAACCCTCCGAACTTCGCCCGGTTCACATTCCTCGACAGCGCAGCCCACCGCTTCTACCCGGACTGGGACCTCGCCGCCGACATGACCGTCGCGAACCTGCGCACCGCCGCAGGCAAGGACCCCGGCGACAAAGGACTGCACGACCTCGTCGGGGAACTGTCCACCCGCAGCGACGACTTCCGCCGCCGCTGGGCCGCACACAACGTCCGCACCCACGGCACCGGCGTCAAACACTTCCACCACCACGTCGTCGGCGACCTCGAACTCGCCTACGAGAGCCTCGACCTGCGCGCCGAACCCGGCCTCACCATGACCATCTACGCCGCCGAACCCAACTCCCCAACCGCCCACGCCCTCGCCTTGCTCGCCTCCTGGGCCGCCACCGAACACCACCACAGCGCACTGGCACAAACCGGCCGTGCCACACGGAACTGAACCGCCAACTCGACCACAGACGATCTGGCGGCGAGCGACGTCCGGCGGCGGCCCGAGCGCCGGGCTGACAGTGTGCTGGCGGCCAAGCCACGCCAGCTACGGCAGGACCATGACCCGTCGGCTGTCCCCGCCGCCGGGTCTACCAAGATCTAGCTCACCCTTGTCGGCGCACTCTGTTGGATCCTGTCGGACGAAGGCAGGTCCAAACGCCTTGCTCTGCTCATCAAGAGGTGGCATGAGCAGTAGTCCCACCTCGAAAGTCCGGGTAGCTGGCCAGCGCCAGGGTACCGTCCAAGACCTTCGCCGCCTGCTCACCGCGGGGGATGCTGGACCGGGACCGGACCCGAAGAACACCACGCCAGCGATGTGGATGGTCGGCTGGCCCGGGCCGCCGGGTTCCTGGCCAGCATCCTGCTGCGCTACCTGGCGCGCGTCCAATGCCGCAGATCAGACCTCGATCGGGTGGCGCACACCCGGACGGATGGCAGGCACCACCCGCCACCGGTGACGATGGTCGGGTCGGTACCGGACACGCGGCGAAGCCGTCCGTTCGATCGGCCGGTGCGGCGGGTACTGGTTTGCCGGCCCCGTTCGAAGGAGGCGGCCCATGCACCCCTCAACTGCCGTCGATGCCCACCGGATCCGGGCCCGGCTGCGCGCGGCCGGGCTCGACACGTTGACCGGCCTGCGCGCCACGGGCAGTCAGGCCGGCCGTCTGAACGGAGTGCTCGGCTGGTGGGCGGTGACGAGCTTCGGTCTGCTCAGCCTGTTGCTCGCGGTGCTGGCAGTGCTTTGGCCGTCATCCGTGCGGGCGCTCGGCGCCGCGGCCGTCGGCGCTTGGCTGCTGTTCGTCGCGTTCGGCAGGTTCGGCGGCGGGCAGCTGCTGCTGGCCCGGTACGGCGGATCCCACCTCCTGCAGTCCGGCGCCGCGCTGCTGGCGGTGGCCGGCGTGATCGTGCTCCAGCAGCCGGCGTACGAATCGGCGGTCGCGGTCGCGATGACCAGCTTGGCCTTCGGCGTCGCGGCAGCCGCCGACGCCGGGGTCGCGGCGCAGTTCCCCAGCCTTGCCCGTGGCTGCCTGTGGGTGCGGGCGGTCTGCTCGTTGATCGCCGCGATGGCGGTCGCCGTCGCACCGGCGGCCGGGCTGGTCATCGCCGCCGCCGGTGTGGGCTTCGGCGAGCTCATCCTCGCGGTGCGCCTGCTGCCGGAGGTGGACCGGCTGGCCGGGATGCTCGAGCCCAGCGCCGCGTGGGCGGCCGAGGCAGAGGACCGCGGGTTCATGTTGCCGCTGCCAGACGCTGACCGGCGGTCTGTGTAGGCGAAGCGGGGCAGAGGGCCACCGGCGACAAATGTCACCGAATGGCCCTCTGTTCGGACGCGCGACCGGATCGTTGCGAGCCGCCGCAAGTGTGTTCAGTGGCCTGGCTGTTGCCCTCGCTGATAGGCCAGGAATCGTCTGGCGTCGTTCACAGCCTCGTCCGACGCCGTCGGGGCGCCTTGCACGCTCTCAAGAAGCTCCATCCAGGCGGCCCGGTCGGACGGATGCTGATTCAGCACCCGATTCACCATCCACACCGTCAGTGGTGTCGGCTTCCGCCGGACCGAGTCGGCCAGCAACGGCAGATATCCACTACCGGTGGCTTCCAGAGTGTGTACGGCGGGCCCCGGACTTCCGAGGTCCACGTCGTTTAGCCGTTCGAACAGCGCGAACAGCAGCGGCATCCAGAGCTGCGCGTCGGCGCTTCCCGGCAGTTCGTCGCAGACGGCTGCCAGACGCTCAACCCCGTCGGCGTTCTCATGCATGTCGTCGAAGTCGGCCGGCTGGAGCCGATCCAGCTCGGCCCGCAAACCTTCGATCGGTTCCATTGCCGCCATCCAATCCGCCTGTATCTTCTTGCGTCCAGGATGTCCAAGCCGTCGCCCGACACTGACCTCGCCTTCAAGTCATCGTTCGTTCCGACCTCATGGGGCTCAACCGGAGCGTTGTGGACCAGGATCGCGCTGGCCCCGGCAATCACATAGTACGTATGGATCGTGCCGACGCTGAGGTTGTACATCGTCTTCGCGCCCGAATAGCTGCTCCGGCTGACCACGACGATTGCGGCGCTATCCGCCGAATGAAGCTTCTCGCCCGGGTTGAGCACCCCGGCCACGGTCCAAGCGTTGCGGGTCGTGCTCCAGAAAGTGCGCGACCGGCGGCAGGTGTGAGCAGGTGGCTCTGCAGCGGTGCCCGTCGGTCAACTCAGGTCCGACGAGGACCGCCATACGTTCCTTGGCAGCGGTTCGAGGCCTACCGCGGCAGGCTCTTCATGCACACACGTATCGGACGTCCGCTCGGCCCGTCCATACGCAGGTCGGTGTTGGTCTCCGGCCAGGCACCGCAGGGCAACCGGCGTGGCTCGTCGTCCTCGATGTCTTCGACGCCGAGGACGACATGGTCGGCGTCGCCGTCATCGCAGTCGACCACCGCCAAGCCCACGAGCTGGATGCAGTCACCGGCCTTGAACCGTTCGCGGCGGGGCAGCAGCACTAACGTGGCCACCACGGCGACGACCACCGACGCGACCGCCAGCACCTTGAGTCTCGGCACGACTGAAGAGTACTGGTCGACGAGTTGCTGACATTGACGAGGTCAACCTCTTGATCGGCGATGGCGGCCCACTGTGCACCGGGCCGGGGCGCGGGTGTCAGTTGGCCCGCCTTCGCGGCATCGTGGCCGCATACGAGTTCCAGCAACTTCTTGGCCAGCCAGAGTTCGTGCAGCAGTTGGTCGATGCGGTCCGGTTCGGCGGGAGTGTCGCGATGCTGCGCGTTGTCGATGACCTGTTCGATCCCTGTCCGGCATAAGTTCAGTTGATGCGGCGCGGCATGTACCCCAGAGCAAGATGCTCCATAGCCAAGGGCATTCGGCCGAATGTGGCCAGCTCGTCAACGACCACGTAGATCTCCTCGTATTCATCCATGCCCAGCCAAGCGCAAGCACAGCTGTTCCCGGCCAGCTCGCCGATTGGGGCAAGGTTTCGTCCGGTGTGCTCGCCCCACTCGATGAATCGGTCGGCTTCGCCGAGGCAATCGGTCGGTCGGAGCGTAAACGGCTCACGGGCGCGGGTGACGCCTGCCCCACCATCGGCGACGGTCAGACCGCCGAACTCGGCAAGGAACCGACGAGCGGCCAGATGTATTTCCGGGAAGCCGTCCGCCGTGAGCTCGGCCTCCCAGCACGCCGTATCGACCTTACGGCCGACATGCCACCCGGCCGCCGCCAGCACTTGGCGCGTTTGCTGACTCAAGCCGGTCGGGAGGTTCACGACAAGGACTGTAGGCGATGGTTCAGGAGTCCGAGTTGGTCCCAGCGTACCGACGAACTTGCAGGATCACGTGCACGCAAATCGGCAGCTCCGCGCACCTCGCGCCCAAGCGAGATCGTGATCACTTGCGCGCAGCGTGAACGGGCTCCGGAGTGATCGTCGGCGCCGCCGAGCGGTCATGATCCCGCGAGTGGTGCCGGTACTCACGAACATTTGCGGCGCCCGGTGTCGGCATCGTGGCGCTGAACTCGCGAACATCTGGCGCCCGCGCCGTGTGCCTCGACCGGCCGTCCGTGGCTGCCGACGCCGCCGGCGCCGGTGCCCTGCGCCCGTACGCCGGTCGCAACGCCGACGACACCCGGCTCAGCGAACTGGTCGGCGAGCCCACGATCAAAAGCCCGGAGTTCCGCACGTGGTTCCGCACCCGGTGCTCGCTGCGCGGCACCGCGTACCTGTTGCACCGCATGGGGTTCAGCGTCCAGGCACCGAAGCACCGGCCGGTCGAACGGGACGAGGACGCGGTCGTGATCGCTCCGGCGGCCAGGGTGCGGTCATCAACCGAACGGCGTGGTGTCCGGTCCTCGACACCGAGCGGTTGAACAGGGCTCCGGCACGCGGCGTGGTAGCCGGCGAAACCATCCACAGCGAGGAGCCACACGATGCATCGTCGACAGGTACTGCTGGCAGCGGCCGCCGCCACCGCCGGGGTGCTCGGCACCGGCGCCACCGCGGCCCACGCGACCGACGGGCGGCACCTCGTGTGGCCCATCAACCTGGCCGGTACGGCCGGCGCGCTCACGTTCTTCGGGAAGGTCAACTCTGGCGAGCTGTGGAGCACCGCCGGCGGCGTGGCCGGCACCGCCTTCGGCAACCCGGCGTTGTTCTTCTTCGACGGCTTCGGGATCGTCAACTTCATCCGGCTCGTCGACAAGGACCTGCATCAGTTCGAGGTCTACACGACCACGTCGGTCCTGGCGTCGAGCATCCAGGGCCTGATGTACCGCTTCACGTCCAACGGCGCGTTCGGCATGGACTACACCCGCTCCGGGGCGTTCTCGTGGTCGATCGCGACGCAGCAGCTGGCACCGGCGCCACTGGACACCGCGGCGACACCGATTCCCGTCCTCGGCGTCGCGGAGCCCTGGCTCACCGTGCGGTACCTGTCCGCCTCGCTGTCCACGGGAATGCGCGAGGTCCTGCACGACCAGGACGCTCAGGGCCGCCAACTGTGGGGCCGCGTCCTCAACACGACGATCGTCGGCTACCAGCAATGGCCGCTGCAGGTCACCCAGCAGTCCGACGGCACCGAGGTCCGCGCCGGCACGTACTGCTGCATCCGCCCGCTGGACACGATGCTGCACGAGATCGAGGTGTACCGCGGCCGCCACACCGAATGGCACGACCCGACCGCCGGCACCCGGAAGTTCTGGCGGATGGGATACAAGTACGCCACCCCGAAGCCGCTCCTGCGCATCAACACCACCACGGTGACCGGCGAGCTCGGCGTCGACTGGTACACACCCACGTACACCGTCTGACGCGGGCCGGTCAGGGCTTCGCGGGTGTCTCCTTGACGGCGGGTGCTGGTGTGCCCTTCGGGCACTTTGCCTTGATCTCACTGGTGTTGGTGCTGGAGATCAGCACGGCCCGGATCTCGTCGGCCGGTCCTGGCCGGTAGTCACCGAGGGTGTAGCCAGGGGTGAGGTCGAGGTCCAGGATCTGTGCCTTCCTGCCGGTGCAGGACACGCGGGCGACGCCGCCCTTCGCGCGGATCTCGACGCCAGGTTCGGGCGCCGGTGGAGGGGACACGGTGGGGGCCGGGGCGGCCGACGACGTGAGCGGGCTCGGATTCGCGGGGTTGACCGGCTCGGGCGTGCCCACCGCGCCGGTCGGTGTGGTGGCACCGGATTGGCCGGCCTGGCCAGCAGCCGACGCCGGCGCAGGCTGGCTGATCAGGCTTCCGGATGATCCTGGTGCGGGGCTGTGCGCGGGGTTGTGCGCCGCGGTCGCCGTGTTGTTGTCCCGGATCGGGGGGTTGCGCTGCAGAGACGCGGTGACGGCGACGGCCGCAAGGACGCTCGCACCGGCGATCATCGCGACGGCCCGGCGCCGGCCACGGCCGGCAACGGCTGTGCCGGTCGGTGGGCGGACAACCGCGGTGGGCTGCGGTTCGGCGTCATCACGCGGGCCGGCCGGTCCGGTGTGCTCCGGCTCCACGGAAGGTTCGAGGGAACGTTCGAGGAAACGTTCGAGGCTGGTCGGCCCGGCCGCCGCGGCGGCGGCGAGGTCGTCCGACGGTCGCGGCGTGATGCCGGCTGCGGCGGTGAGGACGGCGGCCACCTCGGCGGCGGACGGCCGGTCGGCGGGGTCTTTGGCCAGGCATCGGCAGCAGATGTCGTGCACGACGGGCGGCACGCCGTTGATGGGAGGCAGCGGTTCGGGTTCGACGTACACGTGGGCGTTGAGCATCTGGGAGGGGGTGTCCGCCTGCCACGGCAGCTTGTCGGTGAGGGCGCGGTGGATGAGCAGTCCGAGGGCGTAGACGTCGGAAGCGGGGAGGACCTCGTCGCCGGTGAGCCGTTCCGGGGCGAGGTAGGCCGCGGTGCCGAGCAGCTGGCCTTCTTCGTCGATGTCGGGCTGCCCGGCGACGGCGGCGAGCCCGAAGTCGAGGACTTTCGCTCCGGTCGGAGTCAGCATGATGTTGGCGGGTTTGACGTCGCGGTGCACGACGTGGCGGTCGTGGGCGGCGGCGAGGGCCTCGGCGACCTCAGCGCAGATCCGCAGTGCTACCTGCGGCGGGAGCGGCCCGGCCGCCAGCCGCTGTGACAGGGTGCGGCCCGGCAGCAGCTCCATCACGACGTACGGCACGCAGTCGCCGGTTTCGTCGAGTGCTTCGCCGTAGTCATAGACGTTGGTGACGTTCGGATGTGACAGCTGGGCGGCGGCTTGTGCCTCGGCCTGGACGCGGCGCCGGGCGGCCGGGCTGGCGGTGTGGGGACCGGCGAGGACCTTGACCGCGACGTGCCGGTTGAGCAGCTGGTCGTGGGCTTTCCACACGACTGCCATGCCGCCCTCGTCGAGTTGGGCGAGCAGGCGGTAGCGGTCGCCGAGGGTCTGATCCTGCTGCATCGGGATCTGTTCTCCCGTCCGAGCGGGATCGACACCTTCCGAAGGTATCTGGACGGTATCGGTTCGTGGCGTCTGCGGCGTGGATCCTCGAGGTCGTCGGCGCCGCCGACGTCACTGCGGGAGCGCGGTCGCGGCGCGGGTTACGCCGAGCAGCCCGAACGCGTCCGGGTCCGCGCACCAGGCGGCCAGGGCCCGGCTGAAGTCATCAAGATTGATCACCATCCGTGTGACTGCACTCACAGGGTGTGGCGGGTGTTGTTTACACGGCGGAAAAGTCGGCCGGTCATGATGAATGTCGAACAGTGACGTCGTGCTTGATCGCGTCCCGGCTTGGCGGAGCCGGCAGCGATCGCGCGTTTCCCATCGGCGTTGGGAAACCGGGTGCTGGTTCCGCGGCAGGCCACTGCCGCGGAACCAGCCGCACCCCTACCGTCGCTGTTCCGTCCAACGGCGTCGCTCAGGCGGGCAGGGTGAGGCAGGCGAGCCGGGTCCCGGCGGTGCCGGCCACGCCGGGGGCCGTTTTGGTGGCCTGCGTGTGGATGACGAGCGACCGCGGTGCGTGGGCCGGGTCGAACATCCACGGCTGGGTGGCGGTGCTCGTCGCGCTGCCGTTGCCGTCGGTGGTGACGTCCAGCCAGACCTCGTTGTGCGGGTTGGCGTAGCTCGGGTCGACCGAAGGCGCGGAAGCGGAGGCGGCCGGGTCCGGGTGATGCTGGTAGTGCGGGCCGGCCGCGTCGCCGGTGGCGCCGCACGGCTTGACGTGCAGGTGCGCGCCGTACGTGCGGCCCGCCTGCAACCCGGTCACGGCCAGCCGCACCACGGCCGTGGTCCCGGAGGGAGTCAGTGTGACCATGGCGGTCGCTCCGGCCGGCACCAGCGCAGGGTCGTAGGTGACGGCGGTGCTGCCGGTCGTGTACGGCGCGAACGTGCCGGCCGCCGTCACCCCGGCGCTGCCGCTCGGCGCCGGCGCACCGCTGCCACCGGTCGTCGGCCCAGCGCTCACGCCGGGCGCCGGGAGGCCGGTCTTGGCGTCGCCACCGCACCCGGCGAGCAGCACGGCCGGAACGAGCAGGAGGACGGGGGACAGCAGGACGGCACGGCGGCGGCGCATGGCAGTTCCGATCGTTCACGAGCGGGCGAACCCATCGCCACCAGTCATACCGGTCATAGCCGGTCGGATTCGCCGTAACTAGTTCGGAACACCCGAAAGGTACGGCGGATGCCGGGCGAGGCGATCCCGTCGCGGGTGACTACCCGAGTGACTCGAGCCGAACCCGCGACAGCAACGCTTCGATCGCGTCGGCGCGGCCCGTGCCGAGCCCGTGCCGGGTCACGTTGAGCGCTCCCGCCGCAGCGCCGGTGCGGATCGCCTCGCCCAGGTCGCCGCCGCGGGCGAGGACCGCGGCGACACCCGCCGACATCGAGTCACCGGCGCCGCGGTGATCCTTGATCTGCAGCCGCGGCACGTGCACGCGCTGCACCGTACCGTCGAAGAACGCCAACGCGGGATCACCGGCGCGGCTGACCAGCGCCGCCTCGGCGCCGTCATCCAGCAGCGTCCGGCCGGCGGCCACGAACGCGTCCTCGGTGTCGTCAATGGAGCGCCCGTCACGCAGCAGCTCCTCGTGGCTGACCTTGACGAACGCCACGCCGCCGCGCAGGACCGCCTTGAGGTGGTCGCCGGACAGGTCGGCCACGACGCGGATGCCGTTACCGGTCAGGTCGGTGGTGAGCCGCCGGTACACGTCGGGGTCGACGACGGTGGGATCGGCGGGGCCGCTGAGCACGGTCACGTCGCTGTGCAACCCCTCGGCCAGGGCGATCGTGTACAGCTCGTCCAGGTCGTGCCGTTGCAGCGGCGCGCCGGGCCAGTCGGCGACCGCCTCGCGGGTGCCGGCGCGACGGTCGTGGACGTACCAGCCGCTGCCGGCCGAGCGTCGCACGGACCGGACGGTGCTCTCCTGCCCGGCCAGGAGCGTGTCGAGGAGCTCGCCGGTCTCCCCGCCGACGCTGACGCACAGCGTGACGTCGCTGCCGAGCGTCGCCGCCATCCGCGCCTGCCACACCCCCTGCCCTCCCGGGTGGACGTGCAGATCGGGGGCGCCGGCCGCCTGCTCGACGGTGACGGTCAGCACGGGCGCGGGAGCGAATACCAGCACTTTGCCACTCATCCGGCTCCGGTACCCATGAAGCCCGCGCTCAGGCCAGCGGCCGGTGAACCTCGTCCGCCAATCTGCCGGTCGAGGTGAGCGAGGTTGGCGTGCAGCCAGCACGTCCCGGTCCGTTCGCGGCGACCGGAGCGCGTCGCCGCACTTCCTTGCGCCGCTGCTCGGACCGACGGCATTGACGAGTATCGCTATGTCTGGCAGACTTCGATCCCCGCATCAGCCCTTCCGCCAAAGGGACTGCCATGAAGCTTGCTCTGCCGTGCCTGCGTGCATTCGCCCTCATCGCCGTTGCCGTGACCGCCGGGACGGTGGTGAGCGGGCCCGCCCATGCCGCCGCGCCCGCCGGCCGGTACGTGGCACTCGGCGACTCGTATACGTCAGGGCCGCTCATCCCCGACCAGGTCGACCTGAACTGCGTGCGGTCCAACCGCAACTACCCGGCGCTCGTCGCCCGCGCGATCGGGTCGGCCTCGTTCGCCGACGTCAGCTGCGGCGGCGCGACGACCGGCGACATCCTCAACGCCGGCAAGGGCACACTCGGGTTGCCGGTCCCGGCCCAGATCAGCGCGGTCACCGCCGCGACGGCGCTGGTAACGATCGGCATCGGCGGCAACGACATCGGCTTCTCCGGCATCGTGTCCGCGTGCGCGCAGGACGGGATCGGCAACCCGTTCGGCACGCCGTGCCGGGACCGGTACACCAGCGGCGGTGTCGATGCGTTGCAGGCCCGCATCGCCGCGGCCGCGCCGAAGATCGCCGCCGTCGTGCAGGCCGTGCGGGCCGCGGCGCCGAACGCCCGCATCGTCGTCGTCGGCTATCCCACGATCGTGCCCGACAGCGGCTACGGCTGCTGGCCGACGGTGCCGTTCGCGTTCGGCGACGTGCCCTATCTGCGCAGCGTGGCGAAGTCGCTCAACGCGATGCTGGCCCGGACCGCCGCGGCCGGTGGCGCCGAATACGCCGACACGTACACGCCGTCGATCGGCCGTGACGTGTGCCGCGGCAAGAGCGTGCGCTGGGTCGAGGGCGTCGTACCGGAGAACACCGCCGCGCCGTTCCACCCGAACGCCGCGGGGGAGCAGGGCATGGCGAACGCGGTCACCGCCCGGCTCGCCGTCTGAGCCTGCGCCGGATCTCGCCGCCCGCGACATCATCGACGCTCTGGAAGCCAAGCAGCGCACGCCGACCCGCACGGTGGCCAGCGGGGCACCAATGGCCCGTCGACCGGGCCACGTAAACGGCGCGCATGCTTGGTGCCTGTGTTGTCGAAGGTCTGTTCACCGGTGGTGGCCGTGAACCCGGCGATCACGACCCGGCGGGCTCGGCCGGGAGGAGGGCACACACCTGGACGAGGACCTCGTCGACCTGCTTGATACGGGTGCGCAGTCCGTCCCGTTCGGTGTTCAGCGCCTCCCGGCGCCGGGCCCGCTCGGCCTTCTCCTCGGCGAGTGAGCGTTCGATGTCGGCGAGGTGCTCGTCCAGCTGCTTGATCCGCTGTTCGATGGCCTCGTCGAGGGCGAGCGTCAGGGCGTACTGCAGGTCGGTGAAGCGGTGGATTATCTCGTCGCCGAGCGCGGACCGGGTCTCGCTGAGTACCTCCCGGAACCAGGTCAGCGCGGCGGCCCGGTCCGCCATGAGCCGGCGCTTGTAATCCAGGTAGGCGTCGGCGGCGAGGCCGAGACCGACCCCGGCGACCGGGATCGAGAAGCCGGCGATGCTGGTGACCGCGTTGCCGGCCGTCATCGCCACCCCGGCGGATGACACGACGACCTTGGCGCCGTCCGAGCCGCCCCGGTCCGGGCGGCGCCGCAGCCCGAGGCCGTGCCGGAGCCGGGCGTTGATGCCACGCAGGACGTGCTGCAGCTCGTCAGGCTGGAACACCTCGGCGAGGACCGTCGCACCGATCCGGCGGAACCGCAGCTCCAGGTCGTGCGACAACCGCACCGACAGCGCGTGGAGCGCCGCGTCGACCTCGGCGGGCAGCCCGGCGAGGTCGGCGCTGGTGCTCTGATCGATCCGCTCCCCGAAGTGGTCCCGCAGCCTGGCGATGTAGGAGAGCAGCCGCTTGTAGGTGTCGACCCTGGCCCGTTGCGTCTCGGTGTTCAGGGTCAGCGACCACCGCCGGCTCTCGGCGCGTCTGCGGGCGGCGACCCGTGAGCGCTCCTCGCGGACGCGTTCGGGGTCCGTGGCCTTCATCCGGTCGCTGAGGTCCTGGTCGATGCGGATGTACTCGGAGCGCACCGAGCGCAGTATGTTCGCCTGCTGCAGCAGGTGCCCCTGCTCCGCCAGGTCGACCAAGACCCGCTGCAGCGCCACGATCTCCGACTCGCCCATGGGCTCGGGCGCCGCGTCCCGCGGCAGCGTCGTGACGAGCTCCGAGAGCCGGGCCGACACCGGGAACCACGGCGCGGACCCGAAGCGGGGTGCGTGGGTGTGCAGCTGGCCCTTGTTGTCGGCGAGGATGGTCCGCCAGCCGGGGTAGGCGTCGATCTTGGTCAGCGCGAACAGCACGACGTCGACCCGCTCGCCGGCCTCGACGAGGAAACGCAACTCAGGCGCCGAGAACGGCGCGGACGCGTCCACGACGAACAGCACGGCGGTGGCCCCGGCCACGGCGTCCATCACGATCTCGGCGTGCGCTGGGTCCAGCCCGCCGGTGCCGGGCGTGTCGGTCAGCGTGAGGTGCCGCAGCAGCGGCGCGGAGTGCTGGATCTCGATGCGGCGGGGCGGCCGCATCCCGTCGGGCAGGTGCCCGAGCACCGTGCCCCAGTCACGCAGGTCGCCGAGGCCGAGCCGGACGGGTTCCTCGAGGCCCGGCACGTGAGCGCGGACGCCGTGCTCGGGGCCGTGCTGGAAGTCCAGGTACGCGGCGGTGGCGACGGCCTCGTCGACGGGCGACAGCCCCGGCACGCCGATGAGCGTGTTGACGAGGCTGCTCTTGCCGCGTTTGGTCGCACCGACCACGACGACCCGCGGCCGCGTGAGGTCGCGGCGGTGTTCGGCCTCGATGTCCGCGGCGGCGTCGACGTCGAGCTCGCGCAGGTGGCCCAGGGAGCCGTCGATGCCGGCGGTGAGGAGCCGGCGCAGCCCCGCCGCCGTTGTGTCCCGCATCCCGTGCCTCCAATGCGACGCCTCCCGCGCACTGTAGTGCCGCACCGCCAGCGTCCGCCCTGCCGTCTACGTCATGGGTGTTGCCGTTGTATGCCCATGCACTCCTCACCGTCGGCGCACACTGCCATGTGGCCTCGTCGGGGCGGTGATAGCTGGCCCCGGTGGTCGTCTGCGGCTGTTGCGTGGTTTCGGCGCGTGCCCTTCAGGCGAAGCGACGAACAGTGATGCGTGTGACGGTTGATTCTGGCCCCAGCCGGGGTTCTGGTGCTGGGACGGTCGACGCCTGGTTCGAGCGGCTAGTGTGCGACGGTGAGATTCGACGTGCCGAAGGCGATCAAATGGGTCGTCAAGTCTGATCTTGTTGTGCTGAGCGAGAAGGCGGGTGCGCTGCATCTGGGCGCTGGTCGCCGCGCCGGTTGGTTGCGGGACCACGTGTCTGACTCGGCCAACGGTGCGCTCTGGGCGATCCTTCGAGAGAGCCACCCGCAGCCGAGTTACCGGTGCCTCATCGTGATGAAGTGCGGTGGCGATGGCACGGAGAACTTCATGCTCGACTTGCTGCCCGACGACTTCGAGCAACTGCCAGACCTGCCGCAGGAGCGCGTGGTGCAGCTGGCTCGATGGGCGTTGAGTCACGTTCCCATCAGCCCATTGCCGGCGGAGGACGGAGTTGGCTTCGGTCGCGAGAAGTGACACCACTTGGACCAGCTCGGATGATCTTGCAGAGATTCGTGCGCGTCCCGTGAACCACAGAAGCGGGCGCGCATGATGGCAGCGTGGCTGAATTGACCTTGTTCGCGGACTACTACCAGATCCACGTCTTCGACGAGGGGTCGGAGACTGACCTCGGCGACGAGTGGACCGACCAGGCGTCGGATGATCATTTGGCCGTCGGCCGAGATGCGGTCGCGGTCGGCACCGCGGTGAACGTCAATATCGCGGTCAGCGTTGAGCTGCTGGGCGGGCCGCCGCCTGACGATAGTGTTGACTTCGACCACGTAGCGGAGGGCAGCTTCTACTGCTCGTCGGGACAGCTGGTGGTCATGGGATGCACCGACTACGAGCTCGACGCGCGCCGCTTTCCAGTGGCGACCGGTTGGCTGCGTTTGCGTGTGTCTCAATCCAACCTTGATCGGGCTTATCAGGCTGGCATCGACTCCGATGAGGATCCGCGGACGATGGAGCGGCTGCGTTTGCAGGCGTGGTCCGCTCCGGCAGCGCCTCTGGTGGTGGCCAAGCGCTGGCGGCCGCCGGCGTAGGTCCTCGCTGTGGGTTCAGCATCACACCGACGACCAAGTGGTGTCGCTACTGGGCTCCGGCGCGAACTGTGTGATGGATGTCGGACCATGAATTGTTGCCCGAGTGCGCGATGCCGTCGGACAGCTGCTTTCCCATCTGGACGGCATCGAGATCGACGAGGTCTTGGACGCTGGTCCCGAGTTGGTCATCGCGGGTCGGGTCCGTAGCGGTCAGGCCGTTTGTCAGGCGTGTGCGGTGCCGTCGTCTCGGATGCATTCGCGGCATCGCCGGACGTTGGCGGATGTTCCGGTGGTCCTCGGCGCCCGGGTCCTCGGCGAGTTCGGTGACGCCCCGAAGCGGTTCGCCGACACCAAAGCACCCAAGAACTACGCCGGCACCTCGCCCATCACCCGGGCCTCCGGCGCCCGCCGCGTCGTGCGGGCCCGCTACGCCCGCAACCGCCGCCTCGGCGACGCCATACACCAGTGGGCCTTCTGCGCCATGAGAGGCTCCGCCGGCGCCCGTGCCTACTACAACGCCATGCGGAACCGCGGCATCGGGCACCAGGCCGCACTACGCCAGCTCGGCAACCGCCTCGTCGGCATCCTCGTCGGCTGCCTCAAGACCAACACCACCTACCACGAAGACACCGCCTGGGCCCCTATCCAGCCAGCCTCTTGACACAAAAAGAACATGGGATGTCTTGCCGAGATCAGGGTGGTCGGGAACGGCCGTGGTCATACGCCGGTGGGATACAGCTTGAGGTGCTCGGCCGCCATGACGACGGCCGTTCCGGGCGGGACGTCGATGGAACCGTCGTCGACCTCGACCTGCAGAAGCCCGGTAGCTATCCGCACCGTCAGGAGGTCCCGCTCCTGCAACTCGACGTTCCCCCGCAGCTTGGGGCCCTCGCGCAGTGTCGCTTCAGCGCCGTCCATCGCGATCGCGTCGGCCCATCCGAGCACGACGTCGATGTCCAGCTCAACGTCGACGAGCTCGCCGACGTTGGGCGGCAGGCCAACCCACTCGGCCTGCAACGGGACACCCGCTACCACGATGTCGACCATCGTCGGCATACCCGGATGTACCACGACGACATGTGCTTGCATGCACCCGATGATCGCACCCGACGTCCGGTTCTCCCGCCGACTGGGCGCCAGGCTACCGGAAGCGGTCACGTGTCGTGACCAACGTTCGGCACTGGCGGGTGCCCGGAACTGCCGAGATCCGCGCTGGCCGGGTGCCGTCCGCAGTCCGTAGCGTTTCATGCCTCGGAGTCGGTTGGGAGTCGTTGCGTTGCGGCCGAAGGCCCTGGCGGAGTGGCTGCTGTCGGCGATCTGCGCGCTACCACCGGGCGGCGGCGGCCGCCCGCTGGCGTGCCGATTCGTACATCACGACAGTCGCGGCGGTCGCCGCGTTCAGGGAGCTGGCGGACCCGAACATGGGGATCCGGACGAGCTGGTTGCATGCCTCGCGCCAGCCGGAGCTGAGGCCGGTGGTCTCGTTTCCGATCAACGTCAGGGTGGGCTGTGTGAAGTCGTACTCGGCGGCGTCGAGGATGCCGCGCTCATCAGTTCCCATGATGCCGATGCCGATGCCGTTGGCGCGGACGTCAGCGACCCAGGATAGAACGGCCTGGTGTGAGGGCACCCGGACCACGGGCAAGGCGAACAGCGAGCCGGTGCTCGCCCGGACAGCCTTCGGGTCGTACACGTCGGCGGCGTGGCCGGTGACGATGACGCCGCCGGCGCCGAAGGCGTCCGCCGACCGAACGAGGGTCCCGATATTGCCGGGGCTCGTGGGCCGATCGAACACGACGGTGAGCATGGTCGGACCGACCGGGATACGGCGCAGGTTGTCCTCCGGCAGCGCGACCACGGCCAGTAGCTCTGGAACCGTGTCTGCCTTACCTCCCAGTTCGTGCATCAGTTCACGCGAGACGGCGAACTTCTCGGCCCGGACTGTGTCCAGGGCCTCGCGTGCCCAGCCGGACAGCTGAGCGCTGGTGTCGTAGAGCAGCTCCCGGATCTGCCAGCCGTGTTCGACGGCCATGGTGATCGGGCGCACGCCCTGCACGAGGAACTCGCCGCGTCGCTGCCGCTTGGTCCGATTGCCGAGGAGAGCTTTCCACTGCTGGAACCGTGCATTGCGGCCACTCACTCGCAGAACCACTACAACCCCGCCTCCGTCGCACGTAGACCGCCCATGCCCTGCCTGCCACACTTCACTTTTGGCTCCCCGAGGTTTCCGACAAGACCTTCGGGCAGGCGCTCAGGAACGGACGGAGCACGTCGCCTCGGCGCCGCGGTCGGTGCCGTCTCCGTCTGTTCCGAGGGCGTCCTGCCCGAGACCCCGACGGATCGCGATCTCTACGGGTGAGTACGCGCCGTCGGCCCGCTCCAGTTCGTACGGTGCGGCTGGCATCAGCGGCGGTTGGGCCATGAAGCGAGGCCGCGCTCCGTGGTGCGGTTGCGCCGCGTGCACCAGGAATGGGTGGCACAGGAAGACGTCGCCCGGAGATCCGGTGGCGAGGGCGAGCGGCCGGTGCTCGGACGCCGTGACCAGGTCGGGCGTAAGGGCCAGTCCGCTCGCTCCGTCCTCCCCGTACTTCTCCAGTACCTTCGGCACGTCGAGGTGTGAGCCGACCCGGATCCGGGTCGGGGCGTCCTTCTCACCGATCTCACTGAACAGGAACAGCATCAGCAGTGCCCGGCCCCGGGAGCGCACATTGGTGAAGTACCAGCTCTCGCCCTCCGGCAGATAGCTGCCCTCGATGTGCCAGCCGGCGTCGTCCGGCTCCTCTTTGTGCGGGAAGCGCAGCGGGAACGTGCCCAGCGAGTAGCGCGGCTCCCAGCGTCCCGCGCCGACGAGCAGGTCGTACGCGTGATGGAGGAACGGGGAGTTGGGAGCGGCGGCGAACGGCCCCTGCGCCATGCCGGGCACCCAGTGCACGGGCTGTGTCCACGTCGCTGGATCGTCCGGGTCGCAGCCCGTCTCCCGCCACAGCAACCGCGCGCAGTCGGCTGCCACGCGCGGCGCGACGGCGCCCTCCAGCTTTACGAAGCCGTCGCGAAGAAAGTGGGATACCAAGGTCGTGTCATCCATGCCCCCATCGTGTGGCGGTGCCGGTCTCGATCACCCGACATTTTCTGCGCCGCTTTTGTCGGGTGCCCACCGGTGCGCTGCGACCAAGGTCGACGTCGGACGGTGGCTTGATGATCTCGGCACTCCGGCTGACCGCCGAAGGGAGCGAACACGTGGACACCCGCATCGTCGACCATCCCGAGTTCCGGCTCGTGGGGCACGCGGCCCGCGTCCGGCTGGTCCGTCAAGGCATCAACCCGCACATCCAGCGGCACATCACCGCACTGCCGACGGAGGAGCACCTGCGTTTGAAGGCTCTCGGCAACACTGAGCCGAGCGGCCTGCTCGCGGTCAGCGACGACCTTGACCCCGACTACGCCGAGGGCAGCGAGCTGACCTACCTTCATGGGGTCGCCGTGTCCCCGGGTACGCCGGTACCCGGCGGCCTCGACATCATCGAAGTTCCGGCCGGCAGATGGGTGGTCATCCGGACCACGGGGCCGCATCCGCAGACCCTGCAGAAGGCCTGGGCCACGGCCGCAGCCGCGTGGTTCCCGTTCAACCCGTGGCGTCTGCGGCCAGGTCCGGAGATCGTCGCGGTGCTTAAGCCTACGAACGACTTCAGCACCGCGACCTGTGAACTCTGGCTGCCCGTCGAACCGGCCTGACGACCGGCCGGCGGCCAACAGGAAGTGCAGAACCAGGAGCACGTCCGGACCTACGTCAAGGTCCAGGTGCGCAGCGACAAGCTCGTCGTCGAGAACGTCCGCAGCGGCACCTGCGCTGCGCCGAACGCGGCCGTCGAGCGGGGCAACGTCGCCTGGTGCAACAACACGCCGGCCAACCAGCCGGTCGGTTCGATCGTCGACTCGGTCACCGTCCACCCGTACCAGGGCGATGGCCAGGCCATCCAGGTCAACGTGCCGAACGCCGCCCCCGGCGAGTTCGGCTGGACGATCGACGGCTACAACGGCCTCGTGGACCTCGGCACCGCGCAGGACCACAACGGCGACTACTTCGCGGCGGCGGGTCACATCAACCCGATCGTCGTGTCGGACAACCGGCGTTCGCTCGCGCCCTGGTCGATCTCGGCCAGCGTGAGTGACTTCCGGGACGGCGACAAGACCTTCTCCGGCGCCTACCTCGGCTGGACGCCGCAGGTGATCGAGGCCGGTGCCGGCGCTCAGGCGAGCGGGTCGGTGGCCTCCGGCTACGACGACCACGGCCAGGGCCTGTCCGTCTCGCGCGGTCTCGGCTGGGCCAACCAGGGCCACGCCAAGGGCACCGCCCGGTTGGGCGCTGCCCGGGATCTGAAGATCCCGGGCAGCGTCGAGAAGGGTGGCTACCGTGCCACCCTCACGATCACTGCGCTGAGCAGCTGATCGGACACGTTTGACAAGGCGGGGCAGGCACCCTCGAGGGCCGCCGGTCGCAGCTCCGCGCCACCCTCGGGACGTTCCTGATCTCGGCGGCGGAGGATCTCACCGAGCCCATCGAGGTGCTGCACACCCGCTTCGTGGCGTGGTCCTACCGCCGGTGACCCATGGCCGCATCCTCGGCAACGACGAGCGTCTGGCGCCGCTCTTCGTTGATCGCATCGGACGCCGGCTGAGCCGCTTGCAGGTGCACCGGCTGGTTCGCCGGATCGCGCGACGCGCCGGGCTACCGTACGGCGACAGGACTGTGCGTACGTCACGATGCTCCTTCGGGCTATGGCGTGCAGTAGACGGCGAACGCATTGATCGCGTGGGCCCAGGCCGCGTCGAGATCGGCGTCGGGTGGGAATCGGTTGGCCAGCTCGAGATCGACGAGGCCGTGGGCGAAGCCCCAGATGGCACGTGCGGCTGCGATGTTGCCCCCGGTGACCCTCAGCAGCGGTGCGGCCGCCGCGGCTTCGATGCCGGAGGCGAGACGTTGACGATCCAGGGGATGCCGGGCACTGAGCTCGTAGAGCCGGGGATGCTGTAGTGCCCAGCGGCGGTAGGCGGCGACGAGCGTTGGAAGGTCGGCGCCGGCCGCGGTAAGCACAGCACCGAGCCGTTCCAGCGCGCGCTGTTGCAGCGCAGTTTGAATCTCGGTCTTGCCGGCGACGTGCTTGTACAGAGAGGGTGCCTGTATCCCGAGTTCGTCGGCGAGGCGCCGCATGGTCACCGCGTCCGGGCCTTCACGTTCCAGGATCCGCTCGGCCGCGTCGACCACCTCGCTGCGGCGGTTCATGAGCGTCCCGGACAACCCGGGACCGCCACCAGCCTCCTCATCCGGCGCGCTGGCTAGTGTCGCGCCAGGCAGGTGACGACGTCCACCCGCGACTCAGCACGTAGGCCGCGACGAGGAGAACCGAGACCGTGCCATCCCAACCGGCGATCGTTGCGGTGTCCGCGATGTCGCCATGAGCGGCGTAGAGCAAGGCGGTCATCGTGAGCGCGACCTTGTGGAAGATCACCAGCTCCCACACACCTCGATAGCTGCGCGGTGCCAGCGCGAGTAGGACGAACAGGCCCGCGAAGACGACGAAGCCGTAGGCTCGCCAGGTCTCGACGACCTTGGTCGAGCCGTCGGCGTCCCATACCGCGCCGGCCGCGGTGAGCGCGGCACCGACAGCACCGACGGCGGCAAGCCACAACATGATCCTTGCGATCCGATCGCGACCAGATCGCGGCGACCTCGCCGATGTGGTCGATACTGTGGAGCTGTTGGTGATCATGAATCCTCCGCCGAGCTGGCTAACGTTGTTAGCTTCGATCATCGGCTAACGACGTTAGCCTTGCAACTGAGCCCTTGCCGGTGCGGATGCGGTTCTGGACGCGGGTGTGGCCTCGGCCGTTTCGGCGCACGACCCGGCCAGCCCGGATCTGCTTGCCGAGCTGCGCAATCTCAACGGTGTCGGCTCATTCACCGGCCGAGAGCCCCAGTGGCGAATGGGCGCAGGCACCCGCAGATGCCCATGCGCCATGACCCGGAAACCGCTGCGTTCGTCGACGGTCGCGACGACCAGCCCGCCTCGCTCGTTGATCGCCACCGGCGTTACCGGCACCCATCTCAGCTGCACGAGGACATGGTGCGCGGTCACCCGGCCACGATCATCAAGGATCGCCAGGCCGTACAACGACGATCGCTGCCGCAGACTTGGCGGGCGTGGCAGCGTCACGCGTCGCTGCGGGAGCGCGGCGCCAACCCTGCTGCCTGCGGGCCTGCCGAGCAGTCCGGCTGCATTCGGCCGGGGGGCACGAGGGAGGGAACCAGCCCGCTCACGACGACGGAGCCGATGAGCAGCGAGTAGGCCAGGTCGAGTCCCAGTGAAGCCCAGGTCAGTACGACGGCCCGGCCTTGCGTGGTGACGAAGACGTTGGTGACGAGCACGCCCTGGATCAGGCCTGTGATGCCGCCGACGACATCAAACCTCGACACCACCTGTCCGCCCCGTGTCCCTGGCGCGACGAAGATCTGCTTGCGCGGTGCCTAATCGGTCTTCCCGCAACACCTCGCGGGCACCTCAGTGATCGCTGCTGAAGAACCGTAGCAACAGCGGGCCGACGATCTGTGGGTCGACGACGTGATCCGGCCCCTCGAGGGTCTCCCGTTGAGCGTGGGGTAGGAGGTCTGCAAGCTCGTCGGCTGCGCGGTCGAAGAAGTCCGAGGGCAGGCCTGCCATGTAGGGGACCGTGATCGGTCCTCCGGTGGTGACCAGGACCGGTTGGGTGACCGTTGCCAGTCGATCGGCCGGCAACTGGTAGCGGTTGAGGAAGAGGCTGTCGTGGACCAGCGTGGGCGCGAGGGCGACCGAATCCGCCCAATGCGCCGTCTGCTTGCCTGCCGCTTTCCTGGCCGCGATGTTGTCGTCGGAGGCGCCGGTCATGCGCATGAACAGTTCGAGAACCTCCTCGTTTCGCCCGGCGTCGAAGGCGCGTCGGGTGTCCGCGACGTACTCCTCGAATCGCGGGCGTATGTCGTCCCCGACCGCGTACGGCACCTCCCACACGGCGATCGTGTCGATGGCTGACCCGGCCGCGGCGGCTTCCAGCGCCAGAGCGCCACCAGAGGACGCCCCGAACAGGTGTGCCGAGCCGCCCGCCTCCGCGATCAACGCATCCAGGTCCTCAATCTCCCTTTCCACGGCGTAGGGCTCGGTGAAGCCGCTCGCGCCGCGTCCCCGACGGGCATAGTTGTAAACCGTGAAGTGCTCGGCGAGAGCAGGTATCAAGGGAGTGTTCTCGGCTCCGTCGTCCTGTGCGCCGCCTACCAGGACGACAGCCGGGCCGCTTCCCTTCCGGTCGTAGGCGATGGTGGTGCCATCGTTTGATGTCACGCGAAAGGCCATCTCGTTCATCTCACATCTCCGTTCGAGAGGTTTGTCTCAGCGCCTGAGCAGCGTGCCGACGACGGCCTCGGTGCGCGACCACCGCGCCCTTGCGATCACGGCCGCCACGACGAGAAGGGCGAGCGGCAGCCAAGGGCTCTGCTCGAGCACGAACTGATCGGTGATGACAGCACCGGTCAGCAATGCCGCCAACCCCAGACTGGCCAGGCCCGCCAGAGCCGGGATCAGAAGTCCAACCCCTCCCGCGACCTCCAGCGCTCCGACCAGGTACCGGAGCCACTGGCCAGCCCCGATGTCGGCGAACATGTCCACCATGACCGGGTCGCCGGCGAGCTTCGAGATTCCGCCGCCGGCGATTATCGCCGCCAGCACGACTTGCAGAATCCAGACCCCGATGCTGCTCGCCCGCCCGGGCGTGTGCGCAACGGTTTCCGAGTTGTTCTTGGCGATGGTGCTCATTCGGCCCTCCTTGTCGTGTCCGGGGCCTGGTACCGGTGATGGCGTTGTCCGAGTGGGCCGGGTTGTCGGAGTTGATTTCGACCAAGTGCTCGCGGTAGCGGCATCTACTTCTTGTTGCGGTAGAGGACCATGGTGATGGGACCGAAGACCGCGACGAGAAGTACGGACGAGACGAGCACCCAGCCGATTTCCCGGCGGGTACCAAGCCGTCCATCAGCCCGCCGTACCACGGTCGCCAGGTGGGTGATCGGGTTGACCTCGACGACCGCCTGCGTCCACCCGGGAATCGTCTTCGGGTGAGGCTAGTCAAGTTTGATTACTTGGTCAGATTACAGAGGAGGTAACGTCTAGTCAAGTTTGATTAGAAGCGTATCTTGAGGTGATCGGGGACCGTTCGTCACGAACCCGGATCATCGGCCATGGTGTAGGCGCCCTCAGACAGTCGTTTGCTCAGGCTCTTCGCCCACTCCAGTTCGGTGCGTGCCTGTCCCGCCCACAGTTCGGCCTGATCGCGGACGTGCTCGGGGGCGTCCCTATTGGGGTGCTCCCGCCACTTGGCCTGCTCTACGAGCTCCGCTTCCAGGCGCGCGACCCGCTCGTTAACCTGCGCGATGGCATCTGTCCTGGTCAGCATGGGCAACATGGCGATGGACGCGTTGAGCATGTCCGGGTCGTGAGTGCGCCGCAGACCGTCGCGGACCAGTTCGACCATCTCGTCCCGTCCCCGAGCTGTCGCGCGGTACAGAACGCGCTCCGGCCCGGAGTTGCCCGGCTCGGCGTGTTCGGTGAGGAGGCCATCAGCCGCCGCCTTCTTCAGCGCGTGATAAATCGAGCCGGGCTTGATCTTGGCCCAACTCTCCGCACCCCAGCTCTGCAGTTCGGACCGCACCTGGTAGCCATGCGCGCCGCCGGAGAGGTGCACGATACCGAGTATCAGGAGCTTCGTCGCCGACATGCGCCCACCTCCGCTCAATCTGCTCGGACTCGCTCCGCTTGCGCGCCCGCCAGGGTGGTGTCAACTCCCACCAACACTAGGGTGCCCTCCTGGTCCGGGTGGTGTCGGCACTGACCTACAAACGGTGCTGGTGGAGACCTCCAAAGCCACCCACCTGAGCAGGCTCGATCTCACCCTCGCCGCATAGACAGAATTAGGCAACAGAGTCGCACAAGCGCGACGGGGCGGATCCGCGAGGGATCCGCCCCGACATGCTGCTTTCGGGCCGCGGTCAGAGCCGCTGCATCTCCCGGTCGCGCCAGGCGCTCGCCCACGAGGTCCTGCCGTTGGTGCGCAGCAGCGAGCCCTCGTAGAGCCGGGCACCGGCGGCTAGGGTGACCGCGGCCGAGATCGCGAGCACGGCCAGGGACACGAACGGCTCCCAGCCCGCGGCGTCGCCGTCGAACAGCCGGACCGGCATCGCCGTCGGCGAGGAGAACGGCACGTACGACATGATCGTCATCACCAGGGCGTTGTCCCGCAGGAAGATGACGGCGAAGAACGGCAGCATCACCACCAGCTGGACGGGCGTCGACGCGCCGCCGATGTCCTCCTGCCGGTTGACGAGCGCGCCCACGGCGGCCCAGAGGGCGGCCAGCATGACGAACCCAAAGACGAAGAACGGCACGAACCAGACCAGCGCCGGAGCCAGCACCGGCAGCAGATCGCTGCCGCCGTCGGTGAGCTGCGCGCCGACGATCGTGACCAGCGCGATCAGCGCGACCTGGGCCAGTGCCAGGATGCCCCCGGCGAGGACCTTGCCGGCCAGCAGCGCGCGGACCGGCACGGCGGCGACCAGGATCTCCACCATCCGGGTCTGCTTCTCCTCAGTGACGCTCTGCGCGATCTGCAGCCCGAACGTGAGCGAGGTGAAGAAGAACACCATCGCGAACACGAACGCCACCAGGAACCCCACCACGGGCTCGACGGCGTCCGGGTCGAGCAGCCGGACCTCCGGCTCGGTCGACAGCGCCCGGACCACGTCGCCGGGCGCGTCGGTCATAGCCAGCACCTGGGGCCCGGCGACGACCGCGGCGTCGACGTCGCCGTCGCGGACGAGCCGCTCCGGGTCGGCCACGACGCGGACCTTGAGCCCGGCCTCGCGCAGCTTCGGTGCCAGCGACTCGTCGGCGACCGCGACGCTGGACGGGCCGCCGCCGAACATCGCCGGCAGCACCGTCGCGCCGACCGCGAACAGCAGGAAGAACAGCGTGCTGAACACGAACGTCTTGTCGCGCAACTTGACCTTGAGCTCGCGGCCGGCGACGAGGCGGGTCGCGGCACTGGTGTTCATCGGGTGACCTCCCGGAAGATCTCGGCGAGCGAGGGCGTGACGGGGCCGAACGAGCGGACCGGGCCGCGGCTCAGGGCGTTGCGCAGGATCGTCTGGTCGTCGGCGTCGCCGGCGAGGTCGAACACGGCCCGCGGGCCGTCGAGATCGACCAACGACACGCCGAGCTCGTCGCGCAGCCACCCGGCGTCGCCGTCCACGTGCAGCGTGTACCGCGGCTGCGCGTACGACTCCCGCAGGTGCTGGCGCGGACCGGCGGCCCGGATCTGTCCGCCGGCGATGATGACGAGGTCGTCGCAGAGACGCTCGACGACATCGAGCTGATGGCTGGAGAACAGCACCGGCACACCCCGCGCGGTCCGCTCGCGCAGCACCGCCACCACGGTGTCGACCGCGAGCGGGTCGAGGCCGGAGAACGGCTCGTCCAGCACCAGGACCTCGGGCTCGTGCACGAGCGCGGCGGCGATCTGGGCGCGCTGCTGGTTGCCCAGCGACAGGTTCTCCAGCGGGTCGCCGGCGCGCTCGCCGAGGCTGAGCCGCTCGATCAGCGCCTCGGCGTTGCGTTTCGCCGTGCCGGGCCCCAACCCGTGCAGGCGGCTCAGGTAGATCAGCTGGTCACGGACCGTCATCTTGGGGTACAGGCCGCGTTCTTCGGGCATGTAGCCGAAGCCCCGCCGGACCGCGCGGGTCAGCGGCGTGCCCTGCCACGTGACCGTGCCCGCGTCGGCGGCCAGGACGCCCAGGATGATCCGCATCGTCGTGGTCTTGCCGGCACCGTTCGCGCCGACGAAGCCGGTCATCCGCCCGGCCACCACGTCGAAGGTGACGTCCTGCAGCACCTGCCGTTCGCCGAACCGGCGGCTGACCGCCTCGAGATGGAGCACCGTCGTCATGAAGATCACGCTATGCGGCCGGTCCGTCCGTGTCGTCCGGCCGGCGGCCTACCCGCGGCGTCCGTCGCGCGGGGGACCCCGTCATCCTCCCGGGGTCACCACACCGTGCTCGTAGGCGAACACGACGGCGGCCGTGCGGTCGCGCAGCCCGAGCTTGGTGAGCACCCGACTGACGTGTGTCTTCACCGTCGCCTCGCCCAGGTGCAACGCGGTCGCGATCTCGGCGTTGGTGGCCCCGGCGGCCAGCGCGACGAGCACCTCCTGCTCCCGCGGCGTGAGCTCGGCGAGCCGGTCGCCCCGGGTGCCGCGGCCCCCGCCCGGCCGCGCGAACGTGGCGATCACCCGGCGCGTCAGCTCCGGCGCCAGCAGCGCGTCGCCCCTGGCCAGCACCCGGATCGCGTCGATGAGTGCCTCGGGCGTGCCGTTCTTGAGCAGGAACCCGCTCGCCCCGGCGGCCAGCGCCTCGAACAGGTAGTCGTCGCGGTCGAAGGTGGTCAGGATGAGCACGGCCGGCCCCGGATCGGCCGCGGTGATCAGCCGCGTGGCGTCCAGCCCGTCCAGGCCGGGCATCTCCACATCCATGAGCACCACATCAGGTGCGGTACTGGCGGCCAGCGCCACCGCCTGCCGCCCGTCCGCCGCCTCGCCCACCACCTCCAGGTCGTCCTCCGTCTCGAGGATGACCCGGAACCCGGTCCGCACGAGATGGTGGTCGTCGGCCAGCAGCACGCGGATCACGCGGCGGCCCCGGTGCGCTGCAGGGGGAACCGGGCGCGGACCCGGAACCCGCCGTCGGTGCGGGAGCCGGTCTCCAGCACCCCGTCGTGGGCGGCGACCCGTTCCCGCATGCCGATCAGCCCGAGCCCGGCCTTCACCGGCGCCCCCGGGGTGCCGTTGTCGGCGACGTCGACCTCCAGCTCGCCGGCCAGGTAGCGGATGCGCACGTCGAGTGACGTCGCCCCGGCGTGCTTGAGCGTGTTCGTGACCGCTTCCTGCACGATGCGGTACCCCGCCTGGGAGAGCGACTCCGGCAGGTCTACCGGGTCGCCGTACACCCCCAGGCTTGTCTCGAGCCCGGCCTCCCGGGCGCTGCTGAGCAGCTCGTCGACCCGGTCCAGCCCGGCGCCGGCGGCCTGGCGCTCACTGCCGTCGTGCCGCAGCAGACTGAGCATGCGGCGCAGCTCGTCGACGGCCGTCCGGGCGCTCTGCTCGACCGCCGCCAGCGCCGCTCTGGCCTTGCCGGGGTCCCGCTCCAGCACGCGCCGCCCGGCCGAGGCCTGCACGCCCATGACGGACACGTGGTGGGCGACGACGTCGTGCAGCTCCCGCGCGATACGCAGCCGCTCGCCCATCACCGCCCGCTCGCCCGCCTCGGCCTGCGACGCCCGCAGCTGCGCCGCCTGCACCTCGAGCTCGTGCTGCCGCTGCGCCGAGGTCCAGGCGGTCTCGCCGAAGAAGTACGCGAAGCCGAAGATCAGCATGTTGATCAGGATGCCGTTGATCACCACGGCCAGGATCGGCGACACCGGCCCGATGGCGTCGCGGAACGCGCCCGCCGACAGCTGAGGCAGCTCGATCAGGTACCACGCGCCGAGCCAGACGAACATCGAGCCGATGAGCACGAACCGCAGCCAGATCGCCCGGCGGTGGTCCCGCGCCCAGGCGCCCAGCGTGTAGAAGACACAGAACAGTGCCCCCGAGGTGAGCTGCTGCTCCGGGGCGGCGCGGGCCTGCCCGGCGATGTACGCCGCCGACACCACCACGGCGACCACCTCGGGCCAGCGCCGGCGCCAGGCCAGCGGCAGCGTGCCGGCCATGGCCCAGAAGATCTGCTCGGCCAGCGGCGGTGGCGGCCCGAACGAGAACAACCCGGCGCTGCGCGCGAGCGTCAGGTTGAGCAGCGCGACCCCGGCGACCGCGATCCCGACGACGAGGTCGGTGCGCTGCTGCCTGACGGTCGGCGCGGGCCGCCGCCAGTCCAGGACTTCACCGGCACTCATGCCGGCGACGATGGCACATGATCCGCGCTTCGCGCGAGTCAGGCGGGACCGGCGTTGTGCTCCGGGTCCTGTTCCGGGTCCTGCGCTGCCGTGATTCCGGCAGGTTGTTTGGGTACCAGGGCTCCAACTTCTTCTGGCCCCAGCCGGCGGCGAGGTCACGGCAGCCGGGGAGGGTAATTGCCGGGGATGCCCGGGTTAGCGTGGCGTGGCGAACAGTAGTCGCTGGCAGCGGGGCAGCGTTTGCCAAGCGGCGCGCGGCACGGCCTCCCGCGACGGGGGCCGGTTCAGGTCCCCGGACGGTTGAGACCGGTCTCGTACGCGAAGATGACGGCGCCGATCCGGTCACGCACACCGAGCTTGGCGAGGATCCGGCCCACGTGGGTCTTCACTGTGGTCTCGCCGAGGTGGAGCCGGGCGGCGATCTCGGTGTTGGTCAGCCCGCGGGCGACGAGGCCGAGCACCTCACGCTCGCGGTCGGTGAGCCCCTCCAGGCGGGTGTCCGGCAGCGCGGAGACGCCCGTGGTGACGTAGCGGTCCAGCAGCCGCCGGGTGATCGACGGCGATACCATGGGGTCGCCGCGCAGCACCCCGCGGATCGCCACCAGCATCTCGGCGGCAGGTGCGTCCTTCACCAGGAAGCCGCTCGCGCCGGCGCGCAGGGCCGCGAAGGCGTACTCGTCGAGGTCGAACGTGGTGATCATCAGGATGCGGGTGTCGGGCAGCGCGGCAGTGATCCGCTCCGCGGCGGCCACGCCGTGCAGTCGCGGCATACGGACGTCCAGGAGCACTACGTCCGGACGCAGCTCGACGGCGGCGTCCACGGCCTCCGTACCGTCTGCGGCCTCACCCACGACGGTCAGGTCCGGCTGGCTGTCCACGACCATGCGCAGCCCGACGCGCATCATCTCCTGGTCGTCGCAGATCAGGACCCGGAACGGTGGTCGGTCGTACATGGGCCCATCGTGCTGAGGGTCGCCTGTGGCGGCGCTGTGATCTCCTGTGGCGGGCCTGTGAGGCACGGTTCGCCGTCGAGCGGCAGGGTCGCGCTCACCCGGAATCCGCCCTCCGGTGCCGGGGCCGCTTCGAGGGTCCCGCCGAACATCGCTACGCGTTCGCGCATCCCCGTGATGCCGCGCCCGGACGACGGCAGGCGCGGCCCGGATCCGCGCTTGCCGGCCCCGTCGTCGCGCACCTCGATCCGCACCGTTCGATGCAGTCCGGGTACGCCGAGGTCGACCGCGACGTCGACGCCCGCCCCGGTTCCCGCGTGCTTGACGACGTTCGTCAGCGCCTCCTGGACGATCCGGTAGGTCTGCAGCACCGCGCCGGCCGGCACGCCCTCCTCGGTGCCGGTGAGTCGTAGGCCGGCCATTGCCCGCCCGGCACCGACGCCGTCGACCAGCTGGCGAAGGTCCGCCAGGCTCGGTTGCGGCGGGGGTATCGTGCCGTCCTCGTGCAGCACCTCCAGCAGCCGGCGCAGCTCCTTGAGTGCCGCGCGCCCGGTGGTGCTCACCAGTCGCAGCGTCCGGTCGACGACGGCTGGGTCGGTGTGGCGCATGAGCTGCGCACCCTCGGCGTTGACGACCATCACGCCCACGCTGTGGGCGAGGACGTCGTGCAGCTCCCGTGCGATCCGGGCCCGTTCCTCGGCGGCCGCGGCGCGGGCCAGCGCCCGGCGCTCGGAGTCGGCGAGCTCGGCCCGGCGCTCGATCGACTGCAGGTAGGCGCGCCGCGCCCGCACGTACTCGCCGAGCAGCCAGGCTGTCGCGATCGACAGGCAGTAGGTGACCGCGGCCCAGCCGGCGTCGGACGCGGGATAGCGAGTGAGCGACCAGCTGACGAAGAACGCCGCCGCGGCCGGGGCGGCGAGCGCGGCCGGTCGGCGCCTGCCCCGCACGACCAGTGTGTACAGCATGAGCTGCAGTGCGGCGTGCGCGAGCGGGAGATGCTGGGACCAGGTCCGGGTGAGCAGCCCGAGCCAGGCGGCCGCGAGCACTACCGCGGTCATCGCCTCGGGCTGGCTGCGACGCCACAGGAGCGGCAGGACCAGCCCGGCCAGCACGCCTCCCTGCGCCCACAGTGGCCCGCCCGCCTGCGGATTCACCAGCGCCGGCACGGCGAGGACCACGGCGAGTGCCGGTTCGACCACCCTGGCATACCTTCTCGGCCACGACATCAACCGGTGCACGGCCCACACGGTACGGCGGACGCCTCTCATCGGTCGTCCTCCCACCGGGCGGTGCCGGGTCCACCCTGGGCAGGATGACGACGGCCGGCCGGCACGACGACCGGCGACGCCCGCCGTCCATAGCGTCGCCTTCATGTCCATCCTCACGGAGTTTCTGCGGTACCCACGGCTGACCGGAGCGATCGCGGCCAGTTCTCCGGGACTCGCGCGCATGATGACCGACGGCATGCACCTGGAGCGCGCCCGGACTGTCGTGGAGCTGGGGCCTGGGACCGGCGTGTTCACCGATGCGATCCTGCGCCGGGTCGGTCCGGGCACCCGGGTCGTCGCGATCGAGCTCAACGGTCACCTGGCCGCCCGCCTCGCGGACCGGTACCGCGGGCATCCGGTCGAGGTCGTCCACGCGTCGGCCGCCGACCTGGCGCGCCTGGTGGAGGACCCGGTCGACGCCGTGGTGTCCGGGCTGCCATGGACCGTCATGCCCGGGCCGGCACGGCACCGGATCCTGGACGCCGTCGCCGGACGCCTCGCCCCCACCGGCATGTTCGCCACGTTCGCCTACGCCCATGCGGCGTGGACCCCACCCGGGCGCCGGTTCGCCGCAGAACTCGCGCAGCGGTTCGGTGCGACCGCGACGAGCCCGCTGGTGTGGCGCAACCTCCCGCCGGCCTTCGTGCACCGGGCGTCGGCGCCGAAGATACGACGCCCCGATGCCGTCCGGCGGCCGTTCCCGGCGGTCCGGAACTGACGCCGCCTTCGTGTACGGGCCACGTCGCGCTCAGGTTGCCGCGGACCAGCTCTGTCGACGTGGCCGCTCCACTCATTGCTCGCCATCAACGACCTGAGACATGACTCGGACAGGTCCGCATCCGGCGCCGCCGGTGACCTGCCAGCGTTCTACACGGGTGCGAGCGTGCCGCTTGACCTGCCCGGATGGCATTTTCGGCAGGCACAACGTCAGTCGGCCAGCGCGCCGCAGCAGGTCTCGATGATGAGGCGGGTGGTCACGTACGGGTCGCAGTTCGCGTTCGGACGGCGGTCCTCGATGTACCCCTTGCCATCCACCTTGACCTGCCAGGGGATGCGGACCGAGGCGCCCCGGTCGGAGACACTGTAGCTGTAGGCGTTCCACGGCGCGGTCTCGTGCATGCCGGTCAGGCGGTGCTCGATCTCAGCGCCGTAGCCGGCGATGTGCTCCGAGACGCGCTTGCCGAGCGCCTCGCAGGCGGTGATGATCGCATCGTAGTTGTCGCGCATCGCGTTGGTGGAGAAGTTGGTGTGCGCGCCGGCGCCGTTCCAGTCGCCCTTGACCGGCTTCGGGTCGAGGGTGGCGGCGACACCGAAGTCCTCGGCGATACGGTACAGCAGCCAGCGGGCGATCCACAGCTCGTCGGCGACCCGCGGCGCGCCGACCGGACCGATCTGGAACTCCCACTGGCCGGGCATGACCTCGGCGTTGATGCCGGACAGGTGCAGGCCGGCGGCCAGGCACAGGTCCATGTGCTTCTCGACGATCTCGCGGCCGTGGACCTCGTCCGCACCGACGCCGCAGTAGTACCCGCCCTGCGGAGCGGGGAAGCCGATGGGCGGGAAGCCGTACGGCCGGCCGTCCTTGAAGAACGTGTACTCCTGCTCGATGCCGAAGATCGCCTCCTGGCCGGCGTACATCGCCGCGATCTCGGCGCAGGCGGCCCGGGTGTTCGTCGGGTGCGGCGCCATGTCGTTGGTGAGCACCTCGCACAGGACCAGCACGTCGTCCCTGCCACGGATGGGGTCCGGACAGGTGAACACCGCCTTCAGTACGCAGTCGGACTTGTCGCCGGGCGCCTGGTTGGTGCTCGACCCGTCGAAGCTCCATAGTGGAAGCTCGGCGCCGTCGGCGACGATCTTCGTCTTGGAACGAAGTTTCGCGGTCGGACGGGTGCCATCGATCCAGATGTACTCGGCCTTGAACGCCATGACTGGTACCTCCCCCGGGGACTCGTGGACTGGCGGAATGCAGACCCCACTGTTCAAGCCTGCCTCGATCGTGCCGAACGGCGTACGCAACGGAGCCCCTTGGTTTCCCCGGCTATCCTGCGCAAGCAGGGGCAGTCGCATCGCCATCCGGCTGCGGGACGGGTGCAACGATGCGGTGGAAACACGACGAATGGGCGCAGCGCTGCAACGCTGAGCGCCTGATCGTCGGCGTCGAGGAGGTCCTGCGCTGGTGGGACCAGGACCCGGCGCGGATAGCCGAGAGGCTCAGCGGCCTGCTGCGCGTGGCCACCCCGCGTGCCGTCGTCGTCCTGGAGGGCGTGTACCGCGGCCGTCGCCGCTCGCTCGCTGCGATGGTCCGAACCGACGTCGGTGTGCTGAGCGAGGACTACGGCCGGCATGCCGCCGCGGTCGCGGCGCTGCTGACCTTCGACCGGTCCGGATACCTGCGTGAGGCCGGTGTCCGGTGGCTGGCCACCAGCGACGAGCTGTTCACCCTGCCGTTCCTGCTGCTGCGCCTCAACGACCCGGTCGACCCCGTCCGCCAACAGGCCACCACCGCGGTGCACGCCCGGCTCACGGTTGGCCATGGCGCCCTGCTCGTGCAGCTCCTCCCGCTGATCGAGGGCCTCGGCGCGCGCCGCCGCGCCGGCCCGATCGCGCGCACCATCGGCGAGTTGCTGATCGACGGTGACCCGGCCGGCCGGGCCGCCCTATGGGGCGGCGCCCGCGGCGATGACACCTCGGTCGCCGCGAGCTGCCTGCGCATGCTCGCCACCATCGAGCCGGCCGCCTCCGTCGAACAGGCCGTCGCCACAGGCGATCCGGCCCTGCGGCACTGGGCCGCCGGGGTGGCCACCGCACGCAACCTCGACCCGGCCGTCCAACGCCGGCTGCTGCCGCTGCTCGAATCCGACCCCAACCCCCGTATCCGGTGGAAGGCGCTGCGGGCACGCACCCACCACCCCGACAGCGAACCGCACCTGCGCCGTGCCCTGCTCGACCCCGACGCACGGGTGCGCTACCTGGCCCGCGCCAGCCTGCGCGCCCTCGGCCACACCGGCTCCGCCGCCCTCTACCGCACGACACTCGCCAACGTCGACGCCACCCGAGACGCAATCATCGGTGCACTCGCCGGCCTGGCCGACATGGGCACCCGCGACGATGCCACCCGGATCATCGCCTTCCTCGACCACCCGAACGTGCGAACCCGCGGCGAAGCATGGCGCGCCCTCGCCACCCTCGACCCGGACATGTTCACCGCACGTGCCGGCCAACTCTGCGCCGACCCCAGCGGTAAGGTCCGCCGCCTCCGCCGCGCCTGATCACCTCGAGGACCTCAAAGGGATCGTCGCCGCGTTCGAGAAGGCCAACCTCGACGTCAAGATCTTCGTGCAGACCGCGAGGATCTCGCGCTCGTCCGCAAGGACGCCGCGTCCGGCATCTGCTGAGGGACGAGGCGCTTGCCCGTTGTATCCGCGCGGGGTCGCAGCCGCCATGCGGCCGATCGCCTCCAGACCGACTCGATCACGGTTCAACACGAACACCAATAATGTGTGGAAGAACGGGCAAATTAGAACTTCTGCAAAATTCGGTCTTTACAGACTAATGGTCGTCGCTTAGAGTCTCCGGCAGTTGCATCGCCCTACGGGGTGTCACCTCATGAGGGCGGTGTGTCAACCACCGCCGCGGAGGCCGAGTGCACTGCGCTTGATCGCATTGCACGGGAGCCGGCGCCCTGCCGGGGGCGTCGTGACCGCACCCGCGCCTCGCCAAATCCTGCCCGCGATCGAGGCACGTCCGTGCCCGATCGGGCACTCGTAGCAACCATGCCCCAGACCATGAGGAGCCCCGATGCACACCCGCAGGCTCAAGGCGCTGACGGTGCTGACAGCGAGCTGTTTGGCGCTCGTCGCCGCGGCGGCTGGCGCCTGCAGCTCCGCCAAGCCGGGCCAGACACAGCTCGACGTCGAGATCTTCGGCGACATGGGATACCGCGACCTGTACACCAGGTACGAGCAGAGCCATCCCGGGATCAAGATCGTCGAACACGTCGTCTCGTACGACGATCACCACAAGAACCTGCAGGCGCACCTGCTGGGCGGGTCGGGCACCGGCGACATCGAGGCCATCGACGGCGGCTACATCGCGCAGTTCAGGGTCATGGCGGACAAGTTCGTCGACTTCAGGGACTACGGCGCCACCCCGGGCCAGTGGCTGCCGTGGAAGTCGCAGCAGGCGACCGGCGCCAACGGCCAGCTGATGGGGCTGGGGGCCGACGTCGGCGGCCTGGCCATGTGCTACCGCCGGGACCTGTTCGCGCAGGCTGGCCTGCCGACCGACCGCGACCAGGTGGCCGCGCTGTGGCCGGACTGGCAGTCGTACATCGCGACCGGCAAGCGCTTCAAGGCAGGCGCACCGGACGGCGTGGCCTGGTTCGACTCGGGCTCCAACGTCTTCAACGCCATCATCGGCCAGGCGCCCGTCGGCTACACCGCCACCAGCAACAAGGTGGTGGTGGCCGAAAATCCCGCCGTCAAGCGGGCGTTCAACCTCGCGGTCGAGGCCGTGCAGGCCGGTGAGTCGGCGAAGCTGGCGACGTTCAGCCAGCAGTGGAACGCCGGGTTCCAGCGGGGGTCGTTCGCGACCGTGGCCTGCCCGGCGTGGATGACCGACACCATCAAGCAGAACGCGCCGCAGACCAGCGGCAAGTGGGACATCGCCACGATCCCCGGCGGCAGCGGCAACTGGGGCGGCTCGTTCCTGACGGTGCCGAAGCAGAGCAAGCACCAGAAGGAGGCCGCCGAGCTCGCCCGGTACCTGACCGCGCCCGAGCAGGCGAGCTGGATCTTCCGGACCCAGGGGCACCTGCCCAGCCAGGCCTCGCTTTACAACGACCCGGCCGTGCTCGGCAACACCAACGCGTTCTTCAACAACGCGCCCACCGGCCAGCTCTTCACCGAGGCGGCGAAGAACCTGCGGCCGCAGTACCAGGGCCCCAAGGACGGCGACATCGGACCGCTGATCGGCCTGGGGATCACCCGGGTCGACAAGGGCAAACAGCGACCCGCGCAGGCGTGGGACCAGGTGCTCAAGGACGTTGCGAATGCCACCGAGCCGTAACCCACGGCGAGCAGTCGGACGAACAGTCAGCGGTAGGGGAAGCTCCAGAAAGGAACGACAGGCCTGATGGCAGTCTTGACACCGTCGTCAGTGTTGCGTCGGCGGCGCAACACCATCCGGGCGACGGACAACCGGTGGTCCCAGCTGCGCCACAGGTTCGACCTGAGCGGTACGCCGTATCTCTACATCGCACCGTTCTTCGTGGCGTTCGGCGTGTTCGGGCTGTTCCCGCTGCTCTACACCGGCTGGATGGCCATCACCCAGTGGAACCGCGACATCCCGGGCAGTGAGCACACGTTCGTGGGGCTGGGCAACTTCGCGCGGCTCGTCCACGACGACTACTTCTGGAACGCGCTGCGCAACACCGCCGCGATCGGCGTGCTGGGCACGGTACCGCAGCTGCTCCTCGCGATGTGGATCGCCCATTTGCTGCAACGCAAGATGCGCGGCCGCACGCTGCTGCGCATGGGCGTCCTGCTGCCCAACATCACCTCGGTGGCCGCCGTCGGACTGATCTTCGCCCAGCTGTTCGGGCGGGACCTCGGCCTGATCAACTGGGGGCTCAGCCTGGTCGGCATCGACAAGGTCGACTGGCAATCGGGCACCTGGCAGTCATGGGTGGCGCTGGGCGTCATCCTGACCTGGCGGTGGACCGGGTACAACTCCCTGATCTATCTCGCCGCGCTGCAGGCGGTCTCCGACGACCTTTACGAGGCGGCGGACCTCGACGGCGCCAGCCAGTTCCAGAAGTTCCGCACCATCACCGTCCCGGCGCTGCGCCCGACCATCATCTTCAGCGTGATCATGTCGACCATCGGCACGATCCAGCTGTTCACCGAGCCGCTCATGTTCAACCCGGGGATGAGCCCGACCGGCGGCGACTCCCGCCAGTTCCAGACCCTCGCCATGTACGTCTACGAGCAGTTCTGGACCCACGGCAAGTACTCCTACGCAGCCACGGTGTCCTGGGCCATGTTCATGATCATCGTGCTGGCGGTCGGCGCGAACTACCTGCTGTCCCGACGGATTCGGAGCTCCTCATGACCCTGATACCGGTCTCCCGTGCCATGACCGGCGGCCGCCGCCCCGGCCAGAGGGCTGCCGCGCCGGCACAGCGCCGCGCCGGAACGAGGACCTACGTACTGCTGGGCATCATCGCCGCGGTGTCGGCGTTCCCGCTGTACTGGTCGCTCGTCGCGGCGTCCAACGACAACTCCGCGGCGGGCAGCTGGCCGCCGAAGCTGCTGCCCGGCACGCACCTGTGGGCCAACCTGCAGCAGGCGTACACGCAGGCGAACTTCGGCCTCGCCCTGCTCAACTCGATCATCGTCGCGACCTTGATCACGGTCTGCGTGGTGCTCACGAGCACGCTGGCCGGCTTCGCCTTCGCCAAGCTGCGCTTCCGCGGCAGCAACGCCCTGCTCGGGATCCTCCTGGTGACGATGATGGTGCCGGCCCAGCTGGGCATCATCCCGCTGTACATCATGATGTCGCAGTGGCTGGGCTGGACCGGACACCTGCAGGCGGTCATCGTTCCGGCGGCCACGTCGGCCTTCGGCGTCTTCCTGGTGCGCCAGTACCTCTCCGATGCGCTGCCCACCGCGCTGCTGGAGGCCGGCCGGATGGATGGATGCTCGACGCACCGGCTGTACTGGCACGTCGTGCTGCCGGCGGCGCGACCCGTCGCCGCGGTGCTCGCGCTGTTCACCTTCATGAACGCCTGGAACGACTTCTTCTGGCCCCTGCTGGCCCTGGGCCAGGGCAACCCGACCACCCAGGTGGCACTGTCCACACTGGCCGGTGGCTACTACATGGACTACTCGCTCGTGCTCGCGGGAACCCTGATCAGCACGGCTCCGGTGCTGCTGGTGTTCCTCTTCCTCGGCAAGCAGATCATCGGCGGGATCATGCAGGGGGCCGTGAAGGCATGAACTGGACCGTCTGGCTCATCCCGCACTTCCACTACGACCCGGTGTGGTGGAACACCCAGTCCGCGTACACCCAGACCTGGGATCGGCCGCAGGACCAAGCGCCCGCCGACGACTCGGGCGAGGCGCGCTTCGCGTGGCCCGGCCACAGCGCGTTCAGCCTCGTCAAGGCGCACCTGGCGAAGATGCGCGAAGACCCGCAGTACAGCGTGGTCCTCGCCGAGGTCGACTACCTCAAGCCGTACTGGGACACGTATCCCGAGGATCGCGCGTTCATCCGCCGGCTGATCGCGGGAGGCCGGCTGGAGCTGGTCGGCGGCACCTACAACGAACCCAACACCAACCTCACCGGCATCGAGACGACGATCCGCAACGCCGTGCACGGCGTCGGATTCCAGCGCAACGTCGTCGGAGGCGTCCCGTCCACCGCATGGCAGCTGGACGTGTTCGGCCACGATCCGCAGTTCGCGCAGGTGATGTCCGGCGCCGGGCTGACCTCGATCGCCTTCGCCCGTGGCCCCTACCACCAGTGGGGACCCATGTTGACCAGCTGGAACATCCGCGAACATCGCAAGCCGTTCGCGCCGGTCCAGTTCCACACCGAGTTCGAATGGGTGTCGCCCGGCGGCGACGGCCTGCTCACCCACTACATGGCCGGTCATTACTCGGCGGGCTTCAGCCTCGACGCCGCCCAGGACCCGCAGACTGCGGCGGCGGAGCTGCACGAGCTGTTCACCGCGCTCCGGCCGGCCGCCGCGACCCACCACGTCATGATTCCGATGGGCAGCGACTTCAGCCCTCCCATGCGGTGGGTCACCGAGCTGCGCGCGGCCTGGACCGAGCGCTACCCGCACGTGCGGCTGCGCTACGGCCTGCCGCGCGACTTCTTCGCCGCCGTCCGCGGCGAGCTCGCCGCGAGGGGCGTACACCCGACGCCGCAGACCCGCGACATGAACCCGATCTACACCGGCAAGGACGTCACCGCGATCGACACCAAGCAGGCCCACCGCCTGGTGGAGGGGCTGCTGCTGGACGCCGAGAAATGGGCCACCTTCGCCGCACTGCACGGCGCGGCCTACCCCGCCGCGGCCGTCGACAAGGCGTGGCGGCTGCTGCTGTTCGGCGCGCACCACGACGCGGTCACCGGGACCCAGTCCGACCAGGTCTATCTCGACCTGGTCGCGGGCTGGCGCGAGGCGCACGACCTGGCCGCCGACGTCGACCGAGCGGCCCGCCGGCATCTGGCCCGCCACGTCGACACCCGCGGAGAGGGCACCGCGGTCGTGGTGTTCAATCCCCTGGCGTACACCCGGACCGACACCGTCACCCTGGAGATCGAGCTCGACCACGCCGCAGGGGTCACGCTCACCGATGACGCCGGAGCCCCGGTCCCGTACCTAGCTGAGGCCCTCGAGCACGCCTCCGACGGGCGGCCCGGCCGGGTGCAGCTGCGGTGGGTCGCGCGCGACGTGCCGTCGATGGGCTACCGCACCTACCGCCTGCGGCCCGGCGCCCCCGAGCCGTCGGCGTCCGCGTGGCGGCCCGTCGAGACGACGAGCATCGCCAACGACCGCTACCGGCTCCGCACGGATCCCGGGCGGGGCGGCGCGCTGACCGAGATCACCGACCTCACCTCTGGCCGGGACATTCTCCCGCCGGGCCGGGTGGGCAACGACCTGGTCTGCGTCGCCGAACACGCCGACCATCCGGAATTCGGCGAAGGCCCGTGGCACCTGCTCCCGCGCGACGTCGTCTGGCGCAGCTCGAACACGGCAGCCGCCGTCACCGTCGAACGCTGCCCGATCGGCGAACGGATCGTCGCGACCGCGGACGTCGACGGATGCCGCTACACGCAGTACACCACGCTGTGGCACGGCATCGACCGGATCGACTTCGCCACGTCCGTCGACGGGTTCGCCGACACCGACCGGCTCCTGCGCGTGCGTATCCCCTGCGACATCCCGGGCGGCATGCCCATCAGCGAGACCGCGGCCGCTGTCATCGGCCGCGGCTACGCACTGCTCGACGCGGACGCCGCGGAGCATCCCCGGACTCTGGACAACACGGCGCACCGGTGGTTCGGCCTCGGGGCGGCGCTGACCGTCCACCTGCACGATCCACAACAGCGCGGCGAGCGTTCCCGGGCGGTGTCGATCGCCGAGATCGTCGTCCCCGACGGCGATCAGGGCATGCCCTCGACCCGGCGCCTCGCGGTCGGACTGGCCCGGGCCGGTGTCACCGCCACCGTGACGACCGCGACGGGCAACCGTTACGGCGCGCTGGACACCGACACCAACCTGCCCGACTGCCGAGTCGCGGTCGGCACCCCGCAACGCAACGGATTCGTCGCCGAGCTCCTCGACCGGGCGCCGGCGCCGATCGCCGCCGAGCTGGCCGCTCAGCTCGAGGCCACCGGCACCGCACGCCTGTGGATTCCGGCCGAACGTCCGCTCGGCGAGGTGTGGCGGCCGGGCGCCGACGTGCGCCCGATCCGCGATCTGCCGGTGCTGCTGATCGCCGGCACCGACGCGCAGGCCGAGCACTGGGCCGTGACCGATCTCGTCGATGACCTCCGCGACGCGAACGTCCACGTCACGCAGCCGTTGGCGCTGCACCACAACGAGAGCACGGTTGAGGACTACACCGTCGCCCTGCTCAACCGCGGTACCCCCGGCTTCGCGGTCGAGCCCGACGGCACGCTGAACATGTCACTGGCCCGCGCCTGCACCGGCTGGCCCACCGGAACCGCGATCAACATGCCGGATCGCAACGCACCGGGCGGGCGCAGCTTCCAGCACCACACCAGCAGGCGCTTCGAGTACCACCTGGTGAGCGGGCCCGGTGGATGGCGCACCGCGGGGTTCACCGCCGCCGGGCAGTGCGTCAACCATCCCCTGGCCGCAACCGTCGCGCCGGCCACCGACGGGCCACTGCCCGCGACCGGATCCCTGCTGAACGTCGAGCCGGCCGAGAATTTCGTCGTCACCGCGGTCAAGCCGCGCTGGGATCCGCTCGCCGCCGGCTCCGCGGCGCCCGCCGACGCGTGCGACAGCCTGATCGTCCGCGGCTACGAGCCCCACGGCCGCTCCGGCAGCGTCGCGATCCGCCTCGCCGGCGGCATCACCACGGCCGCGGTCACCGACCTGCTCGACCGCGAGGGCGCACCCCTCGAGCACGACGGCAGGCACGCATACGTCGACGTCGAGGGGTACCGGATCACGTCTCTCGCCCTGTCACCGGCCCGCGCCGAGCGGGGCCGAACAGCGCTCGTTGCGAGCAGCGAAGCGGTCCAGCCCGTGTTCACCCGCTATTGGCTGCACAACTGCGGCCCCGCGCCCATGGGTAACCTGCCCGTCACGCTCACCCTCCGACCGGACGACGAGCCGCCGAACGACGGCAACGCGGCGGCCGTGCGGCTGCGCGCGCAGATCGTCAGCGACAACACCGACGCCGGCTACGGCGGGAACCTGGTCGTCACCGCGCCGGACGGCTGGGTCGCCACGCCTCGATCGTTACCCGTGACCGTCAAGGCGGGTGGCCACCTCAGCGTGCCGATCACCGTCACGGCTCCCGCGGCCGCCGCGCCCGGCTGGTACGCGGTCGCGGCGAGCATCAACCACCAGGGCCAGGACCTGCAGGACGTGCTCATCGTGCCCGTGGGCCAGCCCGCGCCCGAGCCGCTGCTGCGCGCGCGCAGCGAGGCCCAGCAGCTGACGCTGACCCCGGGGACGCGAAGCCGCGTGCGCGTACAGGTGGCTCACACACTCCGTACACCACTGCGCGGGCACGTCGAGCTCATCACCCCGCACCACATCTGGCCACTGATGAGCAGCCCGACCCGCAGCTTCACCATCGAAGCCGGCTCCACGGCGTCCGTCGAGTTCGACGTCGCCGTCCCGGCTGCTACGCCGCCCGGGGAGTTCTGGGCCCAGCCCAAGATCTGCGCCTACGGGCACATCACCTACGCCGAACCGGTTCGCATCATCATTCGACCCGGCGAAGGCGATGGCGTCGCCGGCCGGCTCGATCGGCCAGCCCCTGCCTCGTAGGGAGATGCTCGCCATGATCACGTGCTCGCTCATCGGCATGAGCACGAAACGGCCGGCCAGCACGCCATAACCCCTCTGCCCGACCTACCAGCGTCAACACACTGAAGGTGAACCAGGATTACCTGCATATCAAGCACGAGCGTGCAGCGGACCGTGGGTCAGGGCGGGCCTGAGCGGTTTACGAAGCGTGACGATCGATGGCGAGCCGCAGTGCCCGATCGGCGGCATGGGGTCTGTCCGCTCGACGCAGCACTCATCTTGGCCCTGATCGATCAAGCGGCGCAGCGCATCAGTTCGTCGACTGCGATGCGCGCGGATGACGGGCAGCCCTTAGTAAAACCGTAGAAGGGGCCGAAGTCGCGGGTGGAGGCGAAGCCGATCACGTAGAGACCCGCCAGCGATGTTTCGAAGCCCTCGGTCAGGTCGGGGAAACCATCTGTCGTCCTCACTTGGTGCGAGACGCTGTGCAGGTAGGGGATGCGAGATAGGTCTGCCTTGTAGCCGCATGCGAAGATCACATGGTCCGCGATCAGCGTTGTCTGATCGGAGAGCTGAAGCCGCACATCTTGATCACCGGGCGTCACGTCGATGACCGCGCAATGGGGATGGCTGGTGACAACCTCCGTGGCGAGGCGTGGGAGGAGCCAGGGCTCGAGGGTGAAGCGGCCAGCTCGCCAGAATTCGCCGGCGATCCTCTGTTGTTCCTCCGCAGAGCGTCGGCGCCACCATCCCCGCTGTGCCAGCGTTTGATCGATGTATGGGTCCATGAAGGACCAGCTGACCTTGGCGAACTCCGGAATGGGATGGCGATGCACCACGTGCACCTGCTCGGCGCGCCGGTCGCACAGCAGCGCTGCCCACTCGTAGGCGCTCTGCCGCCCTCCGACAATGGCGACACGGGCGGCGGCGAGATCCTCGAAGGTGACAAGCTCGCTGGTATGTGATCGGAGTGTCGGCGGTACGTCCTCGTGCCAGTGCGGGAGGTTGGCGAAGTAGCACATGCCCGGGGCGGCAATAACCTTTTCCGCTGTGATCGTCGAGCCGTCGTCCAGGTTTGCGAGAAAGATCCCGCTCGGTTTGGTTAGGTCGGTGACCATCCGTTCGTCGACTTCGAGCGACGTGCGCTGACGGAACCACTCCGCGTAGTCGATGAAGATAGCGATCGGAATCGGGTCGAAGTCCTCGGGTCGCATCCCTCGGTCCTCGAAGAAGGCCTTGAAGGTGTAGTTGCCGCCTGCGTCGAGGTGCCAGTCAGGACCCGAGCGCAAGAACATGTCAGCCGGCATCTGCTCACGCCAGAAGGCCATCGAATGGCCGACGATGTGAGTGTCGATTCCGTTGTCACGAGCAAAGGCAGCGGCCGAGTACGCGTACGGTCCCGCACCGATCACCAAGAGTTCTGTCCGCTTCGGCATATTCCCTCCGAAAGATCGGATACTTCTACGCTACCCCGAGCCCCGCCATCACGCCGCGGCTCGAGCCTCGGCGACGCAGACGTACTCTTGCGGTTCCTCGGCTTCGGTGGTCTCGCGCAACCTCCCCCTTCCTACGCGTCGGACGCAGATGGGTGACCAGCACGGGCGACCAGTCCAGAAAAGCGTTCAGCCAGCCGGTGCCGGCGGGCGGCATCGCTCGCGCTTGCCGGCGGGCAGAGATCTGTGTGCCGGCCAAGTGAACCCAGGCGCCCGGCGGGTCACGTCCACGGGAGTGGTGTACGAATCGCCCACCTCTGAGGTGGTTGAGGAGATGGAGACGGTCACCGCTTGATCCTTCGAACTGGCGAAAGTACCGAAGGAGAGATCAAGCGATGACCGCACCCAAGAGTGTGGACGTTGGCCGGTTCCTGCGTGAGGAACTCGGCTCGGCGTCACCCGATCTGCTGCGTTCGATGGTGAAGACCTTCGCCGAGGCGCTCATGTCCGCCGAAGCCGACGCGGCCTGCGGCGCGCCGTATGGTGAGCGCAGCGACGAGCGGACCAACCAGTGCAACGGCTACCGGCACCGGGACTGGGACACCCGCGCCGGCACGGAGGCTGTTGCGTTTTGGGCCGGCGAGAGGTGACGCGGGTAGTGCCGGCGGCTGGTGTATTTGGTCGGGGTGCGGACTGCGGCGCTGGCGCTCAGGCAGCGTGCCGGCTTGCGTTGCGGGTCGAGCTTGTCTGCCATTCCCGTTCGCCACGACCGATATCCAACACTGCCCTGACCGGTCCGGCTCCATCGACCATCCAAAACGCAACAGCCTCACCGTCGAGCTCGCCATCCCGAAGCTGCGGCAGGGCTCCTACTTTCCGGACTGGTTGCTGCAGCTAGCTGACCCTCGATGTGAGGCCCAGCTGCCGTAGCTCAATGCGAGGCAACCGGCCACCATCACCTCATGGCACCACATGCCCCACCACGATCAGCGCCCGCCTCGTTCGGACCTGCTCAGGTCTTGGAGGGCCAGCCATCGCCGGTGAAGTCGACGGGACGCGCCAGTTTGCGTATGAACTGCTCGTCCGGGCCGCGGTGCGCAGCAAGACGCTCGCGAATTTGACGTTCATGACGACGCCACGCGTGCCGGTGCAGGCGCTCGCCGGTGTCGAAGTCGACGGCATGCGGATCGACGCTATCCGGAATCCATGACTCGTCAATCACGTCGACGTAGTCACCCACGAAGCGGCTCAACGCGGGGACCGGCGGACGTCCGGTGAAGCTCGGCGCAGTCGGCAGCCGCTTGATGTCGTACGCGGCACGCATGGCGATGGGGAGTGCGAGCCAGCAATCGACAACGTCGCGGGTGACGACCACCCTGCCGTCGTGGTCCTCGATAACGGTCGAGATGAGCGGCACCAGATCGACTGCCGCTTCCAAGCACAGGAACGCAAACTCAAGATCGTGTTGCCTGGTGGCTGTTGTGAATCCCGCGCTCATGACTGTTCCCGTCGTCGGTGGTTCCGGCAGCTTTCGTGCCAGCCGGTAGCGATGGTGTATCCGCACCACCAGGGTTGGGCACCTAGGAACATTTTGATGATGCGATACGGGTATGGTCTATATGCGTGATGCGTATACCGGTCGCGCCGCAGTCCAAATCGTGCAGGCGGAGGTGATATGGCGTGTCCTCCACGAACGATCGTCGTTGCGTCCGTTGTCATTCCCGCTTGGCGCGCGACAATCCCGGTCCGCGCTGCAGCGCGTGCATTCCGATGACGACCGTCGACCGCCGGCATCCTCCTGCGGTGCCCCGATCGTTTTGGGATCACCCTCCGATTGTTGAGGCAATACGCGACCGGCACATGGGCCGGCTCATCGGTGCCTACCGTCACCATCCGCACCACGGCACCCCGATTCCTCAAACCGTCGTAGCGAGATGGGCCAGCCTGACCCAGGCCCAGATCAGCCGCCTGGAACGCCAAGCCGCGGATCAGCAACTCGATCGGCTCGCCTTCTGGGCGCGGTTGCTCCGCATTCCCAAGGACCTGCTGTGGTTCGTGCCGACGGAGGGCGAGGACGTGCTCCTTCCACCGCCCGACGTGCCGCGGCTGGCCGCCGGCGCAGACCGTCTCTACCGTGGGAAGGAGTCACTCGCCGACATCGGGAACGCGGAGGAGACCGACGTGCGCCGACGCGTCATCCTCGGCAGCCTGGTTGCTGCCGTCGCATCTCCATTCGGTGCAGCACCTGGCGGCGAGTCCGCTACCACCTTCGATCTTGATCAGACTGCGGCTGTGGTCGCGAAGGTTCGCCGCGCGTATCAACACGGTTGCTATGGACAAGCGCTGCGGGACCTGCCCTCGGCGTTGACGGCCCTTTCAGCCGTGGCGCAGACGATCTCTGGCGACGCCCTGCTGGCGGTGCTCACTGCAGAGGCATATCAGGTGGCGAGCGGCCTGCTGCTGAAGTCCGACGAACCGTCCTTGGCGGCTGTCGCCGCGGAACGCAGCATCGCCGCCGCGCGAGCCAGCGGCGAGCCGCTAGCCGTCGCCAGCAGCGTCCGCGCCGTCGTGCACGGTCTCCTGGCCGCGGGCCATCCTGCGCAGGCAGCCGAGGTCGCCGCCACGGCAGCTGCGCGGCTGGCGGACGACGTCGGCATGCGGTCGCAGCAGGAGCTTTCCGTGTACGGAGCGCTGCTGCTCCGCGGCGCGATCGCCGCCGCTCGTGCGGAGCAGCGCGAACGCGCGGGTGCACTGCTCAATGAAGCCGCAACTGCGGCGAGGCACGTCGGCATCGACGGCAATGCCCGGTGGACGGCTTTCAGCGCAACGAACGTGCTTGCGCATCGGGTAGCGGCCGCGGTAGAGCTGGGTGACGCCGGAACAGCCGTGAGTCTCGCGCAAACCGTTGACCTGCAACAGATGGCGGTACCGGAGCGCCGAGCGGTGCTCCTGCTGGACACGGCCCGGGCCCTGACACAGTGGGGCAGGTACGAGCGCGCCCTCGAAGCGATCCGCGCCGCCGAAGGGCACGCGCCGGAAGAGGTTCGCTCCCGACGGCCGATTCGCCAGCTCATCAGCGATCTCGGCCGGCGATGCCCCGCTCCGCTGCAACGGCGAGTCCACGAGTACGCAATGTCGGTGGGTGCCCCGGTATGAGGAAGCCGGATACGGGGCGGCTCCTGTGCGTCGTCGTCTGCGGCGCTGGCCCCGCACCGCATGTCGGCACACTGATTGGCATGGCCCAAGTAGATGGCTGGGCGGTGCGCGTTGTCGCCACACCTGCAGCCGTAGGGTTCCTCGATACGGAGACACTCGCCGACCAGTACGGGGTCGAGGCACGAAGTGAGTTCCGGGCTGCGGCTACCGGCGGTGCACGGTCGAAGCCGGCCGACGCGGTGATCGTGGCACCTGCGACCTACAACTCGATCAACAAGCTCGCGTTCGGGGTCAACGACACGTACGCGCTCAACGTCGTCGCCGAGGCGATAGGGCGACGCACGCCGGTCGTGGTCCTGCCGTTCGTCAACTCAGCCCTCGCTGCTCGACGGCCGTTCACGCAAGCTGTCGAATCCCTCCGCGCTGAAGGCGTCCAGGTGTTGTTGGGGCCGGGGCAGTGGATGCCTCACGAGCCTGGAAGCGGAGATCACCAGCTGGCTGCGTATCCGTGGCGGGCAGCACTGGAGGCACTGCCATCGGCTGAGGGCAGCGCCGTCGCTGAGCGTCCACCCTCCGGTCCTGAGTAGCGGCGCGACGGTCGTCAACACGGCTGTCAGCGCTGAGACGGCGTCGGCTCAGGCGGTGCGAGCGTTCCAACCGTCATCTGTGAAGTCGGCGTTGGATCCGGGAGCTGACACCGTTGTTCGTCGAGGCAGGTGAGGACACCCGATGGGTGCCACGGCGGAGGGTCTCGACGATCCCGTTACCCGGCAACGACTTCTGGCTGTTTGACGACGAGCTGGTGATGTTCCTGGTGTTCGCGGGCAATGGCCTGGTGGTCGACCGGCTTGCGACGACCGACCCCGATGCCATCCGTCTTTGCCGGTCCGCGTTCGAGGCAGTCTGGCAACTGTCCATTCCCGACCGTGACTACCTCGCCGAATAGTCCTGCACAGCAGGCGCGTGAGGCGCTCGGCGCCCGGCTCCGTGAACTCCGCCGTGAGGCCGGCTTCACGGGCCGGGCGCTCGCTGCGCTCATCGACTGTCACTACAGCAAGGTCAGCCGCATCGAGCACGGCAGCCAGGCTCCCACCGAGGCCAACATCCGCGCCTGGTGCCGAGCGTGCGACGCCGCCGACCAGACAGACGACCTTCTCGCCTCGGCTAGGGCGATCGAGTCCATGTGCGTGGAATGGCGCCGGTACACCCGCAGCGGGATGAAGCACCTCATGCAGGTGGCGATCCCGCTGTACGAGCGGACGTCGCTCGTTCGGATCTACGAGCCCAGCATGATCCCTGGCCTGTTCCAGTAAGATCGCCGGCGCGGAGCAGGCTCGCGTTGGGCACGGGCGCGCCGACGCGGACCTGGTCGGTGGTCACGCGGGGGATGCTGATCCCGGCCGCCTTGTCCGTCGCGGAGCGCGCCGTCGGCCCCGCGCATCCGGTGGTGCTCATGATCCGCAACGACCTCGCCGTCAGCACCGCCGAGGTGCACGGCCACGAGGCGGCGGTCGAGCTGCACGAGGCGGACCTGCGCAGCCGCCTGCGCCGGCTCGGCCCGGACCATCCGGACACGCTGTAGACCGGGCACAACCTCGGCGTCAGCTACCGCTTGACCGACTGGCACGCGCAGTCGACGCGGCTGCTGACCGACACCCTGTAAGGGATCGAGCGCGTCGCCGGCGAGACCCATCCGGACACCGTGCGGTGCAGGACGAGCCTCGCCACGACGTACGAGCGGATGGGCCGCACCCAGGACGCCGACACGGTCCGCGCCGGCGGGACCGTGGCCGCCTGAAGCGGGTCACCGCCAGTCGACGCGCCCCTGGTAGGTGAGCACCAGCACGGCACCGCCGAGCACGTCCGGGTCGAGGCGGCCGTCGCGCCGCAGGTCCGCCGGCGTGTCGGCGAGGGTGAAGGCGAGCGCCGCGGCCCCCTCGACGGTGGTGATCCGGGGTTTCGCCGGGACGGCCGCGGTGTGGTTGCCGGCGGCGTCCACCCCGAACCGGGTGGACTCCCAGGTGCCGAGGGTCAGGTCCAGGTACGGGCGGCGCCCGGCGACCGCGGTGCCGGCCGCGGTCCGCAGCTGCAGCGACCAGGCCACCAGCTCCGCCCTGTCCACGTGCGGCGGCACCAGGTCGGCGAGGGCGAACCGCAGCACCTGACGACGCGGGTCGGCGGGCGGCACGTGCAGGAACTCGTACCACTGCGAGGAGTACACCTGCGCCAGCGGCAGCCGGACGCTGCCGGTGTACACGGCCATCCCGGGCAGCCGCAGCACCTGGTCGCGGAACCGGGCGCCGCCGTCGCGGGCCTGGTACTGCAGCGTGACGATGACGTCGGAGACCGTGTCGAAGTCGAAGTGGTTGCTCTGCGGCGGCATCCGCAGCCGCCACGTCGACACGGCGCCGGTGCCCTCGAACGGCAGCAGCCGCCCGTCACCCGCGGTGTCCAGCACGCCGGTGTCGCCGAGGCCGTGCGACAGGGCGATCTGCTGGTTGACCCGCCAGTCGGTGCGCAGCACCCCGGCCGGCGGGAGGGTCGCGGTGGTGCCGCCGAGCAGGAAGTCCACGGCGTTCGGGTCCGGCCGCAGCACGACCTGGTTGGCCAGCTGGGTGAGGGTGGCGTGGAGGTTCTGGTACGGGCCGGTCACCGCCGGGATGGTGACGGCGAGCGAACTGATCCGCCGCGCGTAGTGGCCGGGGTAGTCGTCGTCGAACAGCTTCTCCGACAGGTGGAACACGCACTCACCGGTCTCGAGCAGGTCGCGCAGGGCGATCGGGTCGAGCTGGGCGAGGGAAACCGTCTTCGTGCACTGCAGCGGCCTGACGTTGCCGTCCAGGTACGCCTTCTCCATCTGGTTGAGCGCCAGCCGCAGCCCTTCACCGGCGAGCAGCCCCCGCCGGCCGCCGTCCCAGTAGCCGAAGTTGACGAACGTGGTGTCGGTGCCCAGCTCGTACTGCAACGCCCGCTGCGCGGACCGGGCCAGGTCCAACGCCACCGAGTAGGTCTGGAAATGCAGCGCCGACAGGCGTCCGGCCATCCAGCGGTACAGCCGCTCGCCGGCGAACCGGCCGGTCAGGAACTCCTCGACGCGCTCGCTCTGGGCGATCGCCGCCAGGTGCGCGGCGAGGTCCCGTTCGGCCATGGCCAGCTGGTGCTCGTTCGCGCCGACCTGCGCGGTGATCTGGGCGACGTCGTAGCCGGCCAGGTCCGCCTGCAGCTGCCAGTCCGCCTCGCGCCGCGCGTACTGGGCCATCGTCAGCGACATCGCCGCGCTGATGCCGGCCACGCCGGCGGCGGTGTCCAGCGCGCCGGCCCCTGCCGAGGCGACGTTGCCCAGCTGCTGGCCGCCGTAGGTGAGCGCGAACGGCGAGCCGCCCTGCGGGATGGCGTACGCCAGTGCCGCGACGGCCCGGTACACGGCGCTGGTCGCGGTGAGCAGCCCGCCGAGGCCGGTGCTGGCGAGGCTGGCGATCTCGGTCGGGGACAGCCCGCCGTCGACGAGCCCGGTGTAGTACGCCCGCCGCGACTCGGCACCGGCGAGCCCGGCCGCGAGCGCCTCGCCGGTGCGCCGGCACTGCTCCACGGCCTGCTCCTTGACGGAGGTGAGCAGGCCCAGCAGGGTGCGTTCCTGGGTGACGCGCAGCATGGCGAGCGCGTCGGCGTCGCGCTTCTCCAGACAGCTCAGCAGCTGCGCGCCGAGCTGGGCGACCTGGGCGGCGAGGTCGGCGGCGCGGGCGGCGACGACCTCGAAGCGGTAGGCCGGCACGGCGGGCTCGACCCCGCCGGCGACGCCCGGGGCGGGTCCGCCGGCCGCCGCGCCGCGCACTAGCGCGGTGACGTCGACGGGGTCGGCGAACAGCGGCAGGGTCCGCTCGACGCCCTGGATGTTCATGCCGTGCCGGATCTTGAACAGCCGGTCGGCGACCTTGTCCCAGTAGGCGACCAGCTGGTCGTTCTCCGGCACGCCGAAGTAGGTGCCGATGTCGTTGAACGGCGTCGCGGTCAGGCCGAAGCCCGCGGCCAGCACCGGCGCGCTGTTCTCCAACCGGATCAGGAACTGCGGGATGCCGTTGGCGTAGATCCGGTAGGCGGAGCGGGCGTCGGGCAGCGGCGCCCACGGCGCCTCGAGGGTCGCGGTCTGGGTCTTGCCGTCGTACGCGGTGATGTAACCGGCGTGACCGTCGGCCCGGCCGGAGGTGAAGGCCAGGTACATGCCGGTGTACGCGTCGTCGTCGGTGGACGCCGCCGGGTCGAGCACGACGGTGGTGGCGGTCGCCGACACGATGGCGCCGGTGCGGACCGTTCGGTCGTCGTAGGCGCGGCGGATGTCCGCGTACGTCGCGGGTTTCGGCGGGTGGTATTCGCCGACGACGCGTGGCCGGGGGCCGAGGAGGTCACCGGCGAGGACGTACAGGTTCGTGGCCTCGTCGACGCTCTCGCGGGTGTCGCGGGTGAACAGGTCGTCGGCCCATTCCAGCAGGTTGTCGACGTAGCGCATGACGACGGACTTGGCGTACGCGGAGATCCGCAGCCGGGCGATGGCGTGCGGGTCGAACGGGCGGTCGTCGTAGGCGGCGATCTGGGCCGGGTCGGCGAGGGTCTGGGTCAGGGTCGGCAGATCCATCCCGCGCAGCGGCAGGAACCGCCAGAAACGCTGCCGGCCCTCGTCGCCGGGCGCCGGCTGCTGCGTCGGCCGGTAGATGTACTCCAGCCAGGTCCGCGCCTCGCGGAACCGCCGGTTCGCGGTGAGGGTGCGGGCGACGAGGAACGGCGCGTGGAAGAACACCTCCCACAGGTAGGAGCCGTAGGCGCCGGTGAAGTCGAGGGTGTCCGACGCCGGCGGCAACGCCTGGTCGGTCGGTGCGAGCCGGGCGAACGGCAGCTCGTCGGTGCGCTGGCTGTCGCGGCTCAGCAGGGCCGGGATCCCGCCGAAGGCGAGCACGTCGCCGAGGGCGCGGGCGGCGACGCTGGTCAGCCGGGTGAAGGCGTAGGTCGTCGGTGGCGTCCTGGTGGTGGTGTACGGCGCGGTGGCAAGGTACAGCTGCCCGCCCGGGAAGTCCTTGCGGACGGCCTCGGCGGTGACGATCTCGTCGATGAGCCGGATACCGGGGTCGGTCGACGTGGCCAGGAACGACTCGTCGCCGTTGTCGAACAGGAAGCTGCCGGGCCGGTTCTTCACGGTGATCACCGTGCCGGCGGCCGGGTTGGCGTTGCCGAGCAGGACGACGTCGTCGTCGACCGCGCCCGGCAGCTCGTCGGTCCAGTAGTTGTCCAGGATCGTGTTCCACGTGGTGGACCCGCGCAGGCCCAACCGGCCGGTGGCGCGGCGCAGCACCGGAAGGTGGTCCGCCGGCCACCCCGAGGCGCTCGAGGCGCCGGCCGGGTAGTCGACGAGGGTGGCGGTGAGCGGGTCGCGGGTCAGCCCGCCGAAGATGCCGTGCCACGGCACGAACGGCAGGTGCAGGGAGGTGGTGCCGATGTTCGCCGCGGCGAACTCGTTGTTGCGCAGGACCAGCGTCCGCGCGGCGGTCTCGAAGTCGCGCTGGTCCGCCGGAGCGGACGCCGGCGGCGCCTTCGGCACCGGGAGCGGGTTGTTGAAGTAGGTCTGCAGCGCCGGTCCGAGGGTCAGCAGGACCTGTTCGCCGTTGGGGTACCGGTCGGGTGAGGTCACCTTGCCCGCCGGCACGTGCAGCGGGTACACCTTGCGCCAGCGCGGTAGCGACGGGTCGAACATCGGCGCGAGCCCGGGCAGCGCGGCCGCCACGTACGCGTCGAGCTGGTGCTCGTGCTCGAAGTCGGTGACGACGTCGGGTCCGGCGCTCTGCGGGGGGCTCCAGGTGCCGTCGGGGCGGCGGAAGGTGAAGCGCACCGAGGCCTTGGTGACGGTGATCGCCTCGGACGCGGTGCCGCCGTCCTTGCTCGAGCGGATCTGCGAGCTGCCGACCGTGGACTGCTCGACCCAGAAGAGCATGAGCCGGTCGAATGCGTACACCGGCGTCACCAACGGCACGGGGATGTTCACATCGACCTGCTGCCACGGCTGCCAGCCGGTGCGGGCGTCGTGGCGGCGGGTGTAGAAGGTGTACGGGTCGGCGCTGGTGCGCCCGACGAGGAACAGCAGCTCGTCGACCTTCGGCCCGGTCACCTCGTACGGGTCGCCGACCTTCGCCTCGGGCGCGAACGGCGGCGCCACCGTCGTCTCACGCTTACCGGGCTGGTAGGCGGTGATCCGCCGCCGCTGTTCGCCGGCGGCGCCGGGGTTGACCGTCAGTTCCATGCCCACGTATGCGTTGCGCAGGTCCGAGGCGTGCTCGTCGAGCCAGACGACGCCGGTGCCGGAGGCGTTCAGCCGGCCCCGCGCGTACAGGGTGCTGGTGCCGGGGCGGGGCGGCCGGCTGGCGCAGGCGTCGACGGGCACGAGCGCACCGACGACGGAGAAGCCGTCGAAGTAGGCGCGGAACGCGGCCTCGGCGGTGCTGTCGGTGACGTCGTTCTCCAGCAGCGCGCCGGCGAGGGCCTCGAACGGCGGTGTGGCGTCCCGGCGCAGCGCCGGCTCCAGGTAGTTCTCCGGGTACAGGAAGACCCGCCGGTTCGCCTCCCACACCCGGTACGCCGGCAGCCACTCCCACCACGCGTCGGGGATCCCCGACAGGTCGGTGACCTCACGCTCCAGCATCAGCCGGCAGCGCTGCAGGTACAGCTGCACCGCGGCGATCGCCTGCGCGACGTAGGACGTGCGCAGCGCGGCGGACTGTTCGACGTCCAGCAGCAGGTACTGGTACAGCGCCGACGGGCCGTCGATCTCCTCGTGCTGCCGGCCCAGCACCCACACGGTGTAGCCCAGCAGCGCGTCGCGGCGCGCGGCGTCGAGCCGGTCGGCGGCCCGGGCGGCCTCCGCGGGCCCGGTCTGGGCGAACCGCGCGCCGACCGCATCGACGGCGAGCCGTGCCGCTTCGGTGTACGCGGCCCACCCGGCGCCGCCGACCGGCAGCACCGCCAGGGCCGCGAACCGCTCCAGGGCGGGCATGCCGAGCCCGGCCGGCGCGGCGAGGTCGAAGCAGCGGGCGAGCCGGGCGACGCCGTCGACGGTGCCCGGGCCGAGGTCACCGGCGGGCGTGCCGGCCGGCCACAGCCGCGCGATGAGGGCGGCGACCTGCGCCGCCGGCCAGCCGGTGAGCGCGGCGAGCGCCGCAGTCTTCGGTCCCGGCGCGGTGCCGGGGGTCCAGGCCGGGTCGTCGGGCCGGCCGAGGTAGCCGGCCAGCGCGCCGTCGGTGTCCTGGAGGCTGCTGAGCAGGTCGGCGAACGCCGACAGCGACACCACGGCGTCGAAGCCGACCCCGGACCCGCGCGCAGCCGGCAGGTTGAACGCCCTCGGCAGCCGGGCGACCGCATCGAGGTCGGGTCCTGCGATGCCGAGCGTGTCGAAGAGCACGAGGGCGCGGGCGAGCCGCGCGACGAGCCCGGGCACCGGGTCGGGGACCTGGCCGTCGCGGATCGGGGTGAGCAGCGCTGCGAGCTCCTCGCCGAGGTCGGCGCCGGCGGCCGGGGCGAGCGCGGCGATCCGGTCGCTGGTGGTGCCGAGCAGGTCGGCGAGGCCGGCGGCGGCGTACCCCTGCTGCAGGGCGTCGGCGTCGGAGACGGCACCGGCGACGTCGACGACGCCGGTGAGGGTGGCGTTGAGCACGCGGGTGACCTCGGCGCGGCGCAGCGGCGCCACCGGGTCGGGGACCAGTGCCAGCGTGCAGTTGTCGTAGGCGGTGTCGGCCGGGTCGGCGGCCGGGTCCAGCAGCAGCGTGCCGGCCGTGGCGCCGCGCGCGGCGCCGGCGGTGAGGATCGCGACGACCTCGTAGGTGCTCTGCTCGTCCGGCACCGTTGTCCACGGCGGCGTGACGGTGGCGGCGTGACCGGCCGCGTCGTAGGCGGTGACGGTGGCGCGCTGTCCGGCGCCGGGCCCGGACAGCAGCACGACCATCGTCCCGGCCGCGACCGCGGGCGCGTCGCCGCCGAGGACGATGGTGTTCGGGCTGCCGCCGGCGGCGGTGCCCTGGTGGACGAGGCGGGTCAATTCGTAGTGGGTGCCGGCCGCCGGTCGCTCGGCCCAGTCGGGCGCGACGGTGACGGTGCGGGTCGCGCCGTCGTAGCCGGTGACGGGACGCGCCTGCCCGGCGCCGCGGCTGTCGAAGAGGAACCCGAGGTCGGTGTCGGGCTCGTATCCGGCGTCGAGGGTCGCGCTGGGCGTGAGCACCAGCGCCATCGACCGGTACACGTCGTTGGTGGCGGGTGCGTCGGCGGCCAGCTCGGCGGTGTCCGGGCCGGCGCCGCGCAGCCGGCCGCCGCCGGCGACGGACAGCACCTCGTAGGCGGAACCGGTGCCCGGCAGCATCACCCACGCGCCGGCGATCGTCGCGGTGCGGGTCGCGCCGTCGTAGTCGAGCACGACGCCGGTCTCGCCCGCGCCGGGTCCGGCGGTGATCCGCACCCGCATCCCGGTGTAGGCGCCGTCGACCTGCGCGGCGTCCGCGTCCAGCCGTACCGATCGCAGGTCGGCGCCCTGGACGGCGCCGGTGGTGACGGTCTCCACGATGTCATAGCGGGCGCCGCGGCCGGGCACGACCGTCCACGGCTGCCGCAGCGTCACGGTCCGGGTGCTGCCGGCGTAGCTGGTGATCAGCCGTTGCTGGCCGGCCGCCGGGTCCGGCAGCAGGATCGGCGGCCGGTGCCCGGCCAGGGCCGTGTAGGCGCGTGCGGCCGAGGCGGCGTCGACGCGCCCACCGGCGAACGCCTCCGGTGTCAGCGGCAGCAGCCCGGCGAAGCCGGCCAGGTCGATCCGGCGGCGGGTCCGTTGCAGCACGGCCCGCACCTGGTTGCGGCGGTTGGTCCCGGTCGTGTCGGGCTCGAACAGGTAGCTCAGCTCGGTGCCGGCGGTGAACCCGCGGCTGAGGGTGCCGTCCTCGAGGATCACCGGCGGACGCACGGCGCGCAGCTCGGCGAACGCCTCGGCGGACTGCGCGGGGCTGATCGGCCCGCCGGTGAAGGAACCGGCGTCCAGCGGGAACAGCGCGGCGGCGCCGTGGTAGCGCCGGGCACCGGACAGCACGACACCGAGGTCGTTGACGGCGTGGGTGTCCAGCAGGCCCGCGAACAGTGCCGTGCCGTCGGCGCCGAGACCGGCCGGGGTGATCCTGGCCGGCTCCGCGGCCGTCGCCAGGCTTGCGAGGAGCGGCGCCAGCGCGTCCGGCTCGTACGGCGGCTGGAACTGCGGGCCGCGCTCGCCGTGCACCACGTACAGCAGCTGCTCCGGGCTGAACCCGGTGCGCCGCAGCCACCGCGCGTGGGCGTGCTGCTCGAGCATCTCCTGCACCGTCGGCCGGTCCGGCCCGGCCGCTGGCGCGGCGGCGCCCGGGTGTGCCAGCACCCGCAGCAGCGTCAGGTACTCCTCGACGGTGAGGTCGAACGCGCGGGCGGCCGCGGCCAGCCGGTACAGCCGGCTCAGCGCCGGCACGGAAAGCTGCAGCGGCCCGGTGGTGCCGATCGCGGCCCGCACCGCGGCGGCGAGTCGGGTCAGGTCGTCGTCGCCGACGCCGAGCGCCGCCAGCAGCCGGGCCCGGATCACCGCGTCGGCGCCGCCGACGCCGGCCGGGTCCCACGTCAACGGCCGGGCGGGGTCGAACGGGATCGGGGTGACGCTGGTGTACGGGTCCCGCCCGGCCAGCACGGCCGGCGCGTTGAACACCCGGTCGAACAGGTCACCGGTCCCGGCGGTGCGCAGGTCGCCCCACCACGCGCAGAGCTCGTCGACGCCGAGCCCTGTGGCGCCGCGCAGCGTGACGATCCCGGCGAGCACGCCGATCAGCGACCGGTCGACGGCGGTGGCCCCGACCGAGGTCATGGCCTGCTGCAGGTCGGCGAAGGCCCAGCCGAGCACGGTGGCCAGCCGCGCGAAGCGGTTGATCCGGTCGAGCCGGTCGACGCTGAGCCCGGTGATCGTGTCCGACGCGACGTCGATCGCCATCGGCGGGAGGGCCTCGCCGGTGGCGTTGATGAACAGCGCGCTCCGGTCGCCGTCGCGGATGCCCTGGTACAGCAGGTCCTCGACGCCCTGCGGGGTGAGCGCGGTCCTGGTGGCGAGCACCGTGACCTTGGCCAGCTCCGCGAGGTCGAGCGTGGGCAGGCCGAAGTAGGGCGCGAGCCGGTTCGGGTCGGTGACCGGCGTGCTGACCAGGTCGTACTGCTCCACGGACAGGCCGGTGCGTTCCCGGTCGGCGCCGAACGGGTCGACGATGCGGTACGCGTCGCCGGCCTCCGGCACGACCCGCCACGGCCGGTCGAGGGTGGCGACGCGGGAGGCCCGGTCGTAGCCGGTGATCATCCGCCGCTGCCCGGCGCCGGACCCGCCGGTCAGCAGCAGCCGCATGGCCGGGTACTCACCGTCGGCGGTGGCGTCCAGGGTGATCGTGCTCGGCGTCGCCGCGACCGCCCGCCCGGCGGTGACCGGGACGGCGAGCGTGTCGATGACGTCGGCGAGGTCGGTGTCGAGCACGGTGAGGTTGTGCCGCAGTTCCACGAGCGGCAGGTTGACCGGCAGGTTCGCCGGGTACGGCGCCTGGGCGACGGTCAGCTGCGGGTCGGGGGCGATCGAGTACCGCGAGGTGGTGTCGGGCACCGTCGCCCATACCGCGTCGACGGTCGCGGTGCGGCTGGCGCCGGTGTACGCGGTGACGGTGCGGGTCTGCCCGGCGCCGGCGCCGTCGGTGACGTCGACGAGCATGCCGGTGTAGGCGCCGTCCTGCGGTGCGGCGCCGGTGGCCAGCACGATGGTGTCGGCGCCGCCGCCCGCCGCGGTGCCGGACGTGACCTGGCCCGCGGCGGCGACCCGGCGGGCCAGCACGGTGTTGACGATCCGCAGCGCCGGCACCGGATCGTTGGTGTTGGCACAGGTCAGCGGGGTGTCGAACAGGTCCGGTCGGCGTTCGTGGAGCCGGTACCCGGCCGGGATGCCGGGGTTGGCGGCGGTGATGTAGTCGTCGGCGACGCGCAGCAGGTCGGTGAGGTACGCGGCGGGCCCGAACACCGACCCGCAGTGCGGGCACGGCACGTGGTCGAGACTGCCGAACAGGTCCTGGTAGCTGGGCAGGCCCGCGAAGTACCCGGTGAGGTCCGGCGCGACGGCGTTGCCGTGCAGCGCGGCGAAGTGCGGCGATCCGATGGTGCCGTGCAGGTTGGCGTACAGGTGGCCGACGGCGGCCTTGACCGCCGTGGCCCGCCGGTGCGCCTGCCGCGCGGCCCGGGTGTCGCCGCCGAACAGGTCGGCGTGCTCCCGCACGAACCGGTGCTCCGGCAGCACCGCGATCCGGTGCGCGGAGTCGAACCCGGCGGCGATGAGCGTGTCGGCGGCGCCGGTGTCACCCGCCACCCGCCACATCCGCTGCCGGGCCCGCAGCTTGGCCAGCAGGCCCGCGGACGCGGACCCGGCCGGCAGCGCGAGCCGCTCGTGCGCGTCCGGTCCGGCCAGGTCGACGGTGGCCAGGTCGAGCTCGGGACGCGCGGCGAGGAACGCCGTGAGGTCGCCGCCGCCGTCGAGGTCGGCCGGGTTGGTCGTGGTCATCGGTGCCCTCCGGGCTTGTCGGATCCGGTGTGCCTCAGGGGTGTTTGGTGCTGCGCTGGTACGCCTGGTGGACCTGGTCGAGGACCGGGGGCCCGACGATCCCGAGGACGAGCCCGGTGATGCCGCTCCGGGCGGCGTTGCGGGCGGCGTTGCGGGCCGTGCTCAGCACGCTCGCCGTCGTCCCCGGAGGGGTGCCCGGCACCGTCGTGATGGCGAAGGTCTGCTGCCGCAGCATCGCGAGGGCCAGGTTCGGCTGGGTGTAGGCCAGCATCGCCAGGCGCGGCTGGATGTAGGCCGTCAGCGCCAGGTTCGGGGCCAGGTACCTGACGATCCCGCGCAGCGGCGTGACATACGACGTCAGACCGGCCAGGTAGGCGGAGGGGCGGAACAGGGCCAGCGTGGCGGGGACGGGTGCACGCCATCGTTGGATGCCGCGCTGGACCGTGGACGCGACGTAGTTCGTCAGGCTGCGTTGCGGCGGGGTGTAGTGGGCGAGCATGCGGATCGGCTGTGGCGGCGGGTACGCCCGATCCACGGCGTACCTCATGAGGAGCCCGCCGGCGATGGCGCCGGCCGCCGACATCATGAACGACGTCGGGTTGAGCCCTTCGCCTTGCTGCAGCAGCAGGCGCAGGCCGGTCGCGTAGTCGGCGGTGCGGTACGCGAGCCGCCGGGCGAGGTAGTAGGCGTTCTCGACCTGACGCCACGGGTTGTAGACGGAGCGTTCGGACCTCGTGTTCAGCCAGCGTTCGCGGGCGGCGTCGGCGCGGGCGTTGTCCGCCACCCGGCCGATCAGGTCCGCCGCGAGGAACCCGGCCCAGAACGCGAAGGCGGTCACACCCCGGGCGGCAGGTCTGACGCCGCTCACGTTCAGTGCGAGCCGGGCGAGTCCCGCGCCGACGACGGGCGGGCCGAGCAGTCCGCTGATGAAATCGGTCGCGAGCCGCTGCGGCGCGGGCACGGCGAGCTGCCGGTCGAAGCCGCGGTTGACGTACCACGTGACGGCGCGACTCTCCGCCAGGCCGAGCAGCAGGCCCGGCGGCGCCGGCACCAGCAGGCTGCGACCCATCGCGTACCGCTCCACGAGGTAGGCGCCCCGCCACGCCTGCAGGCCCAGCTCGGCGCGGTGCTCACGCAGGGCGGCGCGCCGCTCGTCGGTGCCGGCGACGGACTCCCATACGTACTGCGGTGCGGTGACGTAGACCCGCCACCACTGGGCGCGGACCTGGTCGATCGCGTGCGGGCCGACGACCCCGAACACCAGCCCAAGGAAGTCGGGGTCGACCCCCCACCGGCCGGTGGGGTCGACGAACGTCAACGGGTTGCCGCCGGTGTAGGCGTACAGGTTGAGCCCGTCCGCCGGCCCGCTGGGATCGGTCTCCAGCCACCGGCCCAGCCACGTCTGCAGGTCCCGGGCCGGGAAACGGACCAGACCGGTGCTGTCCCCGATCGGCTGAGCGGTGAACCGGCGGGTCTTGCCTTCGACGGCGGCGGGCTCGGCGGCGGCGATGACGGTGCTGCCGCCGAACGGCAGGTACGCCTCGAAGCTCAGCACCGCCGCGTCCGCGCCGAGCTCGACGCCGACGGAGCCGAGCCGGTCCGCGACCGGGTACCGCACGGTGCCGCCGGCGACCTCGACCAGCGGGCCGTCGCCGTCGGCGAAGAACATCCTGCCGCCGGCGGTGACGCCGTTGACGACCGTCTGCGACCAGCTGCCCGTCGGGGCCCGGTGGTCGGTGACGACGACCGTGCCCTGGGCGTCGCGCCGCTGCACGACGGTCCGGGTCCGCGTGCCCGCGGTGTCGTAGCAGTACCAGGTCTGCTCGGTGGCGCCGCCGGGTCGGGCCGCCGCGGACGTGCGCGCGAGCCGTCCGGCGCCGTCCCAGGTCAGCTCGACTGGGCCGTCGACCGTCATCGCCAGCGGGTTGCCGGCCGCGTCGTAGGCGGTGCCGGCGAGCCGGTTCGACAGCGCTTCGACGGGGTCGGTGCGGGTGTAGCCGCCGTCGTCCGTGCGGTGCTCGACGGTGACCAGGTTGCCGGCGTCGTCGTGGGTGTAGCGCTCGGTCCAGGGCACCAGTACGGCGGCGGGGTCGTCGAGCCGGGCGAACAGGGTCTGCTTGAAGCCGGTCGCGTACGTGTCGGCGGCCAGGCCGGCGTGCTGCAGCCCGGTCGCCGTCGACAGCCGGTAGGCGGCGTCGTAGGTGTAGCCGCCGGCCGTCGCCGGTTGCGGCGCGGTGAACACGAGCCCGGCGGTGCCGTCGTCGGCCGCTGTGACGTTGCCGACGGGGTCGTACGTGTACGCGACGTGTTGCACGTCCCCCTTGCCCGGGACGGTGGTCCGCAGGCGCAGCGTCCGGCCGGTGGTCGCCTCGTGCTCGGCGGTACGCACCGCGCCGTTGCCGAGTACCGCGCGCTCCCGCTGCCCCCACGCGTCGTAGAGGACCTCGGTCAGGTACGGCACCGGCGCGGCGGCCGGGTCGGCGGGGTCCGTGCCGGTCAGCGTCGCCAGGTGCCCGGCGGCGTCGTAGGTGAGGGTGAGTGTGGCGCCGTCGGGGTCGGTGCGCCGCACCGGCCGGCCGAGCGCGTCGTAGGCCGTCGACGTCGGGTACTCGGTCTCCTGCAGTGCGACGTCGTGGGCCCAGTCCGGGACGGTGGTGTAGTCCTTGGTGTACCGGCGGACCGAGGTCACCGGCTGCCCGGCGATGGTGTACTCGGCGGTGCGCAGCGTGCCGCTGCCGTCGCGGATGAGGTAGACCTCGCCGTTGAGGTTCGCGGCACGCGCGTCGGGCCGGTGCTCGCCGTACTGCCGGACCTCGACCGTTGCGGCGGCGCCGGCGGGGTCGACGGCGACCGTCGACAGTGGACGGTGCAGGCCGTCATGGGTGTGTTCGTGCCGCCATCCGCGGGGATCCCAGGTCCGGGCGGGCCGGCCGGCCGCGTCGCGCAACGTCAGCCGGGTGCCGCCGTCCGCGGTCGCCGCGAGGGCCGGCTCCGGGCTGTCCATCGGGTAGGCGTAGCGGGCGCTGTCGTGCTCGGCCGGGTCCAGGTGCAGCCGCGGGTCGGCGGCCCGGACGGTCCGCCCGGCGGCGTCGTAGCCGGCCGCGGTGGTGAGGCAGGCCCGGCGCAGGAGGGCGGTGGTGGCCGCGGCGAGCGGCGCGAACCGCGGCCCGAGCCGCAGCTCGAACCCCCGCCGGTACGGCTGGAACAACCCGGTCGGGTGGGTGCCGTCGCCGGTGTCGCGCAGGTAGCCGGCGCGCAGCAGCTCGTCGCGCAGCTCGGCGGGGGAGACGGGGCCGGCGGCGGTCACGGTGGCCGTCACGGGCCGCAGCGTGTCCGGCTGGATGTCGCCGAGCGCGTCCACGACGCGGCGCACCGGGTTGCCGGCCGGGCCGAGCCGGATCACCTCCGGCGTGCCGGCGAAGCTCGCCGCCTGGTCCAGTGCGTCCTTCTCCGCCCGCTGCGCCGGTGTCGGGTCGGCGGGGTAACCGGCCATGAACCGCGCGTAGAACGCCGAGTCCAGCACCGTGTCGTCCTCGTCGGCGATCCGGTGCTCCCATGGCGTGTACGTGGTGCGGCGCAGGAACCCCTTGGGCGTGTCGACCCGGACCTCGCGGCCGAGCGCGTCGAAGATGGTGACCTCCGGCGGCGGCCAGTCCGGCGGCGGCGTCGCGCGCGGGGTGTCGGCGACGAACGGCAGCCAGCGCGCGACCGGCCGGCCGGCGGCGTCGTGCCGGGCCGCGCCGACGAGCCAGCCCGTGCCCGTGTCGCGGCGGTGCTGGACCGTCCGGCCGAGGCCGTCGGCGTAGGCGACCTCGACCTCGACGGCGGATGCCGTGGCCGGGCCGTCGCTGACGTAGCCGGTCCGCACCAGGCTGACGGTGCACGGCGGGACCGCGGTGCGGTCGTAGAAGTGGAACGTGGCCGCCGACTGCAGGTATGCGGCGCGGTCGGCGAGCACCGCGTCGAACGTCGCGCCGGGCCGCACGACGTACCCGGCGAGGTCGCCGTCGCCGACCGGTCCCTTGTGGACGGACGTGGCGGCGACGGCACCGAGCGGGTCGTGCAGGACCTGCCGGACGACCCCGTTGGCGTCGGTGACCTGGCACAGCCGGGCCGCCTGGTAGTCCACGACGCCGTGGTACGCCAGCGGCGTTTCCGGGTCGGCGTAGCCGGTCGCCGCGACCCGGACCAGGTTCGCCGGGTCGTAGCCGACCTCGGTCAGCTGGAACGGCACGGTGCGGGACTGCCGCACCGGCAGGTGGAAGCCGTCCGCGCCGGCGTAGCCGGTGACCGGCCCGGGCCGCCACCAGTACCCGCCGTCCTGCGCGTAGCCGGCGGCGGTCAGGTCGGCGTCGGTGACCCGGTCGCCGTAGACACCGGCGCGCCAGCCGTCGTCGAACGCCGCCTCGGCGACATGGTGCGGCAACGCCGCGGGCGGCACCGTGCCCAGCGGCGACGGGCCACGCTGCGCGGCGTCCCAGTACGTGGTGCGCCGCCAGGACAGCACCCGGGTCTGCGGGCCGTTCCCGGACCACGGCGCGCCGTACGGCACCTGCGCGGCGAGCGCCGCGTCGACGAGCGGGCGGAGCCCGTCCGGGGTGAAACAGCCGCCCGCGGGCGGGGTGAGGCCGTGCAGCTCGTACCCGCGGTCCTCGACCGGCGGCCCGATCAGCGGCGCCCGGCTGGTGCGCCCGACGCTCAGCACCGCCCGCACCGCGGCCTGTTCCGGCAGGTCGGGCCGGCGGCGCGGGTAGTGCAGGGTCACGTCGCGGCGGACGGCGTCGGTGCTCGGCCCAGGGGCGAGGAGCGTGTCGTCGAGCATGACGGTCTGGGTGAGCCGCGGGTCGGCCGCGTCGCCGTCGTAGCGGTACTCTCGCCGGTCGTCCTCCTCGACGAGGTACGCCCCGGCGGCCGCCACGGTCCGCACCAGGTAGCCGTGCTCGGCGACGGTCAGCGGGTCGGCGGCCGCGTCGTACACCTCGGTCCGCAACGGCCGCCCGGCCAGCGCCCGGTACGCCCCGGCGGCACCGTCCACAGTGGTCCGTGGGGCGTCCGGGTGGTCCGGGTCGCCGGACCACCACGCGGAGCCGGGCGGCTCGGGGGACCTCGGGTCGCCGGTGTGGAACCACATCCGGGTCCGCCGGTCCTCGGATCCGGCAGCGGTACCGGTCGCGATCGCCGACGTCGTCACGTGACCGAAACCCGCGAACCGGCGCAGCGCGGGGTCGAACCAGCCGTCGTGGTACGTGTACGCGGTGCGCTCGCCCGTGCCGGCGGTCTCGTCGGTGACCGTCAGGGCCGTGGCGACCGTCACCGGCGCCGGCATCCGGGTCCGCCAGGGCCGCCCGGCGCGGGCGTCGGCGAGCAGGAAGGCGGTGCTGCTGCCGTACTCCACCCGGCACCGTGCGCCGAGCCCGTTCGCCGCGCCGACGAGCAGGCCCGGCCGGCGGCCCGCGCACAGGTCGGTGTACTGGTGCGTGACCTGCGGCGCGAGCCGGCTGAGCACGATCGCGGTGGTGCCGCTGCCGAGCACGTCGACGAACGTCAGCTGGTCCGTGCCGCCCATGGTGGCCGGCAGCGGCACCGTGACCGGCGGCCCGAAGCCGTTGCCGCTGCGGTTGCGGTGCACCTCGAGGCGGTCCGGCCAGGCGAGCACGAGGTCCGCGGTCCCGGACCCGTCGACGTCGGCGAGGTACACCCTCACCCCGGCCGGGATGCGGGGCGCGCCGGCGAGGCGGACCGGCGGCGCGAACCGGCCGTGGCCGAGGTTCGGCCACACCAGCACCGCACCGTCGGCGACCTGGACCCGGTGGCTGAGCCCGTCGCCGAACACGCCGGCGTCACGCACGGCCTGCACCGGCGAGGCCGCGGCGGCGGCGGGGAAGCCCGGCGCGCGGGGCACGGCCCGGGCCGGCCCGAACCCGGCCGTGCCGAGGCTGTCGTGCACCCGCAGCCCGGTCCGGTCGACGAACATCAGCTCGGCCCGGCCGTCGCCGTCGAGGTCCAGCAGCTCACCGCGGGCCGCCGTCAGGGTCGTCGGCGCGGAGCGCAGCGGCCGGAACGCCGACCACGTGCCGGCGGTGCGGCTGAAGTACCCGGCGGCCTGCGGGGCGAGCACGAGCAGCTGCAACCCGCCGTCACCGTCCAGGTCGCCGGCCAGCGCCGCGCCGTCGTTCGCGGGCAGCGCCGGCAGCGGCTGCGGCGCGCCGTAACACCCGTCGCCGCGCGGCGGGAAGTACAGCCCGGCGCCGGGCACGTCCAGCAGCAGGCCGGGCAGGCCGAGGCCGTCGAGGTCCACCGGCTGCAGCGCGCCGGGCCCGAACAGGCCGAACGGCCCGGGCAGCGCCGCGGTCCCCTCCACCGTCAGCGGCGCGAACCGGGGTGCCGCCGGCGGCTCGAACCGCGACCAGGTCAGGGTCAGCGGCGCCGCGGCGGCCGTGTCGCGGGAGCCGTCCGGCAGCCGCCGATGGCCGGTCACGGTCACCGTGGTGAGCAGCGAGCCGTGCGGGTCGTCGTCGTAGCCGAGCGTGCTCGCGCGCACCAGGCACGGCGGCTCGCCGGGCCGGCCCGGGATCCGGTGGAACATCAGCACCGTCCGGCACCGCCGGTACGTGCGGATCTCGAACCCGGCGGTGTATGTGGAGAACGGGTCGGGCCGTTCCTGCCACGGCCGCACGGGGGTGTACGGATCGGCGGAGTCCGGGTCCCGCTCGCCGTAGTCGAAGACGACCTCGAACGCGTCGCCGCCGGCGTGGTTGCCGTAGCTGATCCGCTCCGGGTAGCGGCGGGCGGTCCGGACCCGCCCCTGCTCGTACACCGCCTCGGCGATCCCGGCGCTGTCCTCCGCCTTGTACGTGTAGCGCACCCGGTTGCCGTGCCGGTCGACGACCTCGTCGACGAGCCACTGCGCGACGCGGCCCGGGTCGGCGGGGTCGGCGGTCCGGCTGGCGGGAGACCCGCCGTAGACGCTCGTGGTCCCGTCGGCGGCGACGGCCCGCCAGTACTGCCCGGCACCGGCGCCGCGGCGCTCGACGAGGCAGGACAGGCCGTCGGCGGCGGGCCGGAACGTGTCGACCCGCTCGCCGCCGTCGCCGGTGGTGCCGACGTGCACCAGCGGGCCGACACCGGCCAGGACGAACGCGTCCGTGTCGTCGTACGCCGGCACGCCGCCGGCCGTGCTGCGGGTGACCGCCGGCAGCTCGACGCCGAAGCCGATCCCGTAGTCCCCGTTGCCGGCCCGCGACCGGTACGTCAGCGCCAGCCCGAGCTCGGTCCCGCGGGCCGGCGTGGTCGGCAGCGGTACGGTCAGCCCGGCACCGCCGGTGAACGCGTCGACGACCACCCGCGGATCGAGTCCGCCCGGCGGCTCGCCACCGGTGTCGAGCTCCAGCGTGTTCGCGAGGACAGGTACCACCGACGCTCCGATCCCGATCGTGCCGACCGCACAGCGGCGAGTGCAGCGACCCGGCCTCCGGCTGCCTCCGACTTTACATATCGGACCTTTCGGACGAAGCGCATTTCCTTCGCACAAATAGACCTGCCCGCCGGCGCAGCCGTGCTCAACGTGGCCGAGCACGTCGACCGGCTCACCGCCGGCCCGCCGTCATGGCTGCGGTTCACCGTCTGACGGCAGCCGCGGCACACCATCTGGTCGGCCGGGGGTGACGAACCGAATTCGTGACCGGGTGCGACACCTCGACGGGCGACAATGTCCGGGTGGCTGCTCAGGGCGGGAACGAACGTGCGGTGGTCTTCGTGCATGGCACCGGAGTCAGGGCGGAGGCGTACAGCAGGTCGTTGCGGGAGGTTCGCGAACGGGTGGCGCAGCTGCCGCACCTCGGCCGGCTGAGCGGCTGTTTCTGGGGCGAGCAGCACGGTGCGCGGCTGAGCGCGGGTCTGTCGGTCCCGGAGTACGACCGTTCGCGTGGCGGACGCCGCGACGCCGACGAGGAGACGATCGCGCGCTGGGCGGTCCTCTACACCGACCCCTGGTACGAGCTGCGCCTGCTGCGGTCCGCGTGGAAGGCGGCTGGCGAGCTCCCACCGGACGTCGACCCGCCCGCCGAGCTGCTGCGCGTGCAGCTCGACGGCTTCGTCGCGTCGCCGGACCTGCGGGCGCGGCTGGCCCGGGCCGAGCTCGACGCGAGCTTCGACGCCGCCCTCGCCGCCCTGCGCGCCGCCCCGGAGTTCGACGAGGCGGTACGCACCGCGGACGACGACATGTCCGAGCACCGCCAGGCGATCGCCCGCGCACTGATCGCTTTCACGCTCGCCGACGCGCAGGCAAGGTTCGAGCAGGCCGGACCCACCGTCGACGGGCACACCCGGGACGAGCTGGTGGAGCTGCTCACCGACGAGCTCTACGGGTACACCCGCGGCATCGGCGACTGGCTCGCCCGGCCCTTCAAGGGGGTGGCCGCCTGGGCGACCACCCGGCTGGTGGAGCGCCGCCGAGGCGCGATCAGCGACCTGGCGGCCCCCGCGGCCGGGGACATCCTGCTCTACCAGGCGCGCGGCGGCGACATCCGGGCGGCGATCCGGCAGGCCGTCGCCGACACCCGCGCCGCCCGGGTGACGATCCTGGCGCACAGCCTGGGCGGTATCGCCGCGGTCGACCTGCTGGTGGCCGAGCCGATCGCGGAGGTCGACCGGCTGGTGACGGTCGGCTCCCAGGCGTCGTTCCTGTACGAGATCGGCGCGCTGGTCAGCCTGCGCGCACCCGACCCGCTGCCCGATCACTTCCCGGCCTGGCTCAACATCTACGACCCCCGCGACTTCCTCAGCTACGTCGGCGCCGGGGTGTTCCCGGGGCGGGTGGAGGACCAGGAGGTGGACAACGTGCAACCCTTCCCGCAGTCGCACAGCGCCTACTGGTCCAACCGATACGTGTGGGAAGCCGTCGGGGCGTTCGTCCGGTGACGGTACGCATGGACCCCGCGGCCACGCACGGCGTCGTCATCGGCATCGAACGGTACGACGTGGCCGACACCTGGGGGCTGCCCGGCGCCGCCCGCGATGCCGTGCGCGTCACGGGCTGGCTGCGGGCCGCCGGGGTACCGGCCGAGCAGGTGGCACTGTTCCTCGACGTGCTGCCGGGCGACCCCGACGGCACGCTGGCGGCGGCGTCCGGGCTGGGTGTCACCCCGCGGGCATCCGCTCGGCGCGACGACATCATGGCCTACTTCACCGACGAGCTGCGGCAGCAGCGGGCGGCGCGGGACACCCTGGTCGTCTACTGGAGCGGCCACGGCGTGCTGGATGACCAGCGCCGCCGGACCCTGTTCACCTCGGACGCCGGGCCCAACGACCGGCGCAACATCCGGGTCGAGGACCTGCTCGACTATCTGATCGACCGGGAGGTGTCCGGCTTCCACCAGCAGATCGTGCTGGTCGACGCGTGCGCCAACTTCGTGGAAAGCCGCAACTACCGGACCCACCTGACCCAGACCACGTTCCCGGTCAGTGGGGTCCGCCGCGCGGGCGTGCGGCAGTTCGTCATCTACTCGGCGGCGCAGGGCACCGCGGCGGCGAACCGCCGGACGGCGCGCGCCGGCGCGTTCACCGACACGCTCCTCGGCTGGCTGCACGGCGACGGCCAGCCAGCGCGCTGGCCGCCGGACATGCCGGCGCTGTCGGCGTTCGTGGGCCGCCACGTGCGGCAGCTGGCGGACTCCGGCCAGACGCAGCTGTCTCCGGTGTACCTGAGCCGGACCGTCGACTGGTCGGGCAGCGCGGACGAACGGGAGTTCGGCGGGCTCCCGGTGACCGGTTCGGCGCTCCACGCCGCCGCCGGGGCCACGCGCACGCCGTCGCAGCTGCGGCGGCTGGCGGCCGCGCTGGCCGGATGCACGGCGCTCGCCGACCCGGCCCGCCAGGCCCGGCTGCTCGGACCGGCCGACGACCCGCAGGAGGCCGTGGCGGCTGTGCTGGCCCGCGGCGGCATGACGACCCTCCTGGCCTCGCTCGACGAGCTGTGCACGACCGAGGAGCAGCGCCTCGACGCGGCGAAGGTCCGGCGCCTGTGGCAAGTCCAGGGCCGGGTCGCGCCGCTGCTGGCGCCGTTCGCCGCCGTCACCGCGGGCCAGCTGCGGCACTATTACGATGTCGTGCCCGACCGCCGCCTCGCGCCGAGCCACCACGACCTCGACCAGGTCCTGGAGTACCTCGCCGATCTCGGCGGCGCGGCCGCGGACGCACCGCTGCCGCGGTTCGTGGCCAGGCTGGAGCAGCTGACCGGCAGGCGCGTCCCGGACGAGTGGTTCGAGCTGCCGGTGCCGGCGCTCCACGCGCTGCGCGACCGCGAGCGGGCCGCGATCGACCGGTCCGGCCGCTCCCACCTCGTCATCGACCTGCAGCCGCCGGGCTCCGGCAGCACGGACCCGCAGGCCGGCTGGCCCGCCGCCATCGTGGGTCACCTCCGCACCGGTGACGGTGCCTGGACGCGGGAGACCGTCGCGTGCCCCGGCGGCCTGACCGCCGTCCAGCAGGCCGTCAACCGGCTGATCAACTGGGCGTACGAGCAGCAGCCGGACGGTACCGACATGACCCTCGGCTTCCTGGCGCCCCGAGCCCGCTTCGACGACGTTCCCGAGTCCTGGGCGTTCAGCGACTCGTTGACGGCGTCCGTTCCCATCCGAGAGGAGTACCCGGTGATGCTGCACTTCCGTGAACGGCTGGAGGCGTCCCGCGCCTGCGCGTACTGGCGCAGGCGTGCCACCGCGATCGCGGAGGAGATCACGCACGCGGCGCCCAAGGTGTCGTGGCTGGAGCCGCCCCGCGGCGGTGGGGTGCGGCGGATCAGTACCAGCGTCGAGGCGGAGCGGCCGGCGTGCGTCGGCTTCCGGTTCGCCCCCGGGCCGTTCCGCGGCGACCTGCGCAACGACCCGCTCGTCGCCGCGGTCAACGCGGGCGCACCGTACCTGATGTGGCTGGACGCCGAGCCCGGCGACTGGGACGAGGTGACGTCGGTCCTCGCCGCGCTGGTCCAGCGCGGCGACTTCGACGACGTGCCGCTGCGGCTCAAGGAGCTCCGCGACACGGCGGGCGATACGGCGGCCGACGCGACGACGGTCCGGCTGGTGTGGGACAACCAGGACTGGCTACCGGACGCCGGCAGACTGACCGGCCTGGCGGTCCGGGAGGCTGCGCAGCGATGACCGGACCAGCAGCCCAGGCGGACTGGCACGTCTACCACGGCGACGGCCGCAGCGCCGCCACACCACTGCCGGACCCGCCGCCCTGGCGACGGTTCGGCGGCAAGATCCTCCGCGAGCGGACCGTCCCGGCCGCCGCGACGGACGGCACCGACCACTTCCAGACCACCCTCGAATTGGTGGAAGCCGTCAACGCCGCGATCGGCCTGCGCCGGCCGCTGCTGCTCACCGGACGGACCGGCTCCGGCAAGTCGAGCCTCATCGACTCCGTCGCCCGCGAGCTCGTCCTCGGCCGGGTGCTGCGCTGGCACGTGACGTCCTCGAGCACGCTGCAGGACGCGCTGTACCGCTACGACGCGCTCGGCCGCCTGCAGGACAGCCAGCTCGGCGACGGCGAACGCGGCATCGGCGGATACCTGCGGCTCGGCCCCCTCGGCACGGCGCTGCTGCCGACGGCGCGGCCCCGCGCGCTGCTGGTCGACGAGATCGACAAGAGCGACATCGACCTGCCGAGCGACCTGCTCAACGTCTTTGAACGCGGCGAGTTCGAGATCCCCGAGCTGGCCCGCCTCGAGCAGACGCGCGTCGAGATCCGCGAGGCCGACGGCACCGAAACGTTCCCGATCGAGCACGGACACGTCCGCTGCCGCGAGTTTCCGGTCGTCGTGCTCACCAGCAACGGCGAACGCGACTTCCCGCCGCCGTTCCTGCGCCGCTGCGTGCAGTTCCGGATGCCCGACCCGACCCCGGAGTTGCTCACCCGGATCGTCACCGCCCACCTCGGCGACGCAGTCGCCGCCGACGCCCGGCAGCTGATCGACGACTTCGCCGAACGGGTCGCGGGCAGCCGCAGTCACGCCACCGACCAGCTGCTCAACGCCATCTTCCTGCTCGTGCGCCCCGCCGGGCCCGACGAGGCGCACCGCGAGCGGGTCACCGAGCTGCTGCTGCGGTCGTTACAGAGCGACCTGCCGTGATCGGCCGGCTCGGCCCGGCCCTCGAAGCCGCCGGTCTGCCCGTGGACCCGCTGCAGCTGGCGGACGTCCTGTGGCTGGCGACGCGATCCACGCCGGCGCCGGACGCCGCCGGTACGCCCGCGGACGAGCCGGGCAGCGGCGACGGCTTCGACGGCGGCATCGGCACCGCTGCGGGCACTGCACACGGCGGCCGCGACCCGGGCGGTGACACGCAGCGCTATCTGCTGCCGGACCGCCCGCCGGCGGAGCGGCCCGCCGACACGACCGAGGTGCGGCTGCCGGCACCGCCGGCGCTGCACGGGAAACTGGGGCTGGCCAACGCCCTTCGCGCGCTCAAGGTGCGGCGGCGGGTCGCACCGCGGCGGGAGCTCGACGTCGACGCGACCGTCCGCCGATACGGCGAGACCGGCGTGCTCATCCCGACGGTACGACCGGCCCTGGAGCGCTGGTTCGATCTGACGCTCGTCGTCGATGCGTCGCCGACCATGGACGTATGGCAGCCGACCGTCGGGGAGCTGTCGCGGCTGCTGGCCCACCACGGCGCGTTCCGGCGGCTCACGCGCTGGTGCATGCACGACCGCGACGGCGAGGTCGCCCTGTACAGCGAGGCAGGTGTCCGCCGCCGGCTGGACCACCCCGGCGAGGACACCGGCCGGCAGATCGTCGTCGTGGTGAGCGACTGCGTCGGCCCCCAGTGGTACCGGCGCGAGGTGTGGGACGCGGTGCAGGACTGGGGCCGGCGCGGACCGGTGGTGCTCGCCCAGGTCCTGCCCCACCGCCTGTGGGAGGCGACCGGTGTCGGCCGGATCGACGTCGGCCTGTCCGGCTACCGGCCCGGTCAGCCTAACCGGGGCCTGCGCGTCGAGCTGCCGTGGTGGTGGCCGACGCAGGACCCGCCGTCCGGCGTGGTGCCGGTGGTGTCCCTCGCCGACGCGGACCTCGCCCGATGGGCACACATGGTCATCGGCGCCGCGGGCCACCCAGTCCCGGGCGTCATCACGGACGGCCCGTGGCGCGGCGACCCCGGCACCGCGCCGGAACCGCAAGGCCTGACGGCACCGGCCAGGCTGCATCAGTTCCGGGCCACGGTGTCGACCGAGGCGTACGAACTGGCGGTCTGCCTCGCCGCCGTGCCGATCCGCCTGCCGATCGTCCGCGCTGTCCAACACGGTGTCCTGCACAGCACGGACCGCACCCACCTCGCCGAGGTGTTCGCCGGCGGGCTCATCGAGCGACTCACCCCGCCCGGCGCCCGGATCCCACCCGACGCCGTCGAGTACGAGTTCGCGCCCGGCGTCCGCGAGCTGCTGCAACAGTCGCTGACCGGCGACCGCACGCTCGACACGTTCCGCGCCGTCGCCCGGTACCTGGAGTCTTCCCTGGGCCGCGACGTGTCGTTCACGGCGCTGCTGGGCGGCGACACCCGCGGCGACGCGGACGCCGACCCACGCCTGCGCCCGTTCGCCGTGATCGGCGCGCCGCTCCTGCAACGCCTGGGCCTCGGCACCGCACCGCCCCCGGCCATCCCGGCCGCCGAAGCGCTCGCGCTGCGGCCGGTGGATGGCATCGTTGAACACGATGTCCCGCCTACGGTCCGTATGCATGTCGGCGCCGAAGCCCTCGTGGTGATCGTCGGGTCGGGCGAGCACCAGGCCGGGGAGGGGTGGACGCTGGCCGGACCCGGATTCGACGCTCTGAGGTTCGCTCAGTTCTTCCTCGACCGAGGTGTACCCGCCGACCGCATCCAAGTGCTGACGACGCCACTCGTCCCGGCCGGTACAGTCCCGGACGGGGTGCGCAGCCGGCTCGCGGACCGCACCACCGTGCGGGAAGTGTTCATGCGGGAACTGCCCGCGGTCGGCGCGACGGACCTCTACGTAGTGTGGGGCGGACGCGGCTTCCTCGACGCAGACGGGCGCTGGCGCCTGACCTACGCGGACATCATCGACGCCGACGCCGACGCCGATTCGGAGGCCGACGCCGACACGGACGCCGATACCATCGACCTTGATTTCGCTTCGCTGCTGGCGGCGTACGCCTCCGGTATCGCCGATGGCTTGAGCCGGCAGCTGTGGCTGTTCGACGTCCTCCAGATGCCCAACGACGACGGCCGCGTCGACGTGCGCGGCCATGAGACGTTCCCGATCGGTGAGCCGGCTACCGGGCTGCACCAGTACGCCCTGCTCGCCGCCCGCCGCGGCCCGGGAACGGGCGATCCACGGACAGGCCGGTTCGGCCGGGAGCTGTTGCGACTACTCGAGGCCGACGAACAACTGCTCGCCGAGCCTGCGCTGCTCTTCGACGCCGTACACGTGCGCTTCACCGAGCTGCGCGCGACCGGCCCGACCGGGCAGACGCCCACCTATATGTGGTACCGCAACGATATCGGCGACGAGGGTCAATTGCTGCGCGACGCGCGATACCCAGCCGCACCACCCGGTGAATCCGTAGCCGCGAACTTGCCACTGCCGGTGATCGCCACGATCGTCGACGCCCTGCTGGACATCCCGGAGTTTCGCTACCCGGCCGTCCGCGAGGAGATGCTGTCGCTGCTGCGTGGCCCCATCCGCGCCGTGATCCGCCGTCACGACACCCTCCGCGCCGACGCCATCAGCATCGTCCGCACCTGCTCCCGATTCCAGGGTGGGATAAGCGAACTCGTCGAAGCCGTCCGGTTCTTCGCCGCGGAATCCCCGGCAACCGAACGCCTCGCGATTGTGGTCGCGGCGCAGTGAAGCGGGTCTGCTCGTGGGCGACATGAGCTCGGAACGCGCAGCCAAAACCATGGAGAACGCGGTGGCTTATACGGATGCGTCGGCGGCCGGCTGGTAGATGTCTGGTTCGACGAAGATCAGGGTGGCGATCGGCAGGACAGCGCGGATGCGGGCCTCGGCGCTGTTGATGGCGTCGCTGACCTCCTCCGAGAGCTTCCCCGACGGGATGGCGACCTTCACCGCGACAAGGAGCTCGTCCGGACCCAGATGCATGGTCCGCATGTTGATCACGCGGTCGAAGAACGGTTCGGCGACCAGCGCCTCGCGGATCTTCCGGATGTTGGCCTTGGAGGCGGACTCTCCGACGAGGAGGCTCTTGGTCTCCATCGCGAGGACCACGGCGATCACTACGAGCAGCGCACCGATGATGAACGTGCCGATGCCGTCGAAGACCGGGTTGCCGGTCAGCACGGTCAGCCCCACCCCGAACAGTGCGACAACGAGGCCGGTGACGGCACCGGCGTCCTCGAGCAGGATCGTCGGCAGCTCGGGGGCCTTGGCGTGCCGGATGAACTGCCACCACGTCTTCGACCCGCGGACCGCGTTCGCTGACTTCGCCGCCGTGTACAGCGCGTAGCTCTCCAGTCCGATCGCGATCACCAGCACGACCACCGCGACCAGCGGTGAGGTCAGCTCGTGCGGGTGGACGATCTTCTCGTACCCCTCGTACAGGGCGAACAGCCCGCCGAGGGTGAACAGCACGATGGAGACGATGAACGCGTAGATGTAGCGTTCCCGGGCGTAGCCGAACGGGTGTGCCTCGTCGGCCTCCCGCCGGGAGCGGCGGCCGCCGACCAGCAGCAGCGCCTGGTTGGTGGTGTCGGCGAGGGAGTGCACCGCCTCGGCGAGCATCGACGACGAGCCGGTGATGAACGCCGCGACACCCTTGCTGATCGCGATCCCGAGGTTCGCCGCCAGCGCGGTCACCACCGCCTTGGTACTGCCGCCGTCCGCTGCCATCGCGCTGAACTCCTCCGTACCCGCCCGGCCTTCCGCCAAGGTCAACCGACAGTGTCGCAGGTCGCCGGCAATCGGCAACGCGACAACCAGGCCGTCCGGCCTGCCACCGTACGGCGGTGGTGACGGTGTCTGCGATGGTTTCGATATGTCCTACCGGCCGGCGGCCGCGACTGCAGCTGGTCGGCGACGATCCGGGCGTAGAGCGCGACGGCGGCGACGGCGAGCAGCCACGGCGCCCGCCGCAGCACGCCGGTGACCGCGCGGGCCTGCCGGTCGCGGCGCAGGTGTTGATCGCCGTCGTAGAACTCGTCCGCGGTGCACCACGCCGCTGGCACGCCCGCGTCGAGGGCCCGGGCGAGCATCCGCCGGCCCAGGGTGATCTTCGTCGCGAACCGCACCTGCTCGGGCACACCCGCCGCCGCGCATCGGGCGTCATCGTCGGTCCAGGCTTTTGGTAGGTAGACGTCCGGGTCGATCAGCGTGGACCCGCGCGGGGCGGCGTAGGCCAGATAGACCGCCACCTGAGCGTTCTCGATCCGCCCGGCGGTGCCGGTGTACTGGCGCTGGGTCGCCAGGGTGTGCCGGCCCTTCTTCAGGTCACCGTTGTCGTCCAGGATCAGCACCCCGCCCGGGTCGCCGAGCGCGGCGACGGCGTAGCCGCGCACGTCATCGCGGACTCGGTCGGCGTCCCAGACCATTTCACCCAGCAGCCGCTGCATCGCATGTGGCGAACCGTCTCCGGCGTGTTCCGCCAACTGCCAGCACGACCGGGTGTCCACATCGGACAACAAACCGAGCAGGAACATGCGCGCTTGCCGGCGCGGCTCCACCCGACCGAACCGGCCCGCGATCGCGGCGAACCCGGTGTCGAACTCAGCCAGCCACTGCCTGACGGCTACGCTGTGCCCAGCGGCCCGTCGCACGGTCTTCGATTGTCTCGTCAAGTCATCGATGATCATCCGACGGCCGTCAGCATGCCCTCCGGCACGCCGACCAGCCCCAGCGCCACCAGCCCATCGTCAGGCATCTACATAACCAACCTGGGCTGGGGTGCTAGACCGCACGCGGAGGAGATCCGGTGACAGCGCAGGCCCTCGGGCGCCTCAAGGATGCACTGGTATTGGTGCAAGGCGATGTCTTTGCGTCAGGTCTCTCGTTCAGGCTTGCCGTTCGGAGCGTGGGTTCCTTCCGAGGTCGTCCCGTCTATCGCGTGATCCTGGAAGACGGCAGGTTCTACGGCGGGCAGGGCGCTCTCGAAGGGGAAACGGAGGAGGATGCGCTGGCCGAAGTTGCCGAAGGTGTCCAAGACCTGTTCGCCGAGGTGCTGAACATCGCATGGCCGGACTGTGCAGTGCACAACCGTGGACTGCACATGCTCTGCCCGGCCGGCTCGTCACCGGCATGGTGGTGCTATTTCGGGGAGGGTCACCTGGTGGCACCCGTCGGGGAGCTGTCGGCATTGAACCCTTCCTGAGTTGACTCGGTGGCCGTCCGTCAAGGGCGGGCGGCCCCCGACCCGAAGGTCGAGGGCCGATCCCGGGTTGCAGCGTCGAGCGTGATGACGAAGACGGATCCGCCGGCCGGATTAGTACCCCAGCCCAGGTTCGTCATGTAGATGTCTGACGATGGGCTGGTGGCGCTGGGGCTGGTCGGCGTGTCGGAGGGCATGCTGACGGCCGCCCGCGCCCGCACCAGCCACTACCGCCGACGCGGCCACGCCATCCATCAACCAACATCTACATAACGAACCTGGGCCGTCGTACTAGACTTCCAGTCGGGGTCGATGCGCGGCCTCCGATCTTGGTCGCACGCCGGATGTAGGAAGTCTGGCGGTGGACCTGGTCAACGCCCTCAACGCGACGGGCTGATCTACAGTGAGCAGCCCATTTCTCGCGATAGGGTGCCTCGCTGGTCCGAGGTGTGACTGGGCGTGCTCGGACAGCGCGCTACGCCGAGGGGGCTGAGGCACGGGCGGTTGTGGCCGATATCAAGGCGCCGTGCGAGCGCCTTGGAGAAGTGGCAAAGCGGCAAGGACGGCGCACCGTTCGGGCAAGTTGCTCCGTGGCCTTGGCGTGCCCTCGCTCGTTGTCGCCTCAAGACCCATAGAGGAGGCGGGGGCGACATGGCGACTTTCACGGCACCGATCGAGTTCGCAGAGAAGCTTGGATCTAAGCTGCCGACCGATGCAGCGAAGACTCTCCTTGCTACCTATGCAGGAATCACCGGGGTTACGACCACCGCGCTGAACAATGACGCGTGGAGCGTCAGCGGCAGTGGGCGGGAAGTCCGGGTTCCAGTGGGCGCGTGGTTGGTCAAACTCGTCGGCATCGAGTCGCCGGTTGTCGTGCCCGACAGCCTTTACGCTGCGTACGCTTCGTAGGCGTTTAAGACCTACATCGCCTCTTATGCGTAGCTGCCGATCTCATGCCCAGTGATCTTGGCGTACTCACTTGCCGCGAAGCGGGCGCGGCAGGTCGCTGGCTGTCGTCACGCTCGGTTCGTCGGGCACCGAGGCTCAGTCATCAGCGGCCACGACCACGGTGAGCGTTTCGTCAGTGTGGTCGATGAGCGCAAGTTCGTGGAACTCGGTCTGGACGCCGCCCCAATCGTGGTAGGCGGCCGGGCCGAGGTCCCGGAGCCGGTACACCCGCTTGGCGGCTCGGAGCGGCTGGTAGAGGTCGCGGCCAAGATCCGCGTGCAGGTGTTCGGGTAACGGGGCGTGTTGTTCGGCCCACGCGCGCAGCAAGCGCTCCTCGCCACCGGCGTCAGTGAGGTCGAAGCAGCCGGGTGTGATCCGGTCTCGCCAGTACGGGCCGTGCCGCTCCGGGTTGTCGCCAGGCGTCCCTCCGGCATGGTCGTCGCCGTACAGCTCGTGGCTGATCAACATTGCCAGGACCGACGTGTCGTTTACCGTCGGCCCGGGCAGCCGGAACCGTTGGATGCCCACCCACTGGAAGGTGTTGTTCTTGAAATTGATGAAGACATGTCCGAGATGAACCAGGCGCATGTCTTGCCCTTCGACGACGGTGCGGCCCAGATGGCGGTGCGACGACCTCTTCGGAATGCCGGTCGGGGCGGCCGATGACGCCGACGCCGCCGTCCCGGTCTCGCCGAGATGAGTACGTAACGTCATTCACCATTCCGGTCCAAGATCCGAAGAAAGCCAATGCTCGGGACGCATGTGGACAATTACTTGTGTGCCGATATGCGTCCGCTCGAACTCCAAGTATTCTTCCACCCTCGCGGCTGGAATGTAGCGCCGCGCCAGTTCCCGCGACCGTTCGGGCGAACCCGGCTCAATGCGCACTACTGGTCCTCGCACCGACACGTACCTGGCCGTTGGTGCACTGCGTTCTACCATCAGGCCGAAGTGACCTGCCGCGCGGATCGCCTGCGTCTTGCGTGCATCCGGTCCTGTGGCAATCCATAGCTCACCACCTGGCTCGTACTGGTACCAGATGGGAACAGTAAGCGGCGCCCGATCAGGCCGTTCGACTACCGACAGGGCGCCGACGTGCGGTTCGGCAAGAAACGCTTCGCGTTCTTCTCTCGACAACGTCATGGCCCGGAGGCTACCCCCAGGGTCTGACAAAACTCTGCCGATCAAGCGCCGCCCACGCTGCTGCCATCGCGCTGACACGGGCCGCGCGTGCGTGTCAGCGCGCTGATGAGGCGGTGTCAGCGGCGACAGCCATGGTCAGTTTGCCGGCGGACGTACGGGCCGCCGGGACCGGATGGCGACGCTCGATGGAGAGCATGATGCAGACGTTCGACACTCCCGCGCCGACCTCCGCCGTCGCCGCGAGGAAAACTGTGATGGGCGAGCAGACGGCCGGCGCGGTGGGGCTGACCGGTGCCGGCGCGGGTTACCTGCCACGGCGGCGCGGGCAGGCCGATCCAACACGTTGCTCCGGCTCGACCGTACCGCCGATGCTGAAGCCCGCTCGCCGCCGTTCTGGTGTGAAGGGCGAAGGCGAGCCGGTCGCGTCGCTACTGTCGACGAAGCCGGCCAGCGCGTCACGGACTCGACCGGCGGGCCGGAGCTCGTTCGCCAGGTTCGTTCTGGTCGGCGGTGGTATCGGACTCGCTTCGAGTGCTGCGGTGCCGCTGACGGCCACGCTCATGCCATGGGTGACCGCGAACGCGTTGATCACCGTCGTGTCCACCCTGCTGGGCACAGAACTCCACGCGCGGTTCACCTTTGGCGCTCGTCGGTGCGCGCAATGGCGTCAGCACCTGCAATCCGCCGGCTCGGCCGCGGCCGCCTACATGATCACCTCAGCTGCCATCCTGGTCCTGCAGGCGGTGCAGCCATCCGCCGGTATGCGCTGGGAGCAAGCTGTTTACCTTAGCGCCTCCGGACTCGCCGGAGCCGGGCGGTTTCTGATGCTCCGCCTGTGCGTCTTTTCGCGCGCAGCGGCGCCCTCGGCATCGGCCTCGATGATTCCGGTCCCTCGATCGCATCGAGTCGGTACAACACACTGCGCAGCACCCGGCCGCAAAGTGTGACAGTTTTGCAGCGACGCACGCTTCTGGCCGAGATCTGCGCGCTACGGAGCGTCACGGCGGACTGGGTTGCCCGGCTTCAGGACACAACCGATGAGCGCGGGTCCTGGACGGTGTTCGGGCGCCGGGGCTGCACGGTGCCGGTCGAGGACCCGTCCGGACCGGGTCCTGGAGGACACCGCACCCTGTCCCAGACCGTAGACGACGACGCCGGCCAACCCACTCGAGCGGTTCTCGCGCTGCTGGGTGCACCGCTGCCGCAGCGCGGAAGGGTCGACCGCGTGCTGCGCTGGATCGGCAGCCGCTTGGAACGAGCGGCGTGGACGGTTGCTTTGCTGCGAGCTCGGAGGGCCCGCAGGTAGCAGCTGTGGCGACGGGATCGGGTGGCCGCCGCTGTTCGGTCTCTGGGGGTCCTGCTCCGCCTACGTGAGCGACGAGCCGATCACCGAAGCGGAGCGGACGGCGCGCGGCACCTCGCAGGAGGGACCCGTCCTGTCCCGTGCGGCGTTCCGGTCCGTCTCCAGCCCGCACTACTGCGACGGCGTGTGCGCCAACCAGGCGGTCGTCATCCCGGTGGTCGACACGCCGTTCGGGTGGCGTGAGGTGCCGGGTGGCTGGCATCGAGGGCTCGGTCTGGCCGTGCCGGCACCGGAGCTGGGGCAAAAGTTTACATATCTGGATGTCCGGTTCGGGGGGTAGGGTGAACTTCTGTCCATAGAGTGCCATCTTTGTAGATGCAAGTCTTTACTTTTGCTCAACCCGTGCATAAGTTGGCGTTAGATCGACAAAAGTCGATGTCAACATCGGCTGTGACGGGGAGCGGTGACCCACCCTGCCCTCGCGGTCCACCGGGAGGGGGATGGATGTTCCGTCGGCTCACGTCGCGCCGGTCGATGCTGGTGGGCGGCGCCTTAGCCGTGTCGGCGGCGGGGATCGGCACCGCGCTCGTGCCCGGGTCCGCCCGCTCGGCGAAGCAGCAGTTCGCGGGCGCCACCCGCCGCGTGACGATCTACGCCGAGGCGCTGCCCGGCAACCTGGTGGGCTACGGCCTGGCCCCCGGGCAGGCCACCGTCCCGGGACCCACGCTGGAGATGTACGAGGGTGACACCCTGGAGGTCACCCTCGTCAACACCACCACCCAGCGGCTGTCGATCCACCCGCACGGCGTCGACTACAGCACCGACTCCGACGGCAGCCCGCTGCACAACTCGTTCAACAACCCCGGCGAGACCAGGACCTATGTGTGGCGCTCGCACGAGATGACCGCGGCCGCCGGGCGCCGGTTCATGCCCGGCAGCGCCGGCTACTGGCACTACCACGACCACGCGATGGGCACCGACCACGGCACCGGCGGCGTCGCCCGCGGGCTGTACGGCGCGCTGACCGTCCGCCGCCGCGGCGACATCCTGCCGGACAAGCAGTTCACCGTCGTGTTCAACGACATGCAGATCAACAACAAGGTCGCCCCGGACACGCCGATGTTCGAAGCGAACCTGGGCCAGCGGGTCGAGTGGACCGCGATCGGCCACGGCAGCCTCTTCCACACGTTCCACCTGCACGCCCACCGGTGGGCGGACAACCGCACCGGGATGCTCGAGGGGCCCTCCGACCCGAGCCTGGTCATCGACAACAAGGACCTCAACCCTGGCAGCTCGTTCGGGTTCCAGGTGCTCGCCGGCGAGGGCGTCGGCCCGGGCGCCTGGATGTACCACTGCCACGTCCAGTCACACTCCGACACCGGGATGGCCGGCCTGTTCCTGGTCCGCAACGCCGACGGTTCCATGCCGGCCGGCGCCCAGGAGGCCATCGACCGCTTCCACGGCCACGTGCACAACCCCGCCGCGCACGTCCACGGCGGCTGAACACCCATCGACGAAGGAGCCTCATGAGGTTCACCACCTGGCGGCGCCCGTTCGCCGCCGCCGTCGCCCTGACCTTGATACAGATCGCGAATCCAGTGGCGGCCGCCGCCGCCCCGCAAGCAGCAGCGGCGCAGCCGCAGGTGCTGCTGTTCCACGGGCCCGCCGCCGAGCAGCAGGACCCCGTCGCCAGCGCCGCCCAGGAGATCACCGAAGTCGCGGAGGCCAGCGGCCTGGCCGTCACCGAGTCGCAGAACCCCGCCGACTTCACCACCGCCAACCTCGCCAAGTACCGCGGCATCGTCTTCCTCTCCGCCGCCGGCGTCGTGCTCACCCGCGACCAGGAGGCCGCGCTGCAGGCGTACGTGAAGGCCGGCAACGGCTTCCTCGGCGTCGGTGACGCGGCCAAGGCGCAGCCGGAGTCGTCGTGGTTCACCGGCCTCATCGGCACCCGGCCCGTCGGCGCGATCCCCAACGCGCTGCCCGTCGCCGCCGTCACCGCCAGCGCCGAGAACCCGCCGAACGAGACCAAGGAGAAGCTCGCCGACGGTAACGCCGGCACCAAGTGGTTGACGTTCGCCACGACGGGCTGGGTGGCGTACCAGCTGAGCACCCCGGAAGCGGTGAACGGCTACGCGCTCACGTCCGCCAACGACTTCCCCGGCCGCGACCCGAAGGACTGGACGCTGCAAGGCTCCGCGGACGGCACCAGCTGGGTCGACCTGGACCGGCGCACCGGCCAGACGTTCGGCGAGCGCCTGCAGACCCGCCGGTTCGACCTGACCAATACGACCGTGTACCCGCGGTACCGGCTGAACATCACCTCCAACGGCGGCGAGCCGCTCATCCAGCTCGCCGACCTGCGCCTGTTCGCCGGGGACGCCGAGCCGCCCGCGCCGCCGGCCGTGCAGCAGGGCGTCGTTGACGTCCTGGACCGGCAGCACCCGGCGACCGCGTCGCTGCCGCTGAAGCTGACCCGCTCCGACCGCTGGTACAACTGGGACCCGAACCCGGTCGGCACCGTGCACACCGTCGCGCAGGTCGAGGAGTGGAAGCACGACGCCGGCGCCGGCGCCAACGGCCCGTTCCACCCGGTGTCCTGGTGCCGCGACTACGACGGCGGCCGGTCCTTCTACACCGGCATGGGCCACACCGCCGCCGGCTACGCCGAGCAGGAGTTCCGCGCCCACCTCGGCGGCGCACTGCGCTGGACCACGGGCATCGAGCGCGGCGACTGCCAGGCGACCATCGCCGCGAACTACAAGGTCGAGCGGCTCACCGCGGCGAACCAGACCGGCCAGCTCGACCAGATCGGCGAGGCGCACGGCCTCACCGTCGCGCCCGACGGGTCGATCTTCTACGTCGGCAAGGCCGCCTGCCCGAGCGGGCCGGTCGTCGACTGGGCCAACCCGAACGTCGGCCTCGGCTGCGGCACGATCCACCGGTACGACCCGGCCACGAAGGCGGTGAAGCTGCTCACGACGCTGCCCGTGATGGGCAACCGGGGCAGCGGCTCGGAGCTGGTCAAGAACGAGGAGGGCCTGCTCGGCGTGGTCGCCGACCCCGGCTTCGCGCAGAACGGCTGGCTCTACGTGTACTGGATGCCGCACGCCTCCATCAACCGCGACACGCGGATCGGCCAGCGGACCATCTCCCGGTTCACCTATGACCAGGCCGCCCAGAGCATCGACCAGGCCACCCGCAAGGACCTCATCCAGTGGCCGGTGCAGATCCACAGCTGCTGCCACGCCGGCGGCGGGATGGCGTTCGACGAGGTCGGCAACCTTTACGTCGGCTCCGGCGACAGCAACTCCTCCGAGGGCTCCAGCGGCTACTCCGGCAACAACTGGACCGCCGAGTACGCGGGGACCTCGTTCCAGGACGCGCGGCGGACCGCGGGCAACACGAACGACCTCAACGGCAAGATCCTGCGAATCCACCCGGAGCCCGGCGGCACGTACACGATCCCGGCCGGGAACCTGTTCGCGCCGGGTACCGACAAGACGCGCCCCGAGATCTACGTGATGGGCGTGCGCAACATCGCCCGGCTGCAGTGGGACCCGGTCCGCAACTGGCTCACCGCCGCGTGGGTCGGCCCGGACGCGGCGTCGCCGAGCCCGACGCTCGGCCCGGCCAAGTACGAGACCGCGACCGTCATCACCGAGGCCGGCAACCACGGCTGGCCGTACTGCATGGGCAACCGGCAGCCGTACCGCGACCGCAGCGACACCGACGCGTCGGTGCTCACCGGCTGGTACGACTGCGCCCACCCGCGCAACACCTCACCGCGCAACACCGGCCTCGTCGACCTGCCGCCGGTGAAGAACAACATGATCTGGTACTCGCCCGACGGCGGCGGCCCGGTCTTCCCGGCGCGCGCCGACGGCAGCGGGGTGCCGACGTACGTCGCGGCCGACGCCACCTACACGCAGCCGTACCTGCGCGGCGGCGGGCAGGCCGTGATGTCCGGCCCGTCCTACCATCGGTCCACTGTGGACACCAGCAGCGGTGTCGCGTGGCCGGCGTACTGGGACGGCAAGTGGTTCATCGGCGACGAGTCCAACGCCAGCAACCGCATCGCCGTCACCGTCGACCCGGCCGGAGCCGCCGTCGCGGCGCCGCCGGTCTTCGCCGAGTCGCTGCGGGCCATCATCCCGTCCGGCAGCGGCGACACCCGCCTGCAGTCGTGGATGGACGCCAAGTTCGGCGCCGACGGCGCGCTCTACATGCTCGACTACGGCGGCGGCTTCTTCTCCCTACACCCCAACCAGAAGCTGATCCGGGTGGCGTACCAGGGCGGCCCGGCGACCCCGGTGCCGGCCGCACGGGCCGTCGCGGTGCAGAACAAGCCGCTCACGTACCAGTTCAACGGCTCCCGGTCCGGCGGCCTGAGCTGGCGCTGGGACTTCGGGGACGGCGCCACGTCCACGGAGGCGAACCCGCGGCACACGTATGCCCGGACCGGCTCCTACGCCGTGCGGCTCACCGTCACCTACGCCGGCGGCGCATCGTCCACAGTGGAAGTCCGCACCACGCTCGACGTCGACTGCCTCGTGCCGGACACCTCGGCCACCGTCCGGCTCGGCGACACCGACACGGGTATCGCCAACCGCGTCGCGGGCGGGCACTGCACGATCGACGACCTCATCGACGACGAGAGCACCTGGCCCGACCACGACGGCTTCGTCCGGCATGTGAACGCGGTCGCCGCCTCGTTGACCGGCAGCGGTGTCCTCAGTGGACGGGAGGCCGGGACGCTCACCCGTACCGCCGCCGCGTCACCGATCGGAAGGACCGGCGTCACCGGCTACGACGCGATCTTCGACGGCACCTCGCTGGACGGCTGGGTCCAGGCGCCGTCGGGACAGTTCGTCATCCAGCCGGACGGGACGCTGCGCAGCGACGGCGGCCTCGGGATGCTCTGGTACGGGGCCCGGCAGTTCGGCGACTTCTCGTTCAAGCTGCAGTTCCGGGACATGGCACCCGGGACGACGCGGGCCAACAGCGGGGTCTTCGCCCGCTTCCCGGACCCGCGGATCCCGCTCGCCGAACGCCCCGAGGGCAGCTGCGGCACCGTCGGCTCGGCGCGCACGTCGCAGGCGTGGGTCGCCATCTACTGCGGCCACGAGATCCAGCTGTACGACGGCGACACCGGCGAGCCACAGAAGACCGGCTCCATCTACAACTTCGACCCGGTGCCGATGAGCGGCGCGGGCGCGACCGCGAAGGGTGTGTGGAACGACTATGAGGTCCGTGTCGTCGGGCAGCACTACACGATCAGCCGCAACGGCGTGGTGATCAACGAGTTCGACAACACGCCGGGCAAGCAGTCCTCCCGGGCCGGCGACCCGTCGACCGACCTGCGGCAGTACCTCAGCGGCTTCCTCGGCCTGCAGAACCACGGCACCGCCGACGTCATGGAGTTCCGCAACCTGCGGGTGAGGTCGCTGTGATCCGCCGTGCGCTGTCGCTCGTCGGTGTCGTCGTGGTGCTGTTGTCTGCTTTGGTGAGTCCGGCGTCGGCTGCTGACCAGGTGCTCACGTGGACGACCGACGGGGAGATCACCCGGTACAAGACGGCGCCCGCGACGGCCGTGGCGGGGGCGGCCACGATCGTGTTCGAGAACAGCACGGCGACCGGGAACACCACCGGGATGCCGCACACGCTGACCTTCGACACGTCGGCGGAGGGCTACAACCACGACGTCAACGTCAACATCCTGGCCAACCCGTTCGACGCCAACAACGGCCGGCACCAGGTGGACGTCGTCCTGACGCCCGGCCGGTACCGCTACTTCTGCTCCATCCCGGGCCACAGCCTGATGGTGGGCGAGCTGGTCGTCACGGGGACCGGCGGCGGGGACACCACCCCGCCGACGGTGACCGCGTCGGTCTCGGGTGACGGCACGGCCGCGGCCACCGTCACCGTCACCGCGACCGACGCGGACTCCGGGGTGGCGTCGGTGGAGTACCAGCTGGACGACACCGGCTGGTCGCCCTACACGGCACCGGTGCGGGTGACGTCACCCGGGGACCATACGGTGCTGTACCGGGCCACGGACACCGCGGGCAACACCTCCGCGGTCGGGTCGGTGGCGTTCAGCGTCGACGAGCCCGGCCCCGTGGATACCACCCCGCCAGCGGTGACCGCGACCGTTTCGGGTGACGGCACGGCCGCGGCCACCGTCACCGTCACCGCGACCGACGCGGGCTCCGGGGTCGCCTCGGTGGCCTACCAGCTTGACGGCGGCGCGTGGCTGCCGTACTCGGCGCCTGTCGTCGTCACCACGCCCGGCTCACACATGCTGCACCACCGGGCCACGGACGTCGCCGGGAACACCTCGCCGGAGGGCATGGTGATGTTCACTGTAGTTTTGCCGGACCCTGTGGATACCACCCCGCCGACCGTGACCGCCACGGTCACCGGGACCTTCCCGGCGACCGTCACGGTCACCGCCACTGACGCTCAGTCCGGTGTCGCGTCGATCTCGTACCGGCTCGACGGCGGGGAATGGACCGCCTACACCGCGCCGGTCGTCGTCAGTGCCCCCGGCGTGCACAGCGTCAGCTACCGCGCCACCGACCGGGCCGGGAACGTGTCCTCGGCCCAGTCCGCGGCGTTCACCGTCACCGACCCAGGCACCGACGCCTGCCCGAACTCCGACGACCGCCCGACCGTCGTCATCGGCGGCGTCGACTCCGGAGTGTCCAACGTGGACACCGGCAACGGCTGTACCGTCAACGACCTGATCGCCGAGCACGCCTCGTATCCGTCGCACGCCGCGTTCGTCCGGCACGTCGACGCCGTCACTGCCCCGCTGGTGACCGCCGGCGTGCTCACCCGCCGGGACCAGGGCGCGATCGTGCGCGCCGCCTCCCGCTCATCCGTCCCGTCATTGACTCCCCGAGGAGCATCCTGATGCGCCGATCTGTCCTCGCGGGCGCCGCCGCCCTGTCGCTCGCCGCGGTGTTCGCCGTCCCCGCCGCACCTGCCCAGGCCGGCCTGATCACGTACTGCGTCGGCACCGGCGGCGCGGTCACCGTCCCGAACGACCTGTACGTCCCGGCCGGCGAGTCCTGCTCCCTGGAAGGCACCACGATCACCGGCAACGTCCAGGTCGCCACCGGCGCCAACCTGGTCGTGAACAACGGCAGCATCAGCGGCGAGGTCCGAATCGCCGCGGACGGCTACCTGGACGCCACCGCGACCACCATCGGCGGCCAGGTCGTCCTCGCCGCCGGTGGCTTCGGCGTGTACCTGCGGCAGGGCGGGACCGGCACCGTTACCCTGCGCCCCAAGGGCACCGCCACCATCGAGGGCTTCCTCTTCCTCGAGGGCGCCACCGTCACCGGCAACGTCACCATCGGCGTCGGCGAGGCCCGCCTCGACCAGCAGACCCAGGTCACGGGCAACGTCAGCAGCAGCGGCGCGTACTACACCGACGTCCACGACTCGTTCATCGACGGCACCCTGTCCGTCCTGAACACCTCCACCGGCAGCGTCGTTTGCGGCAGCGCCGTCCGCGGCAAGGCCACCTTCGCCGGCAACCTCGGCGGCGTCCAGCTCGGCCCCAACGGCACCCTCGACGGCTGCGCCACCGGCGGCTACTGGGGCCGGGACGTGAGCATCAGCAACACCACCGGCGGCGTCTCCCTGGAAGACAACATCATCAACGGCCAGCTCCAGCTGTCCAGCAACACCCCGGCCGCCAGGGTCGCCGCCGACAACCGCATCCGCGGCGGCGTCGTCGGCGAGCAGGCCCCGCCGGCCCTGGCCGCCCGCGCCGCCACCACCGCGGACCGGGCTTCCCCCGGCGCGGAGCACGCGTCGACCCGCCGCACCGGCGCCGTCGACGAGGCCACCACCGCAGGTCCCGCCGACCTCTGACCGGACGTTGCCCGGGCCGCGCCGGCCACGGCCGGCCCGGGCTCGCCCCGTTGGCCGATGACGAACGGACGCGCAATGCCGTTCGACCCAGGTCAGGGTGGTGCGGCGCAGCCAGTGGGCGGTGATGCCCTGCGCGGCGACCCAGGGCAGGTGCCGGCCGATGCGGCGCCACAGTTCGTCGTAGCGGCGGCTGGTCAAGGGGCGGCCGTTGCGGTACCGCAGCAGCGCGTCCGCAGGCAGGACCGCGCCGCGGACGGCGGCGTGCTGCATGAGGCTGGTGGCGAGGTCGAGGCTGATCGGCTGCCAGCGGACTGTGCCGCCATTCTCCCGCAGCTGCAGCAGGCCGCGGTCGGCGTCCAGGTCCTGCAGGCGCAGCCCGAGGGCACCGGCGCGCCGGCAGGCGGTCTCGGTGTGCAGGCGCAGTAGCAGCGCGTCGAGGATGGTGTCGTTGCCGGTGGTGCGGGCAACGAGGTTGATGTCGGTCAGTTCGGCAGGTGTCAGCGCCCGTCGGGTGGTGGGCAGCCGGCGGGGCTTGCCAACGCGGTGGGCTGGGCTGTCCGCGGCGTCGATGAGACCGTCGGCGATGGCCACGTTGTAGAAGGCGCGAGCGGCCGCGATGAGCAGCTCGCCCGCGTGGCGGCCGCCACGGCTGTTGCGCCGGGCACGGGCGCTGCTGACGACGCGTCGCTGCAACGCCTGGATGTCGCTCGCGGAGACGGCGTCGATCGCGAGGTCGCCCCATGCCGTGGTCATGCGCTGCCAGTAGCTGCGGTAGGCGCGCAGCGCGCCCGGACCGGCCGCGGCGAGCACCTGCGGGAGGTACTCGTCGAACGTCGGCAGTGCCGGTCGGGCGTCGTCCTGCAGTTCGGCGAGGGTGACGCCGAGTTCGGCCAGGGCCGTCCAGGCGGCGTCGAGCCGCTCACGGTCAGCCGGCATTGCCTGCGACGCGCCGGTCGGCCAGCAGCCGTGCGACGGTCTGAGCCGGGTACACCACGAGCAAGTCATGAGCGGGGTCGGCGAGCAGGACGACCATGGCAACGGCGGCGAGGTTGCAAAGTTGCCGGACCGGCGCCGGGATGGCCAGCAGGCCGGTGGCGCCGATAGTGTGGCCCGCTGTCGGGGTGGATGTCGCCGTGATGGCGCCGGGCGCGATGTCGAACTGGATGCGGCGCCCCGGCGGCCAGCCGAGCCGGTGCAGTAGCCCGCGGTCCGAGACCCGGCCGGACGGGTCGAGCCGGCCGCCGTCCAGGTGTGCCTCGGTCTGGTCAGGCCCGGTGCGAGGTGCGGGCAGGTGGGGCAGCGGTGGCCGTGGCGGCCGCGCGCGGGGGAGTGGTGCCGGGATGAGTGCCGCGATCCTTTTGGAGAAGCGCGCTCGGGCGTACTCGGCCGCTTGCAGCAGGCCAGGGATGAATGTCGACTCGAACGCCCGGAACAGCCGGGTCTTCGCGTTCAGGTCGGCGATCTCGGCCTGGTGCTGGCGCAGTCCTGTCCTGATCTGGCGTTGCCACTCCGCGTGCTCGAGCTCGAGGGTGTGCAGCGACGCAAGCAACGCCTCGGTTTCGGCCTCGCTGTTCGTGGCCCGTGCCCATCCGCGGATGTCGTCGTCCGTGGGGGTCTGCCGGCCGTTCTCCAGCTTGGAGATGTTGATTCCAGCCAGCGGCCGTGGCCCACAACGAGACGCCGTCGAGCCGGGGCGAGATCACCAGTCTGTCGATCTCGCCCCGTCCCGCGTGTCAGAAATCTTTCGCCAGGTAGACACGACGGCCCGAAAATCCCGGCCATTCCCCGCGGGGCGAACCCACAAAGACACGCGCCTCTATATTGATCGGCCCGTCCTGGAGAGCAAACACATCAGACACCAAATCTTCAATGTCCTCGTCAACCTGGGCGCTACGCTCAACCACGGCGAAATGCAAAATTACAAGGTCGTGATCGACGACGATCGAAATAGCGGTCATCTCTTTCGGGATAAGCCCGAGCGCGGCCTGGACGACGTCGAGCACCATCCTGTTCTCGTGCTGCAGCGAGGTCTCCAACTGCTCAGCCTCCTACGGCCTGGGTGTCCAGTTCGGACTTATCGGAACGACACTGACACTACGCGTCCCCTTGATCAAGAATAGGTTGGTGGGCTGGTCGAGGTAACCCGCGCCCGGATTATGGTTGTAGCCAGGGACGTTGTCGTAGCGGACAACGAATCCCTCCCTGTGTGATCCCATAACCGATGCGCTGCCGTTGTGGTACGCGTCGAGCACACTCTGAGCGTCCGCGTGGTTCTTGAAATAGCTCGTGCCGGTATACAGCGGATCTGCCAATACGTGTCGCCTCCTGCCTCTGCCAACTGATTGTTCTGGAGATGCTCGGACCCGCGGCAGGCGTCACCGCGGAAGGGGCCGCCACGGCAGGCGTCGTCACGGCATGCGCCTTCCGCGCTCCGCGCACGTACCTGTACAGCGGCCCTGCGGCACCGGACAGGCCGCCGGTGACCGCGCCGATGATGAGGTCGGTCGGCGTCGTCGGACGGCACATCGCGCTGTTGTAGGCCCAGGTGAAACCGGCACCGACGACCGCGTCGACGGCGAAGATCGTGGCGATCGAGCCGAGCGAGCCCGCCTGCATCCCGAAGCGGGCGGCGAGTGCCGCACCCGCCGGCGCGACCAGTACCGAGAGGCCACCGACAACCCCACCCACGAGGGCCGCCTCGCCGACGGCGCCCCAGTCGTAGGACGGGTCGTTGCGGTGCTGCCACATGTATCCGCCCGCGCCGATCGCGGCGCCGATGACGGCGCCGACGCAGATGGGGCAGGCGCCGGACGGGTCGGTGTTCTGCAGCGGGTTGTTGTCGGCGTACGCGTAGGGCTGGGCGGGTGCTGTCGACGAGCGGGTCGACGGTGGTGAACTGGCCGGCGGCCGGGTCGTAGTCGCGGGCGCGCAGGTCGACCAGTCCGGTGGTCGGATCGGTCCAGTTGCCGGTGTAGCCGATGGCGCTGTCGGTGCTGGCGGTGTGCCCGGTCCGTACGCCATACGCGTCGTAGGTGTTGGTGGCCACGACGGTGCCTGCGGCGTCGATGATGGTGCGGACCGAACCGAGGGCGTCGGTGTGCAGGTACTCGATGGTGCCGTCGGTGGCGACCTGGGCGTACGGGGTGATGCCGCTGCCGTGCAGGTAGCGGTGGCCGCCGTCGTCGAGCAGCAGCGGCAGGCCGCCGGCCTGGGCCCACACGAAGCGGGCGGTGGCGCCGTTCTGGGTGCGTGACTGCCGCAGTCCTTCACCGTCGGCGGTGTAGGTGGTGAGGGCCCGTCGAGGGTCGTGACGGAGCGGGTCGTGCCGGCCTGGTCGTAGACCAGGTTCGTGCTGCGGGTGCCGGTGGTGGCCCGGATCCGGTTGCCGTTGCCGTCGAATGTGAACGTGGTGGCGGTGCCGGTCGTCGGCGTCGCGGACGTCAGTTGCTGTGCCGCGTTGTACGCCTGGGTTGTGCCGTCGGGCAGCTGCTTGAGCAGTCCGGCCGGGCTGATGGCGAGGGTCGCGGCGCCGGAGGTGCGCAGCTGCCCGAGGCCGTCGAAGGTGTAGGACATGGTGTCGGGGACTTCAGGGTCAGCAATTACACCAACGGCTTGACCGGAGTCGAGGCCAGCTACTATGTCTCGTTCTACAAAGACTGGAACTTCGACAAGGGCGAGTCAAAGTTCGGCTATGACCTGGGACGGCTTGCTGAGTTGCACGAGTACGGAAAGGCGCAGGAGTTCGTGGTCCGCGGTGAGAACGGCCGCGGAACGTATCGCGATTTCATCGGTTGTACCTTTGCGAAGTGCGGGGCCCCGTTTGTCTAGTGCGATCCAGGTGGTGCGCCGTCGGCGCAGCGCCACACGGTCGGCCATGACGGCCGTCGTGGCGTTGGCGCTCGGCGGATGCTCCTTCGTGGGAGGTGCGCCGAAGGAGCCGGTGCTGGGGACCCGTGACGTCTGCAGCCTGTTCGATGCCGGCAAGCTGAACGCCGCGGTGCCAGACGGTGATGTGAAGCTCTCAGAGTTGAGCCGGCACAATGACCTGGGCAACGCCGGCACCTGCGAGTTCAGCAACCGTACGGAAAGCTCCGCCGACGGCGACTTCGCGGAGCTGCGCTTCGAGGTCTACAAGGCCTTCGACAAGAACGCTGCCGAGGCACATGAGGACGCGGTCGGCCTATTGGGCAACACTTGCCGGTTGCCACCGTTGACCGCGCCGGTGCAGGGTCCGGACGAGGGGCCAGCGCAGTGGTGCGAGTGGAATGAACCGAACGCCACGAGCAATATCAATGGCCACTACAGCTATGCGGTCCGTCGTGACCTGATGGTCGTATCCGTCGAGTACGAATACCGGGGGCCGGTGGATGTGGCGAGGGTCGAGCGCGCCCGGCAGGACACCCGGGCCGCGGCGGAGAGCGCCTTCCCCTAGAGAACCGTCGCGAGGAGACATGAGCGGAGCTCAAGCTGCTAGTGTCGCGTGATCCTGTTTGTGCTACTTGGTGTTGTTCTCGACGAGTTGTTTGATGCTGGTCTGGACCCAGCGGACCTTGGCGAGGATCTCGTCGGTGGTGGCGGTGCAGGTGAACGGTTCGGCGTCGCGGTTCCAGTGGGCGACGTAGTCGCGGATGCGGGCGATGAGGACGTTGACTGAGGTGAACGTGCCGCGGCGGATCGACTGACGGGTGATGAGACCGAACCAGATCTCGATCTGGTTCAAACCAGACTTCCTCGGCTATCGGGGCAAACTGCAGGACTGCTACGGACAGAGCCTCGCGACCTTCAAGTGGTCCCGGCGGGTGGCGTCGGCCTACTACAACATCAACTACGGCGCGGTGCAGTTCCTCGAAGGCTCCTACCCGCTGTTCCAGGTCGGCGTCAGCAACCGTTCCCTGTCCAACGCGGGCGGCAACAGCTACCGGGCCACGCACGTCTACCGCTACTGCTGAACCCTCCCGGGGGATCGCGAGTTCGACCAGACAAGCGGGAGGCTCTGATGCGAGCGTGCTCGCCGATCACAGCGACGGCGAGCACGTTCGAGGTGGTGCCGATCGACGGCCCGCCGTCGACCCGCCGTTGCGATGTCGATCCATGCGCCTCGCCCATTGCGGCGGGCGGGTCGAGGTACTTGCCCCGCCCCTGTCTGCCTCATGGCCGCCCAGTCGGACCTACGGAGTAACAGCTTACCGCCGCGTCGCCGGAGCGACTGACGCCACGACCTCCGGTATGGCGGCGCCGGCGAGTTCGTCGGCGAGGTCCAGCCAGCGCGGTCCGTCCACGTCGGCGTCCTGCGGCAGCCTCAATGTGTTGTACCCCAGTCGAGCCACGGCACGGCAGGGGCCGGGAGCAGATCCGGGTCGCCGTCCGGCACGTCGATCGCGCCGGTCGACAACGCGAACGTCTCGCCGTCGTCGTAGCCATCCCCGGGGACGTAATAGCGCCCCGGCCAACCATTCACGAACTTCTTGCCAGAGCCATCACCAAACGTCCGTTGACAACCACGTGAGCCATTCCGCGCAACGGCGTGCTGACGCTGGGTGATCTCCGGTTGCGTGGCGGGTGATACGCCGGAACCTGTTGTGGTGCAACGAAAAGACGCAGAACCCCGGTATGAAGGTGGTCCTCTCACAGATCAACTTCACTTGGGGCTCTGCGCCGACGATGAGTGTCACATACACCGCGACCCTGCCGGTACGCGACGAGACGATGGACTTCCTGGCCGGTCTGCTGACAGCCGAACGCGCCCGGCGCGGCACCCGGCAGCGAACCAGATCGCTGTCCTGCCATGAGCAGGCGGTCCTCGTCCTGCGCTGGTTCCATGACGGCACCCGGATGGGTCAACTGGCCGTGGACAACGCGATCAGCGTCTCGACCGGATACGACTACCTGCACGAAGGTGTCGACGTCCTCGCCGCGCGCTCACCCGGCCTGCACGGCGCGCTCCTGGCGGCCAAGGCCGCCGGCTACAGCCACGTCGCGATCGACGGCACCCTGATCGAGACGGACCGGTGCTGCACCCCCGGCCCGACCCCCGGCGTGGACCTGTGGTGGTCCGGCAAACACGCCCAGCACGGCGGCAACATCCAGGTCATCACCGCCCCGGACGGCTGGCCGATCTGGACCTCCGATGTGCGACCCGGCCGGGAACACGACACCACCGCCGTGCGCGCCCACGCCGAGATCCTGCCCGCCCTCACCACAACCGCCGCCGACCTGCGCACCCTCGGCGACCTCGGCTACGAAGGCGAAGCCGGCACCATCACCGTAGCGTTCAAGAAACCCAAAGACGGCCGGCTCACCCTGCACCAGCAGCAGCTCAACCACGCCCACAACGCCGTACGCGCCATCGCCGAACGCGGCAACGCCCTGCTCAAAAGCACGTTCAAAGCACTCCGCAACGTCAGCCTGTGCCCCTGGCAGATCGGCAGGATCGTCGCCGCCGCCCTCGTCCTGCTGCACTTCGACCACGCCCGAACAACATGACCATCAGTGATCAACACCTTGCGCGGAATGGCTCACGGTCTTAACCCACGGGGATGGGCCCGACCAGCCGGTCGATTCTCGAGAGCAGGCGGTCGTTGTTCAACGTCCCGACGTCCTTGAGCTCACCGGCGCTGTCGATCATGACGTAGATCCCCGCTCCCGTGGTCATGAACCGCTTCGCCACCGCGCCGTCGGCGCCGGACAGGTGCGTCACCTTGTCGAGCTCCCATTTGTCGATGAACTGGCGCTGCGCGGCGGCATCTCCGTCGACCGCGATGCCGATGACGTTGATCTTGCCCGCGTAGCCGGTCGCGACCCTCCTGACGCCCACGGCCTGCTCGGCGCAGGTCATGCTGGACGGCGACCAGAACCACAGCAGGGCGGCCTTTCCGGCGAGGCCGGCACCGGCGAAGTCGGCGCCGGCCAGGGTTTTCGCCGTGAATTGCAGCACGAGCGGCCCGCTCGGGCTGCTGGCAACCGCGGACGGCGAGGCTGACGGTGAGGTGGAAGGGGGGGAAGCGGAGGTCGAGGACGGGGCCGCGACCGGATCTGATGATCCGGTGCAGGCAGCATCGCCGGCGAGAGCAACGACGAGGGGCAGAATGAGACGAAGACGGCGCACGGCGACACCATACTGATCTTCGTCGAACCACGCTGCCCCGAGGCGATCATGGCACGAGGAGCGCCCCGCCGGCCTTGACGCGGCGCACGACCGGCGCGGTCTCGACCGACGTCACCCCGTCCAGGGCACCGATGTCAGTGGCGATGTACTCGTAGAGGTCGCCCAGGTCACGGCAGATCACCGCGGCCGCGACATTGGCCGGGCCGGTGGTCGCCGCGGCGTACGCGATCTGCGAATGGCCGGCGAGCGCCCGGGTGGTGGCGGTCAGTGCGGCCGGGGCCACGGTCAGCCACATCATCGCCTCCGCGTGGTAGCCGAGCAGCGCCGGCTCGATCTCCACATCGAAATACAGCACACCGCCCCGGCACAGGTCCTCGAGGCGCCGCCGGACCGTGGTCTCCGACCAGCCGGTCGCCGCCGCCAGCCCGGCCAGTGGAGCGCGGCCGTCCCTCGCGAGCTCGGCGAGCAGCGCATTGTCCTCCCGCGTCGATGGCTGCCGGCTCCGTCGGCGGCAGCACCGCTGTATTCGAGGCTGCTGACCGACGCCACGGCGCTCGGTGCGCTGCCCGCTGCGTCGCCGTGGGAATGCTGGCGCCCCGGCCGCGCCGAAGGCCATCTGATCGGCGGCGTGATCAACCGCCTCGCCCTGGTGCAGGCGACGCCGGTCGCTGTGCCGCTCGACCGGTACGACGGCGCCGTGCTGTTCTGGGAAGAGTTGGGCGGCGGGGCGTCCTACGTGTGGACCTACCTCCAGGTGCTACGCCACGCCGGCATCCTCGACCGCATCTCCGGCATGGTCGTGGGCGTCCCACGCGACATTGCCGGCCTCGACGCGTCCCCGACCTTGGCCGACATCGTCCTCGACGCCCTCGGCAACCGCGACATCCCGGTCCTGGGCAACGTCGACATCGGCCACGTCGGCGCGCGCCGTGCAGGCCGGGTGAGCGCGCGGCGAGGACGTCGACACCTTCGTGCAGGTAGTCGTATCCGGTCGAGACGCTGATCGCGTTGTCCACGGCCAGTTGACCCATCCGGGTGCCGTCATGGAACCAGCGCAGGACGAGGACCGCCTGCTCATGGCAGGACAGCGATCTGGTTCGCTGCCGGGTGCCGCGCCGGGCGCGTTCGGCTGTCAGCAGACCGGCCAGGAAGTCCATCGTCTCGTCGCGTACCGGCAGGGTCGCGGTGTATGTGACACTCATCGTCGGCGCAGAGCCCCAAGTGAAGTTGATCTGTGAGAGGACCACCTTCATACCGGGGTTCTGCGTCTTTTCGTTGCACCACAACAGGTTCCGGCGTATCACCCGCCACGCAACCGGAGATCACCCAGCGTCAGCACGCCGTTGCGCGGAATGGCTCCGTGTCCGTTCTTCGCAACCATCACCCAAACTGGCGCGTTCGGGGAGAGGGTCGCCGCAGACCTGGCACCACCATCTGGTCTGGCAGTCCCGCAGCCGATCCCCGTGCGGGTGCCGAAAGTAACGCGGGGGCCGCCGGCGACAACGGTGATCCACGGCACCGGCATCCCGTCGAGGACCGGACGCGGCCAACCGGCCGGATTCGACTCTGCCATGTCACTTCACAGCGGTGAGGTGCGCGTGGTCTCGGCGTCGCGATCGATTGCGGCCGCTGCTCATCGAGCGTCAACGACCCGATGCAAGGGATCGCAGCGGAACGCCGTCATGTCGGGTATGCGGAACGGATCGTCTGCTGTACCGCCTTTCTTGTGACCCGATCGGCCCCATCCGGGGCGCCGCGCATCGACGAATGTCGGTAGGTTAGCCGGCAGACGTTGACGCCCGGGAGTGTCATGGTTGCGGAGGGTCGATTGGGTCGCTGTGGCGGTGTGCGGGTTTGTCCTGGTAAGGCAGGCCGGCACGGATCGGCTCGTCGAGGAGTCGGCGACGTGGGCCGTCCAGGAAAGTTGTCCCTCTACACGGGTGAGCTGTCGGCTGGTAGCGGGGGAGTTCGTCCGATCCTTCATGTTCGCCGCGCTGCCGTGGCCGGCGGTCGTGGCGATCACGGCGGTGACGGTGGGATTGCGCAGCCCGTCGGTGCGGTGGTGGCGTGGCTATAGCCAATGGACGGTGCCGCCGCGCTGGGCGGCGCGGCGAGCGACAACATCGACCGGATGAGCGTCAACGACGCCCGCGACGTGGCCGTCATACAGGAGACGACGTGCGTGGCGGCGGTGGCGTTCGGATAGCTCGCGCCGGCCTCGATCGCGCTGCTGTGCCGGCTGGATGTCGTGTACTGGGCGATGCTGATGCTCCTCTACGCGGGTATCGCCGGTTACGCCAGGATGCAGGCCTAATGCACCGACCCGCCCACCGCGATCACCCCGCCGGAGGTGCCCGTCCCGTTCGATCCCTGCGAACGGTGGGCGCTGCGGATGGCGGCCTCCGCCAGCTCGACCTCGTCGCGTCCCGCCGGCACGACGCCCGCGGCGAACCGCCCAACCTCGCCGTCCTCCGCGAACGGATGCGGCGCTACAAGGACCACTACGCCGTCCTGATCAACGGAGCTCGGCAATGACCTGGCGCGTCGCGTTCCGTACTGCCATAACCGTCGGTTGGCTCCTGCTGCTCCTGCCGTTGCAGACGGGGGCGCGCTGCGGCGGGGTCAGCTATGAGGCGGGCGGTGACAGCGGCGGCTGCGAGACGGCCGCCGTGGTCGCCGCCGCAATTGTGGGCGCGGTGGCAGCCGCCGTCGCCGCCGGTGTCGTCGTGTACCGGTTCGTCGCCGCAGCCAAGGCGATCACCGACCTGTCCGTTGGTCTCGCGACCCACCTGCCCTCCGGTGGCTCGGCCGGGCGTGGCGGCGCCCGCGATCTGCCGGGACATGCGGTCGACCCGTCGGAGCTGGGTTGGCGGATGCTGTCCATCGGCGACGGCCGCAGCATTGCGGGCCGCGCCGACGACGACACCTGGAACCCACTGACGGTCACCGGCGTCGGCAACAGCGTCATCGTCGACCAGAACTCCATCCCGCACGTCCTTGGCAACCCGAACGCGAACGCCATGGAGCTCGCGACGTGGACGTTCCTCAACGCCGGGCTCGCCGCCCGCGGCGAGGCATTCGACCCGCGGACCAGGAACGGGTCTTATTACTTCCTCCAGAACGACGGCGCCGCTCTGACAGGCAAAGGCTGGGTCCGCACGGTTGACGGACCCCAGGTCCACGGCACCACCAGCGACTTCATCAAAGTGACCTTCGTTGCTGGCCGGCTGGCATGCGTGGACTCCGTCGAGGCGAGCGAGTCGGATCCCAAATCCAGACAGCTCAACTTCGACGAGATCGCGAACACGATCATCAACAAGATGGGCCCTAAGCCTCGTGGCAAGATGCAGACGCAATTCGTGGTCTACTACGCCCGGACCGATCACGAGGCCGCTACGGTGGCGAACCGGTTCCGTGGCAACCGCAACGTCCGGGTGATCAACGTAGCCACGAACTTCGACACCGGCGAGTTCCTCAGCCCCGCCCACGCGCGTGCACTCGCCGCGCACCAGCACCCTAGGCCCTGAACGCCCGGAAAGGTGGACGAATGGCTCACGCAACAGTGACGGTGTGCGTCACTGAACCGCCGGGACGGGCCGTGGTTGACGTCGTTGCTGCGGCGCTGGAACCGTTCGACATGAACGGCGCCGCCGGCGCCGAAGGCCGCTGGGACCACTGGCAGATCAACGGCACCGCCAGACCGTCAGGCGGCCTGCTCATCCGGCAAGGCTGGGAGAACGATCCTCGGGTGCTGCGGATCTCTCAGCCGCCCGGCGGCTGGCTGCCCGGCCGCTGCGACGGCGCCCCACGCGGCCTGCTCGACTTCGACACCGACCGGGCGGCGGCCCGACGAAAACTTGAGATGAGCTGGGCGGAGTGGGACGACATCGCCCGGCATCACCCACCAGCCCGGCCCATCGAGGAGTTCCTGAGCCGCTACGACACCGACCCGGCTTACTCCCTCGACGACGCCCGACGGGATCATCGCGACCAGCCCCTCATTCAGGCCTTCATCACCGCACGAGGCCTGGATGCCGAGCGCATCTTCTTCAACGAAGCCACCGACCCTGTCTACCGTTATGGCTACGACCGCAACTGGTACATTCGCCGCCTTACAGCGCGCGAGATCCCGACACCCGAACTGCTGACCCTCGACGGCACCTGGACCGATTACGCCGATTTCAGCACCGGCATGTTCGATATGGCCGCCCACGATCGGTACTACATCGCTGCCGACGAATATCTTCAGAATCTGCCACCCGATGTCCACTTGGTCCGCGTCTACATCCACTGCTGACGCGGTCCGACGCCGCCACCAGCCGATCGTGCGCGACCGGCCGCCCGATTGTGGTCGCGATTCTCGCTGTCCAACGGAGTTGACGTCGTTCTCACGTCCACGTGCGGTGCAGGTCTGCTGGGTTCTGGCGTGCGAGCTGCATGGGTTCAATGGAAGTGATTGAAGTCGGTAGATTGTGGTCGGCGGCGGCGGCACGGGGGTGGCTTTGATCGCGCAGGCGATGCGGTGGGCGGGCATGATCGGCGCGCTCGTGTGCGGCTATTTCGTGGCGACGGTGTCGGCCACGGACTGGCTCGCCGGCCCGGACGTGACCTGGGCGGAGCCGTCCGGGTTGAGCTCCTACACCGACGCGCTGCCTCCCGGCGCCGGTGACCTCGTCCGGTTTTTCATGGTCACCGCGCCGAGCCTGGACGCCGTGGTCGCCGTCACCGCGATCACGGTGGGGCTGCGCGGGCCGTCGACCCGGCTGTTCGCGCCCCTGGCCGCGCTCGTCGCCGTGGGGCTGGCGTTGGGGTCGGCGCCCAGCGGCGGGTCGGGCCTCAGCGCTCGCGACGCCGCCGTGCTGCATTACACCTCGACCGTCTCGGCCGCGTTGAGCGGGTATCTCGTGGTGGCGGTGCTGTGCCTGCTGTTCCGGCTGCACACCGTGTACTCCGCGATGCTGGTCCTGCTCTACGCGGCCGTCGCCGTCTTCTACTTCGCTCTTGCACGTCAGATGGCCGAGGCGTTCCCCGCCACGAGCGCGATCCACGCCACCGGTACACCTCGCACCGTCGCGATGCTCTGTGCCGCCGCCGCGGTCTGCGCGCTCGTCGCCACCATCGGCGCCGCCCTGCTACCGAAACTCAGGCGCACCAAACGCATCCTCGTCCTCCGCGCCCCCGGCGCCGCGTGGCGCGCGGTCCGGGACTTCGCGCGGAGCATCACGATCGGCCTGACCCCGACCCGGGACCCGCCCGGCTACGAGACCCGCCCGCAGTTCCGGGTGCTGCTGCTCTGCGGCGCCCTCGGGGCCGCGCTGTGCAGCGGCGCGCTCGTGCTGACGTTCGGCGTCGAGCATCCACCGCCGGCCATCCCCGGCCTGCCCACCGCACCGCCCAGGAGCCCGCGGTGAGGGCGTGGGAGCGGGTGTTCCGCATCGCCATCGTGATGGTCGGCGGCTACCTACTCAACGCCGCGCTGTACCTCTTCGACGAGGGTGCCGCGTCGGGCCTCGGCCAGCTCCCGGCCGTCCAGCGGGTGGTTATCCCGACCGTGTGCGTGGCGTGGCTCGGCTGCCTCCTGGCCCGCCGCCTGCACCGCGAGCAGCGCCCCGGCGCCCCGCTGTCCCGGCGCCTGACCGTCGCCGGGACGGTCGCCCTGCTCGGCCCGTTCGTCGTCGGTCCGCTGATCACGTTCGCCCGGCATCCGCTGCTGTTCGCGGTGTGCGTGCCGACCACCGGGTTCGGCCTCTGGGCCATGTACACGATCCAGCGGTACCGGCGGGTGCCGGTGTGGCTGTACCTCGCCGTGTTCGCGTTCGGTGCCATCATCGCCGTCAGCATGTGCGGCGACATCAACGAGCTCTTCGCCCGCTGGTCCCTGGCCTGGTACGACACCTTCAGCGACGACAACCATATCGAGGCCACTCTTGCCGTCCGTCCGCTGCGCGGCATCAACGCCGGCATCGTCGAGGAGCTCGTCAAGGGCGCCGGCGTCGCCATCGCCTGCCTGCTCGCCCGCCGCCACATCGACGGCGCCGTCTCCGGCGCGGTCCTCGGCGCCGCCTGCGGCCTCGGGTTCAACTTCACCGAAACCATCCTCTACATGAGCAACGGCGACGAAGGCGCCGCCGCGCAGTACTTCGGCCGCCAGATCGTCGGTCTCCTCGCCGCGCACACGGCCTTCTCCGCGATCCTCGGCGCCGCCATCGGCGCGGCCGTCCAGACCCGCGACCGTCGTATCCGTCGCACCGCCATCATCTGCGGCGCCCTCGCCGCCGTCGGCGGCCACGCCTGCTACGACGCGTTCAACTTCACCCAGAACGACCTGCTCCCCGCCGTCAGCGACCTGGTCCAACTCCTCGTCGTGCTCCCCGCGTCGATCCTGCTGCTGCAGGGACCCCTGATCGTCATGCGGGTCCTGCTCACCCGCCACGGACTGCGCACCCAGGCCGCCGGCCTCACCACCGAACTCTGGTCCGAAACCAGCGCCGCGACCGCGATCACCCCACCGGAGGTCCCCATCCTGCTCGACCCCCGGCAACGCCAGGCACTGCACATCGCCGCCCTGCGCCTGCACGGCATCCCCGCCTACCGCAACCTCCGCCGCCTGCACGCCGCCCAGCTCGACCTCGCCGCCTACCGCTGGCACCACACCCGCGCCGAAACCACCGACGGCCTCGGCCACGACCAGCTGGACATCCTCCGCGACCGCATCGACCAGCATAAGCACAGACACGCCGTGCTCACCGCCGAAGCACCTCGATGACCCGGCGCAGCCCCTTCACGACGGCTGTCGTCGCAAAGCGCGCCTATGCAACTCCCGGTCGATCAACGCCTGGCCCGCCCCGACCTGTACGCCAGAAACGTGCCCAGCGGAAAGTTCTCGACCTTCCCCGCAGTCCCCGAGTACTGCCGGTGCTCCCCCGCCGACGCGCGGCCCTTCTTTACGAACCCGGTCTCATCTGCGATCAGCACCCCGTCTACCGCGCCGATCGCCTCGATGACACCCGCCCGCACATCATCACGGACCCCGTCCCGGTCCCACGCCGCGCTGCACAACATGCCCTGCAACCCGTCCGGTGACCCATGACCACCCTGCTCAGCATGGGTCCGACCGTTCCGGCGCTCCAACGGCGCCAGCAACCCTCGCAGATACGCCGCCGCCCGCCGACGCGGCTCCACCCGCAAACCGATGCGAAAACCGGAAGAACAACTCGTTCAACCCGGCATCCCACGACCCCACCAACTCAACATCGACCACAACCAGTCAACGTGCCAACACAAGCGGAGCCACGACACGCTGTTGCAGTATTAAGGCGTGTTTGGTAAGTGGGGTCAGAGCCATTCGTTGATTGCGGCGATGGTGACGGTGGCCTGGTAGCGCACGGCGAGCTTGTCGAAGCGGGTGGCCATGCCGCGGTTGCGTTTGAGCTGGTTGATGCCGCACTCCACCGCGTGACGCTGCTTGTAGAGCTCCGGGTCGAAGGCCGGCGGTCGGCCGCCCTTCGACCCGAGCTTGCGCCGGTTCGCAGCGTGATCGGCCTTGATCGGGATCGTCGCCCGGATCCCATGCCGACGCAGATAGGCCCGGTTCGCCTTCCCGGCGTACGCCTTGTCGGCAAGCACCCGATCGGGGCGGGTCCGCGGCCGGCCACCACCAGGACGCGGCACCCGGATGCGTTGCAGGACCGGCACGAACTGCGGGCTGTCGCCACGCTGCCCAGCAGTCAACAACAACGACAACGCCTCACGCCCCTGTTCACACGCCAGATGCACCTTCGTCGTCCGCCCACCCCGCGACCTGCCCAGAGCGTGATCGTCCGGCTCGTCATCGACCCCGCCCGGCGGCTCCTGCTGCGAACCACCGTCACGATGGGCACCAGCAGCGTGCTGATGCGCACGCACACTGGTGGAATCCACGCTGACGTCCCACCGAACCCGACCGACGGCATCTGCGTGCGCCTGCAACGCGGTCAACACCGCCTGCCACGTCCCGTCGCGCTGCCACCGGCGGAACAACCAGTACAACGTCTGCCACGGCGCATACTCCGTGGGCACGTCCCGCCACGGCGCACCCACCCGGATCCGCCACCGGATCCCATCGATCAACTGCCGTCTGCTCCACTTCGGCGGCCGCCCACGAACCGACACCGCAGGCAGTACCGCGGCAAGAACCGCCCACTGCGCGTCGTTGAGGTCATGCCGCCTCGCCACCGCTACGCTGGCCACGAGGTCTCCGGTGTGAAGGTTTGCTTGGTCGCTAACCCACTTACCGGAGACCTCGCCACTTTTCGATCAACGCCACACCGACGAACGGCCACCAGTCCGACGGCTTACCAAACACGCCTTAGACCGCACGCGGAGGAGATCCGGTGACAGCGCAGGCCCTCGGGCGCCTCAAGGATGCACTGGTATTGGTGCAAGACGATGTCTTTGCGTCAGGTCTCTCGTTCAGGCTTGCCGTTCGGAGCGTGGGCTCCTTCAGAGAACGTTCCATCTATCACGTGACCCTGGAAGACGGCAGGTTCTACGGCGGGGTGAGCGGTCGTGAAGGGGAAACGGAGGAGGACGCGCTGGCCGAAGTTGCCGAAGGTGTCCAAGACCTGTTCGCCGAGGTGCTGAACATCGCATGGCCCGACTGTGCAGTGCACAACCGTGGACTGCACATGCACTGCCCGGCCGGCTCGTCACCGGCATGGTGGTGCTATTTCGGGGAGGGTCACCTGGTGGCACCCGTCGGGGAGCTGTCGGCATTGAACCCTTCCTGAGTTGACTCGGTGGCCGTCCGTCAAGGGCGGGCGGCCACCGACCCGAAGGCCGAGGGCCGATCCCGGGTTGCAGCGTCGAGCGCGATGACGAAGACGGATCCGCCAGCCGGATTGGCACCCCAGCCCAGGTTCGTCATGCAGATGTCTGACGATGGGCTGGTGGCACTGGGGCTGGTCGGCGTGCCGGAGGGCATGCTGACGGCCGCCCGCGCCCGCACCAGCCACTACCGCCGACGCGGCACACCATCCATCAACCGACATCTACATAACGAACCTGGGCTGTCGTGCTAGCCGCGGACCTCGACCTCGTCGGTCATGCTCCAGGCGTCTCCACCCTTAACCTTGACTTTGACGTACCGCGCGCTGACGTTGAGGCTGATGGCGCGGTAGGTCTTGGTCTGCACGCCAGGGCCGATGGCAGGAATGTCGATGCTCGACGCCTGGGTGAAGTTGACGCCGTCAGTGGACACCAGATACGTGACGTTCGGCGGCAAGAACGTGTAGTCGCTACGCACCTGGAACCAGGTACTGTTGATCTCCTTCACGGCCCGCACGCCACCGAGGTCGATGGTGAAAGAATAGTTTGCAACGCCGTTTCGACCCTGCCACTCCGGCCCGTACGCGTTGTTCAGACCATGCGCACCGTTGGTGAGCTTGGTCCCACCAGTGTCCGGGTAAAGGGCATCCGCGGCAACATCAGTGGTGTAGGCACAGCCCACGGCATCGGTCGCGGCGCCGCACCGTGCGAAGTTCGTGTTCGTGACCGGCGTGGCGGGAGTGGTCGCTGTCTTGGTCGCCGAGATGGCCGATTCGTTACCCGACCCGTCGAACGCTTTGATCTGATAGCTGTAGGTGCGGCTACCGTCCAGTTGCCGGTCGACGAACGACGCGGTGGTGCCGAGCTTGTCGGCAACCCACTCATTGTCCCGATAGATGTGGTATCCGGCGATGCCGCTGTTCGTGTCCTTAGAGCCCGTCCACGTCAGTGTCACCTGCTGCGAGTTGTTCACTGTTGCGGACAGCCCAGTCGGCGCAGTCGGAGTGTCTCCGTCCGAACCGTCGCCAGTCGCGTTCACTGCCCACCGGTCGTACGCCTTATCGTACGACGTACTCGCGAACTCCGACCTCGGCGACTGGTAGTGGTTGTAGGCGAACGACCAGAACCCCTCCACGTACGGTTTGACGGCATTCATGTCCGCGACGATGGTCCGTATTGTCATGGGCTGCAGGGACGACGGTCCGACGATGAACGTCTCGACGTCCGAGAAGAGCATGGCCGGCGAGCCGGCAAAGTTCATGGCGTCGCGCATCGCGGAGAACCACTCGCCAACCGTCGCAGCACTGGCGTGGCCGGCACCGACACCGTCCTGCAGAGCGATGATGTCGATGTTGAACCTCTGCAGGAGACGCCCCCACATGGACGCCCACGTGCTTGGACTTTGCCATCCGTACAGTACCGTGTCCACCGCGTTGTAGAACGGCGAGATCGCGATCGGAAGCGTGTTGTCGATCGACCTCAACTCGTTTGTGATGCTACCGAGCAGGTTGCTGACATTGTCTTCCGCCGTCTGTGTCCCGAAGTGCACGTTGTCGATTTCGAACGACAGGTACCAACCCTTGAACGACGCATTGCTGCGATACTTGCCCGCCAGCTCGCGGGCAAGCGCCGTCGCGGTTGCGACCTCGTTGTTGATCCAGTTCGCATCGTTGGCGTACACGTTCCACCATTGGTCGCTGACCTGTAGGCCGATGTACACCTCCATCCCCGTGGCATTCGCCGCTGCAAGCAACCGGGCGACAACGTCGGTGTTCGTGCTGCGCACATATCCGGACTGCGAGGTTGGGAACACCGCGGAACGCTGGCCACCCAGGCCTTTGTCGTAGCTGTTGGCGGTCCACTGGAGGACGACGTGCGACATGTGCTTCGCCTTCATCGCTGCCAGTTCGGCGTTCAGCGTCGCGTTCGACCAGGTGTCCACCAGCGCCGGTTGGATGAAGGATCCGTTCAGCCGTCCCGCGCCGCTCGGGTCGAGGTTCACCGGTGCGGCCGACGCGGTCGGGGTGCACGAGGTGGCACAGGCGCCGTTGATCTCCACCCAGAACTGATCGGCGTTGTACAGGATGCGATCCTGACCGTAGAAGTTCCCGAGGGAGGCGCCGGCCGAGGTGTTGTGAGAGCTGGCGACCGCGCGAACTGAAAAGTCGAAGTTGGGGTTGGACGCGCCCTCTTCCGTCGATCTGAACGGATACTCGTCACACTGTTGTCCTGCGGTGGTCTTTGGGCTCATGCCGGTGCTTGCCGAATAGGGACTGGTTCCGTTGCAGGCAGCAAGACGACTGGTGTTGTTTTGGGCGTAGCGCGCGTCGGTGTTGCTGATGCGGTGCAGGCCGTTGGTCGACGAGCCGGTGTATTTCCCGGGAATGATCTTCGAATGCGATTCCTTCGGGTACGTGGAATTCGGATTGTTCTGCGCGTCCTGGATGTGCTTCGCCACCTGTGCGTGTTTTGCATTGCCGAGGTCATACTGCAGGTGCGGCAGTACCGAGTACATGACGCATCCTTCCGGATACCTTTTACCGAGGTAGGTCAGATAGGTGGCTGAATCACAGCGAACCATGTGCTGGGAGCTGCTGTATTCGCGAATCGGATAAGGTCCACCCTCGGACTTGAGATAGAAGTACCACGAGTGGTACGTCACCGAGTCCGGTCCCGTTCCGCTGGTCTTCGGTGAACTGAGATCCTGGTAGGTCCACCTGTCGTTGACGTTCCAGTCCGTCCAGGTGCCGATCGCTCCGCCCGTCGATCCGCAGTACGGAACCGCCTGCGCGCACTCGGCCTGAAGCAGGAAATTGTATCCCCACACCTTTGTGGGCCAGTCCGGATGCATCGATGTTGGCGCCGGGTTCATCTTCACCGTGCCCGGAATCGCGTGCGTCCAGACGCGCCACGTCCGGTCGTTCTCTGAGCCAACCGCCACGTTGATCACGTTGACCATGGCAACGCCGTCCAGCACGAAATTGCCGTTGACCTCGGTTCCGTACTCCACGACGTAGTAGCCCTGGCTACACCAGAACTTCCGGTTCAGGGTCTCTCCTGACTTAGTGAATGCATTCGGACGGGACAGGCACTCGTTGAGCATCGCCTGGTCGGGCATCGTCGTTGTCACGGTGAACGGCGTGATAGTGCCATCCGCACTACCATCCTGGTCGGATGCCTTGCGGTACGAATGCGAATTCCGACGGGCCGCACTAGTTAGCTCCGCCGCAGCCTGATCCGCGCCGAGCGGCTTACCTTTCGGTGTTGTTTCTGCCGACGACACGGTGGAACGCGCCTGAGAGGATGCTGTCGAAGTCGATGAGGGTGCGACGGTCCGAATCACCGTGTAATTTCCGGACTGCGCGGCGGCGGGCGGAATCATCACGGTGTGATCGAACTCCACCTCGGCACGCGCTTGGCCAACGTCTGTTGTCAAAATGATCCCGCTGGCGACTGCAGCCGCGATGAATATTCTGGTTATCCGTGGATACCTGAACATATTGGTTTGCAACGTGCCTCAGCTCCTAAAGGGCGTCGACTATTCGACGCGCGGTCCTCAGAAGCTAGCAATCTTCTCGTCTTATCCTCTCGTCCGCCGGCATCGCATCCCTGGCCACCTGTTGGATCAGATTAGCCAGGTAGATGACACGAACGCAGGACGGCGTGTGCAATTTTCGCCAGCTGCTCTAGTCTAGGCATTTTCCGTCCGGCAGCGGCCCGCTTGTCATCTGGGCGCCGGGGCCTCCAGGCATGTAATGGAGAACTCCGAAGGCACAAATCTCATCGACACTGACGGCGTAGATAAGGCTGCCGTGCTCGCTGATGTCGTGTTCGCGTGCCAGCCGAACGACAAAATTTGCGTATCCGGCATGTGCGATGGCATCACGGACCACGGCGACGTCTGCTGGCGTGGGCCGGTGCAACGGCATCTGGGGTGGCGGCGCACTGCATGACTGGTCCGCCGGTGTGGTGCAGAAGCCGGCATACGCGACCACGCCCAGCAATTTTCGGCTGGCCAAGCCTCCAGCTGCCTGCTGGTGTGCGGTCAGCGGTCGCCGGTCGGCACGGTCTGGTAGTTGTATACACCGGAGGAGCGGTGTGTCAACGGACACGAACCCACCGCAGGTGTGACCGTAGCCGGACTCCGCCACGTCGGAACGGGGGCCGGACTCATCCGCGGGAGCGACCGAGAGGACAACCACCGCGACGCCGGCAACCGTGATACGCGCCGCGAAGTGTCGCGGTCTCCGACCGCCGCAGATGCCTCTGGTGTCACGCACCGACAGAAGATACGAGGTGTGTCCTTTCTCGGCAGTCATACGGTTGGGCACAGATGACTGATCTGATTGCCGTCGCTCCGTGCACCCCGAGACGGTGGTACGCAACGGTTGGCGCCACCCGGAAAGTCGGGCGTCGGGACACAATCTGTGTTTGCCTGGTGCTGTGGGCGACGTTGCTGGGTTGCGGGAGGCGTGGGGCGCTGTCGAGCGCTGGCTGGCGGTGCATGCGCCGAGGACCCGGGAGGCGGTTGCTAGGCCGGGTGGGGAAGCCGCAGTCGCCGAGGTCGAGGCAGCGGTCGGAGCGGCCCTGCCAGAGGACGTGGCCGAGTGGTACCGGCTGGCCGGTGGCGTGCGCTTCGAAGTGTTTCACCTCGCCGGGCAGCTGATCCCGCCGTGGTACGACCCGTACCCGGTCGACGAGGCGGTCGACATGTGGCGCATGCGGCAGGAGGTGCTCGCGGACTTCGTCCCGGCCGAAGATCAGGAGCAGCTCGAGGGGTTCCTCAGGGACATCAGTGCCCTGCCCGCTGGAACCCCTGGGCCTGAGCATGACCTGCCGGTATGGATCCCGGCGTGGTGGCCGTTCGCGGGTGACGGCGGCGGCGGGGGGCTGCTCATCGATCTGCGTGCCGGACCCGGACGTGGCAGCGTATTGAGCTTCGACCGGGAGAGCAACCCGCGCGGGCCGCTCTGGCCGAGCTTGACCGCGCTCTGGTCCGACGTGGCGCATCGGCTACCGACACCGAACGGTGCGGTCCCAGACCCTGTCGCGGAGGTCTGGAACCCGTCCAGCGAGTGATTGCCATTCCGTCAAGCGTTGGACGTAGGACCCTCACCGGCCGGGTCGCTGGCGGCGACGAGCACGCAACAGACGGGTTCGGCACTGGCTGTGGACGGTGGCTGGGGTAGCGTGGCCACTGTTTCAGTGTTTGCTGAGGCGTCAGCTTGCCGGCGTCGAAGCGTCAGTCCCGTGGTGTAGTAAGGCCGTTCTCGTAAACGAAGATGACCGCCTGGATCCGGTCGTGCAGTCCCAGCTTCATCGGGATCCGCTTGACGTGGGTCCTGATCGTCGACTCCTCCACGACGAGCGCGGCGGCGATCTCACGGTTCGACAGGCCGCGAGCGAGGTGGATGAGGACCTCGTGCTCGCGCGGGGTCAGGTCGGTGAGGCTGGCGTGGGCGGTGTACTGCGGCGCCGGTTGCTGCGCCATCCTGTCCACCACCCGGCGGGTGACCGAGGGGCATGTCCATGCGTTCACCACGCTCGGCGGCGTGCTACCGGGAAGATCCGCTACGACAACCTCCGGGCGGCGGTCGCCCAGGTCCTCGGATTCGCCCGGCAGCGGGTCGAAACCGCCCGTTGGACGGCGTTTCGATCCCACTTTGTCAACGACGGCTGAAAACTGG
>NZ_BONQ01000125.1 GCF_016862795.1 Dactylosporangium siamense | reverse complement strand
GACGGCACGGACGGTGACCACGCCACCCTGTCGCACGGCCGAAGGCCGGGCGGTGCCATCAAGTCCCCGCAACTGAAGCTGAATATTTGAAGGGCATGACGACCAGAGCCGCGAACCGCAACCAACGGGGTCAGGCGACGGGAGCGCCGGCGGTGCGCATGAAGGGGACCGGGTCGATCGCGTTCAGGCGGGTGGCGGGGCGGCCGAAGTGGACCTCGAAGTGCAGGTGCGGGCCGGACGAGTTGCCGGACGTGCCGACGAAGCCGATGGTCTGGCCCGCCGTCACCTGCTGGCCGACCGTGACGTCGGGGCGGCGGACCATGTGGCAGTAGCGGGTGGTGATGTCGCCGGCGTGGTGGATCTCGACGTACCAGCCGCAGCCCTTGACGCTGGGTGAGCCGTCGACGTCGCAGGACGGGCCAGAGGTGTTGCACACGACGGTGATGACGGTGCCGGCGGCGGTGGCGAGGATCGGGGTCTCGCGGGCGGCCATGATGTCGATGCCGTCGTGGGTGGGGCGGGAGACGGTGCGGAAGCCGCTGGTGCCCTTGCCCGGCACCGGGGCGACCCAGGTCCCGACCGCCACGGCGCCGGTCGGCGGCACGATCACCGGCGTGGGCGTGGGTGACACCGTCAAGACCGGCGTAGGCGTGATCACCGGCGCGGGACAGGACGGCGGGGCCTTGCGGCGGCTCACGTACGCGTCGGACACGTAGGCGCCGCTGCTGAGCCGGTCCCACCGGTCCGTGGTGCGGACCTTGCCCTTGGTCTTAGGGCCGGCCACCGAGCACACGAGGGCGAGCTTCGCCCCGTTGCGCAGCGAGCCGACGGCGGCCGAGGCGGCCGTCGGCGCGGCGCGGACGGTGAGCTTCACCTTGCCCGAGGAGACGGTGCCGGGCAGTGCCGCGGGAGCGGCGGTCGCCGCCGGTCCGAGCAGGGCCAGCCCGGCGCTGCTCGCGACCGCCAGCCCGAGAATCGTGAGACGCCGACGCATGGGTACCGCCAAGGGGGACGGGGCCGGGCCTTCTCCCCGCCGTGTCCCCTCAGGTTGCGCGGCCCCGGGTCCTTCCCGGGTGCCGCGCGGGTGCCGTTCAGGAGGGACCCACCTGGCGCCGGGTCCAGTGCAGGCCGTCCGGTGAGGTGTAGACCGCCGTGCGGTCGAAGGCGGTGTAGACGCCGGGCGCGGCGAGCTGGACCGGCTGCCCCATCTGGTCGATGTGCTCCAGGCCGGTCGTCGGCGCCGGTTTCGTGAAGGCGCCGGAGGTGCCGGCGTACCACTCGGCCGGGTTTTCGATCACGGTCTGCACGACGAGGGTGCCGTCGGCGGTGACGAACGCGCGCTCGCCGTGTTGCAGCCACGGCGGCTCGTGCCCACGGTCGCCGCGCTGCCAGGTGAGGCCGCCGTCGGCGCTGCGGTAGACGAGCAGCCGGTTCTTGCCGTCGTTCTGGACGGCGGTGACGACGGCGTACACGGTGGTGCCGTCCAGGGTGACGATGCCGACCTGCTGGTTGTTGACTCCGGTCGGGTAGTCGGCCTCGTCCTTGCCGAACACGTGCGTGGACCAGGTCCGGCCGTTGTCGCGGCTGACGGCGACCCCGGTGTACCTGCCCTGCTGGACGAATCCGGAGACCCACAGCCCGGTGCCCGGCGGCGTCGGGTTGACCGCGATCGGGGTGAGGTTCGCCGGCTGGGCCGCCAGTTGGGTCAGGTCGTCGGCCCAGTGCCAGTCGCCGCACAGCAGGTAGGCGGTGCGACGGACCACGTCACGCCGCGCCGCGTAGAACTCGCTGAACTGCGCCTGATCATCCGAAGGGTCCCCCGATGTGTCACCCGGCATCTGCGCCTCCTCGCCGGATAGGTGCACACCGGCGGCCCGCCGGGTTTACCCGCGCGACGAAAAACTTCAGCGCGCCGTGAAGAAGGACACCGCCTCCGTCAGCGCCAGGTCGGTGAGCACCGGGTCGTGCCGGGCACCGACGTCGCGCATGAAGGCGTGCTCGCCGCCGGCGTACACGTGCAGCTCGAGGTCCTCCAGGCCGGCGGTGTACAGGGCGGACAGGATCTCGACGCGGGCGGCGGCGGGGACGTGCGGGTCCTGCGCACCGAACACGATCATGAGCCGGCCGCCGATCGAGGCGGCGAGCGCGAGGGAGCCCGCGTCGGCGTCGGCGCCCAGGGCGCCGTTGTGCAGGCCGGTCGGGTAGAAGCACACGGTGGCCGCGACCCGCGGGTCGAGGGCGGCCCGAAACGCCAGGTGTCCGCCGATGCAGAAGCCGGTCGCGAACAGGGTGGTGGTGTCGGCGCGCCGCTCCAGGTAGTCCAGCACCGCGACCCGGTCGGCGTCGAACTGGGCGGTGGTGGTGGCCGCGGCACCGGCGAGGCCGGCCCGCTTGCCGTCGTCGTCGAACTCCAGCGCGACGCCGGCGAGGTCGCCGTGCGGGTAGATCTCCGGGACGCAGACGACGAACCCGGCGGAGGCGAGCCGCCGGGCGGTGCGCAGGGTCGACTCGGTCAGCTGGAAGATGTCGGTGTACAGCAGCACGCCCGGCAACGGGTCGTCCCCGAGGGGGCGCAGCACCACGGATCGGATCGCACCACCGGGTGCCGGCACCGGCACCTCGTCCTCACGCAGCTTCATGCCCAGTGACATTACGGGTCCGGGTCACCGCCGGGCCGCGAGACGCAGGGCAAGGACGCGGCGCTGCTCCGGGGTGAGCCGGCGGGGGCCCGCCGACAGCAGCTCCTCGAGGGTTGCGGCGGCGCGGTCCGGGGCGGCGTCCTCGGGCTCGTCGAGCAACCCGGCCACCCGCGCGCCGTAGCCGGTGTCGGCCGCGGCGGCCTCCAGGTGCGCCGCGACCGCGTGCGGCGCCCACTCCGGCTCCGGGGCCCAGCGGGCGGCTCCACGGGCGGCCAGCCGCGCGGCGTTGTCGGGACGGTCGGCGCCGTAGGCCATGATGACCTGCGGCGTGCCGGCGCGCATGGCCCGCACCGCGGTGCCGATACCACCGTGGTGCAGGATCGCGGCGACCTGCGGCAGCACAGCCGGGAACGGCAGCCGTGGGTGCCAGTCCACATCGGACGGCAGCCGGGCCGGCAGCAGGGCCCGGTCGGGCGCGACGACCAGCGCGGGGCGACCGGTGGCCGCGACGGCGTCCAGGGCGACCGGGTAGAAGCGCGGGTGCAGCAGCTGGCCGGTGCCGCCGGTGACCAGCAGCGGGCGGCCGGCGACGGGCCACGGCTCCGGCGACGCCGGGTCGCCCGTGACGAAGCCGGTCAGGGTCACGCCGGCGGCCGCGCGCGGGCCGGACGCGTCGAACCACGCGGGCCACAGGCCGAGCACGGCACGGGCGGAGCGCAGCCAGCCGCCCCAGTCCCCCACCGGCGGCAGGCCGAGGCCGGCCCGGACGGCGTCGATGCCGGGGGCGAGGCCGGCCCGGACGTGCGCGGCGGCGACCGGCGCGACGAGCAGCTGGACCGGCGCGACCGCGACCCAGGCGGCGGGCGCGGCGAGCAGGTCGGCGGCGACGAGCACGGACAGCGCCGACGTGTGCCGCCCGACCAGGACGGTGCGGCCGGGCCGGTGCCGCTCCGCGATGAGGTCGACCTCGCGTCGCAGCTGCGCGAACAGGCCTTCCCGCTCGTAGTAGTCGCGCAGTTCGTGCGGCCGGCGGGCGGCGAGGAGGTCGGGCGTGCGGCGCTGGCCGGCCTCGTACCGCGCGACGGTGTCGACGGCGGCGAAGCCCAGCCCGGCGGCGCGGGCCCGGTCGGCGTAGGGCGCGTGGCTGATGAGTGTCACGGCGTGCCCGCGGGCGGCGAGGGCGGCGCCGATGCGGACGAACGGCAGGACGTCGCCGGCGGTGCCGTGCGTCACGAGCAGGAACTCCCCCATCGGCGCAGTATGGCCGCACCGACCGAGCGCGATCAATGCCCATACGACGGAGAATCACGTACCGTAACCATTGATGATCAAAGATTCGTCAATTTCGGGCGTAGGTCCGATTTATGACGCGGGTGTTTCCGGATCTCTTGACGCTTGGCTATCGACGTCAGTAGCGTGCTCGCGGAATGGAAGCGCTCCCATGGCCGTCCGCGCACCCCAGCGACGCGCCGAAGCGGCGCTGCATGCTGCACGCAGATCAATGTTTCGGGGGAAACGTCTGCCATGGTCTCGCCGGTTATCGACCCACGCCGCCGCGCCGCGCTCACGAAGTTGCTGGCCGCCAAATACCGCGAGGTCACCCCGATCACCGCGCAGCCGCGCGACGGCCGGACGTTCCCGTGCACCCCCGCTCAGCGCCGGATCTGGCTCGCCGACCAGTTCGACCCGGCCCGCGCCGCCGTCCCGAACGCGACGTTCGGCCTGCGCCTCGACGGCCCGCTGCGCATCGACGCCCTTGAGGCCGCGTTCGCCGCGGTGGTCCGCCGCCACGAGGCCATGCGGACCGTGTACATCGTCGAGGACGGCCGGCCGCGGCAGCTCGTCCTGGACTCCGGCCCGGCCCCGGTCGACCTGATCGACCTCACGGCCACCGGCGACCCCGAAACGGCCACCGGCGACCCCGAAACAGCCACCGGCGACCCCGAAACAGCCACCGAAGGCGGCCCCGAAAAGCAGGCCGCCGAGTACGCCGCGGCCGCCGCCGCCGAACGGTTCGACCTGAGCCACGGCCCGCTGTTCCGGGCCACCGTGCTGCGCCTGGCCGAGGACCGGCACGTGCTGCTGTTCGCCGGGCACCACATCGCCTTCGACGAGCAGTCCGTCGCGATCGTCGAACGCGACCTCGCCGCCGCCTACGCCGGTCGGCTGACCCCCGGCCCGGCGCTGCAGTACGCGGACTACGCGACCTGGCTCGCGGACGCTCCCGCCGCCACGGACCGGCTCGGGCACTGGCTCGAACGGTTCACCCCACCACCGGCCGACCTGGAGCTGCCGTTCGCGATACGGCCCGCCGACCCGGACGGCGCCACCCGCAGCGTGCGCACGACCCTGCCGCCCGGGACCCTGGACCGGTTGCGGCCCGACCCGTCCGCCACCCCGTTCGTCGTGCTCATGGCGCTGCTCGACGTGGTGCTCATGCGGTACACCGGCCGCCACGACCTGTGCGTCGGCACCGTGTCCTCCGGCCGGGCGCGGGTGGAGCTGGAGCCGGTCGTCGGGTGCTTCCTCAACCCGGTCGCGGTCCGGACCGACCTGCGCGGCGCGGCGACCTTCGGCGAGGTGGTCCGGCGGGCCCGGCACGCCGTCGTCGAGGCGTTCAGCCGGGAGGTGCCGTTCGAGGAGGTCGTCGCGGCGGTCAATCCGGCCCGGCGGCCCGGCGTGCACCCGCTGTTCCAGGTCGCGCTGCACCTGCACCGGCACCGCGCCGACAGCGACGGCTGGCCGGGACTCACCGCACGGACGTGGCACCACGAGGTCGGCGCGCCGGGGCTGGACCTGACCGTCGAGGCGACCCCGCTACCCGGCGGCGGCGCGGAGCTGACGTTCCGGCACCCGGTCGGCGTGCTGGAGCCCGGCGCCGCCGAGCGGCTCGCCGCCGACTTCCGCGCCGTCGCCGCGGCCCTCGCCGGCGACCTCGACCGTCCGCTGCCGGGCATCGGACCGTCCGGCGAGGACATCGCGCTCACCGGCCGCTGGAACGACACCGCGGCACCCACCGGCGGGACCGTCCCGGACCTGGTGGCCCGGCGGGTCACGACGGCGCCCGGCGGCCCCGCGGTCGTCGCCGGCGCGGTGACGCTCACCGCCGCGGACCTGTCCGCCCGCGCCGACGCGATCGCCGCGGCGCTCCAGGCCGCCGGTTGCGCACGGGGCACGCTCGTCGCCGTCCGCGTGGACCGCTCGGCGGACCTGCCGGCGGCGGTGCTGGGCGTGTGGCGGGCCGGCGGCGCCTACGTGCCGATCGACCCCGACTACCCGCCGGCCCGGCAGGCGCTCGTCCTCGCCGACTGCGCCGCGCCGATCGTGCTGACGCAACAGGCACTGCTGGCGGACCTGCCGCCGCACGACGCGACCGTGGTCCTCCTCGACGACGTCACCGGTACCGCATCCGAACCCCGAACGACCACGGTCACCGCCGGCGACGTCGCCTACGTGCTCTACACCTCCGGCTCGACCGGCCGGCCCAAGGGCGTCGCGGTCGAGCACGGCGCCCTCGCCAACTTCGTCCTCGACATGCGGGACCGCCTCGAGGCCGGACCCGGGGACCGGTGGCTCGCCGTCACGTCCCTGGCCTTCGACATCGCCGGCCTGGAGCTGTTCCTGCCGCTCGTCGCCGGCGGCCGGGTCGTCGTGGCCGGCGAGGCGCTGCTGCGCGACGGCGCCGGGCTCACCGCCCTCGCCCGCGACGCCAGCGTGACGCACGTCCAGACCACGCCGTCCCGGTGGCGGCTGCTGCTGGCCGCCGGGTTCGACGGGCCCGGCGTGACCGCGCTCGTCGGCGGCGAGGCGCTGCCGGTGCCACTCGCCCGGCAGCTGCGGGCCGTCGTGGGCCGGCTCGTCAACGTGTACGGGCCGACGGAGACGACCATCTGGTCGACCGCCTGGGAGGTGCCCGCCGACCCGCGCGAGGTCCTCATCGGCGGGCCGATCGCCAACACGCGGGTGCACCTGTGCGACGACCTCGGCCGGCCGGTGCCGGTCGGTGCCGCCGGTGAGCTGTGCGTCGGCGGTGGCGGCGTGGCCCGCGGCTACCTCGACCGGCCCGGGCTCACCGCCGACCGGTTCCGGCCCGACCCGTGGGGCCCGCCGGGGGCCAGGCTGTACCGCACGGGCGACCTGGCCCGGTGGCGCCCGGACGGGCAGCTCGAGTTCCTCGGCCGCGGCGACGACCAGGTGAAGCTCAACGGCCACCGGCTCGAGCTCGGCGACGTCGAGGCGCGGCTGGCGGAGCTGCCCGGCGTGACCCAGGCGGCGGCCGCGGTGCACGGCGACCCGGCCGCGGAGCGCTGGCTCGCCGGCTACCTGGTGACCCGCGACGGCACCGCCCCGCAGGACTGGCGGCAACGGCTCGCCGCGGTGCTCCCGGCGGCCGTGACACCGCGGCACGTCATCGTCGTCGACCACCTGCCGCTGACCCCGAACGGCAAGCTCGACCGGGCCGCGCTGCCCGCCCCGGACCCGGTTGCCGCGGGCGCGGGCGCCGCACCGCGGTCGGCGACCGAACGGCTCGTCGCCGACGTCTGGTCGGAGGTGCTCGGCCGCGACGGGATCGGCGTCGACGACGACTTCTTCACCCTGGGCGGGCATTCGCTGCCGGCGATGACCGTCGCGGCGCGGCTGTCGGAGGTGTCCGGCCTGGAGGTGTCGGTGCGTTCGGTGCTCGCGCACCCGACGGTCGCCGAGCTGGCCGCCGCGATCGACGGTCTCACCGGGGCCGGCGCCCGCAGCACCGGGCCGATCGTCCGGCGCCCGGACGGCGACGCGCCGCTGTCGGCCGGGCAGCAGCGGCTGTGGTTCCTGCACCGGCTCGACCCGACCGACGCCGCCTACAACATGAACCTCACGTACCGGCTGCGCGGGCCCCTCGACGTCGACCGCCTGGACGCGGCGCTCGGCGTGGTCGTCGACCGGCACGAGGTGCTGCGGACCCGGTTCCTGGAACGCGACGAGGACCTGGTCCAGGTCGTCGATCCCCCGGGCGGCGTCCACCTCCAGGTGACCGACGGCGACGCCCGGCAGGCCGTCGCGGCCTGGACAAACGCGCCCTTCGACCTGACCGCCGGGTCGCCGCTGCGCGCCGGGCTGGTGCGCCTCGCCGAGAGCGAGAGCGAGAGCGAGAACGAGAACGAGAACGAGAACGAGAACGATCACGTGCTGTGCCTGGTGCTGCACCACATCGCCGGCGACGGCCGGTCCCTGGGCATCCTCGTCGAGGAGCTGCACGCCGCCTACGCGGGAACCGCGCTGCCGCCGCTGCCGGTGCAGTACGCGGACTTCGCCGCCTGGCAACGGGCCAGGCCCGACGACGACGCCGCGCTCGCGTACTGGGCCGGCCAGCTCGACGGCGTCAGCACCCTGGAGCTGGCCACCGACCGGCCCCGGCCGCCGGCGCAGACCTCGCGCGGCGCGTTCGTGCGGCACCGCCTCGACGCCGGGCTCGCCGACGCCGTGGACCGCGTCGCCCACGCCGAGCGCTGCACCCCGTTCATGCTGCTGCTCGCCGCGTATCAGGCCGTCCTGGCCCGGCACACCGGTCAGGACGAGGTCAGCGTCGGCTCGTCGATCTCCGACCGGGCCCGGCCCGAACTGCGCGACCTCGTCGGGATGTTCGTCAACACGCTCGTGCTGCGCACCGACGTGTCCGGCGACCCGACGTTCCGCGAGCTGCTCGCCCGCGTCCGCGACACCGCCCTGGCCGCCTACGCCCACCCGGACATCCCGTTCGAACGCCTCACCGCGGCCCTGGACCTGCCCCGGGACCCGAGCCGCACCGCGCTGTTCCAGACCATGCTGATCCTGCACACCGAGGACGGCGCCGGCCTCGACGTGCTGCCCGGCGTCACCGCCGAGCTGATCGACGACGGGTTCGTGCAGGCGAAGTTCGACCTGATGCTGGACGCCTGGCGGGAGCCGGACGGGCTGCAGCTGTCGCTGAACTACCGCACCGACCTGTTCGACGCGGCCACGGCCGACCGCCTGATCACCCGCCTCGGGCTGCTGCTGGAGGCCGTCGCCGCCGACCCGGGCCGCCGGCTGTCCGACCTGGACCTGTCGACCCCGCAGGAGCGGGCCGAGCTGCTGGACCTGGGCCGCGGGCCGGTCCGCGCCGAACCCGACGACGACGTGGCCGGGCTGGTCGCGGCCTGGGCGCGCCGGACCCCGGAGGCCCTCGCCGTCGTCTGCGGCCCGGACCGGCTGACCTACGCCGACCTCGACCGCCGCGCGACCCGCCGCGCCGCCGCGCTGCGCGGCCTCGGCGTCGGACCCGACCGGACCGTCGCCGTCGCCCTCGACCGGGGCGTCGAACTCGTCGTGACCCTGCTCGCGGTCCTGCGGGCCGGCGGCGCGTACGTGCCCATCGACCCGCGCTACCCGCAGGCCCGCCGGGAGCTGCTGCTGCGCGACTGCGGCGCGACCGTCCTCGTCACCCCGGACACCCTGCCCGAGGGCGCCGGCACCCCGGGCCCGGACGCCGCCGGACCCGGCCACCTCGCCTACGTCATCTACACCTCCGGCTCGACCGGCACACCCAAGGGTGTCGGGGTGACCTGGGCCGCGTTCGCCGCACGGGTCGCGTGGATGCGGCAGCGGTACGCGCTGAGCGTCGACGACCAGGTCGTGCAGTTCGCGTCGATCAGCTTCGACACGCACGTCGAGGAGGTGTGGCCGGCGCTGACCGCAGGGGCGCGGCTGGTGCTGCCGGAGCCCGGCGAGGACCTGCCCGAGCTCCTCGCCCGCGAGCCCGGCATCACCGTGCTGGACCTGCCGACGCCGTACTGGCACGAGCTCGCCGGCATCGTCGGGGAGGTCCGCTGGCCGGCGGCGCTGCGGCTGCTGATCCTCGGCGCCGACCAGGTCCGCGCCGACGCCCTGGCCGCCTGGTTCGGGCACGTCGGCGACCGGGTCACCGTGCTCAACACCTACGGACCGACCGAGGCGACCGTCATCGCCACCACCGCCGAGCTGCACGCCGACGACGGCGGGCGGCGGCCACCGATCGGCACCCCGATCTCCGACACCCGCCTCTACGTCGTCGACCGTGACCTGCGCCTGGTCCCCGCCGGCGGGCCCGGTGAGCTGTGCATCGCCGGGGCCGGGCTGGCCCGCGGCTACCTGGGCCGCCCGGCGCTGACCGCGGACCGGTTCCGCCCCGACCCGTTCGGCCCGCCCGGTGACCGGCTGTACCGCACCGGCGACCTCGTCCGGTGGCGCACCGACGGGCAGCTCGAGTTCCTCGGCCGGCTCGACGACCAGGTGAAGATCCGCGGCTTCCGGATCGAGCCGGGCGAGGTCGAGGCCGCTCTTACGGCGCTGCCCGGGGTGCGGCAGGCGGCGGTCGTCGCCCGCCCGGACGCCGCCGGGCACCTGGTCCTCGCCGGCTACGCCGCCGGCGACGGGCTGCGCGCCGACGACCTGCGCCGGGCCCTCGCCGAGCGGCTGCCACCGTTCCTCGTGCCGACGCACCTCATCCCGGTCGAACGGATCCCGCTGACGGTCAACGGCAAGGTCGACCGGGCCGCGCTGCCGGCGCCGGACGCCGCCGGCGGCGGTTACGTCGCGCCCCGCACCCCGACCGAGGACCTCGTCGCCCAGGTGTGGGCCGGGGTCCTGGGACTGGACCGGGTCGGCGCCGACGACGACTTCTTCGCCCTCGGCGGGCACTCGCTGCTCGCGGTCGGCGTCGTCGCCCGGCTGTGCGCGGCCACCGGCCGGGACGTGCCGGTCCGGGCGCTGTTCCTGCAGCCGACCGTGGCCGGGCTCGCCGCCGCCGTGGACCGGCTGCGCAGCGGCGACGACGAGCCCGTGGCCCGCCGCGCCGACGGGCCGGCGCCGCTGTCGTTCGGCCAGCAACGGCTGTGGTTCCTGCACCAGCTGGACCCGGCCGACGCCTCCTACAACATCAGCGTCGCGTACCGGCTGCGCGGGCCCGTCTCCGAACCGGCACTCCGCGCGGCCCTGACCAAGGTCGTCGAACGGCACGGGTCGCTGCGGACCCGCTACACGGCCGGCGAGGACGAGCCGATGCAGGAGCTCCTGCCGCCCGGCGGCATCGAACTGACCACTGTGGACGGCGACGGCGACGGCGACGCCGAGCGGATCGTCATGGGGTGGAGCAACACGCCGTTCGACCTGACCGCCGGGGCGTTGCTGCGCGCCGGACTGGTGCGGATCGCCGAAAACGATCACGTGCTGTCCCTGGTCGTGCACCACATCGCCGGCGACGGCCGGTCGATGGGCATCCTCGTGGAGGACCTGCGGGCGGCGTACGGGCAGCAGACCCTGCCGGAGCTGCCGGTGCGGTACGCCGACTTCGCCGCCTGGCAGCGCACCCGCGTCCTCGACGACGACTCGCTCGGCTACTGGCGCGGCCAGCTCACCGGGGTGCCGGTGCTGGACCTGCCGACCGACCGGCCGCGACCGGAGCTGTCCGGGTTCGCCGGCGACTTCCTCGCCCACGACCTGCCGGAGCCGGTCGTGGGCGCGGTGCGGCGGCTCGCGGCCGACGCCAGGTCCACGCCGTTCATGCTGCTGCTCAGCGCCTACCAGGTGCTCCTCGCCAGGCTCACCGGCCAGGACGACGTCTGCGTCGGCACCCCCGTGGAGCACCGCCCCCGCGTCGAGGTCGCCGGCGTCGCCGGCTACTTCGTCAACACCCTCGCCCTGCGCGGCGACCTGTCCGGCGACCCCACGTTCCGGCAGCTCCTCGCGCGGACCCGGGACACCGCGCTGGCCGGGTACGCGCACCAGGACGTCCCGTTCGACCGGCTCCTCGCCTCACTCGACGTGCCGCGGCTGCTGAACCGGACCCCGCTGTTCCAGACCATGTTCACCATGCACACCGAGGACACCGCCGGCACCGAGGTGCTGCCCGGGGTGACCGCCGACTTCTTCGACCCGGGCGTGCGGCAGGCGAAGTTCGAGCTGAGCCTCGACGTGTGGCGCACCGGCGGCGGGCTGCGGCTCGTGTACGGCTACCGCACCGACCTGTTCGACCGCGCCACCGTCGACGGGCTGGCCGGCCGGTTCGCGGCGCTGCTCGGCGCGGTCCTCGCCGCACCCGACGCGCCACTGTCCACCGTGGACGCGTCCGGCGACGGCGCCGACCGGGCCCGGCTGCTCGCCGTGCCGGCCCGCACCGACCGGCCCGCCGTCGCCGACGCACCGACGGGTGGATACGTGCCGCCCCGCACCGCCGCCGAGGAGCTCGTCGCCGGCGTCTGGTGCGAGGTCCTCGGCCTGGACCGGGTCGGCGCCCACGACGACTTCTTCGCCGTCGGCGGTCACTCGCTGCTCGCCATGAAGGTCGCCGGCCGGCTGCGCGCCGCGACCGGCACCGAGGTCCCGCTGCGGACCATGTTCAGCCACCCGGACCTCGGCGGGCTCGCCGGGGCCGTGGAGGCGCTGATGATCGCCGACCTGGCCGCGCTGACCGACGAGGACGCCGAAGCGTTGCTCGCGCTGGACGAGGAGCCGACCCCGTGACCACTGCCCGCGAGGGACTGTCCGCCGCCAAGCTGGCCCTGCTGGAACGCCGGCTGCGCCAGCAGGCCCCCACCGGGCCGGTCGTCCCGGCGCTGCCCGACGACCGGCCGGCGCCGCTGTCGTTCGCGCAGGAGCGGCTGTGGTTCCTGGAGCAGTTCGCGCCCGGCACCGGCGCCGCGAGCATCCCCGTCGTGCTGCGCCTGCACGGCGAGCTCGACCCGGCCGCCCTGGCCGCCGCGTTCACCGGGGTCGTCGCCCGGCACGAGCCGCTGCGCAGCCGGTTCACCGACCCCGGCGACGGCCGGCCGGTGCTGCACATCGACCCACCCGCGACGGTCGACGTCGCGGTCCTGACCGCCGGCGGCGAGGATCCGCAACGCGAGGCCCGGCGTCTCGTGGCGGCGCACGTCGCCGAGCCGTTCGACCTCGCCGCCGGCCCGCTCATCCGGCCGGTGCTGATCCGCCTCGCCGCCGACGACCACCTGCTCGTCGTCGCCGTCCACCACATCGTCACCGACGGCTGGTCGATGGACGTGCTCGCCGACGAGCTCGCCGCCCGGTACTCCGGGACGCCGCTGCCGGACCCGCCGGTGCGCTACCGCGACTACGCCGCCTGGCAGCGCGACCGGATGGCCGGACCGGCGAAGGACGCGGACCTGCGGTACTGGCGGGACGCCCTCGCCGGGGTGGAGGCCCTGGAGCTGCCGACCGACCACCCGCGGCCGGCCCGCCAGACGTTCAACGGCGCCGAACACACCGTCGCGCTCGGCGGTGGGCTGCGCGACGACCTGAAGGCGCTGAGCCTCGCGCACGGGGCGACGCTGTCGATGACGCTGCTCGCCGCGTTCCACGCCGTCCTCGGCCGGGCCGGCGGCCAGACCGGCTTCGCCGTCGGCTCCCCCGTCGCCGGGCGGGCCCACCCGGAGCTGGAGCGCCTGGTCGGCATGTTCGTCAACACGCTGACGCTGCGGGCGCGGCTGGACGGCGACCCGACGTTCACCGAGCTGCTCGCCCGCACCCGGGAGACCTGCCTGGCCGCGTATACGCACCAGGAGCTGCCGTTCGAGCAGCTGGTGCAGGACCTGGACGTGCCGCGGGACGTGCGCCGCCCACCGCTGTTCCAGGCGCTGTTCGCGATGCAGAACTACGCCGAGACCACCGGCCGCGCGTTCGCCGGGCTGACCGTCGGGCACTGGCCGGCGCCGGTCACCGCGACCCGGTTCGAGGTGGAGCTGTACGTCAGGGAGACCCCGGACGAGCTGTGGGCGACGTTCGTCTACAACACCGACCTGTTCACCGAAGGCACCGCCCAGCGGCTGGCCCGGCACCTGTCGGCCTTCCTGCGGGCCGTGGCCGCCGACCCGGACCTGCGACTGTCCGACGTGGACCTCCTGGCGCCCGGCGAGCGCGAGGACCTGGTGCGCCCGCCGCGGCGGGTCGGCCTGCCGGACGGCGCGACCCTGCCGGCACTGATCGCCCGCACCGCCGCCGAGCGGCCCGGCGCCGTCGCCGTCACCTTCGACGGGCGGGACCTCACCTACGCCGACCTCGACGCGCGGTCCGCGGCCCTGGCCGGGCACCTGCGCCGGCTCGGCGTCACCCGGGGCGACCTCGTCGCCGTGTGCGCGGAGCGGTCCCACGACCTGGTCGTCGCGCTCCTGGCCGTCCTGCGGGCCGGCGCCGCCTACGTGCCGCTGGACCCGGAGTATCCACCGGAACGCCTCGCCTTCATGCTCGCCGACGCCGCCGCGCCGGTGGTGCTGACCCAGGCCCGCCTCGCCGGGTCGCTGCCGCCGAGCGACGCGACGGTGGTCGTCCTCGACGACCCCCTGCCGCCCTGCGACCCGCCACCGGACGACCTCACGCCCGACGACGTCGCCTACGTCATCTACACCTCCGGATCGACGGGCCGGCCGAAGGGCGTGCCGAACACCCACCGGGGGATCGTCAACCGGCTCGACTGGATGCAACGCGCGTACCGCCTCCAGGACGACGACGTGGTCCTGCAGAAGACCCCGGCGAGCTTCGACGTGTCGGTGTGGGAGTTCTTCTGGCCGCTGCTGACCGGCGCCCGGCTCGTCCTCGCCGCGCCCGGCGGCCACCGCGACGCCGAACACCTGCGTGACCTGATCCGCGCCGAGCGCGTCACCACGCTGCACTTCGTGCCGTCGATGCTGGCCGTGTTCCTCGGCGCCGACGGCGTGTCCGGATGCACGTCGCTGCGGCGGATCGTGTGCAGCGGCGAGGAGCTGCCGGTCGACCTGGCCCGCCGCTGCCTCGCCACGCTCCCGGCCGCCCTGCACAACCTCTACGGGCCGACCGAGGCCGCGATCGACGTGTCCGCCTGGCACTGCGACGGCGACGCCCTCGCCGGGCTGGCCCGGGTGCCGATCGGCGCGCCGATCCAGAACATCGCCCTCTACGTGCTCGACGCGAAGCTGCGCCCCGTCCCCGCCGGCGTGCCGGGCCAGCTGTTCATCGCCGGCACCGGCCTCGCGACGGGCTACCTGCGGCGGCCGGCGCTGACCGCCGAACGGTTCCGGCCCGACCCGTTCGGGCCGCCCGGCACCCGGATGTACGCGACCGGCGACCTGGCGCTGCGCCGGCCCGACGGCACGATCGACTTCCTCGGCCGCATCGACACCCAGGTGAAGCTGCGCGGGCTGCGCATCGAGCTCGGCGAGATCGAGGTCGCCCTGCGCGACCAGCCGGGGGTCCGCGACGCCGCGGTCATCGTGCGCGAGGACAGCCCCGGCGACAAGCGGCTCGTGGCGTACCTCGCCGCCGGCCCGGACCTCGACGACGCGCCGGTGCGGGCGGCGCTGCGCACCCGGCTGCCCGACTACATGGTCCCGTCCGGGATCGTCGTGCTGCCGGAGCTGCCGCTGACCCCCAACGGCAAGCTCGACCGGCGGGCGCTGCCGGCGCCGGTGATCCGCCGCGACGCCGCGACCGAACTGGTCGAGCCGCGCACCCCGACCGAGCGGCTCATCGCCGGCGTGTGGCGGGACCTGCTCACCGTCGAGACGCTCGGCATCGACGACGACTTCTTCGACCTGGGCGGGCACTCGCTGATCGCCACCCAGGTCGTCGCCCGGCTGCGCACCGCGACCGCCGGCGGCGTGTCGGTCCTCGACGTGTTCCAGCACAGCACCGTGCGGGCCCTCGCGGCGCTGCTGGACACCCCGGCCGGCGCGCGCGGCCCGCGGCGCCTGCTCAACGAGCTGACCCGCCCGGTGCCGGCGGCGCAGCGCGTCGCGTCGCTGGTCTGCGTGCCCTACGGCGGTGGCAGCGCCGTGGTCTACCAGCCGCTGGCGGACGCGCTGCCGGCCGGCTGGTCGCTGCACGCGGTCGCGATCCCCGGGCAGGACATCGGGCTGAAGGAGGACGCGCTGCCCTTCGACGAGCTCGCGGCCCGCTGCACCGCCGAGGTCCTCGAACGGGTCGAGGGTCCCCTGATCGTCTACGGGCACTGCGGTGTCGGCTCGTCGCTCGCGGTCGAGCTGGCCCGGCGGCTCGAAGCGGCCGGGCGCACCGTCGACGCCGTCTACATCGGTGCCGTGTTCCCGTTCGCCCGCCCCACCGGCCGGGTCACCGGCCTGCTGTCGCGGATCGCCGGGCGGGAGGCGCTGCTCGGCAACCGCGTCTACGAGAACTGGCTGCGCTCGATGGGCGTCGACATGGCCGAGTTCGACCGGGCCGAGGCCGACACCATCATCCGCAACATGCGCGAGCACACCAGGCTCGCCGAGGAGTACTTCACCGGCCTGTTCGCCGACGTCGCCGCCGGGCGGATCACGCCGCTGCGGGCGCCGGTCGTGTCCGTCATCGGCAGCCAGGACACGCAGACCGAGTTCTACGCCGAACGCTACCGGGAGTGGCACTTCCTGACCGGCACCACCGCGCTCGTCGTGCTCGACGAGGCCGGGCACTTCTTCCTCAAGTACCGCGCGACCGAGCTCGCCGGCGTGGTGACGGCGGTCCACGGCACCGACGAACCGCTGCGCGACCCCGACGGCGGCTGGGCCGTCGCCGGGCGCTCCACATCGCAGACCGCCGAGGTCGCCACGGGGCCTGAGCCGAGCCTGGGCCGGTTCCTCTCCGTCGCCACCGGGCAGCTGGTGTCGATCGTCGGCTCCGCCCTCACCGAGTTCGCCATTCCACTGTGGATCTACCTGCAGACCGGTTCCCTGGTCCGGTTCGCGGTGTTCGCGGTCCTCGGCCTGGTCCCCGGGATGCTGGTCGCGCCGATCGCGGGTGCCGTCGTCGACCGGTACGACCGCCGCACCGTCATGCTCGTCGGTGACGTCGCCGCCGGCGCCAGCCAGGCGGTCCTGCTCGCGCTCGCCCTCACCGGCAGCCTGCGCGTCGGGCACATCTACGTGCTGCTGGTGACCCTGTCGGTCGCGTTGACGTTCCAGCGGCTCGCGTTCGCCTCCGCGGTGCCGCAGCTCGTGCCCAAGCGGTACCTCGGCCACGCCAACGGCATCGTCCAGCTGAGCTTCGGCGCCGGCCAGTTCCTCGTGCCCCTCGCCGCCGCCGGGCTGATGGCGACCGTCGGGCTGCGTGGGGTGCTGCTGCTGGACGTCGCCAGCTACGTGTGCGCGATCGCCGTCGTGGTGGCCGTCCGGTTCCCGCGGACCCTCGCGTGGGCCCGCCGCGAGACGTTCTGGCAGGAGGTCGTCGGCGGCTGGCGCTACTCCCTCGGCGAGGGCGGCCTGCGGCCGGTGCTCATCTTCTTCGCCGTGCTCAACCTGTTCATGACGCCGCTGTTCCTGCTGCTGTCGCCGCTGGTGCTGTCCTTCGCCGACCTCGACGCGGTGGCCCGGGTCAGCATGGCCGGCGGTCTCGGCGCGATCCTCGGCGGCCTGCTGATGAGCTTCTGGGGCGGCCCGCGCCGGCAGCGGGTCCGCGGCATGCTGCTGGTCGTGCTGCTGCTGGCGGTGTTCAGCGCGCTGCCGGGGCTGCGGACCAGCGAGCTGCTCGTCGCCGTGGGCGCGCTGGGCATGTCGTTCGGCCTGACCCTCACCAACGGCGTCTACACCACGATCGTCCAGGTGAAGGTGCCGCAACGGTTCCACGGCCGGGTGTTCGCGGTGAACACGGTCATCGCGTTCTCCACCATCCCCATCGGCTACGCGGTCGTCGGCCCGCTCGGCAGCCGCCTGCTGGAGCCGCTGATGGCGCCCGGCGGGGCCCTGGCGGGCACGCTCGGCGCCGTCGTTGGCACCGGCCCCGGCCGCGGGACGGCGCTGCTGTTCGTCGTCCTGGCGGCGGTGATGGCGGTGCAGGTCCTCGTGTCGCTGCGGCTGCCGAGCCTGGCCGGGTTCGACGACCGCGTCCCGGACGCCGTCCCCGACGACCTGATCGGCGCGCGGGTGCGGGCACAGAAGCAGGCGAAGGAGTCACAACGATGAGTGAGCAGCTGTACCAGGTGGTCCGCAACGACGAGGACCAGTACTCGATCTGGCCGGCCGGGGAGGACCCGCCCGCCGGCTGGCACCCCGACGGCACCGCCGGCGACCGGCAGGAGTGCCTCGACCACATCGACGCCGCGTGGACCGACATGCGTCCCCGCAGCGCGCGCTGAACGGCAGGAGACCGACCATGACAGCGCCCACCCCCGACACCACCGAGGCCGCGGTCCTGCGCATCTGGGCGGACCTCGGGCTGCCCGCCACGTCGGTCGACGACGACTTCTTCGTCCTCGGCGGCCAGTCCCTGACCCTGGTCGCGTTCCTGGCCCGGGTCCAGGAGACGATGGGCGTCGAGGTGCCCGTCGACACGCTGTTCGAGACGGACCTGACCGTCGCGGCGGCGGCCCGGGCGATCACCCAGGCACAGCTCGACGGGCTCGCGCCCGACGACCTGGCGGCGGTCATGGCCGAGCTGGACGGCATGTCCGACGACGAGATCGCGGCGCTACTGGCCCAGGCGGAGTAGATGGCCGGCCTGACGGTTCTGCTGGCGCAGAACATGCGGTATCTGCCCAGCCACGGCGGCGCCAACCGGTCCAACCGGATCCTCCTGGAGGAGCTCGCCGCCCGCGGGCACCGCTGCGTCGCGGTGACGCCGCTGCACGCCACCGAACACCGGCTCACCGTCGAGGACCTCCTCGCCGAGCTGGCCGGGCGCGGCGTCACCGACGCCCGGCGGGCCGGCGACGCCGTCGTCTACACGCACCGCGGGGTGACCGTCCACGCCGTCACCGCGCCGGCCCGGCTCGCCGCGCACGTCCTCGCCGTCGCCGCCGCCGAGGCGCCCGACCGGACCCTGGTCCCGTCCGACGATCCGGGCCTGCTGATGCTCGGCACCGCGCTGCGCGCCACCCCCGACCGGGTCGTGTACCTGGTGCACACGCTGCAACAGCTGCCGTTCGGCCCGCGCGCGTTCTACCCTCAGGCGTCGGGGCTGCGCCTCCTGCGCCGCGCCGCCGGGGTGGTCGCCGTCAGCCGCGCCGCCCGCGACTACGTCCGGGTCCACGGCGGCCTCGACGCGACGCTCATCCACCCGCCGGTCTACGGCACCGGGCCGTGGCCGGCGAGCACCGGCGGCGCGGTCACGATGGTGAACCCGTGCGGATACAAGGGACTGCCGATCCTGCTCGGGCTCGCCGACGCCTGCCCGGACGTGCCGTTCCTGGCCGTGCCCACATGGGGCACCACCGCCGACGACCGGGCGGCGCTGGCCCGCCGGCCGAACATCACGATCGTGCCGCCCGCCGACGACCTCGCCGCCGTGTACGCCCGCAGCCGGGTGCTGCTCATGCCGTCACTGTGGGACGAGACGTTCGGCTACACCGCGGTCGAGGCGATGCTGCACGGCGTGCCCGTCCTCGCCGCCGACGTCGGCGGGCTCGGCGAGGCGAAGCTCGGCGTGCCGTACCTGCTGCCGGTCACACCGATCAGCCGGTACCTGCCGCAGCGGCCGGACGCGCCGTACCCGGAGCCGGAGCTGCCGCCGCAGGACCTCGGCCCGTGGCTGGCCGCGCTGCGGCGCCTGCTGACGGACGACCGGCACCACGCGTCGATCGCCGCGACCGGACGGGAGGCGGCGGGAGCGTTCGCCGGCGGCCTGCAGCCGGGCGCGTTCGCACGGTATCTCGAGGCCGTCGACCCGGCGCGGCAGCGCGCCCTGGCCGTGCTGCTCGCCCGGCGGTCCGCGTGAACGACGACGACCTGCGGCTGCTGCTGCTCATCCGGCACTTCGAGACCGCGCTGCTCGACCTGTTCGCCCAAGGGCTGCTGTCCGGCACCACCCACACCTGCCTCGGCCAGGAGCCGGTCCCGGTCGCGCTGCGCCCGCTGCTGCACCCCGACGACTTCGTGTTCAGCAACCATCGCGGCCACGGGCACTACCTCGCCCGGTTCGGCGACCCGGCCGGCCTGCTCGCCGAGATCATGGGCCGGGAGGGCGCGGTCTGCGGCGGGGTCGGCGGCAGCCAGCACCTCAAGCGGGGCAGGTACCTGTCCACCGGCGTGCAGGGCGAGAGCCTCCCCGTCGCCGCGGGCACCGCCCTGCACCTCGCCCACCACGAGCCCGGCCGCCTCGCCTGCGTCCACATCGGCGACGGCACGTGGGGCGAGGGCGCGGTGTACGAGGCCCTGAACATGGCGGCGCTGTGGCGGCTGCCGCTGCTCGTCGCCGTGGAGCACAACGGCATCGCGCAGTCCACCCCGACCGCGGCGCAGCTGGCCGGCACGATCGCCGCGCGCGCCGACGCGTTCGGCGCCGCGTACCTGTACGTGCCCGCCGACGACGTGACGGACATGCGGGACCTGCTGGACAAGCCCCTCACCCGGGTCCGCGACGGCGGCGGCCCCCTCGTCGTGGAGTTCGCGACCCGGCGCCTCGGCCCGCACAGCAAGGGCGACGACCCACGCTCCACCGTGGAGGTCGACCAGCTGCGGGCGGCCGACTGGCACACCCGGTACGCCGCGACGCTCGGGCCGCGCTTCACGGACCTCGACGCCGAGCAGCGCGACCGGATCGCCGCGGTGGTGCGCGACGTGACCGGGCGGGCACCCGTGCGGGAGCGGCGATGACGGCGCACCGGCGGGTCGGCGACGCGCTGAACGCCGCCCTCGGCACGCTCCTGGCCGAGGACCCGGCGCTGTACCTGCTCGGCGAGGACATCGCCGACCCCTACGGCGGCGCCTTCGGCATCACCCGCGGGCTGTCCACCCGCTTCCCGCGGCAGGTCATCACCACCCCGATCAGCGAGGCCGGCATCGTCGGCGTCGCCAACGGGCTCGCCCTCGCCGGCGACAAGGCGATCGTCGAGATGATGTTCGCCGACTTCGTCGCGCTCGCCTTCGACCAGATCGTCAACTTCGCCGCCAAGTCCACCACGATGTACGGCCACCCCGTGCCGATGCCGGTCGTGGTGCGCTGCCCGACCGGCGGCAACCGCGGCTACGGCCCGACCCACAGCCAGAGCCCGCAGAAGCACTTCATCGGCGTGCCCGGCCTCGACGTGTACGAGCTGAGCCCGCTGCACGACCCGGTCGCGCTGCTACGGGAGCTGCTCGGCAGCGGCCGGCCGTCGCTGCTCTTCGAGGACAAGACCCTCTACGCCGCGCCGCTGCGCCCCGACGACCTGTTCCGCGTCACGCACCACGGCTTTACCGCGCACGTCCGCGTCGACGACGACATCCCCGCCGACGACTACCTGATCGTCGCCCCCGGCGGGCTGACCGGACGCGCCACCGTCGCGATGCGCTCGTTGCTGCTGCGGTACGAACTGAGCGGCCGCCTGCTCGTCCCGGCCCGGCTCCACCCGCTCGACCTCGACCCTCTGCTGGAGGCGGCAACGTCGACGAGCCGGGTGGTCGTGGTCGAGGACGGACCGCCGGGCGCGGCCTGGGGGACCGAGGTCGCCTACCGGCTGCAGCGGGCGCTGTGGGGCACGTCGTCCGGTCCCGTCCGGCTCTGCCAGGCCGCCGACGGCGTCATCCCGACCGCCGCCCATCTGGAACGCGAGGTGCTCGTGCAGGCGGAGACCATCGTGCGGGCCGTGCTGGAGGCACATCGATGACCGAGATCCTGGTGCCGAAACTCAACGCCAACGACACCGCGTACACCCTGGTCGAGTGGCTCGTCCCGGCGGGCACGGTGGTCGGCGCGGGTGAGCCGGTCGCGACGGTGGAGACGTCGAAGGCGGCGGAGGACCTGCCGAGCCCGGGCGACGGCGTGCTGCACCACCTCGTCGCCGTCGGGGCGGAGTGCGCGGTGGGCGCGGCGATCGGGCGGCTGTTCGCGTCGGCGGCGGACCGGGACCGGTTCCTGGCCCCGGATCCCGGCGCGGGCGGCGGGCCGGTCATCACGGAGCCGGCGTTGCGGGCGATGGCGGAGCGGGGCATCCCCGTCGCCGCCGTGCGCGCGCTCGGGCGCAAGGTCGTCCGGGTCGCCGACCTCGCCGCGCTGGGCCCGGACGTCACCACCCCGGAGCCGCACGTCGCCGCCCTGGGGCCGCACGTCGCCGCCCTGGGGCCGCACGTCGCCGCCCTGGGGCCGCACGTGGCAGGTCCGGAGGTGCCGGACGTGGCCGGTCCGGAGCCGGACGTTTCGGGTGGCGGGCGGCGGGTCGAGCTCACCGCGGCGCAGCGGGCCGTCGGCGTCGTCGTCGCCGAGTCGCACCGCACCGTGCCGGCCGCGTTCGTCGCCGTGAAGGTCCCGCTCGACGCGGCGGTCGAGCACGCCAGGGCGCTGACCCGCGAGCACCGCCGCCTCGTCGGCGTGCCCGAGCTGCTCATCGCCGCGATCGGCGGCCTCCTGGCCACGCACCCGCTGTGCTTCGCCCGCCTCGTCGCCCCCGGCGTCGTGCACGTGCCCGGGACCGCCGACGTCGGCGTCACCATCGACGTCGGCAAGGGTCTGCACGTGCCGGTCCTGCGCGCCGTGCAGGCCACCCTGGTCCACGACCTCGCCACCCGGCTGATGGCCCACCGGATGACCGCGCTGCGCGGCACGTTCCGGGCCGGCGACCTCACCGGGGCGAACATCCTCCTCGCCCTGCACACCGACGACGACGTCACCCACGCCGTCCCCGTGGTCCTGCCCGGCACGTCGTGCGCCGTGTCCCTCGCGGGCCGCCAGACGGAGCTGTTCCTCGGCCCGGGCGGCGCGGTGGCCCAGCGGACCGTGGTGCAGCTCGGCCTCGCCTACGACCACCGCGTCCTCAACGGCCGCGACGCCCTCGCGTTCCTCCGCGACCTCAGCGCCGCCCTCCAGCGCCCGGCGTGATCGACAGCACCGGCCGTTCGGGGTCGACCGAGGCCGTCGCGGCCGTGACCCGCCACCGCCCGTCCCGCAGCAGCCCCTGCACCACGCTGCCGCTCCGGATCGTCCGGCCGCCGACCAGGTCCTCGGCCAGCGCGGTCAGGTAGGCGGCCAGATGCTCCTCGGGCAGCCCGCTGAAGACGCACTCGAGGTCGGGCAGGCCGAGCGGGCCCAGCCCCAGGGTGTCCATCAGCAGCCGGCCGGGGCTGCCGGCGACGTTGAACAGCCGCACGTTGACCAGCCCGGCCAGGGGACGCACGGCCAGCGCCGCGGGTGGGGTCGCGACGCCGCTCGCCGGCCACCAGATCGCGGCCGGTGCCGGGACCTCGGCGAGACCACGCACGGCCGCGGTGAACGCCCGCACGCGGTTGGCGGGGGCGAACGACGTACCGAAGACCTCGGTGACCGTCACGGTGTGCCGCACCGCCGCCATCGTCGCCGCGGCGTCCGGCCATTCCCAGGTCTGGGTGAGATCCCGCCGGCCGCGGGCGTCACCCGGCCGCGGCAGCGGCCGCCCGACCGACACCAGCAGACGGATGTCCACCCCGTCGCCGGTGAGGGTGGTGAGCTCCGGGAAGGCGACCATCAGCCCGCCGCCGCGGCCCGTGCCGTCGACGAGCTCGGCCGACGGCCAGAACCGCCGGATCCCGGACAGCACGTCCGCCGGGCGCGGCCGCACCGCGTCGACGTAGCAGAGCTCAGCCGCCAGTCCAGAGTTCATGGGGCCCTTCGACTCCTCAGACCACTCGCGCATCATGCCACGATGGCGCACCTGTGCCGATCCGCAATCCGGTGGCGAATCGCGACCGGGTCAGCCGATGATTGCCCGGTGACAGCACATCCCGGCACCGGCCTCGTCGTCGCCGTCGTGAAGCCGGAGGAGCCCCTGGCCCGCCAGGCGTTGCGCGACTACTACCACGACATCGGCGGGCGATACTACGACCGTCCGATGACCGGGGCGGAGGTCGACGACATCCTCACCGAGGAACCCGACGAGGACCTGCGGCCACCGACCGGCTGGTTCTGGGTCGCGACCCGCGAGGACCACGTCGCCGGCTGCATCGGCCTGCGCTACGTCACCGAGGACGGCGTCCGCGTCGGCGAGCTGACCCGGGTCTTCGTGTCGGGCGCCGTCCGCCGGCAGGGCCTCGGCGCGAGGCTGCTGGACGTCGTCGAGCGGCAGGCCCGCGCCGACGGCGTCACCTCGCTGCGCCTCGATGTCCGCACCGACCTGGTCGAGGCCCGCGCCCTCTACGCCCGCCACGGCTTCCACGAGGTCCCGCGGTTCAACGACAGCCCGTACGCCGGCCACTGGTTCAGGAAGGCGCTGCGCTGAGCCGTTCGAGGTTGCGCCGCGCCGCCACCGTGTCGGGGTGCTGCTCACCGAGCCGGGCGACGCACGCCTCGAGCACCGCGGTGAGCTCGATCGCGGCGTTCGCCTCGTCGCCCTGCAGCAGCATCACCCGCGCGATCCCGTCGCGGGCGGCCAGATGCTCCGGGTCCAGCGGGTCGCTCAACTCGGCCGCCCGCTCGTAGGCGCGGTAGGCCGCCATCAGGTCCCGCTGCTCCCGCAGCACCATCGCGTAGTCGTTCAGGCCGGCCGGTGCGTCGACGGCCGCCGCGGAGAGGGCCCGCGCGCCGGCCAGGTCACCGGCGGCGAGCCGGGCGGTCGCCGGGTCTTCGGGGGCCGCCTGCCGCCGGGCGATGCGGGTGTCCGGGTGCGCCGGGCCGAAGAGCCGCTCGTACAGGTCGGCCGCCTCGGCGTGCTCCCCGGTGACCCGCGCGACGCCGTTGCGCGCCGCCACGGACTCCGGGTGCGCGTCGTCGAGGAGCCGCCCGCAGCGCGCGAGGGTGTCGCGGTAGCGTTCGCCGGCCGCCTCCCGCTCGCCGTGCGTCAGCAGCGCCGCCGCGAGGCCGTTCGCCGCGGCCAGGGTCGGCAGCGCGTCGGCGCCCTGTTCGTCGTTCAGCGTCCGGTGCGCCGTCAGCCACACCGCGACCGCCCTCCCCAGGGCACCCTGAGCGAGGTGCACGGCGGCGAGACCCTGCAGCAGCTCGGCCGTGTAGTCCTCGCCGCCGGCGGCGCCCAGCGCCTCCTCGAACCGTTCGGCGGCGCCGGTCAGGTCGCCGCGTTCGGCCCGGTCCAGCGCGTCGGAATACAGCTCGTGCACGGCGTCCGTCGCCTGCCGCTCCGCCCGGGTGGCCCGGACCTCGCGCCACCTCAGCCAGCCGACGCCGGCGAGGAGCACCGCCACGACCGCGAGGACCCACGGCCCGAGACCGTCGACGAGACCGGCGACGATGCAGGTCAGCGGGCACGCGGCGGCGACGACCACGACCGCCGTCACGACGCCCTCGCGCGTCCTGCCCATCGACACATCATCGCCGCGCCCGGCGCGCCGGGCGGCCGGTGAGTCGCGCATCCGCCAGCTACCGCACGGCAGCCACGAAGGCCTCCGGGTCGACGGTGCCGGGGCGGTCGCTGACCTGGCCGTCGCCGAGCTCGATCACCCGCCACACCCCGTCGGCGCGCAGGGCCAGGTCCACCGTGACGAACGGCAGGCGCAGCGCGGCCACCAGCGGCTCGACGGCGGACAGGTCCAGCCCGGCGGGCGGTGCGTCGTGCGGGGTGTCCGGGTGCGGCCCGACGAGGCGGCACATCCCGCCGACCCACCAGGTGCGGACCTCGGCCGGGCCGAACTCCTCGAACCGGCGCAGCACGAACCCGCCGGTGAACTCGTCGTCGCGCAGCTCCCGGAACCGCGCCGCCACCGCCCACGCGGCGTCCAGGTCGGCGAGGTCGGGGATGTACACGGCCTCGTGCCAGTAGTGCTTCATCGATTTCGTGTAGTCGCGCAGGACCGCCGGGCCGGGCCCGAGCGCCGTCGCGGCCCGTTCGAACGCGTCCCGGTCGCCGCCGGTCGTCCACCGCGTCGGCGGCGTGACGTCCGACAGGGCCGCGTACCAGCCCGGCAGCTCGTGCGCCTGCCGGTACTGGGCGGCGGAGGTGCGCAACCCGACCCCACGACCGGCGAGCGCCCCGGCGAACGCGGTGTACTGCCCGGCGCGCAGCATCCAGCCGCGGTAGACGGCGGCGCCGGCGTCCTGCGGCACCCGGGCGACGCCGCTGGCCGCACCGTCCGCGGTGCTCAGCGCGTCGTGGTCGACGACCGCCACGTCCAGCCCCGCCGCGCGGGCGGCGTCGGCCTCCGCGGCGAAGTGCTCGTCGGGACGGCGGGGGCGCAGTGGATCGGCCGGTACCAGCAACATCATCCGGACATGGTGCCATCGAAATTCCGAGCCGGGGCGGCACAACGGTCGATACGGTGGCGGCATGAGCGTGCTGGAGTTCACGACCGACACGGCGGCGTTCCTCGCCGCGGCCGGTGACCATCTGGCCGCCGACCCGGTCCTGAACACGGTCGTGACCGCCAACGCGCACCGGCCCCGGACCTGGCCGGACGGCGGCCCGCCCCGGCACTTCTGGTGGCTGATCGTGCGGGACGCGGCCGGTGCCGTCGTCGGGGCGGGGATGCGCACCGCGCCGGACCCGCCGCATCCGCTGTTCCTGCTGCCGATGCCCGGCGACGCCGCCGTCGAGGTGGCCCGCGCCCTGCACGGCCGCGGCGAGGAGACCCTCGCGGTCCACGGGGCGCTGCCGGCCGCCGAGCGGTGCGCCGCGGAGCTGGCCCGCCTCGGCGGCGGCCGGGCCGAGGTCCTCATCCACACCCGGCTGCACGAGCTCGGCGAGCTCATCCCGCCCAGGCCCGCGCCGGGGCACCTCAGGGTCGTGACCGAGGACGACATCGACCTGGTCGGCCCGTGGGTCGACGCGTTCCTCGGCGACGCCGACGAGCAGGCCGGCCGGGCCCGGGGCGCCGGCGTGCACGTCATGCCCGACCGCGCGGAGCTGCTGCGCCGCATCGGTGAGCAGCAGTACTGGTTCTGGCTCGACGGGACCGGCAGTCCGGTGTGCCTCACGGGCGTGACGCCACCGCTCTACGGCGTGGCCCGGGTCGCCCCGGTGTACACGCCGCCGGAGGAGCGGGGACGCGGCTGGGCCAGCAACGCCGTCGCCGAGGTATCCCGCCGCGCCCTGGCCGGCGGCAACCGGGTGTGCCTGTTCACCGACCAGGCCAACCCGACCTCGAACAAGATCTACGCCGCCCTCGGCTACCGCCCGGTCGTCGACATGGCCAACCACGTGATCGTGCGCTGAACACCCGCCCGTCGGCCTACCATGGCCGGGTGTTCCTTCTTGAGCTCGCCTTCGACGGCAGTCCCGACCGGCTCGCGCTGCGCCCGGCACACCGTGAGCGGCTGCAGGCCCTCCACGCCGCGGGCAAGGTGGTCCTCGCCGGGCCGTACTCCGACGAGTCCGGCGCGCTGCTGGTCTTCGACGTGAGCGCGGCGGAGTTCGCGGAGATCATCGACGCCGACCCGTACTACCGGGCGCCGGGCGTGAGCATCGCCCGCCGGCAGGAGTGGGACCCGATCTTCCGCTGAGCGCTCAGCCGCCCTTCTGCTCCGACGCGTACGGGCGGATCCGGATCGTGCCGATCGTGGCGCCCTTGCCGTCGTAGGCGGTGACGAGCGGGTACTGCTCCGGCGGCAGCGGCGTCGTGCGGCCCTCACCGTTGGGGATGTTGTGCGGCAGCGGCTTGCCCTGCCGCTGCTCCCAGAACATCGTGACCGACGGGTTGGCGCTCCACCGGGCGTACTTCGCCTCGACGGTCCTGCCGGCGGCCTGGACGGTGACGCGGCCGGGCTCGGCGAACACGGCGCCGAACTCGATCAGCGTGCCGTCGGGCGTGACGCACTGGTGCACGTCGAGCCACCGGACCGGTTCGGTCACCATGGTGTCGGCGAAGAACCCGTAGCCGCCGGCACAGGGCTGGTCGACCTCGACCGCGCCGGTGCGCCGGTCCCGCCACGCGTGGTCCAGGTGCGGTTCGTCGGGTGATCCGCCCCAGAAGTACAGCACCATCTCCTTGCCGCCGATCACGATGCCGGTCGGGACGGTGTCGCCGACCGGCAGGGCGCTGGGATTCGCCGTGATCGGGACCGGCGACGGCGTCTGCGGCCCGCCGGCCTGCTGGTCCGGGCCCTTGGCCGCGCACGCCGCCAGCCCGACGAGCACGGCCGCCGACACGATCACCCCTGGAACTGCAAGCCGACGCATGCTGCCTCCTCTGTCGTCAATGACGACCTGGCCGGCTCACATCGTTGCCTCACCCCGGTCGATCGGGAGGCCGAAGGCGGCGAACAGATCGGGCCGGTGGACGTCCAGCACCGCGGCGATCCCGGCCTTGGTCAGGGTCAGCACCTGGATCGAGTGGGCGTGGAAGGCCCGGTCGCGGCCCCGGACGTACCAGGCGAACGCGGGCTGCCCGTTCGCGGCCGTCTCCACCACGAGCCGGTGCCCCTCCCCCGGCAGCATCCTCGACCGCAGCAGCCGCAGCACGGCGTCGCGGCCCGCGAACCAGGTCGGGATCGGTGGCATCTCCCAGCGGGTGTCCTGGGTCAGCAGGCCCTCCAGGGTGGCGAGGTCCGCGGTCTCGAAGGCCCGGGCGTAGCGGTCCAGCAGCGCCCGCCGCTCGGGCTCGTCCGGTTCGCTGAGCTCGTCCTCGGTGGGCGCGAGCCGGGCCAGTTCGGCGCGCGCCCGCTGCAGCGAGCTGTTGACGGCCGCGGTGCTGGTGTCGAGCAGGCCGGCCACCTCGGCCGCCGGCCAGGCGAGCACATCGCGCAGGATCAGCGTGGCGCGCTGCCGTGGCGGCAGGTGTTGCAGCGCCGCGACCATCGCCAGCCGCAGGCTCTGCCGGGTCCCGACGACCGTGGCCGGGTCGGCGTTCATCAGCAGGTCGGGCAGCGGCTCCAGCCAGTGCGTCTCCAGGTCGTGCGGGCGCACGTCGTCCGGGTCGTTGCCGGGCGCGCCCAACGCCGACGGCACCAGCCGGCGGCTGCTGTGCTGCAGGGCGTTGAGGCAGACCCGGGTCGCGATCCGGTAGAGCCAGGTCCGGACCGACGAGCGCCGCTCGAAGGCGGCGAAGCCGCGCCACGCCCGCAGGTAGGTGTCCTGCACCGCGTCCTCCGCGTCGTGCAGCGAGCCGAGCATCCGGTAGCAGTGCGCCACCAGCTCGCCCCGGTGCAGCGCGAACTCGTCCTCCAGGTTCATCCCCGCTCCCGGACCAGATCCCGCTGGGCGACGCCCGGTCCGGTCCGGCGCCGGGCGCCGATGCCGAGTCCCGCGAGCGCACCCAGCAGCGACAGTACGCCGCAGACCGCGAGGGCCCGGCTGAACCCGCCGGCGAACGAGCCGTAGCCGCCCGCGGCGGCGAACACCGCGGCCAGCAGCGCCACCCCGACCACCCCGCCGAGCTGCCGCATCATGCTGTAGATCCCGGAGGCGATGCCGACCGCGCCCGGCGGCAGCGCGCCGATGCTGGCGCTCTGCGTCGCCGGCATCGCCATCGACACGCCGCATCCGGCCACGATGAGCGGCGCGACCAGGTCGGCGTAGTGGACCGCGCCGGCGTCGACCCGGCTGATCCAGAACATGCCGGCCGCCTGCAGCGTCAGCCCGGTCACGACCAGGGGCCGTTCACCGACGCGGTCCACGAGCCGGCCGGCGATCGGCGCCACCAGGAACAGGGTCGCCGTCCACGGCAGCAGCCGCAGCCCGGCGAGCAGCGGGCCGGAGCCGAACACGACCTGCATGAACTGGGCGAGGAAGAACACGGCGCCGAAGAGCGCCGCGGTGAGCAGGAACCCGGCGGCGTTGCCGGCCGAGAACGACCGGGACCGGAAGTGCACCGGCGGCACCATCGGCTCCGGCGCCCGGACCTGCCAGATCAGGAACGCCAGCAGGAGCAGGCCGCCCAGCGCCAACGAGCCGACCACCTCGACGCTGCCCCAGCCCGCCTCCGCGCCACGGACGACGCCCCAGACGATGCCGAGCACGGCCAGGGTGCTCAGCACCGCGCCACCCGGGTCGAGCCGCCGCCGCGGTCCGGTGCTCTCCGGGATCCGCCGCAGGACCAGCGGAACCGCCGCCGCGGCGACCGGCACGTTGATCCAGAAGATCCACTGCCAGGCGAGCCCCTCGGTGACGGCGCCGCCGATCACCGGGCCGCTCAGCACGGCCAGCCCGGTCAGGCCGCTGAAAACCCCGATCGCCCAGCCGCGGCGCTCGGGCGGGAACGCGGCGCCGAGCAGCCCCATCGCGAGGGGCATCACGACCGCCGCACCGATGCCCTGGACGGCCCGCGCGGCGATCAGCGCCGCCGTCGACGTCGCCAGCGCGCAGCCGACCGACGCGACGCCGAACAGCGCCAGCCCGGCCGCGAACGTGCGTCGCCGCCCCCACCGGTCGCCGAGCGCCGCCGCGGTCAGCATCAGCATCGCGAAGCTGAGGCTGTAGGCGTTCATCGTCCATTCCAGTTGTTCCACCGTCGCGCCGAGGTCGTGCCGGATGGTGGTCAGCGCCGCCGCGACCACCAGGACGTCCAGCGCCACCACCACCGAGCCGATCGAGGTCAGCCCCAGCACCCAGCGTTGTTCGACGGTTGTGCGTTGTGTACCGCTCACGAAAGGTCCCCCAAAGTCGCTGTCACCGGTACTGACCGCGACAGAGGACCGGACTCATCGCCCGGCGGCGACGGATTTCCGGCGACCGGCAGCGTGCGCCGCGCGCGCCGACGCCGTGGCCGGCATCAGTGCGGGATCTGGCCGAAGAAGTCCTCGGCAAGGTCCCGCACGTCCCAGACGCTGACACCGGCGGCTCGCAGCCGCGTGTCGCCGTTGGCCGACTCGTTCAGGGCCGACCACGCGACGGCCACCTCGTCCCGGGACGCGGTCACCGTGTGCCACGAGGCACGCGGGACGGGCACCTGGTCGCTGCGCAGCCGGGCCGCGAACGCCAGGGCCGCCGCCCCGGTGTGGCCGCTGCGCAGTTCCCAGTCGTCGCCGAGCCCGTCGACGACCGCCTCGACGACCGAGGCCAGGAGCTCGAACTGGACCGGGTCGGCCTCCAGCCGCAGCTCGCCCGGGTGCAGGCGCAGCAGGGTCCGGGCGACCGGCACGTCGTGGCTGCCGACCGACCGCTCGCCGAGCGCGAACTGGATGTTCTGCCAGTGCCACGCCTGCGCCAGCCGCAGCGCGGTCGTCCCGTCCGGGGCGGCCAGGCTCCGGTCGGCACCGGCGAGCAGCAGCACCGCGGCGGCGGCGCGGTGGTTGCGTTCCACCGCGTGCATGAGGGCGGAACGGCCGCGCGGGTCGGTGGCGTCGACGTCCGCGCCGGCCCGGACGAGCAGGTCCACGGCGGCGTGATCGCCGAGCCGGGCGGCCAGCACGAGGGCCGGGGTGCCGTCCGCGCGCCGCTGGTCCGGGTCGGCGCCGCGGTCGAACAGGATCCGGAGGACGGCCGGCGGCGCGGACGCCCGCACGGCCGCGACCACCGGCGGGTCCTCGCGCGGTCCGGTGTTGGCGCCCAGCTCCAGCAGCACGTCGAGCGTGTCCAGCAGCGCCCGCGCCGGCTGGAAGGCGACCTCGGAGATGACGTGCCCGAGGACGCTCTGCCGGCGGTCGGGCTCGGCGGCGGACGCGCCCGCCGCAACCAGCAGCCGCACCACGCCGGCGTGCCCGGCGCCGGCCGCGACACGTAGCGGTGTGGCGCCGTACCGTCCGACGCCGCCGACCGTGGCGCCCGCCTCGAGCAGCAGCGTGACGAGGTCCGCGCGGCCGGCCCGCGCGGACTCGAGCAGGACACCCCACCGCTCCCGGTCGACCAGTGCGTCGGGGTCGGCGCCGGCGGCCAGGGCGGCGGCGACACCGGCTGCGTCGCCGCTGGCAACGGCCGCGCGCAGCTGGTCGTCGAGGGTCACCGCCCGACTATAGGCCGGGCCGGATCGTGCACCTGCAGCGAAACCACGCACCCGGCGGCCTCCAGCGACCGGCACAGCGGGTTACCCTGTCGGTTCCGACGGTGATCCTGCCCCGGAGGTGGCGATGTCGGTCCCCGATCCTCGGCGCGAGGCCGAAGGCTGGCAGGCCCTGGCCCACTCGGCGGTGGCGGCCGCGGTCTTCTACCCCTTGGCGACCTACGGGCCGGGATGGTGGCGCGGCGCGCGGCTGCCCTCCATGGATCCGCCGTTCGACCTGGCGTGGCTGCACAACGCCTTCGCGTGGACGGCGCAGTACATCGGGCCGGTGCTGACCGGGGCGTTCGGCGGGATGGTCCTGCTGCTGCTCATCGTGGCGGCGTTCACCAGCGGGTTCAGGTCCGAGTCGGCAGCGGTCGGGCGAGTGGTGTCGGCCGGCTGGTCAGCGCCGATGCTCGCGCTGTTCGCGGTCGTGGCCCTTGCCGTGGGCTGGTTCGCGATCAGTCAGGTCGCCGCGTTCATCGCCCCCTTCCTGGGGATGTACCACGGGGAGATCTCCCCGGCGGTCCCGTAACCCGTACTACGGTATGTAGCTCAACGTGTTTGAGCCAATACCTGGAGTGTCGATGCGGGCGTTGCTGGCGACGATCTTGATGGCGGCCACCCTCGTGGCACCCGTGCCGGCGGTCGCGGCGCCCGCGCGGCCGAACGTCCTGCTGCTGCTCATGGACGACGCCCGGACCGGGCAGACGTTCGCGATGCCGCGCGCCCTGGCCTGGCTGCGCGACCACGGCACCACCTACCCCAACGCGATGGTGAGCACGCCGAGCTGCTGCCCGAGCCGGGCGTCGATCCTGTCCGGCCGCTACGCGCACAACCACCGCGTCACGCAGCAGGCCGCCGTCGGCCGGTTCGACCACACCCGCTCGCTGCAGCACGAGCTGCACACCGCCGGCTACCGCACCGCCGCCGTCGGCAAGCTCTTCAACACGTGGGACATCACCCAGCGCCCGCCCTACTTCGACCAGTGGGCGCTGACCGGCGGCGGCTACGTCGACGCGGACTTCGTCGTGGACGGGCAGGCGACCAAGGCGGCCTACTCCACCACGTTCATCGGCGGCCAGGTCAACCGCTACCTCGACCGCTACGAACGCGACGACGCCAAGCCGTGGTTCATCTACGCCGGCTTCACCGCCCCGCACGCGCCGCAGGTGCCGGAGCCGCGGTACGCGAACCTCAGCTACCCGTGGGAGGGCAACCCGGCGACCAGGGAAGCCGACCGCAGTGACAAGCCCGCATACGTGCGCCGCTTCAACCGCACCCAGGAGCAGGGCGCCGAGGAACGGCAGGGCCAGCTGCGCACGCTGCGCTCCGTCGACGACGCGGTCGAGTCCATCCGCCGGCAGCTGGAGGCCCGCGGCGAGCTCGACAACACCCTGGTGATCCTGATGTCGGACAACGGCAAGTTCTGGGGCGAGCACGGCCTGCAGGAGAAGTTCATGCCCTACCTGCAGGCCGAGCGCGTGCCGCTGTTGATCTCCTGGCCGGGGCACGTCGGGAAAGGCAGTGACCCGCGGCTGGCGGCGAACCTGGACATCACCCCGACCGTGCTCGCCGCCGCCGGGCTGACCCCGAGCTACCAGGTCGACGGCCGGAACCTCCTCGCGCCCGGCGACCGCTCCGCGCTGCTCACGGAGTACTGGCGCGACCCGGCCAACGGCGCCGGCATCCCGCCCTGGGCGTCGACCTACGTGCCGGACCGCTACCGGTACACCGAGATCTACGACGACACGGGCGCCGTGACCGACCGCGAGTACTACGACCTCGCCCGCGACCCGTGGCAGCTGACGAACCTCCTACGCGACGGTTCCGCCGACAACGACCCCGCGACGGGCCCGCTGTCGGCGGCGCTCGCCCGTCAGCGGACCTGCACGGGCCGCACCTGCCCCTGAGTGCGCTTCGCCTTGCCGGCCGATGGCGGTGCACCGGTGAGCTTCGCCGCGATCGCGTTGCTGCGTGGCTGCCCCGGCGCGGCGAGCAGCCGCTGCCCCTCGGCCCTGAGGGGCGCGGCGGCGCGGGAGCGCTCGCGGCGCTCCAGCAGGCCGGCGCAGTGCAGCAGGGCGATCCCCAGCCGGCCGCGCGGCACCACGCGGCGCGCCCGCTCGACGGCGATGAGCTCCTCGACGGCGGCGAGGGCGGCGTCGGCCCGGCCCGCCGCCTCCAGGGCCACGGCCACGGCGAGCAGATCCCACCCGGGGCCGTCGTCCACCACGCGGCGCCTGCGCTGCCGCGTCACCACCTCCGTGAACACGTCGGTCCTCGCGCCGATCAGGTCGCGGGCCCAGGTCAGCAGGGCCGTCGCCGCCTCGTCGAGCAGGCCCTCGACGGCGTCCGCCGGGGCCGCCGGGGTGAAGCCGTCCACCAGGTCACCCAGCGCCCGGGCGAGCCGGGGCCGGTACACGTCCGGTCGTACTGTCGTCATGATGCGGTACGCCTGCACCAGCTCGTACCGTCGCGGCCGGTCCTGCAGCAGCACCACGCGCGCCCACGTCACCATGCCGGGATCGAGCAACACATACCTCCAGCGTCGGGAGCGACCACCGTACGACGAAGAAACCCCAGGTCAACAGGGCTGTTCACCCGAGTGATCGACGCCGATGGGTGCGGTATGCTTTCGACGGTTCACCCTTGCGCCGACCCCGTAGTCTCTATCGACATGAGTCGATTTATGTCGGGGACGGCCGCGGTCGCGGCGGCCGCTGTCCTCGCGATCACGCTCAACCCGGTGCCCGCCAGTGCCGCGACCGCCCCGACCGCCGTGTTCACTCAGGACAGCACCTGGCCGTCCGGCAACTCGGGCCACTACACCGTCACCAACGGCGGCGCCGCGGCCCTGCCGAACTGGCGGGTCGAGTTCGACCTGCCGGCCGGCACGACCATCGCCCACTTCTGGAACGCCACCATCACCCACTCCGGCACCCACTACGTCGCGCTCGGCGCCTCGTGGAACGCGAGCCTCGCGCCGGGCGCCTCGACGAGCTTCGGCTGGGTCGCCGCCGGGTCCGGCACGCCACAGCGGTGCCTGCTCAACGCCGCGCCGTGCGACGGCCTGCCGACCACCCGTGACGTCCGCCCGCCGACCACCCCCACCTCGCTGCGCGGCACCGCCCAGGCCACCAGCTACACCCTCAGCTGGAACGCGTCCACCGACGACCGCGCCGTCACCGCCTACGAGATCTACAGCAACACCGGCAGCGCCCCGCTGGCCACCGTCACCACGTTGAGCTACAGCATGCCGACACCACCGCCGATGGTCATGTCGTTCGGGGTGCGGGCCGTCGACGCCGCCGGCAACCGCTCCCCCTTCGCGGTCGTCGGCCTCGGCACCCCACCGGACACCACGCCACCCGGCCCGCCGTCCGGCCTGACCCTGCGCGGCCCGGTCGACGGCTCCTGGACGGTCGGCTGGACCGCCGCCACCGACGACCAGTTCGTCGCCGGCTACGAGGTGGCCCTCAACGGCGCCGTCATCAGCCTGGTCGGCAACACCACCGCCTACGTGCCCTACACGGGCTACGGCACGTACATCGTCACGATCCGCGCCTTCGACGCCGCCGGCAACTTCTCGACCCGGGCCCAGATCGGCATCGCGGTCGACCCGCCACCCCCACCGCCGCCCGGCGTCTGACCCTCGGCGCCGACGCGGCCCACGTCCCCCACATCAAATCCGCACGCCAAGCCCAACGATCGTGCCCGCCTGATCGAAGAAGCGCTGCGGCCCCGGACAGCCGCAGCGCTCCTTCGATCACGTTGGCCGCGCACCTGGAGGTGCGGCATCGGCAGCGCGGAAGGCGCCACCGGTCCCACCACCCGGGACTCGACGGCGGAGGTGCTGCGCGCCTGGACAGTCGAGCGGGATCCCTCCGCGCGGGTCGCCGACGGCGAGACCGGCCACCAGGTCGTCGCCCGTGTCCGCTCCGGACTGAGCACGATCGCCTCCAGCCACCGAGACCAAACGGTGGCCCGCCTACCCCTCGCCGTGCTCGTACAGGGCGGCGAGCCGGGGAAGCCGCCGCCGCATCTCCGCCGCGTCGTCGAAGTCGAAGTCCCAGTCCGGATCGAGGCCGGGGTATTCGATGACGAAGCCCGCGTCAGGCAGCTCGTCCGTGCCGGTGACCTGCTCGTATGCGTATGAGGCCACGGCCAGGACGTCCTCGCACTCCAGGCCGTTCTCATCGGCGACGGCGGCGATGACGGCGGGGTGCCCGGCGAGGCTCTCGGGGTCGGCCAGGGCCAACTCGAACGTGTCGCGGCCCTGGGCGACCAGCCAGCCGCGGAAGTAGTCGAACCCGTCGTCGGACGCGCCGCAGTTGATGACATACGCGGCGGCCCACAGGTCGGCCCGGTAGGACACCATCAGCAGGTCCCACAACGGCTGCTCGAACGCGACGATGTCGGCGGGCTCCCACGTGCTCAGCAGCTTCACCATCGCCGCCGCGACCTCTTCGGCCGGCGCGGTGGGCGGCAACCCGGCCCGCGCCTGCTCGACGACCCGCCACACGTCCCCGATCTCCATGGCGCCATCATGCCGGTCGGGTACGACAAAAACGGCCTACGGGCAGTTGCGGCTGGTCAGGTCGTGGGACGGCGACACCGGGCCGGCGGTGCGGATCGGGCCGGTGCCGGCGCTGCCGTCGCTGGTGATCCCGGACGGGACGCCGTCGAAGACGGACTCCACCTTGTCGGCGTTGCCGCGGGTGTGCCGGGTGTCCCGGGTGTCGTCGTGCTGCTCGTAGTGCAGGTGTTCGACCTGGGTCGAGCCGGTCCTGCCGACGTGCCCGAGCAGCTTGCCCCGCGGCACCACCTGGTCCTGCTTGACCTCGGGCGGGGCCTGCAGGTGACCGTACGAGGTGAACCAGCCGCCGCCGTGGTCGATGATCACGCCGTAGCCCAGCCCGCCGCGGGTGCCGACGGTGCCGGGCGCGGCCGCGGCGCCGTTCTCCAGGGTGGCCTGCCAGCCGGCCCACGCCACGGTGCCAGCGGCGGAGGCGAGGACCGCGCGGCCACCGCTCGGGCCGCCGTTGAAGAAGAAGTCGATGTCGTAGTCATCGTGGCCGGCGTACGTCGTCAGCCGCCACGACTCGCCGCAGGTGAACGGCAGCTGGAAGGCCGGCCGCGGACCCGGGCGCTGCGGGTGCCCGTCGGCCCGCCGGGCGAGCACGACGTAGGACACGATCACGCACCCGACGATGATCGTCAGCATCGTCAACCGGTAGGCACCACGCGCACTCATTCTGGCGATCAATCTACCGGGCCGCCGCAACGCGTGGTCCCGGGACAAGGCGTGAAACGTTCACGGTCCGGACCACGTCGCGGCCGACGTCCGTACCAGCGAAAACCCCGGCGAAACAGCGACGGCCGGGTATACCGGCGCATTGACAGTGTTCAGCGGCCGAACCTAGTGTCCGCCGCGCCGGTCCCGGGTCACGGGCCCCGCACTTCCCGACGTCTCGAGGTAGGCCATGAGGAGAAAACTCGCTGTTCTCGGCGCCGTGATGCTCGCCGTCACCGCGTCGGTGGTGTTGTTCATGCAGCCCGCGTCCGCCGCCGTCGGCCTGCACATCAGCGGCCGCAACATCGTGGAGGCGAACGGCCAGAACCTGATCATGCGCGGCGTCAACCATCCACACGTGTGGTACACGGGGCAGACCTCCTCGTTCGCCGCCATCAAGGCCGCCGGGGCCAACACGATCCGGGTCGTGCTCGGCACCGGCAAGCGCTGGGGCCCGTCCAACGACGTCCCCGCCGTCATCACCCTGTGCAAGCAGAACAAGCTCATCTGCGTCCTCGAGGTGCACGACACCACCGGCTACGGCGAGGAGGGCGCGGCCGCGTCCCTGGACGAGGCCGCCAACTACTGGATCAGCCAGAAGGCCAACCTGGTCGGCCAGGAGAACTACGTCGTCATCAACATCGGCAACGAGCCGATCGGCAACACCAACCCGGCCCAGTGGACCGCCGCGACCGCCGCCGCAATCGCGAAGCTGCGCACCAACGGCTTCGAGCACCTCATCATGGTCGACGCCCCGAACTGGGGCCAGGACTGGCAGAACGTCATGCGTGACACCGGCCAGACCGTCCTGGACGCCGACACCAAGCACAACACGGTGCTGTCGATCCACATGTACGCCGTGTACGCCAACGCCTCGACCATCGTGGCCTACTTCGACGCCTTCAAGAACAAGGGCTGGCCCCTCGTCGTCGGCGAGTTCGGCTGGAAGTTCAACACCGGCGAGGTCGACCACGAGACGATCCTGTCCGAGGCGCAGGCCCGTGGGCTCGGCTGGATCGCCTGGTCCTGGAGCGGCAACAGCGACCCGATCCTGGACATGACGACGAACTTCAACCCGGCGCAGCTGACCACCTTCGGCGACCGGATCGTCAACGGCGCCAACGGCCTGAAGGCCACGTCCCGCGAGGCGTCCATCTACAGTGGCCAGACGACCAGCCCGGCGCCGTCCTCGCCGTCGGTGTCGGTGTCGCCGTCGCGCAGCCCCTCGGTCTCCCCGTCGGCGTCGCGCAGCCCGTCCTCGTCGCCGGGCGGCTCGAAGGCCTGCACCGCCGCCTACGCGATCGTCGGCCAGTGGCCGGGCGGCTTCCAGGCCGAGGTCAAGGTGACGGCCGGGAGCGCGGCCATCTCCGGTTGGACGGTCGGCTGGACGTACACCAACGGCCAGACGGTCAACAATGCCTGGAGCGCGACCGTGACCAGCTCGGGTGCGGCCGTCACCGCCCGCAACGTGAACTACAACGGGAGTGTGGGGGCCGGCGCGAGCACGTCGTTCGGGTTCCTCGGCTCCTGGACCACCACCAACGGCGTCCCCGCGCCGCTGACCTGCACCGCCGTCTGACAAACACGAACGCCGGCCGCCCGGGTGGGTCCACCCGGGCGGCCGGTCCGTGCTCAGCTCGTGCGGATCCGCATCGTGGCGGTGTTGTCGTCCGGATTCGGGTCGTCGATGGACTTCGTGTCGTTGAGCCCCATCACGTGCAGCGACGCCCTGGCCGTGCCCCCGGTGAAGTCGGCGGCCACGGTGACGGTGATCGTCTCGGTGACCTGCTGGCCGGCCGCGATCGGGGCGTGCGGCGCTTCGTAGGTGCCGAACACCCAGTCGCCGAAGGGAGCGGGCCCGGCGCCGCAGGCCCACAGGCAGTTCAGGCTGACGGCGAAGCGGCCGGACGGCTTGGAGCCGTTGTTCTTCACCGTGAACTTCGCCGTGCCGGTGCGCTTGCCGTCCACGACCGGGCCGAGGACCACGTCGGTGACCGTGAGCTTCAGGTCCGTCACCCGGCCCGGATCGCCGAACCACAGCGGTCCGGCCAGCTGGCGGACCTTCGTGCCGTCCCAGCCGTACTCGCGCTGCTGGTGCCGCACGTCGTCGGGGTCCACGCCACAGCAGGGAAAGATGTCCTGGACGTCGGCGACGATGCCGCCGCCGGTGCGGGCCCTGATGTCGGCGACGACGAAGTAGGGGCTGTGCGCGACGACGGCGCCGAGGACGACGATGTTGCCGTCCGCGTCCCGGTCGAAGCCGACGACCTGCGTCCACGGCGTCTCACCGGCACGGCAGTACACCAGGGCGGCCGTCTCGAGGGCCTGGTCGCCGTCGAGGTCGGTGTACACCACCTTCTCGATCCAGGGCTCCTTCTCCAGCTGGTCCTTGGCCGGCAGTTTGACCTGCTTGGTCGCGCACTCGTCGTAGAAGTACGCCGGGATGGTGACCTTGACCGCGCCGATCGCCGCCGCCGTCAGCCTGCCGTCCGGCGGGGCGGACACCGGGACGGACGGCGAGGTCGACGGCGCCGCGGACGTGCTCGGCGAAACCGGCACGGGGGCCGTGGTCACCGACTCACCCGGGGTGGGCGGCGGGTTGTTGCCGTGCGGGTCGGCGGCGAAGGCCGCGATGGGCGCGGCGATCAGCAACGCCCCCAGCACGCTCATCGTGGTGAGCCGCACCGTGCGGCGCCGCTTGACCGTGGCCCGCACCGTCGCCGCGCCGGGCGTGAACCCCGCAGTGCCGGCCTCGGTGTCGCGGAAATCGTCCAGGGCCCCGCTGATCAGGTCGTCGAACTCAGCCATTGCTCCTACCTCCCTTGCGCTCCGCCAGCTGCTCGCCCAGGGCCGCACGGCCCCGGCTCAGCCAGCTCTTGACCGTGCCTTCCGCGACGTCTTCCTGCGCCGCGATCTCGGCGACCGACAGCTCGCCGATGTAGTGCAGGACCACTGCCTTGCGCAGCTGCGCCGGGATCTTCGCCAGCGCCGCCACCAGGGCGATCCGGTCCGGGGAGGGTCCCTCGGCGTGCTCCTCGCGCTGGTTGCGCAGGAAGTTGAGCGCGGTCCGGCGGCGGCGGAAGCGGCTCGTCGCCACGTTCCACGCGACCCGCCTGACCCAGGCCGTCGGGTCCTCGTACGTGCTGATCGTCTTCCATTTGCCGAACGCCCGGCAGAACGCCTCCTGGACGACGTCCTGCGCCTCGGCGCGGTCGCCGAGATACGCGAAGAGCTGCGATCGCAGCATCGGGAACGCCGCAGCGTAGAACTCGTCGAAGTCGCGTTGCACATCGACACGAGGCACTGCATCACTGCGGGTCATCGTCGTGGACACACTGTCCTTCCTCCCCTGACTGCCGCCCCCTGTCGAGCGGCACCATCGACACGTCTGACTGGCCGGGTCGGTTGCGAACATCTTCTGTCGGCGGGCCGACAGGTGTCGTACCCTGGACGACTTGCCAAATTCGGGGAGGTTTCGATGGCCGGGTATCCACCGGAGATCACTGAGCGGTTCCACGGCACGCCTGAGCAGCTGGAGGCCGGGCTGGTCGGGCAGCCGCCGACGCGGTGGCGGAGCATCGTCCTGGAGGACTACGACCCCGGCTGGCCGCGCCGCTACGACGCGATCCACGCGGCGCTGGTCGAGACGCTCGGCGATCGGGTCGTCGCCGTCGAGCACGTCGGGTCCACGTCCGTGCCGGGGCTGCCGGCGAAGCCCATCATCGACGTCGACCTCACCGTCGAGGACACCGCCGACGAGACGCTGTACGTGCCCGACCTGGTCCGCGCCGGCCACCGGCTCGTCCTGCGGGAGCCCTGGTGGCACGGGCACCGGATGCTGGTCAACGCCGAGGACGACATCCACCTGCACGTCTGGCCGGTCGGTGCGCCGGAGCTCGTCCGGCACCGCCTGTTCCGGGACTGGCTGCGCAGCCACCCCGAGGACCTGGAGCTGTACGCGAGCACCAAGCGCCGCCTCGCCCGCGACACCGTGGAGCGCCCGGGAGACTACAGCCTGGCGAAGAACGACGTCATCGACGCGATCTACGCCCGGATCTTCGCCGCCGGACCGGGCTGAGGAAGAGGGACTACAGTCTTTTCGAGGACCCCCGACCGCTTATCGCTGGAGCACCGCATGGCAACGGCCGATCCACCTGTCGACGACGACGAGGCCAGACTGCGGGTCGGGCCGCCCGCCGACCACGCCGCCGGGCTGCAGGCGGTGCGGCTGAGCGTGGGCAACGCGGTGCGGCAGATGGGGGTCGTCAAGGCCACCCGGAACCTGCGGGCGCTCAACCAGGTCGACGGCGTCGACTGCATGAGCTGCGCCTGGCCCGACCCGAAGGGACACCGGCACACCGCCGAGTTCTGCGAGAACGGCGCCAAGGCCGTCTCCTGGGAAGGGACCCGGGAGACGGTCGAGCCGGAGTTCTTCGCCGCCCACTCCCTCACCGACCTGGCCGGGCGCACCGACCACTGGCTGGAGCGGCAGGGGCGGCTCACCCACCCGATGGTCCGCCGCGACGGCGCCGAGCACTACGAGCCGATCTCCTGGGACGACGCGTTCGCGCTCATCGGCACCCACCTCAACGGCCTCGCCGGCCCGGACGAGGCGGTCTTCTACACCTCCGGGCGGGCCAGCAACGAGGCGGCGTTCCTGTATCAGCTGCTGGCCAGGGCGTACGGCACCAACAACCTGCCGGACTGCTCCAACATGTGCCACGAGTCGACGTCGGCGGGGCTGGCCCGCACCATCGGCGTCGGCAAGGGCTCGGTGTCGCTGCAGGACCTGCACGAGGCGGACCTGATCGTGGTGTCCGGGCAGAACCCCGGCACCAACCACCCGCGGATGCTCACCGCGCTGGAGACCGCCAAACGCAACGGCGCTCGGATCCTGGCGATCAACCCGCTGCGGGAGGCGGGGCTGATGCGCTTCGACAACCCGCAGAAGGCGCGCGGGCTCGCCGGCCGCGGCACCGACCTCGCCGACGAGCTGCTGCAGATCCGCTCCAACGGCGACCTGGCGCTCTGGCAGGCGATCGGCCAGCTGCTGCTGGGCGCCGAGGACGCGGCACCCGGGACGGTGCTCGATCGGGCCTTCATCGAGGGGTACACCACCGGCTTCGAGGAATGGCAGCGCCATGTGCGTGCCGTCGACCGCGACGCGGTGCTCGCCGCGACCGGTCTGGCCTGGTCGCAGATCGAGACGGCGGCGGCGATGCTGGCGTCCTCGAAACGGATCGTGCACTGCTGGGCGATGGGCATCACCCAGCACCACAACGCCGTCGCCACGATCAAGGAGTTCGTCAACGTCGCCCTCGCCCAGGGCATGATCGGCAAGCCGGGCGCCGGCCTGTGCCCGGTCCGCGGCCACTCCAACGTGCAGGGCGACCGGACCATGGGCATCTGGGAGAAGCCGCCGGCGTTCTTCCTCGACGCGCTCGGCGCCGAGTTCGGCTTCGCACCGCCGCGCGAGCACGGGTTCGACGCCGCGGACGCGGTGCGGGCGTTCCGGGACCGGCGGGCGAAGGTGTTCATCGCGCTCGGCGGCAACTTCGTCGCCGCCATGTCCGACACCGACGTCACCACCGAGGCGATGCGCGGCGCCACGCTGACCGTGCAGATCTCCACGAAGCTCAACCGCAGCCACGTCGCCGCCGGCCGCACCGCACTGATCCTGCCCACCCTCGGCCGCACCGAACAGGACCTGACCGGCGGCCGGGTCCAGCGGGTCACCGTCGAGGACTCCATGTCGGAGGTGCACGCCTCCCGGGGTCGTTCGGCCCCGGCCGGCCCGCTGCTGCGCTCCGAGGTCGACATCGTCTGCGGCATCGCCGCCGCCACCCTCGGCGACCGGCACGGCATCCCGTGGCGGGACTTCCCCGTCGACTACGACCGCATCCGTGACCGGATCGGCCGGGTCGTCCCCGGCTGCGCCGGCTACGTCGAGCGGATCCGGGCCGACGGCGGCTTCACGATGCCGCACGGGCCGCGGGACTCGCGCACGTTCCCGACCCCCGAGGGCAAGGCGGTGTTCACGGTCAGCCCCCTGGAGGTGCTGACCGTGCCGCCGGGCCGTCTCGTCCTGCAGACGATCCGCAGCCACGACCAGTTCAACACCACCATCTACGGGCTCGACGACCGGTACCGTGGCATCCGCTCGGGGCGCAGGGTCGTGTTCATCAGCGCGGAGGACCTCACCGAGCTCGGCTTCGCCGACGGTGACATCGTGGACCTGGTCTCCGAGTGGACCGACGGCCGGGTCCGCCGGGCGCCGCGATTCCGGCTCGTCGAATACAACACCCCGAAGGGCTGCGTCGCCGCGTACTACCCGGAGACCAACCCCCTCGTCCCGCTGGACTCGCAGGCGGCGGTGAGCGGCACGCCCACGTCGAAGTGGGTCGTGGTCCGGTTGGAGCGTCCTACCGGGGCGTGACCTCGGTGCGCCGTTTCTGTCGTACCCCTCCGGCATGATGGCTGCCATGGGGGACCTGACGTTGGTGGCCGAGCTCGACCGGCGCTTCCACCAGCGGGACGGCTGGCTGCTGCCGGCGCTCGTGACGCTGCTGGTGGAGCGCGGGCACCTGGACGCGGTGCGGCACCAGGCGGCGGCGGGTGACTGGCATTGCCTCCGCGCCCTGGCGGACCTGCGGGTAGCGGCCGGCGACGTGGACGGGGCGGTGGAGCTGCTCCGCCCCGTCGCCGGGACCGGCTGGTGGGTGGCGGTGGAGGCCTTAGCCGGCGTCCTCGCCGGGCACGACCGGGCCGGCGAGGCGGTCGCGCTGGTCCGCCCGTTCGCCGAGGCCGGCGACCGGCCGGCGCTGGAGCTGCTGGTCACGCTCCTGGCCGGGCAGGGCCTCATCGACGAGGTGGTGGCGCTGCTGCGCCCGCACCCGGTGCTTTCGGGGATGCTCGTCCGGCTCACCGACGGCCACGGCCGCGACGACGAGGTCGCCGCGGTGCTGACCGCGGCGCTTGAGGACGCTCCGGACCGCGGGTTCGTCCTGACGTGCCTCGCCACGGTCCTGGATCGGCAGGGCCGCTTCGACCAGGCCTACTCGGTGCTGCGTGGCAACCTGGGGCATGGCACGTTCCGGCCCTTGGCCGAGCTGCTGGGCCGGCACGGCCGGGGCGAGCTGCTGCGTGAGCTCGCCGCCACGGGCGACGGCCGATACGCGGCGGAGCGCCTGGCCGAGCTGCGGGAGCGGGAGGGCCACGTCGAGAGCGCCATCGAAGCGCTGCGCCCGTTCGTCGATGGCGGACGGCGCAACGCCAAGCCGGCGCTGGCCGCGCTGCTGGACCGGCACGGCCGCACCGAGGAGGCGGTCGCGCTGTTGCGCACGATGACCAGGAAGCCGCCGCCGGGCAACGAGCGGTGGCTCGCCGACACGCTCGGCACCCTGCTGCTGCGGCTCGGGCGCCCGGAGGAGGCGCTCGCGGCCATCGACGAGATCGCCGCGAGCCAGTGCGGGATGTGGTTCGAGCTGCTGCAGTCCCGCACCCGGTTGCTCGTCGCGGACGGCCGCACCGACCAGGCGATCGACGAGGTCCACGCCCACCCCGAGGGCAGCGCCGCGCATGGCGTCGCGCTGCTCGCCGAACTGCTCGCCGGCGCCGGCCGCCTCGACGAGGCCGTCGAGGCGCTCTGGCCGTATCGCGTGACCCGCCGCCACGACCTGGCGATGCTGCTGGTCCGACAGGGCCGCGTCGACCTGGCGATCACCGTCGCCACGTCCCCCGCCGACAGCCACGACGCCGGAGAATCCGTCATGCCTGTCCCCGCATCATGACGGCCCGTTCTCGCACCATGACGGTGATCGAAGTCGCGCACCGGCCGCGCGGACAGCCAGCACTGTCCTTCGATCATGCGGAAGATCCACTCGAGGGCGGTGCGCACCCCGGCACGATGCACGCATGACATCGCGGCGACGGCAGCCGGCAACACGGCGCCGGTACCGTCCCAACCGGTTCCCAATGGTTTCCCAATGGTCGCGATCATCGTGGGACGGCACACGACGAAGGGAAAACCATGCGCAACGTTCTTGTCACCGGATCCGTCGACGGCATCGGCCGGCGCACCGCGGCCCAGCTCATCGCCGGCGGGCACCGGGTGGTGGTGCACGCCCGCAACGAGGACCGGGCCACGGCCGCGAAGGTGGCGCTGCCCGGCGCGGCCGGGATCGCGGTGGGCGACCTGCGCTCCCTCGCCGAGACGACGGCCCTCGCGGGTTCACTGCGGGCGTACGGTCGCTTCGACGCGATCGTGCACAACGCCGGGATCGCCCGGCTGGACAGCTCGGAACGGGAGCTGACCGGCGACGGCCTCGAGTCGATGTTCCAGGTCAACGTGCTCGCGCCGTACCTGTTGACGGCGCTGCTGCCGCAGCCGGAGCGGCTGGTGTTCGTGTCGTCGGCGATGGCCGCGGACGGAGCCGTCGACCTCGCCGACCTGCAGTACGACCGGCGGCCCTGGAACGGGTTCGCGGTGTATTCGACGTCGAAGCTGCTGGACCTGATGCTCGCCGTCGCCCTTGCCCGCAGGTGGCCGTCGACGTTGAGCAACGCGCTCGACCCGGGCTGGGTGCGCACCGCCATGGGCGGCGACGGCGCGCCGACGAGCCCCGAGGACGCCGCGAACGCCCAGGTGCGCCTCGCCGTCGGCGAGGACCCCGAGGTGCTGGTCACCGGCCGCTACTTCAGCGAACGAGCATGGCGGCCAGCGGTGCTGGAGCCGACGCTGTTGGATGCCGTGCTCGCCCAGTGCGCCGACCTCACCGGGGTTCAGCTGCCCGGGGACACTCCGCAGGGCTGAAGCGTCGCGAGGTAGCCCGCCAGCTCGGCGTCCATCGCCTCGGCCTGGTAGCCGACGCGGTCGCCGAGAGCACGGACCGTGCCGAGCAGGTCAGCCGCGGCGGCGGTCCGGCCGGCGAGCGCCAGCAGGTGCGCGGACATCGCCACGGCCACCAGCCAGCCGGTCGTGTCGGCGCCGCGGTGCGCCTCCTCGAGCATCCGCCGGATCAGCGCCGCCGCCCGGTCGGGCCGGTCCGCGGCGAGTTCGACCTTGCTCATCAGCCACAGCACCGACACCGCCGCCCAGCCGTGACCGCACCCGTCGGCCTCGCGCAGGGCGGCGGTGAACGTGGCGGTGGCCCGTTCCAGGCGACCGGAGCGGCGCTCGGCCTCGCCCAGGCACATGAGCGCCTCGGCCGCCGTGGCGCGGTGGCCGGCGGTCCGGGCCAGCGCCAGGGCCTCGGTGGCGTTGGCGGTCGCGGCATCGACGTCCCCGGCGCCGGCCTGGAAATACGCGACGGTCGCCAGGACCTGTGCCCGCACCGCCAGGTCGTCGGTCGCGGCGCCGTGCCGGGCGGCCACCGCGAGGGCTTCGGCGACCTGGTCGTGGGCGCCGCCGAGGTACCGCAGCAGCGCGAGTCCGACGGCGGCGCGGGCGATCCTGGCGGGGTCGTGGACGCTCGGGTCCGCCTGCCGCAGCGCCGGTTCCAGGCAGCGCAGCCCTTCGGTGACGCGGCCCTGCCGGTACCAGTACCAGTGCAGGCCACCGGCGATGCGCAGCACGGCGGCGGTGTCCCCGGCCGTGGCCGCCCGCCGCAGCGCCGCCCGCACGTTGTCGCTCTCCAGGTGCAGGCGCCGCATCCAGGCGGCGCCTGCGGGGCCGCGCAGCTGCTCGCCGGCGGCGTCGGCCAGGTGCAGCACCCACGTGGTGTGCCGGACGCCGAGCGCGTGCCGGCGGGCCGGGGACGTGCGGCGCACCGCATACCGGCGGATGGTCTCCAGCAGCATGAACCGCCGGTCGTCGGCCTGCACCAGGGACTTCTCCACCAGGGCGGTCAGGACCGCGAGGGTGTCCGCGCGGCCGGCGACGGCGGTGGCCCCGGTCAGCCCGAACCCGCCTTCGAACACGGCGAGGGCCGACAGCAGCTCCTGCTCGGCGGTGGTCAGCAGCTCGTACCACGCGTCCATCAGCCCGAGCATGGTGGCGTGCCGGCTCGCGGTCCGCGGCCCGGCCAGGACGGCGAACCGGTCGTCGAGGCGGGCGAGGATCTGCCGCGGCGACAGCACCCGGCTCTGCGCGGCGGCGAACTCGATCGCGAGGGGCATGTGGTCCAGGGCCGCGCAGAGCCGGGCGATCGGGTGCCGCTCGGCCGGGCCGGGCCGGCGACCGCTCAGCACCGCGGCGGCCCGCGCGGTGAACAGTTCGACCGCCTCGCCGGCCGACAGCGGCGGCACGTCGAACAGGTGCTCGCCGTCGACCCGGAGCGACTCGCGGCTGGTCGCCAGCACCCGCACCTGCGGGCAGGCGCGCAGCAGCGCCGACACGAGGACGCCGGCGGCGCCCACCAGGTGCTCGCAGTTGTCCAGGACGATCAGCAGCTCCCGGGTGCGCAGCGCGGCGACGAGGGTGCCGGTGCTGCCGGGGCCGGCGATCCGCAGCGCGGCGCAGACCCGCTCGGCGAGCACCGCGGGCTCGTGCAGCCCGGCCAGCTCGACCAGCCAGGGACCGTCAGGGTCCGAACGGTCGGCGGCGACCGCCAGGGCGAGCCGGGTCTTGCCCATCCCGCCCGCGCCGGTGAGCGTGACGAGGCGGTGCCGGCGCAGCAGGTCGGTCACCGCCTGCCGTTCGGTGACCCGCCCGACCAGGTCCGAGACGGGGTGCGGGAGGTTGCCGGCGGGCGCGGCGTCGACGGTGTGGGCCAGGATCTCGTGCTGGAGCCCGGCCAGGTCCGCCCCGGGCTCGACGCCGAGGTCGTCCATCAGCCGGCGCCGGGCGTCGCGGAGCACCTCGAGTGCGTCGCCCTGCCGGCCGGTCAGGTACAGCGCCCGCGCCAGCAGCGCCCAGGCGCGTTCGCGGAGGGGATGCTCGGCGAGGAACGCCCGCAGCTGCGCGGCCGCCGTCTCGTGCGCGCCGAGCTCGACCAGGGCGGCGAGGCGGTGCTCCACGGCGGCGGTCCGCAGCTCCCGCAGCCGGTGTGCCTCGGCGATCACGAACGGGCGGTCGGCGCAGTCGGCGTACGCGGGTCCGCGCCACAGGGCGAGCGCCTCGTCGAGGCGGGCGAGGGCGGAGCGGGGGTCGCCGGCCGCGAGCAGGTCCCGGCCCTGGTGCAGCGCGGCGCCGAACCGGTCGGTGTCCAGCGTGGCGGGGGTCAGCCGAAGCGCGTACCCGGTGCCGTCGCGGACGAGCAGCCGACCCGGCGCCCGCGGTGGCCGGTCCGGTTCGAGGGCGCGGCGCAGCACGGACAGGTACCCCTGGACGGTGATCCGCGCGCTCGGCGGCGGCTCGTGCGGCCAGAGTCCGTCGACCAGCGCGTCGAGCGCCACGAACCGGCCGCCGGCCACGATCAGCCGGCACAGCACCGTCCGCGGCGCCGGCCCACCGGCGACGACGTCCCGGCCGTGGCGCCGCACGACCGTCGGGCCGAGCACACCGACGAACACATCGCCGCTCACGACACCTCACACGCAACCGTTGGGCAGCAAAGGTTGCCCGACGGCCGATTCGCCTGTCAGCCGCATGTGCGACATCGGCGAGAGGCAACCGGACGCGGAGATGGACGCGTGTCACGGTGTGGGCCTGCCCGGGGACGGCCGAGGGAAGCGCCGGCGCTGATTCACCAGATCCCCCGCTTGCGCGGGGGCTCCCGATTCGAACGGAATAGGAGGAAGCGCCGGCATGGCCTCGGCCGTCACCGGTGATGCCAGGTTACGCGGGGATCAGCTCGCTGAGCCGACCCAGTGGGAAGACGTCCGACCCGGCCGGCAGGCCTTCGGGCGCCTCGATGCCGATGAAGGTGACCGGCTCGTCCGGCAGCTCACCGTCCCAGGTGCGCACCTCGGTGCGGGTGCGGAGCAGGTCGACCAGATACGAGACGGTGAGGTAGCGCCGCTCCATCACCGCGCGGACCCGGTCGGCGGTGCCGAACGTGTTCTCCTCCACCCGGTTGAAGTTCGGCCGGCCCTGCAGGTAGAGGTGCAACCACACCGCCTGCCAGCCGCGCTCGCCCTTGGCGAACAGCATCGGCAGCGCGATCCGGCCCTGGCCGCGCACGTCGGAACGGGCCCGGACGGTCCGGGCGTCGAACGGCGCGCCCCGCTGGTCCCGGGTGCGGGTCTGGTAGCCGAACATCGACTCGGCGACCTCGTCGAACGACTCGCCCGCGTAGATGTAGACCTGCGGCACCACGTAGGGCACGTCGATCGTCAGGGGCACGTCGATGAACTCGGTCGCTCCGTTCGGTGCGCTGGTGATGTCGCCCGAGTGCACGATGCCGTCGTGGTGGTAGTTCGTCCACGACACCTGACCGGCGGTGCGGAACTTGCCGTCGAGCAGCAGCACCGACAGGTCGAAGTCGGTGCGGCGGCTGGTCTCGCGCCAGTACGTGAAGAAGCGCAGCAGCTCACCGGAGACCGGTGCCCGCGAGCCCCTCGGCAGGACCGCGAAGCCGCCTTCGGCCGCCTTGCCCGACAGCGGCAGGGCGACGTCGAGCACGTCCGGGTCCACCAGCAGCGGCCGCTGCGGGTCCGGCAGCCGGGCGCCGATCTCCGCGTCGAGCCGCGCCGACAGCTCGGCGATCAGCTCGGCCGGCAGCGGCGGCCGCTCGTCCGCCCCCACCCAGGCGCGCCGCGAACGGTTCGCGTACAGCCGCGCGGACGCGGGCGTCAACCGGTTGCCGACGTGCTCACGCAGCGAGCAGAGCACCCGGCCGGACGCCGAGCCGAGCGCGCCGGTGACCGCTTCGACCACGCCGGCCCGCTCCGAGGGCGACGCCAGCCGCAGCAGCCGGTCCGCGGACCGCAGCAGCAGACCCGGCGCGGCCGACAGCACCGACGCGGCCGTGCCGACGGCTCCGGCGCCGATCGCCGCCTCCGCACGGCCGGCGAGGTTGCGGACCCGCCGCTCACCACGGGCGACCGCGAACACCGCCTGGGCGTGCGGCCACTGGTCGTGCTCGTGCGGGTGCAGCCGCTCCCCGAGCCGCTTCCACCGCTCCGCGTAGGGCGCGACGTCGCCGAGCTTGTCCTGGCTCGCGCCGACGATCCCGTCCAGCGCGGCGAGCAGGATCCGCCGCTCCGGGCGCCCGAAGGACCGGAACCGGGTGGGCGTCGCGAGCGACACGTCCCCGCCGGAGACGTGGCAGGCGAGGCGCAGCACGTCGGTCGTGGTGTCCACGGCGACCAGCGGCCGGCCGAGGACGAGCCGGACGCCGTTGAGCACGGCACGGTTCTCCCGGACCGGGATCCGCTCCGGTTGCGCGTCGTCGATGCAGGTGAGGGCGAGCTCGCTGAGGAGCGCGAGGTCCGCCTCACCGTGCGGCGTCGTGCTGCCGGCCAGGGCCAGGTAGAGCCGGCCGGCCTCCACCTCGGCGGTGTCGCCGAGCTGCAGCAGGGTCAGCCGGTCACCGGCCGAGGCGATCAGCTCGTCGTGCGCGGCGAGAAGCTCGGCGTAGGTGTGCTGGTAGGTGCCGTAGCCCGGCAGGTCGAGCAGGTTCACGCCGCCGGAGAGGACCGCGGCGCGCAGCTGCGCGTCGCTTGCCGTGCCACCGCCGGCGAGCACGGCGGCCCGCAGCCGAGACGTCCAGAACTCGACGGTGTCCGGCACGTCGTCGGGGAATCCGATGAAGTACGCGTTGTGCTGCACGTGGTCGCCGACCAGCTCGCGCACCGCCGACACCACCGTGGCGGCGAGGTCCATCGCCGGTCCATGGGCCAGCGCGCCGACGTGCTCCAGCAGCGCCCGCGACGCCGAGAACCCGGCATCGAGCAGCGCCGCGTCCAGCTGGCGGGCCACGGCCGAGCCGTCGCCGGCCGCGCCGGTGCTTGCCGGCACGCGGAGCGTCCTGCGGATGATCAGCTTCTCGAGCACGCGGCCCTCCGATCCAACGTCACTGTGGGCCGCCGGGGACTCGAACCCCGAACCCTTCGATCCAACAAGGAGAAGGAAGCGCAGCCATACCCGCACAGGCGGAGAGCGGATGCGCTACTCAGTCGAATGCTCTCCCAATTGAGCTAGCGACCCAGATCTCGATCATCGCACCGGCCGGACCGGTCGGGCCATCGATTATCGGCGACGCCGGCCGTCCACGTTGCCGGTCATGGTGTTCAGGATGCCGGGGATCTGCTCGACGGTCGCGGCGGGCAGGCCGCGCACGGTCTCCTCGGCCAGGTCGCACCACAGCTGCTTGATCTCCTCGACGAGGGCCCGGCCCCGGTCGGTGAGCGCGACGACGCTGGCGCGCTTGTCGGCCGGGGCGGCTTCGCGCCGGATATGGCCGGACGCCTCCAGCTTGCGGGTCATGAGGGTGACGCTGGGCGGCTCGCAGCCGAGTGCCTCGCTGAGCTGCGCCTGGATCATCGGCCCGGTCCGGGCGAGCTCGAGCAGCAGGGTCTCCTGCCCGGGGTGCAGCCCGAGCGGGGTCAGCAGCGCGGCGGCCCGGGCCCGGTGGCGCAGGCTCAGCAGACGGATGGCCTGGTTGAGGGCGTCGGCCTGAGCGAAGTCCACGGACACTCCTTGACAAGTTAGTTACGCGCATAACATTATGCGCGTAACTAATTCTACGACATCGGGGGGCATCGTGATCGTGGCGGGCATGACGAGGACCACGACGCGCGGCGCCCCCGCCTGGCTGGTGCTGGCGCTGGTGAGCGCCTGCCAGTTCATGGTGATCCTGGACGTGTCCATCGTGAACGTCGCGCTGCCCTCGATCCAGCGGGACCTCGGCTTCACGCCCACCGGGCTGGCCTGGGTGGTGAACGGCTACCTGCTCGCCTTCGCCGGGTTCATGCTGCCCGGCGGTCGCGCCGCCGACCTGTTCGGCCACCGCCGGATGCTCGTCGCCGGCCTGGCACTGTTCAGCGCCGCGAGCCTGGCGGCCGGGCTGGCGACGACGCCGGAGGTCCTGGTGGTGGCCCGGGTCGCGCAGGGCCTCGGCGCCGCGATGCTCGCCCCGGCGACCCTGGTGGTGCTCAACAGTTCCTTCACCGACCCGCACGCGCGGGCCAGGGCGTTCGGCGCCTGGTCCGCCGCGGGCGGCGCCGGTGGGGTGGTCGGCGCGGTCGTGGGCGGCGCCCTCACCACCGGCCTGTCGTGGCAGTGGGTGTTCCTGATCAACGTGCCGATCGGCGCGGTCCTGATCGCGGCCGCCATGACGGCACTCACGCGCACCCGGACCGGGCGGCGGGAGGCGCTCGACCTCGCCGGCGCGGTGACCGGCACCGCCGGGCTGACCGCACTGGTCTACGGGGTGATGCAGAGCGACGGGCACAGCTGGACGTCCGGACGGGTGGCCGGGCCGATCGCGGCGGGCGTCGTCCTGCTCGCCGCGTTCGTCGTGGTCGAGGCGCGGGTGGCGAGCCGGCCGATGATCCCGCTGCGGCTGTTCGCGATCCGGGGCGTGGCCGCCGGCAACGCGATGCTCCTGCTGTTCGGTGGGGTCGCCATCGGGATGTGGTACTTCACGTCGCTGCTCCTGCAGGATGTCCTCGGGTTCGGCGCGCTGGACGCCGGGCTCGGGCAGACCCCGGCGGCGGTGACGTTCGTGGCGGTCGCGCGGCTGGCCGCCGGGCTGCTGCCCCGGGCCGGGGCCAGGACCCTGATCCTGGCGGGCTGTGCCTGCCTCGTGGCCGGCTTCGGCTGGCTCGCACAGGCCGGCGCCGGCAGCGACTACGTCACCGGCGTGCTCGGGCCGACGCTGCTCGTCGCGGCCGGCATCGGGCTGGCCTTCCCCACCCTCATGGCCGCCGCAACCGCCGGTGCCCCTGCCGGCGAGGCGGGGACCGTCGGCGGCCTGGCCAGCACCGCGAACCAGGTCGGCGGGTCGATCGGGCTGGCGGTGCTCGCCACCGCCGGCGGCTACGACGTGGTGTTCCTCATCGGCGCCGGGCTCGGCGCGGCCATCGCGGCACTCAGCCTGCTCCTGCCACGGCACTGAAGCCGCGACAACCGGCGACGCCGAAGACCGCCGCAACGAAGCGGGCGCTGAAGACCGCCGCACCGCGCGGCGCCGAAGACGGACGCAACGGGCGGGGCGACGCTGAAAGTCGCCGCAACGGGCGGGACGGCGCCGGCGGGTTGATACTGGCGGGATGGCGAACCCGGATCTTGACCCAGACGAGTACCCGCCGATCGACCCGCGCGAGCCCGTGCCGGACGACCCTGGTGAGCTGCTGCCCGACACCCCGGACGAACTGCCGGAGGCGCTGCCGGAGCCGATGCCGGGCGACGGCGACGGCGGCGACCCGGGCGGCGTGCGCGAACCCGCATAACCGCGATCAAGCCGCACGGAAAGCGCCCGAGCCCGCACGGAAAGCACCGGAGCCCGCACGGAACGGCGCCCGAACTCTCGTGAAAAGGCACCCGAGCCCTCACGGAAGACGGCCGGGCCCGCGGAGAACGTACTCTCGACCGGGTGAGCATCGTGACCCTCGACAGCCGCTTCGCCCGGGACCTCGCCGAGATGGCGGTGCCCTGGAAGGCCGAGGACGTCGACGAGCCGCGGCTGCTCGCCCTCGACGAAGATCTGGCGGTCGAGCTGGGGCTCGACCCGGCGTGGCTGCGCGGGCCCGACGGGTTGCGGCTGCTCGTCGGCGGCAACGTCCCCGAGGGCGCCGCCCCGGTGGCGCAGGCCTACGCCGGGCACCAGTTCGGCGGGTTCGTCCCGCGGCTCGGCGACGGGCGGGCGCTGCTGCTCGGCGAGCTCGTCGACCCCGAGCGAAGGGTCCGTGACCTGCACCTGAAGGGTTCCGGGCGCACCCCGTTCGCGCGCGGCGGGGACGGTCGGGCCGCGGTCGGGCCGATGCTGCGCGAATACGTCGTCAGCCGGGCCATGCACGCGCTGCGCATCCCGACGACCCGCGCCCTGGCCGTCGTGGCGACCGGCCGGCCGGTGCGCCGCGAGCGGCTGCTGCCCGGCGCGGTGCTCGCCCGGGTCGCAAGCAGCCACCTGCGGGTCGGCAGCTTCCAGTACGCCACCGTCACCGGCGACGAAGGTCTGCTGCGGCGGCTCGCCGACCACGCGATCGCCCGGCACCACCCCGAGGCCGCCGGTGCCGAGCGGCCGTATCTGGCGTTGTTCGAGGCGGTCGCCGGCGCCCAGGCCCGGCTCATCGCGCAGTGGATGCTGGCCGGGTTCGTGCACGGGGTCATGAACACCGACAACATGACCATCTCGGGCGAGACCATCGACTACGGGCCGTGCGCCTTCATGGACGCCTACGACCCGGCCACCGTCTTCAGCTCCATCGACCACGGCGGGCGGTATGCCTACGGCAACCAGCCCCTGGTCGCGGAGTGGAACCTGGCCCGGCTCGCCGAGACGCTGCTGCCGCTGATCGACGGCGACCAGGATCGGGCCGTCGAGCTCGCAACAGTGTCTCTGCAGTCGTTTCGGCGTCGGTACGACGAAGCCTGGTCGGACGGCATGCGCGCGAAACTCGGCCTGCGCCAGCTTCACCCGGCACTGGTCGAGGAGCTGCTCACGCTGCAGCAGACCGGCCGGGCCGACCACACCTCGACCTACCGCGCCCTGGCCACGGCGGCCCGCGGCGACGACGGGCCGATCCGCGAGCTGCTGCCCGGCGCCCTCGGCAGCGCCTGGGTCGCACGCTGGCTGGCGCTCGACCCGGACGCCGACGCGATGGACACCGTCAACCCCGTCTACATCCCGCGCAACCACCTCGTCGAGGAGGCCCTGGCCGCCGCGACCGGTGGCGACCTGGGACCGCTCACACAGCTGGTCGAGGTGCTCGACGACCCCTACACCCGGCGCCCCGGCCTGGAAAGCTACACCGCCCCGGCACCGGAGCAGTTCGGCGGATACCAGACCTTCTGCGGAACCTGACCGGCTCGACTGGGACGCGGCGGTCTGGCCGTTCGTCTACTGATGGGGCCGCCCGGCGCGGTGGGCGGCCAGGACGTCGCCGCCGAAGTCGGAATCGGGGCGGCGCAGCACGGTGTGGGCGTGGTTCAGGTCGGCGGCGGTGTTGTCGTACTCGACGAGCAGGTCGGGGCCCTGCACCCGGTAGTAGTGCCGGCCGGTGCGCTCGGTGGCGCCCTCCCACGCGAACGACAGGGCGTCGCGGTCCACGGCGGGGGCGATGTCGGCCGGCAGCCGGTCGAGATACACCGCGAGGAGGTCGTCCAGGAGGCGCCGGGCCGGGTCGGGCAGCTCCACCGCCGCGATCCCGGGCCGGATCGGCGGGACCACCGCCGTCGGTCCACTGTGGATGTCCGGCGGCGCCGCCGGGTCCAGCACGACCCGCGACAGCAGCTGTCTCGGGACCGCGTCGAGGACCGCCCAGCCGAGGTCCTCCTCCGGCGCGAGCGGGCGCACCACCGGCCGGCCGCGATACCAGGTGGCGAGCGGGTTGGCGCCGAGGAACACCGGCGTCGGGGAGACCGCGTCGCCGTCGAGGGTCATCGACACCGACAGGTGGTGGCCCTCGAACCGCCATCCCCACCGCTCCCCCGCCGCCGGGCTGCCGAACACGACGACGCTGTAGTCGTCGCTGTGCCGGCCGCGCCGGTACCCCTCCTCGCGGTCGAGCACCTCCTCCAGGGCGAGGATCACGGTCGCCTGCGCGAACGCGTGCGGGCGCAGCGCGGTGGCCAGGAGCCGGTGCGCGGCCTTGCGGCCGTCGGGGTCCAGGTTGCCGAGGCTCACCCCGGGCCGGGGTCGCGGCCGGTACTCGATCCGGCGGCGGTGCGCGTCATCGGCGAACGGCAGCCCCACCGCGGGCGCCAGGCCCAGGAGCGCCTTCGCCTCCGCCCGCATCGCCGCCGCGGTCGTCATCCCGCCGTCCCGGCGAGCAGCCGCGGTCGTCATCCCGCCGTCCCGGCCGTCAACGCCGCGTCGACCCGCCACGACCGGCGGTGGTGCACGCTCAGCCCGTGCGCGGCGACCCCGTCGAGGTGCTCGGCGGCGCCACCGTAGCCGGCGTTGCGCTCCCAGCCGTACTGCGGGAACTGCCCGGCGAGCGCGGCCATGTGCAGGTCCCGGTGCGACTTCGCCAGGATCGACGCCGCGGCGACGACGGCGCACCGCGCATCGCCCTTGACCTCGGTGCGGACCGGCGGGATGCTGCGCTCCGGGCAGAACAGCGTCTCCTCCATCGGGTCGCTGAGGTAGTCGTGGGCGCCGTCCAGGATGATCACGTCCGGGTGCTCCGGCAGCGCCGCGAGGGCCCGCCAGCCCGCGGTCCGCAGCGCCGCGGTGACGCCGAGCCGGTCGATCTCCTCCACGGTCGCCTCACCGATCGCCCAGTGCCCCACCCAGTCCCGCACGACGGGCACCATCCGCTCCCGCTGCGCCTCGGACAGGAACTTCGAGTCGGCGAGCCCGTCCGGCACCGGTGGGGCGTCCTGCGCGAGGACCGCGATCCCGACGGCGATCGGCCCGGCCCACGCACCCCGGCCGACCTCGTCCATCCCGGCGACCGTCAGGTGCCCCCGCCCCCACAGCTCGGTCTCCACGTCCAGCGTCGGTGTCACCTTCCGCGTGCTGCGCGCGGCTCGTGGAGTTGGTGCGGGCAAGATCGGGCTCCCTCGTGCGACGGTCAGGACGCCCCAGTCAACCAGACCGAGTTCGGCTATCGTGACGGCATGGGTTGCTCCGCCACCATGAACATCCGCGCCGCTTAGCGGCGGTGCGGCGGTAACGTGCCCGCACCGCCGGCTCAGTGTCCTGCCGGCAGTCCCTCGCCGGCTCGTCCCTGCCGGATCATGGGAGCGACCCCAAATGGCACATCTTTTCCTGATGGTCGGGCTTCCCGGCGCCGGGAAGACCACCCGGGCCCGAGAGCTCGCCACGACACACCCCGCGCTGCGGCTGACGCCGGACGAGTGGATGATCCCGCTCTTCGGCGAGTCGACCGCCGGTCGCAAGCGTGACCTCCTGGAAGGGCTGCTCATCTCGACGGCCCTGCGGACGCTGCGGCTGGGGACCCCCGTCGTGCTCGACTTCGGGCTCTGGGGCCGCGACGAACGCTCGGCGCTGCGCTGGCTCGCGACCTCGGTCGGGGCCTCCTGCCAGGTGGTCTACCTGCCGGTCGACGAGGACGTCCAGCGGGCCCGGATCGCCCACCGCCAGGCCACCGCACCGCACACGACGTTTCCGATGACCGGCGCCGACATCGCCCAGTGGCGCCGGCAGTTCCAGGTGCCCGACGCCGCCGAGCTGCGCGGCGGCACGGTCCCCGCCCCGCCGCCGGACTGGCCCAGCTGGCCGGCGTGGGCCGTGGACCGGTGGCCGTCGCTCGTCACGACGTCCAGATGATGAAGTCCGCGAACCGGTGGTGGCCCGGGCCGTCGATCGTGGTGAGCGCGGTGCCGACCTCGCGGAGCTGCTCGACGGTCAGCTGCAGCGGCGGCTCGTCCGGCTGGAACGTGGTGCCCATCGGATAGTCGACGCCCGGCTGGTTGGTCATCTCGATGTGGCAGCCCAGGACGTGGGTGACCGGGCGGCTGCCGGCGAAGTCGATGATCCGCTCGATGCTGGCCCGGAACGCCGGGAGGTCCTCCACGTAGAGGCGCCCGGGGTACACCGTGTCGCCGGTGAACAGGATCCCGGTGTGCGGGTCGTAGTACGTCACCGCCGCCTTGTTGTGCCCGGGGGTGGCCAGGCATTCCAGCGCCCGGCCGCCGAGGTCGACCCGCGCCACGCGGTGCGGGTCGACGTCGAAGCCGAAGAACGCCCACGCGCCGTCACGGGTGGCCGGCACCACTGTGGTGTCCGGCCGGCCGGCGAACTGGCCGTCGCCCGCGACGTGGTCACCGTGGCTGTGCGTGTGCAGCACCAGCAGCTGGTACCCGTCCCGGGGGTGCTCGGCCAGCCACCGCTCGATCAGGTCGTCCACCGTGGCGCGCAGCGGGAAATACTGTGGGGACTCGGTGGCCCCGGTGTCCAGCAGCATCGCGCGGTCGTTGCCGAACAGCAGGAACACGAACGGCGCCTCGAAGTGGACGGCCTTGTTCTGCCGCAGGATGAACGTGTGCGGATCGTACTCGTGCACCTGGATGTCCGGATCAGTGTTGTGCTTGGCCGAGATCGAACCGGAGATCCAGTGCACGTCGATGGGCCGCGGCTGCGGTGTCCCCGACGTGAGATCGACGAGTTGCACCATCCCGGACAGGGTACGCGGGCCCTGCGTCATTGGCGACGCAAGGCCCGCGAGCTCGTCAGACCCGGGTCCACTTCTGGTTGGACCCGCCGCCGCAGTCCCACAGTTGCAGTTGCGAGCCGTTGGCGGTGCCGCGGCCGACCACGTCGACGCACTTGTTGGCGCCGACGTTGACGATGTCGCCGGCGGCGGAGACGGTGAAGCGTTGCGCGTTGGTGCCGTTGCAGGTCCACAGCTGGACCGCCGTGCCGTTGGCGGTGCCGGCCGAGGCGGCGTCCATGCACTTGCCGAGCGCGCGGATGGTGCCGTCCGAGCCGACCGTCCACTGCTGCGCGCCGGAGCCGTTGCAGTCCCAGATCTGGAGCCGGGCCCCGTCCGCCGCGTTGGCGCCGGGGATGTCGATGCAGCGGCCGCTGCCGGTGCCGCGCAGGGCGTTCGTCCCTCCGGTCGGCGGTGTCGTGCCCGACGTGCTGACGCGGACGTAGTCGATCAGGAACCGGTTGACCGACGGGGTGCTGCCGCTGGGGCTGCCGGGGAAGTTCCCGCCGACGGCCAGGTTGAGGATGATGAAGAACGGGTGGTCGTAGACCCACCGGTTGCCGCGGAGGCTGGCCGGCGTGGCCCGGAAGTACTCCGAACCGTCGACCGTCCAGATGATCAGGTTCGGCGACCAGTCGACTGCGAACACGTGGAACGCGTCGCCGACGGGCTGGCCCAGGTTGCGGGTGCCGCCGACCGCGTTGCCGCCGGAGTAGCCGGGGCCGTGCAGCGTGCCGTAGATCGTGTTCGGGTCGCGTCCGACGTTCTCCAGGATGTCGATCTCGCCGTCGGTGGGCCAGTTGCCGCCGCCGAGCATCCAGAACGCCGGCCAGAGCCCGGTGCCCTTCGGCACCTGCGCCCGGGCCTCGATGTGCCCGTACTGCTGGGTGAACTTCCCGGCGGTCTGGATCCGGCCGGACGTCCACTGGCACGTGCCGTACCAGCAGCTCCGGCCGCCACTTTCCCGGCGCGCCTCGATCACCAGGTTGCCCTGGCCGTCCTGGTACACGTTGCTGGTGCCGCTGTTGTAGTACTGCAGTTCCTGGTTGCCGAAGCCACCACCGCCGGTGTCGAAGTTCCACCGGGCGGTGTCGACACCCTGTCTGGCGGCGCCGTTGAACTCCTCGGCCCAGACCACCGCGGCTTCGGCGGTGGTCTGGCCGGCCGTGACGACCACGCCGGCCGCGATGGCCGTGGCGGCGACGACGGCGGCTGCGAGGGTCTTGAAATTGCGCAATTCGGGTCCCTCCTGGGCGAAAGTACCCGCCATGGACCGCATCGGGTGCTGTGGGCGGGGTCCCGTGGCGGGCGGGAACCTTCCTGCCGACCGGGTTGGGGACGGCAGGGCGATCGATCTGTGAAGTTGCTTAACAGATCCACCGCAGGCTATTCCAGCAGGGCAATCGCGTCAATACGGGACTTGAACTAAGACCCGGACGACCGGGCCGCCCGGAGGTTCGTGCGGACCACGACACTGAGCATGACGACACCGCACACGGCCTGCTCGACGCGTAGCCAGACCGGGAACGCACCCGGCCAGGCGACGACGGCGACGATCGCGGCCAGCACCACCATCGAGATGACACGGAGCCGGCGGAACGAGCCGCGGTGGCCGGCGGCGGCGCGGCGGGCGAGCAGCAGGAGCACCGCCGCGCTGGCCGCGACCAGCGGCGTGCGGACCCAGACGGCCGTGGTGACGAGCGCGGGGTCGTGGCGCATCACCACCACGGCGACGACGGTGGACACGCTGATCACCAGGAACGCGGCCAGCAGCTTGACAACGGCGTGCAGATGGTCGTTCTTCATGCCGCCCAGCCTGCGTTTCGGGGCCGGGGTGCGGCATCGGCGCGCGGATCGAAGTCGCGTCTCCACCCGGGGGTGCAGACGCGGCTCCAACCGGGCGCCGATGCCGTCGGAGCGAGATCGTTCTACGTTCTAGAGGTGCAGACCGAGGAGCCCGCGCTGACCCGTCTGCGGGTCATCCGGTGGATGCAGTTGCTGACGCCACTGATGCTGGCGTGGTTCGTGTGGGCCGCCGCCACCACCGGGCCCGGATTCGGGCCGACCGGCAGACGGCTGGTCGTCGTGCTGGCCACCGTCGGGTTCGTGGTCGGGGTGTTCGGCCGCAACGCGACCACCACACCGCCGATCCGGCCGCCGCACGTGGTCTTCGTCGGGGCGATGCTGGTCAGCTCGGTGACGCTGGTGGCGGTGCAGCCGGGCGGCCCGGGTTCGGTGGCGGTGCTGGTCGCGGTGCTGTGCGCGGCGACCGGCCTGATGTCCGTGCGGGTGGCCGTCCCGGTGTTGATCACGGCATTCGTGCTGCTCGAGGCGGTGGCATCGATCGCCGGGCAGGACTTCGGCTTCCTCGCCGTGCTCGCCGGGTTCGCCGTCCTGTTCGGTTCGCTGTATCTGGCGTTCCGGCTGGCCGAGGCGCAGCGCGAGACCAAGCGCCTGCTCGCCGAGCTGCAGGCCGGCCAGGCGGCGCTGGCCGAGGCGGCCGTGCTGGCCGAGCGGCAGCGGCTGGCCCGGGAGATGCATGATGTCCTCGCCCACTCACTGTCGGGGCTGTCGCTGCAGCTGGAGGGCGCTCGCATGCTGATCGCCGAGGATCCGACCGACCCGCGCCTGCCGGTCACCGTCGACCGCGCCCACCACCTCGCCCGGGCCGGCCTGGAGGAGGCCCGGCGGGCCATCGGCATGCTGCGCGACGACGACCTGCCCGGCCCGGACCGGCTGGCCGCGCTGGCCGAGCAGTTCACCCGCGACCAGGCCGTGCCGTGCGACTTCACGACGACCGGGGAGCCGCACCCGCTGGGGTCGGAGGCACGGCTGGCGCTCTACCGGGTGGCACAGGAGGCGCTGACCAACGTGATCAAGCACGCGTCGCCGACGCGTGTCTCGCTGCGCCTCGCCTACGAATCGACGGCCACCCGCCTGGTCGTCGAGGACTTCGCCGCGCGGCGGCCGGTGATTCCCGGCGAGACCGACGGTTACGGGCTGACCGGGATGCGGGAACGGGCCGAGCTGCTCGGCGGCACGCTCACCGCGGGCGCGACCGACCAGGGGTTCCGGGTCGAGCTGGCGGTGCCGGCATGATCCGCGTGGTCATCGCCGACGACCAGCGGGTGGTCCGCGAAGGGCTGAGCATGGTGCTCGCGCTGATGAAGGGTGTCGAGGTGGTGGGCGCGGCCGCCGACGGCGCCGAGGCGGTCGCGCTGGTGCACGCCGTGCGGCCGGACGTCGTGCTCATGGACCTGCGCATGCCGCGGTGCGACGGGGTCGAGGCCACCCGCCGCCTGCGCACCGAGGCGCCCGAGGTCAAGGTGGTGGTGCTGACCACGTACTCCGACGACAGATCGGTGCTGGACGCGTTCCGGGCCGGCGCCCGCGGCTACCTGACCAAGGACGCCAGCGGCGAGCAGATCCATGCGGCGTTGCGGCAGGTCCTCGACGACCACGCGGTCATCGACCCGGCCGTGCAGCGGCACCTCGTCAACGCCATCGCGGATGCGCCGGCGCCGCGGCCGGACTTCCCGGACGGTCTCACGCCGCGGGAGGCCGAGGTGCTGTCGCTGATGGCGCGCGGCCTGTCCAACACCGAGATCGCCGCTCACCTGACGGTCAGCGAGGCGACGGTGAAGAGCCACATCAACCACCTGTTCGTGAAGGTCGGCGCCCGCGACCGGGCCCAGGCCGTCGCCTACGCCTTCCGCCACGACCTGGCCGGCTCATAGCTACTCGGCGCGCACCAGGTGGCCGGTCGCAAGCAGGGCGTCGATCCGCTCCGGAGGCTGCGGCCGGGCGAAGTGGTAGCCCTGCCCGTGCGGGTAGCCGAGCTCGCGCAGCCGCTGCGCCTGGGCCTCGGTCTCGATGCCCTCCGCGACGGCCGCGATGCGCAACGCCCGGGCCATCTGGATCACCGCGGCGGCGACGGTACGGTCATCCGGCGCGGTGCACGTGCCGGTGAACGCGCGGTCGAGCTTGATCTCGTCGACGGGGCAGGTCTGCAGGGTGCTGAGGCTGGAGTGCCCGGTGCCGAAGTCGTCGAGGGAGATGCGCACGCCGAGCGCCCGCAGCGCGTGCACCGACTGCACGCAGCTCGGGTGCAGCGTCGCCGTCTCGGTGATCTCGACGGTGAGCCGCTGCGGGGCGAGGCCGGTGGCGGTGAGGACGCGGTCGACGTCGGCGGCGAAGTCGGCCTCCTGCAGCTGCCGGGCCGACACGTTGACGCTCATCCGCGGCGCGGCGGCGCCGTGCGCGTGGTGCCAGGTCACGGCCTGCCGGCAGGTCTGCTCCAGGATCCACCGGCCGAGCGGCACGATGAGGCCGGTCGACTCGGCGACGGGGATGAAGTCGGCCGGCGGGACCGGGCCGCGGCCGGGGTGCTCCCAGCGCACGAGGGCCTCGACCATCGCCGGCACGCCACCGGCGTCGAGGCGCACGCCGTCCAGGGCGACGATCGGCTGGTACACGACGCGGAACTGCCCCTCGTCGATGCCGGTGCGCAGGTCCCGTTCCAGGGTGGCGCGAGCGCGGACCGGCACGTCCAGCGGCGCCGCGTAGTCGACGTGGCGGATGCGGGGGCCGTCGCGGTCGGCCTTCGCCGCGTACATCGCGACGTCCGCGCGGCGCAGCAGCTCCTGCGGGGTCGCGGCGACGGTGCCGAGCGCCACCCCGATGCTCGCGGCCAGCCGCAGCCGGTGCCCGTCGACGTCGACCGGCTCCTCGAACGCGCCCGCGATCCGGGCGATGACCGCGAGCGCGGCGGCGTCGTCGGCGTGCTCCAGCAGGACCGCGAACTCGTCGCCGCCGAGCCGGGCGACGATGTCGCCGCGCCGCACCGCGCCGCGCAGCCGGTCCGCCGCGGCGACCAGCAGCGCGTCGCCGACGGCGTGACCGAGGGTGTCGTTGACGGTCTTGAACTCGTTGAGGTCGATGAGCAGCACCCGCAGCCGCTCCGGCGGGCCGGCGGCGAGCGCCTCGGAGACCCGCTCGCCGAAGAGGCTGCGGTTGGCGAGGTCGGTGAGCGCGTCGTGGCTGGCCTGATGGCTGAGGCGCTGCTGGAAGTCGCGGGCGTCGGTGACGTCGCGGGAGTTGCAGACGATGCCGGCCACGCCGGGGTCGTGCAGGAGGTTCGCCATGGTGATCTCGGCCCACCGCCAGCTGCCGTCGACGTGCGCCAGCCGGGCCTGGAACACCACCGGCACGCCCGGTTCGCTGATCACCCGTTCATACGCGGCGAAGACCTCCCCCGCGTCGTCGACGTAGATCATGTCGGCGGCGGCCCGGCCCGGCCACTGCTCCGCCGGGAGCCCGAGCAGCCGGGTCGCGCCGGGGCTGACGTAGGTGAGGATGCCCTCGGCGTCGGTGACGGTGATGAGGTCCGAGGCGTTCTGCACCAGCGACCGGAACCGCCGCTCCCGGTCGCCGAGCTCGACCATGCCGGCGTCGAGCCGGGCGACCAGCCGGGTGTTCTCCTGAAACGTGAGCATCTGCCGGACGACGACGAGCACGGCGAGGATCACCACGCCGACGGCGACGCCGAGCCGCTCGCCGGCGTTGTTGGAGGTCATGACGAACAGCAGCAGCAGGTTGCCGGCGCCGACCGCGACGTAGGGCAGGACACTGAACGAGCGGCGGCGGCCGTGCACGACGGCGGCGTCCGGAGCGGGCCGGTCGCGCCGCTCGCAGCGGGCGGCGAACACCGCGAAGAGGCAGCTGAGCGGCACGGCCAGCTGGCTCGGGCTGGGCGCGCCGGGCGGCAGGAGCGCCTCCGGCGCGGACGCGAGCGCACCGACGATGATCGCGAGGCCGAACCACCGCAGCGCGGCCCGGTCGACGGTGGACCCGCCGGTGAGCGCGACCTTGACGATGGCGAACAGCGCCAGCAGCGACACGACCAGGGTGATCAGGCCGGTGAAGAACGCGGCGCGGTTGCCGCCGTCCTGCTCGAGGGACGGGCGCAGCCAGAACTGCCACAGGAACAGCCCGCCGGCCGCCACCACCGTGCAGGCGTCGAGCAGGAACGTCACCCGGCGCGGCCGGCTGTCCAGGCCCAGCGGCAGCCGCAGCAGGGCCCAGCCCTCCAGCAGCACCGCGACGAGGAAGACCGCGCCGTCCACCGCGCCGATGCGTCCGCCCGGGTCGTCGATCGCCTGGATGCCCCGCACCACCGAGCCGACGCCGACCAGCAGCGTGCCGGCGCCCATGAGCCGCCAGAACCGGGCGGCGGCCCGGTTGACCCGGGCGTCGGCGCCGACCGTCCAGAGCGCGGCACCGGCCAGCGCCGCGGAGCACAGGTTGGGCACCCAGCCGAGCGCGGCCGGCCCGATCGGGCCGCGCACGTTGAGCGCGAACCAGCCCCAGGCGATCAGGACGATCCCGACCTGGGCGATCACGTCGGCGTGCGACGGGCCGAACACGGCCTCACGCAGACGCGCCGCCGGTCGCGGCCGTCCGGTTCCGGTCATGTGCGGCCCGTCCTCTGCGTGCTCGTCCGGACTGCTCATCGACCGCTCCCCGCGGGACCTGAGCGTCGTCCGCCTGCCGAGGCACCGTACCGCCCCCGGGCCCTGCGCGCCGATCGTCCTCAGGTACCTCGGTGACGGGCCTGCCGGTCAGGCCGCGGGTGCCGGTGAGAACGGGCGGACGCCGTACCGCTCCGACTCGCCGATGACGTCCCACAGGATCTTGGGCGCGTCGGTGCCCTGAACGGTCCTGACGGTCTTGCGGAAGCCGCCGCGGTAGGACACGGTGACGCGGTACGCGTAGCGGTCGCAGCAGGGGTTCCGCGGCTGGTACGAGTTGCGCAGCCACTTGAACCGGTAGTTGCCGGCCAGTCGCAGCGCCCGCTGGCCGCCGACGGTCGTGCGGTCCACGACGAACGAGTCCTGCTTGCCGGCGAAGCCGCCCGAGCGGTCCAGCACGATCTTGGTGGCCGAGCCGAAGGGTGCCGGCGCGGCGGCCGCGGGTGTGGCGGGTGTGAGTGCCGCGATCCCGCAGACCGCGATCAGTGTCACGATGCTGTTGCGCGTCCTGGTGCGTCCCATGATGTCCCCCGTGTCCGGCGTCGCCGTCGACGCCTCCTCACCCGAGGACACCATGGCCACGTTTCCGATATGCCGGATGTGCCGGAAATAGACCTTATGGGCGTCCGACTTGACCGTTCGGCCCCTCACGGATCGAAGGAGTTTCATGTCGCACCAGGTGACGGTGAGCGAGGCCGCGGCCCGGCCGACGGTGGTGGTCGCCGCGACGACGACGTGGCGGGAGTTCCCGGCCGTGTGGCCGGGCCTGCTCGACGAGGTGTGGGGCTGCCTGCGCGCGGCCGGCATCGACCGCGGGTGCCGCAACGTGATGCTGTACCTCGACGACGTGCCGAACGTCGAGGTCGGCGTGGCCCTGGACCGGCCGGGCCCGCTCACCGGCCGGGTGACCGCGTCCGCGCTACCGGCCGGGCCGGTCGCCACGACGGTGCACCGCGGGTCGTACGCGGGACTCGGCGCGGCGCATCAGGCCGTCGCCGACTGGTGCGCCGCGCACGACCGCACCCCGGCCGGTCCGCGGTGGGAGGTCTACGGGCCGCACCACGACGACCCCGCCGAGGTGTGGACCGAGGTGCACTGGCTGTTGCACCACATGGGGTAGCCGCTCAGGCGGGCAGGTCCGGCAGCTCCAGTCCGAGTGCCGCGGCCAGGTCCGCCGTCCGGCGCGGGGTCGAGCACCGCCGGGCGAGGGCGGTCTCGTCGAGCCGCCCGGCGCGGGCCTGAAACAGCACCTGCCCGGCGGGGTGCGCCCGCAGCTGCTCGGCGGTGAGCCGGCCGGCCAGGTCCCGGGCCGCGGCGACGACGGCCGGCAGCGCCGCGCGCAGGTCGCCCGCCCACGCCGCGACCGCGCGGAGCCAGTCACCGGCGTCCGGCGCCGCGGAGAACCGCGCCACGGCGGCGTCGATCTCCGGCCATGTCCAGTCCCGCCAGGGCCGGGACCGCAGGACCGGCAGCTGCCACACCCGCCGGGTCGTCGACCAGTGGTCGGCGTGCGCCGGCACCGAGTGGACGGTGCGGTCCGGGACGCTCAGCGCCGTCAGGTTCCAGCCGTGGCAGGCGCCGGTGTCCAGGCCGAACACCCGGCCGTCGCGCAGCAGCGGCTCCCGGCCGGTCACGTGATGGCCGAACACGACCGGCTTCGCGTCGGTGTAGTGCTCGTGCCAGTGCCCGTCGGGGAACAGCCCGGCGAGCGCCCGTTCGCCGCTGGTGGAGCCGCAGAGGATCTCCTCCCGCTGCGCCGCCAGGGGCACCCCGGACAGCATCGCGGCGTGCACGACCCGCAGGTCGTCGTTCTCGAAGAAGTACGGCAAGGTCGCCATCCACTCGACCGCGGCGGCGTAGCCGTCGCCGAGCTGCAGCCGGGTGATCTCCTGGGCGTAGGAATGGACGCCGCGGACGTGTTTGCGCTCGTGGTTGCCCATGACCACGACGGAGTTCGGCCGCTGCCGGAAGAACCGGATGACCTCGCCGGGATTCGGACCCCGGTCGACGAGGTCGCCGACGCTGACGAGCAGGTCGTCGGGGCGCAGGCGCACGGCGTCGACGAGCTCGATCAGCTCGTCGAAGCAGCCGTGGATGTCGCCGACGACGACGGTGCGTCCCATGCCCCGGAGCCTAGAAAACCGTCCGTCTGGTGGGCAAAGGGTTATCGCGAGGAAAGCGGTGACCCTAGGTGGCAAAAATCGCCGTAGCGATTCTTAAGGAGAAGGAAGGACCTCCATGGCCTCGCCCGTCGATGCTAGCACCGGACCCAGTTCCACGGGGGCGAAATTACTGTCCTGATTGGACGGACGGAACACGTAGGCGGGCCCGGTGACGGCCGCGTCCGCGTCGTCGTAGCGCACCGGCAGGCCGTCCGCGGCGGCCGGTGCGTGCCGGAACAGGTCGTGCACGCTGGGCAGGCTGTCCAGGTACTCCACGTAGGCCGGCATGGTCTCCGCGAGCAACGCGCCGTTGTTGGACGCGGACTGCACCCGCGAGCGGAGGTTCGCGTCGAGGTACACCAGCTCGCGGCGGGCCAGGTCCAGGTGGGCGACGAACTTGGTCAGGTGGTTGCCCCGCACCGGGAACGACAGCTGGGTGCGGCTGGGCTCGAACAGCTTGCCCTCCTGCGGCTCCTCGCCCCACTGCAGGGCCGCGTGCACGTCGTCGGCGTCGGCGAAGGTGCGGCGGGAGTAGCACAGCAGGCTCCACACCGCGTAGCGGACGCCGGCCCCGGCGAGCTCGTCGAGGTGCAGGTCGATGAGCTGGCAGGCACGCCCCTGCAGGTCCTTGGAGTTCGTCGGGTCGCCGGAGAACACCGAGCCGCCGCCGAGGCCCGGCCGGTCCCAGCAGCACTCGCCGAGCGGCGTCCAGTCCGCGTCGAAGAAGTTCCAGCTGTTGTCATACCAGACGTTGTGCCCGACGGGTCCGCTCGCCCAGTACGACGCGGTCCGCACGAACCGGATCCGGTCCGGGATCGGAAACACGGTGCCGCGGCCGTACGGCGCCAGCTCGGCGTCGTTCGTCGGCAGCTTCACCCGCGCCGCGGCCGGGTCGAGGGCGACCGGGCCGACGCCGGCGAGGCGCCGGGTGAGCTCGTCGCCGATGACCGAGAGCACCGCGTCGCGCGGGCCGAGTCCCAGCCGGCGGTGCGGCTCGGCGTCGACGATCTGCGCCTTCGACCAGTCGCCGCGCGGCGGGAACATCCGCCACCGCCGGGCGTTGGTGGTCTCCAGGTGCCGCTGCAGCTTCAGCAGCTGCAACGTGGTGAGCCGACCGGCGACCGATTCCAGGCCGGGCGCGGTGCGAAAGGTGAGCAGCAGGTGGTGCAGCCGCCGGGCGTACTCGCCGGGACGCTCCGCGAGACGGTCGAACACGGCCGGGTCCCGCTCGGCCAGCAGCCGCTCCACGTCGGCGGCGAAGCCGCGCACCGGGGCGCCGGTGTACAGCACGTCGTACGCCGCCACGACCCGCGGGAAGGTGGCCCGGTAGTCGCCGGGGTGCAGGGCGAACAGCAGCCGCTTGAACTGCTCCCGGCGGCGGGCGGCGTCCTCGAGCAGGTGGGTGGCGCTCTCGAGCAGGCCGAGCAGGTAGCGCCGCTCGGCCCGGGTGAAGCGCCGCAGCCGCTGCGGCGTGCGCAGGCCGGGGTCACCGCCGGACAGCGAGACCGCCAGCCGGAGCACGTCGGTCGCGGTCGCCACCCGTGCCGCGACGCCCGTCCCGAGCAGCAGCACGGCGAGCCGGATGCGATTCTCCACAAAGGACACCGCGGCGAGGTCGACGGGCGCGGCGACGAGCGCGGCAACGTCGGCGAACTGCGGGTCGGTCCAGCGGGCCGGCAACGCGACGAGCCCGTCGAGGATGCGGGCCGGCGCGCCGTCGTCGGCCGGGTGCAGGACCCGCGGCGCCGGCAGGTCCGCCAGCGGCGACCGCTCCGCCACGTCCTCGGTGACCAGGTCGTTGGGCAGGCCCCAGTACATGAGGATCTGGCGGAGCCAGTACCCGGCCTCGTCCATGGCGAGCACCTCGGCCGGGAAGTTCTTGTAGACGACGAAATCCGCCATCCGCTTGTCGTCGCCGGTCAGCGCGGCGAGGACCGGCTCGACCCCGGCCCACCAGTCCCGCAGCTCGTCCTCACCGGTCTCGGCGAGGACGCTGTACGCCCGGGCCGACAACGCGAACCCGTAGTGGGCGATGTTCGCCGTGACGGTGGCGAGCGACGCCACCGCCGCGACGGGCGTGCCGGCGGCGGGCAGGGCGATGAGGTCACGCGGGATCAGGACTCGTTGCACATCGACGAGCGTCCCGCACCCACCGCGACGCGGTCAAAGCCGTTTCGCGTCAGTCCTCCACGCCGTAGCCGACGAACGTGTACACGCCGGGAGCGGCGCGCTCGACCGCCTCGGCGACCCGGCCGATCTCGTCCTCCCACGTCACGTCCCGCTCCTGCTGGATCTCCTCCGGCAGCTGCCCGTAGGCGTAGCCGGAGTACAGCAGGATGCCGACGGCACGCGGCTCGTACTCGTCGTAGTCGTAGACGCGTGGCTCGGCCGGCGCGCCCTCCTCGTCCTTCAGGCGCACCGTGCCGGCAGCGGTCCGGGCGAGGCGCAGGATCGTCTCCTGCTCGTCCTCCGGCACCTCGGCGCCGTCCTTCCTGGACACGAACAGGGCTGGACCATAGGCGGACATGCGGCGAGGGTACCGGCTGCGCTCAGGCCGCTTCCGGCGACGCCTCGATGAAGTCACTGAGGTCGACGCCCACCTCGAGCAGCACGTCGGCGAGCTTGTCGACGCTCGGCACGGCCCGCGACACGCCGGGGCCGACCAACGTGTACCACGCGATGGACCCGACGCCGCCGACCTCGACCCGCCACCTGCCGTCGGGTGTCTGCATCGCCGCCGCGCTCACCTCCCGACGCTACGACAGCGCCACGACCAGCCGGAAGACATGATCGATAAGTACACCGATGTAGTTCAGTGCGGGGAAAGATTGGACGGGACGAGGCGCGGGCTTGTAGCCTGCACGCGACCGAGACACCGGCCGAGGAGGTGAGACCCATGAACGTTGCAGCGATGTGTGGGTGCTCCCCCTTGCCGTCACGGTCGGGCGACTGATTGTCGCCGGGAGCGCCCCGCCAACACGGCACTCCCGAAGGGCAACACCAATGGACGTTTCTCAGGTTCCCGGCGCCGACCGCGCGCCCCTCATGTTCGACGTGATCATCGCCGGTTGCGGGCCGACCGGCGCGATGCTGGCCGCCGAGCTGCGGCTGCACGATGTGCGGGTGCTCGTCCTGGAGCAGGAGACCGAGCCCACGTCGTTCGTCCGCATCGTCGGCCTGCACATCCGCAGTCTCGAGCTGATGGCGATGCGCGGGCTGCTGGATCGCATCCTCCCGCACGGACGGCAGCGTCCGGCCGCCGGCTTCTTCGCCGCCATCCCCAAACCCGCGCCCAAGGGCCTGGACTCCGCGTACGCCTACCTGCTGGGCATCCCCCAGCCGGTCATCGAGCAGTTGCTCGAGGCCCACGCGATCGAGCTCGGCGCGCAGGTCCGGCGCGGGCGCGCGGTCACCGGACTCGAGCAGGACGACGACGGCGTGACCGTCGAGCTGGCCGGTGGGCAGCGGCTGCGGTCGCGGTACCTCGTCGGCTGTGACGGAGCGCGCAGCACGGTGCGCAAACTCCTCGGCGTCGGCTTTCCCGGCGAGCCGGCACGGACCGAGACGCTGATGGGCGAGATGGCCGTCGGCGTGCCCCCGGAGGAGATCGCCGCCAAGGTGGCCGAGGTCCGCCAGCAACGATTCTGGCTCCGGCCCTCGGGCGCCGGGAACTACAGCGTCGTCGTGCCCGCCGCGGGCGTCAGCGACCGCTCGGCACCGCCCACCCTCGAGGACTTCAAGTCCCAGCTGCGCACCGTCGCCGGCACCGACTTCGGCGTGCACTCCCCGCGCTGGCTGTCCCGCTTCGGGGATGCCACCCGGCTGGCCGAACGGTACCGGGTCGGGCGGGTGCTGCTGGCCGGCGACGCGGCGCACATCCATCCACCCACCGGCGGGCAGGGCCTCAACCTGGGCGTCCAGGACGCGTTCAACCTCGGCTGGAAGCTGGCCGCGCAGGTCCGCGGCTGGGCGCCGGAGACGCTGCTGGACACCTACCAGGCCGAGCGTCATCCGGTCGCCGCGGACGTGCTGGACAACACCCGCGCCCAGATGGAGCTGTCGTCCGCCGAACCGGGTCCGCAGGCCGTGCGCCGGCTGCTCACCGAGCTGATGGACTTCGACGAGGTGAACCGCTACCTGATCGAGAAGATCACCGCGATCGACGTCCGGTACGACCTCGGCGAGGGCCCCGACCTGCTCGGCCGCCGCCTGCCCGACGTCGACGTGCAACAGGGCCGCCTCTACGGTCTGCTGCACCGCGGCCGCGGCCTGCTGCTGGACCGCACCGGCCGGCTGACCGTCGGCGGCTGGTCCGACCGGGTCGACCACCTCGCGGATCCCACCGCGGCGCTGGACGTCCCGTGCGTCCTGCTCCGCCCCGACGGCCACGTCGCCTGGATCGGCGACGATCAGCAGGACCTGGACGGCCACCTCGCCCGCTGGTTCGGCAACCCCACCGGCTGATCCGCCGGGCCACGGGAAGCCGATCCGTGTGCCACGATCCTGCGGTGCGGCTGTCGAAGGTGTGGCTGGCGTTCGGGGTGACCGGTGCGCTGGCGGTCGCGGCCGCGACGGTGTCGGCGACCGAGGTGTCGCTTCGGTGCGCCGCGGTGGCGTTCGTGGTGCTGGCGTGGCAGGCCGCCGCGGGCGCCAGGTCCGCGCCGAGGCGCCTGCGGTGGCTCCTGGCCGCCGGCTGTGTCCTGTTCGCCGCCGTCCCGGTGGTCCAGCTCGCCGCGATCGCCGACCGGCCCGCGGACGCCGGCTGGTTCGGCTATGGCCCGCCGGACACCGCGGCGCTGACCGCGCTGCTCGATGCGGCACGCCGGGCGGTGCGGTGGGAACAGGTCTCGGCCGGCGTCCGGCTCGGCGCGGTCGTCCTGCTCGCCGGCGCCGTGCACCGGCTGCCGAGGGTCCACCGGCGCGGCCGGGCCGTGGCGACCGTGGCCGGGGCCGTGGTGCTGGGAGTCGGGATCGTCGCGGACCGCTGGACCGGAATCGACCTCGACCGGCTCGTCCCGGCCCTGCGCGGGACGTGGCCCGGGCTGCTCGCCGCCGCCGCCGGCATCGCCGCGCTCGTGCTCGCCGGCCGGCGGGCCGACCGCCGCGGGCTGGTCGTGGCGGGCGCGGCGCTGGTCGCGGTCGGGGCCGCCGTCACGCAGTCGGACCTGACCGGGAGCTGGCTGAGCGCGGCGGCCCTCGCGGACACGATCTGTGGGACCACGCAACCCGCGATCATGGTGAGCACGGCGACCGACAGTGCCGCCGGTGCGAGCCTGGACCTCGAACCGGCGCTGATGACGGCGGTGCTGCTCGCCGGGCCGGCGCTGCTGGTGGCCGGCGTGCCGCGCGCCGCCACACCACCGGAAGGCGGCGAAGCCGCACCACCGGAAAGCGGCGAAGCCGCACCACCGGAAGGCGGCGAAGCCGCACCACCGGAAAGCGGCGGAGCCGAGCCGCAGGACGGCTGAGGGGACCCGCCGTGCGTCCCCTCGGCCGGGGACTGGTGGTGACATTGTCGGGGAAAGTCGACGAGGTGCTCCACGACCGCAGCCTCCAGGTCACCGAATCCCCGCACCGTGCCTCCTCATCCATCACGCGCCCGGCCTGGTCTTCGCGTGCTACGGCCTCGGCCTTGAGGACGGGTGCTGAGCAGGTGGAATCGGGCGCCGATGAGAAATGGCGCCGACGGTCGTCTGAGTATGGTCCGGTGAAAACGCGCTGCGCGCATCAAGGGAGAGCAACGAGATGAGACCACTTCGATACTCGATCAACGTCACACTTGACGGCTGCTGCCATCACGAGGCAGGGCTCGCCCCGGACGAGGAGTCGATGCGCTTCTGGACCGCGGAGATGGAACGAGCCGATGCCCTGCTCTTCGGCCGGGTGACCTACGAGATGATGGAGTCGGCGTGGCGGCGGCCGGCCACGGGCACGTGGCCTGACTGGATGGTTGCGTGGCAGATTCCGTTCGCCGAGGCCATCGACCGGGCGAAGAAGCACGTGGTGTCGAGCACGCTGAGCGGGGTCGATTGGAATGCCGAGCTGGTGCGCGGCGACTTGGGGCAAGCGGTTCAGCGGCTCAAGCAGGAGCCGGGCGAGGGCCTGTGGGTGGGTGGCGTGACGCTCCCTCTGGCGTTGGCGGATCTGGGACTGATCGACGAGTACGTGTTCGTTGTGCAGCCGGTCCTTGCCGGACACGGGCCGACGCTGCTCGCCGGTCTGCGCGAGCGCGTCGAGCTCGAGCTCGTGGAGCGCCATGAGTTCGGGTCGGGGGTGGCCGCCCTGCGATACCGGCCTACGCGGCGGTAGCGCCCGGACGTGCGACGCTCGCCCTCCTATGCGTCGTAGGAGGGCGAGCATACGGGCAGGGCAGCGGAAAGGTTGATCCCAGCCGCTTCGCTTGGTCCTCGTCGGGTGCTGATGTGCTTGCGCACAACGCTTCAGTCGCCGGTTTCGCGGCCGATAAGACCACGTGTCCCGTCTGCGTGCGGTGGCAGACGTCTGCGTGCTCCTGTTGGACGCGCCGCCTGACGACGGTCACCTGTTGGAGCGGCTGGTCTCCGCCATCGGGGCGGAGCTCACCGACTGCTGTGTCGCGGGCGCGCTCGCCGGGCCGGCCGGTGCCGTGCCGGTGGTGCGGACCGTCCCGTGCGGCGCCGACCCGGCCCTGGCCGGCGCGCTGCTGGACGACGTGGTCACCGCGTTGGACGGGTCCGGCCACGCGACCCAGGGCGAGGCCCGGGTCGTGCCGCTGCTCGCCCGCGGCGCGGTCATCGGCGCGCTCGGGGTGCTGCAGCCGGCCGGCGGCCCGGTCCCGCTCGCCGACGGCGCGTTCGTCGAGGCGGCGGCCACCGTCGCGGGTGGCGTGATCGAGCACAGCCACGCGTTCGCCGCGACCCTCGAGCTCCTCGAGGACGCCCGCCGGCAGGGCGACCTGCTGGACGCGATCTCCGACGCGATCGTCTCCTGCGACGCCGACGGCGTCATCGTGAGCTGGAACTCCGGCGCCGAGCGCCTGTACGGGTACTCCTCCGGCGACGCGGTCGGCTGCGACCTGCTCGCCCTGCTCGCGACCGCGTGCGTCACCGAGGGCGTCGAGGTCGGCGCGGCGCAGATGCTGCAGGACGTGGCCGCGGCCGGCCGCTGGGAGGGTGAGCTGCGCGAGCGGCGCTCCGACGCGGCGCAGCTGACGGTGCTGTCGTCCGTCTCCGCCCTGCACGCCGCCACCGACGGCACGCCCGCCGGCTACGTGTTCGTCAACCGCGACGTCACCGAGCAGCGCCGGCAGGAGCACGAGGCGGCCCACGACGTGCTGACGGGCCTGCCGAACCGGCGGCGGCTGGTCGGCCGCATCCGCGACGCCGGCGAACGGGTCCGTCGCGGCGGCGGCCCGATGGCGGTGCTGTTCCTGGACCTCAACGGGTTCAAACCGGTCAACGACCGGCACGGCCACGCCGTCGGCGACGAGCTGCTGATCCGCATCGCCGGGCGGCTGGCCGGCACGGTGCGCAGCACCGACTTCGTGGCCCGGCTCGGCGGCGACGAGTTCGTGGTGGTGCTGGAGCAGTTCGGCGCGGTGGAGCGGGTCATGTCGGTGCTGCGCCGGATCCTGCACGCGGTCGAGGAGCCGATGGAGCTGTCCACGGCGACCGTGACCGTCTCCACCAGCATCGGCGTGGCGCTCGCGGAGGGCGCCGACGTCGCCGTCGATCCCGAGCACCTCGTGAAGGCGGCGGACGAGGCCATGTACCGGGCGAAGCGCCGCCCCGGCCGGGTCGCGTTCGCCGACCCGGACCTCGACCGCCGCTGGCTCGAGCCGTAGGCGGCTCCCCGGCGGCGGTCGAGGCCGGAGGTCAGCGCGGGATGCGCGCCAGGGTGTCCGCCCAGCGGTTGCCGGACCAGGTCGGCAGCAGCGCGGCCCGGAACGCGTGGGTGTTGTTGTAGCCGCCCTTGACGTGGAACCCGCCGTTCGGGGCGCGCAGCCATGTGTTGTCCAGCACGGTGCCGTGGGTGCTGTGGTACGTGCCGACGTTGTGGTCGTACCAGTAGAGGCCGTAGCCACCGCCGTTGAGCAGGTTCCCGGCGACCAGGACGTCATGGATGTCGCCCTGGTCGGCCTTGAACAGCATCAGCGACGTCTGCGTGAACGGGTTCTCCAGCCGGTTGCCGAGGATCTTGATGCAGAAGCTGCCCTCGACCTTGTCGGTGGTGCCGGCGACGAGACCGTCGATGCTGCTGGCGCCGAGCACGCAGTTGGCCTCGGTGGTCTGGATGACGTCGTTGTGGCAGCTCTCCTGGATGCAGTACGGGTCGTGCAACCATGAGTCGACGATCGCGACGCCACCCCAGTTGGCCCGGGCGATGTCGCCGGAGGAGTGCGCGTCGACGCGGATCAGCCGGTACCCACCGTCGCCGATCAGCGAGATGCCGCCGGTCGAGTTGTCCGTGCGGGTGCCGTCGATCTCCGTGTCGATGACCTTCAGCCCCCAGTAGGCGGGGTTGTTGGTGATGTTGATGGCCTGCGCGTTGGTGACCTGGATGAGGCTGTTGCGGATGGTCACGTTCGCGGCGCGGATGTTCAGCCGGTCGGTGATGTGCTTGTTCTCGATCACCGTGCCGGGGACGGTGATCGTGAACGGTCCGGTGTACGGCGTGAGCGTCACCGGCGTGCGGGTGTCACCGGGCAGGCCGTGCGGATACCCGGTGGTGGCGGCGGTCGGGAACCCCGCGTCGATGGGCGGCGGGTCGTCGGCACCCGCCGCGGAAGGGCCGAGCCCGACCAGCCCGATCGTGCCGAGCAGGGCGAGGACGGCCAGTGCCCGTCCCCGGACCAGGTGCTGCATGGGCGGATCCCTTCGTCGGTGCGGGTGTCGCCCGTGTCTAACACCCGCCACGGCGCCCGCGGGCGGGGTCGGCGGCGATGCTGGCGATCCGTCGGCGTCGATCGGACTGAACGGCCACGGCGGCTGGTCCGGGCCGCCCCCGCGTTCCGTCTTCGCGACCTACCCCGGGCGGTGCCAGCTCGCACTTTGACGCAACCGCTTAGTTGCGATAGCGTCTGATGCAACCGAGCGGTTGCGAAGGAGATGGTCATGGCCACGTGGCAGTTTCTGGTGCTGGCCGGCCTCGGCGCCTTCCACGGCCTCAACCCGGGCATGGGCTGGCTGCTCGCCCTGGCGGGTGGCATCCGGGAGCGCCGCCGCACCGCGATCTTCGCCACCCTCGGCCCGATCGCGCTCGGGCACGCCGCGTCCGTGTTCGTGATCGCGACCCTGGTCGTGGCGCTGATGTCGGTGACCACGGCGCGCCTCGTCGCGACCGTCGGCGGGGTCGCGCTGACCGCGATCGGCCTCTGGCAGCTCCTCGGCCGGGGGCGGCACCGCTGGACCCGGCTCCGCCCCACCGGCCAGCACCTGGTCGCGTGGTCGTTCCTGATGTCGTCCGCGCACGGCGCCGGGCTGATCCTGCTGCCGGTGATCGCCGCGGTGCCGGTCACCGCCGCCCACCACCACGGCGGAATGGACGTCGGCGATCGGGTCCCGGCCTGGGCGGGGCTGCTGGCCACGGCGGTCCACACGGCCGCGATGGTCGCGGCCGCCGGCGTGGTCGCGCTCGTCGCGTATGAGCTGCTGCACGTGCGTGCCGTGCGGGTCCGCGCCCGGATCGACGTGGACCGGGTGTGGGCGTTCGCACTGATCGGCTCCGGCGTGGCGACCGTCGCCCTCACATAGTTCGGTACGGTGGGTCGCCACGCAGCCGCTACAGGAGCCGACCATGCCGACACCGGACCCGACCGATGCCGCCTGATCCCGAGGAGGCGGCGGTCGCCGTGTTCGCGGCCCTCGCCGATCCGAACCGCCGCGCGATCCTCGCCTCGCTCGCGACGCACGGCCCGAGCACCGCGACGGACCTGTCCGGCCGGCTGTCGATCACCCGTCAGGGAGTGGCCAAGCACCTCGCGCTGCTGGCCGACGCCGGCCTGGTCGCCAGCGACGCCGGAGGCGGCCGGCGGGTGCTCTACCGGCACCGCTCCGAGCCGATCCGGGTCGCCCAGTCCTACCTCGCGGCACTCGCCGCCGACTGGGACGACCGGTTCACCCGGCTGTCGGCGTTCCTGAGCGAGCCGCCGCGGTGACCACCGACCGGTTCACCCGGCTGTCGGCGATCCTGACCGGACCGCCGCGGTGACCACGACCGTGCTGTAGAGCGCGGTGAAGCTGCCGCCGAGGGCGTCGACCGCCGCGCCCATACCCGCCAGCACCTGTTGCAGCGCGGCCGGCGGGAGCTGGGTGTTGCCGCCGAACGTGGGCAGCTGGTCGAGCCACTCGTCGCGGGTGTAGGACCGCTGCCAGTCGAACCGCCACCGCTCGGACTCCCCGAACGCCCCCGACGCCCGCAGTCCGTCGGCGGCCGCCTCGCACAATGCGCCGTACGGGTCGGCCGCGGGCGACGCCGCGCCGAACCCGGCCGCGGCAAGCGAATCCGGCAGGACGCGGCGGTAGACGGCCGCGAACGCCGCCGCCGCCTCGGGTTGGGCCTGGAAGGCGTTCCAGAACAGCGCCACCCGGCCACCGGGGCGCAGCACCCCGGCCGCCGCGACTGCACCCGCCACGGGATCCACCCAGTGCCATGCCTGGCCCGCGATGACCGCGTCGAACCGCCTGCCTCGGGGGTCCCACGCCTCGAACGTCGACACCTCGACCTCGAGACCGCCCCGGCGGGCGAAGGCGGCCATGCGGGCGTCCGGCTCGACACCGAGGACCGTGCAGCCGGCCGCCGCGAACTGCCGGGCCGCGATGCCGGTGCCGGCGCCGACGTCGAGCACGTCGGGCCCGGGGCTGGCGGCGACGATCCGGTCGACCATCGGCACGGGGTAGCTGGGCCGGGTCCGGTCGTACCGTCCGGCGTCCACACCGAACGACTCCGCGACCTGCCTGGCCTGGTGCGGCTCTATAGTGGGCATGTGCCCACGCTAGTGGGCAAGCGCCCACTCGTCAACGGAGGACGTCCATGCCCACAGGGGTCGCCATCCGCGACGTCCGCGAGCAGCTGTTCGGCGCCGCCGAGCGGGTCCTGTTGCGGGACGGGGCGAACGCGCTGACCAGCCGCGCGGTGACCACCGAGGCCGGCTGCGCCAAGGGCGTGCTGCACAAGCACTTCGCCGACTTCGACGCGTTCCTCGCCGAGTTCGTGCTGGACCGCATCGCCCGGCTCGACGAACGGACCGCCGGCCTGCGCGACGCCGCCGGCACCGGCACCGTCGCGGACAACCTCACCGGCGCGCTGACCGCCCTGTTCGCCTCGGTGGCCCTGGCGCTGGTCGGTCTCATCGCCGCCCGCGACGAGCTCCGCGCCCGGCTGCGCCGGGACCTGCCGGCCGGGGTGCCGGTGCTCACCGAGGCCGCCGAGCTGATCGCCGGGTACCTCGCCGCCGAGCGCGATCTGGGTCGGGTCGCGGCCGGCGCCGACGTCGAGACCCTCGCCGCCATGCTCATCGGCGCGACCCACCTGCGCTACGCCGACGCCCCGCCGGACCCGGCCACGGTGCGCCGGATCGTCGCCACCGTCATCGCGACCGCGGGGCGCCCGCCGATGGAGGGCCTGCGCTGAAACCCGGCCGCACCACGGGCGCACCCCGGCGGCAACCGGGGTCGGGCACGCTACAACTTCCAGCTCAACCACGGGGGGCAACTTGTCGCGACGACTTCATCGTGCCGCGGGCCTGATCGCCGTCGCGGTGGCCGGCGGTCAGATCATGGCGCCGGGCAACGCCTGGGCGGCGTCCATCGACCCGTCGCCGGCGGTAGCGGTGTCCGCGGTCGGCACCGTCACCTCGGTGCGGACCGTCGACTCAACGCTGGTCGTGACCCGGGCGTACCGGTTCCGTGACAGCCGGCCCAAGACCGTCAAGTTCAGCCTCACCTCCAGCACGGCCGTCATCGTCAACGGCTCGGCGAGCGGCCTCGGCGCCGTCCGCCCCGGCATGCAGGTCACCGTCACCGGGACGCAGACCAGCAGCACGCTCGTCGCCGCGAAGGTGGTCGCCGGCCGGTAACTGTCCGACGTTCTCCTTCAGGGCGCCGCCGCGCCGCCGATGGGTCTCCTGACAGGCGTGCCCGTGGGCGCGCGGTTGCCCGGAAGGGGAGATCCAGTGAGCGTTGAGGCAGCGGCCCGGGGACGCGGTGAGGGCACCGCCGACGACGCGACGCGGTATCTGACGTTCACGTTGAACGGCGAGTCCTACGCGCTGGACATCTTCCACATCACCGAGATCCTGGAGTACCGCAACCTCACCGTCGTGCCCATGACGCCCGACTTCGTCCGTGGCGTCATCAACCTGCGCGGCCGGGCGGTCCCGGTCATCGACCTGGCGATCCGCTTCGCCAAGGGCGCCACCAGCATCGCCCGGCGCACCAGCATCATCATCGTGCACATCCGTGGCATGCCCGGGTCCGGCGACGCGGCCGCGGCGGATGCCCGCGGCAACGGCCAGGACATCGGCATCCTGGTCGACGCGGTCAGCAAGGTCGAGACCTTCACGGCGGAGGACATCGAGCCGGCCCCGTCCTTCGGCGCCGGCATCAGGGCCGACTTCATCAGCGGGATGGCGAAGCGGGACAACGACTTCATCATCGTGCTCGACATCGACCACGTCCTGTCGCTGAGCGACATGGCCGATCTGGCGACGGCGATCCCGGAAGACTCATGACGCCGTCACTGGTCGGGCCCACGGAGATCACGACGACCGAGTTCCAGGCCATCAGCCAGTTCCTGCACCAGCGCACCGGCATCCGGCTGGCGCCGGGCAAGGAGACCCTGGTGCAGGGGCGGCTGGACAAGCGGCTGCGCAAGCTCGGGCTGCGCAGCTACACGGAATACCTGCAGGTGCTCCGCTCGCCGCAGCATCCGGCCGAGACCCGCCAGGCGATCGACCTGCTCACCACCAACGAGACGTTCTTCTTCCGCGAGCCCCGGCATTTCGAGTTCCTCGGCCAGGTCATCGCCCCGGCACATCGGGCGAGCCGGCCGTTTCGGCTCTGGAGCGCGGCGAGCTCCAGCGGCGAGGAGGCGTACAGCGCCGCGATGGTGCTCGCCGACGCGCTGCCGAACGCGCCGTGGGAGGTCGTCGGCACCGACATCTCCTCGCGGGTGGTGGCCGGGGCCGAGGCCGGCCTGTACCCGATCTCGGCGGCGGAGAAGATCCCGACGCCGCTGCTGCGCCGGTACTGCCGCAAGGGCCGGGCCGAATACGAGGGCCTGATGGCGATCGACCGGGCGCTGCGGGCGAGGACGACGTTCCTGGGCGCGAACCTGCTCGAGGACCAGAGCCGGCTCGGCCGGTTCGACGTGATCATGCTCCGCAACGTGATGATCTACTTCGAGACCGCCACGAAGGCGGAGGTGGTCGGGCGGCTGCAGGACATGCTGCACCCCGGCGGCTACTTCATCGTGAGCCTGTCCGAGACGCTCAACGGGATCCCGTCGCGGCTGCGGCAGGTGCAGCCGTCGATCTACCAGCTCCCCGGAGCCGATCTTGGCTAGCCCCTCCGACGTGTTCCTCAACCCGGGCGACTTCCACTTCACGGGCGCCGGCACCCGGATCCGGACCATGCTGGGCTCCTGCGTCGCGATCACCCTGTGGCACCCGCGGCTGCGGGTCGGCGGGATGTGCCACTACCTGCTGGCGCACCGCACCGCGCCGACCGCGGACCTGCCGGCCCTCAGCGGCCGCTACGCCGACGAGGCCGTCCAGCTGTTCCTGCACGAGCTGGACCGGACCGGCACCCGGCCGGCGGAGTACCAGGCGAAGATGTTCGGCGGCGGCGACCAGTTCCCCGGCCGCTCCCCCGGCCCGGCGCCGCAGGTGCCACAGGACAACATCGCGATCGGCACCCGGCTGCTGCACCGGCACGGGTTCCAGCTCACCGCGCAACACCTGGGCGGGACGGGATCGCGGCAGCTGGTCTTCGACCTGAACACCGGCGACGTCTGGGTGCAGCACCAAGAGCGGCAGACGGCATGACCACCGGGGCGGGCATCAAGGTCGTCATCGTCGACGACTCGGCGGTCGTGCGGCAGGTCCTGGGACGGCGGCTCGCCGAGAGCCCCGGCATCGAGGTGCTCGGCTCCGCCTCGGACCCGATCTTCGCCATGGCGCTGATGAACAAGACCTGGCCCGACGTCGTCATCCTGGACATCGAGATGCCCCGGATGGACGGCATCACGTTCCTGAAGAAGATCATGGCGACCCGGCCGACGCCCGTGGTCATCTGCTCGACGCTGAGCCAGCGCGGCGCCCGGGCCACCATGGACGCGTTCGCGGCGGGCGCGGCGGGCGTCGTACCGAAGCCGACCACCGGGCTGAAACAGTTCATGACGGACGACAGCGGCGACATCGTGGCGGCGGTGCGGGCGGCCGCTGCCGGCAAGGTCGCCCGGCTGAACCGGACGGCGGCGCCGGCGGCCCCGGCGGTGGCCCGCCCCGCACCGGTGGCCGTGGCGGCCGCCTCCGCCGGCACCGACCGGATCATCGCGATCGGCACGTCCACCGGCGGCACCCAGGCCCTCGAAACGGTGCTGACCGCGCTGCCGCGCAACAGCCCCGGCATCGTCATCGTCCAGCACATGCCGGAGAAGTTCACCGCCGCGTTCGCCGAGCGCATGGACATGCTGTCCACGATCGAGGTCCGGGAGGCCGCCGACGGCGATGCCGTCCAGGCCGGGCTGGCCCTCGTCGCGCCCGGCGGCCGGCACATGCAGCTGCTGACCGATGGCGCCCGGTTCCGGGTCAAGGTGAGCGACGGGCCGCCGGTCAACCGGCACCGGCCCTCCGTCGACGTGCTGTTCCGCTCGGTCGCGCGGGTCGCGGGGCGCCGCGCGCTCGGCGTCATCATGACCGGGATGGGCGACGACGGCGCCCGCGGCCTGCTGGAGATGCGCACCGCCGGGGCGCTCACCGTCGCGCAGGACGAGGCGACCTGCGTCGTGCACGGGATGCCCAAGGAGGCGGTCCGGCTCGGCGCCGTGGACCGCGAAGTGCCGTTGACCGCCATCGCTGAGGTGATCCGTACCCATGGTTGAGTTCCTGATCGCTGCCGTCGCCCTCGCCGCCGGCTACCTATTGGGTGTCAGGCGACACCGCCGGCCCGTGAGCGAGGACACCGGTCCGGCCGACCACGAGCGCGGCATCACCGAGTTCGCCGCCGCGGTCGCGCCGGTCTGGTCCAGCCAGATCGAGTCGTCGCGGGTGCAGATGGAGACCGCCGTCGCCGCGGTGACCACCGAGTTCAGCCAGATCGTCGACAACCTCGACGCCGTGCTCACCTCCTCCAGCGCGGTGCTGGAGGACAGCCAGGGCGGCGGTTCGTTCGACCGGGGCCGGCAGCGGCTGGGCAACGTCGTGGGCACCCTCGACGACGCCCTGAGCTCCAAGCGCGAGGCGCTGCGGGACCTGGAGACGCTGCTGGGGCTCAACGACGACCTCAAGCAGATGACCTCGGAGGTCGCCCAGATCGCGGCGCAGACCAACCTCCTCGCGCTCAACGCCTCGATCGAGGCGGCCCGGGCCGGCGAGGCCGGTGCCGGCTTCGGCATCGTGGCCCTCGAGGTGCGGCAGCTGGCCGAGCGGTCGTTCCAGACCAGCGAGAAGATGGCCGGCCGGGTCGAGGGCATCGCCGGCGCGATCGCCGGCGCCCTCGCCAAGGCGGAGGGCGACACGGAGCGGGAGGGCGCCGCGGTCGCCCGGGCCAACAGCGAGGTGACCGAGGTCCTCGACGACCTCGGCGCCGTGTTCGCGGGGCTCCGGGAGTCCTCGGACCGCCTGGAGCGGGCCGCCGTCGGGATCCGCTCCGGAGTCTCCGAGGCCATCGTCAACCTGCAGTTCCAGGACCGGATCGGCCAGGTCCTGGAGCACCTGCGGGACAACATCGGCCGGATGCCCGCCGTCGCGTCGTCCGGAAACCTCGACGCGCGGAGCCTGTTGGCCGAGCTCGAGGCCACGTACACGATGCACCAGGAGCGGGAGGCGCACCACACCGGCGCCAGGACCGCGGCCGCCGTTCCCGAATCAGAGATCACGTTCTTCTAGGAGGGGCACTCATGTCGAAGACCATTTTGATCGTCGACGATTCGGCGTCGGTACGGCAGGTCGTCTCCATCGCGCTGCGCGGCGCGGGCTACGAGGTGGTGACCGCCGCCGACGGCCAGGACGCGCTGAAGCAGCTCGACGGCAAACGGATCCACCTGATCATCTCGGACGTGAACATGCCGAACATGGACGGGATCACGCTCGTCGGTGAGGTCAAGAAGCTGCCGTCGTACAAGTTCACGCCCATCATCATGCTCACGACCGAGTCGCAGGAGGACAAGAAGCGGCAGGCGCAGGCGGCGGGCGCCAAGGCCTGGGTGACCAAGCCGTTCCAGCCGGCGCAGATGCTCGCCGCGGTGTCGAAACTCATCATGCCGTGAAGGACGCGCTGATCATCGACGGCGAGCTCACCGTCGCCGTGGCCGCCGAGCAGCAGGCGCGGCTGCGGGCGTTCCTGGAGCGGGGCACGGCCGCTGACGTGGATCTCTCGGGCGTGACCGAGCTGGACACCGCCGGCCTGCAGCTCCTGCTGGTCGCCCGGCGCGAGGCGGCGCAGCGGGGCATCACGCTGACCTTCCACAACCCGAGCCGGGCCGTCCACGACGTCTTCGTCATGGCCCATCTCGACCTGGACGGAGCACCGCGGTGACCGACGACGATCTCGCCGACGCGCTCGACACGTTCATCACCGAGGCCCGGGAGCTGCTGCAGGACTTCGAGGAGGGGCTGCTCGGCCTGGAGGACGAGCCGAGCGCCCAGGACTCGGTCAACGCCCTGTTCCGCACCATGCACACCCTCAAGGGCTCGGCCGGGCTGTTCGGCCTGCACCACCTGGTGGCGTTCACGCACGTGGTCGAGACGGTGCTGGACTCGGTCCGCGAGGGTGAGCTGGCCGTCTCGGCCGAGCTGGTCAGCGCGCTGCTGCCGTGCGGTGACCACGTCTCGTCCATGGTCGAGGGGGTCGCCGCCGGCCGCCTCGACGCGACGACCAGCGAGACCGTCGACGGCGACCGGCTGCTCGCCGCGCTCCAGCCCTTCCTGACGCTGTCCTCCCCGCTCGCGCCGGTGCTTGCCGAGCCGGAGGTCGACACGCTGCGCACATGGCGGCTGACCCTGCGGTTCGGCCCGGACAGCCTGCGCAACGGCATGGACCCGCTGTCGTTCCTGCGGTACCTGGCCACCATGGGCGTGCTGGAACGGGTCACGACCCTCACCGACGCGCTGCCCGACGCCGAGCAGATGGATCCGGAGACCTGCTACCTCGGCTTCGTGATCGACTTCGTCAGCGGCGCCGCGAAGGCCGACATCGAGGACGTCTTCGACTTCGTGCGCGAGGACAGCCAGATCAGCATCGTGCCCGCCGACGGCCAGGCCGACGACTACGTCAAGGTGATCGAGGGGCTGCCCGACCAGGACCGGCTCGGCGACCTGCTCGTCCGCAGCGGCGCGGTCACCGACCTCGAGATCGCCCGGGCACTGCAGATCCAGCAGGAACGCAACCGCACCGGCGACTCCCTGCCGCCGCTCGGCGAGATCCTGATCGAGACCCAGACGGTGCCGAAGCCCGTCGTCGACGCGGCGCTGGGCAAGCAGCGCAAGACCGCCGACAGCCGCTCGCAGGAGACGCAGACGATCCGGGTGTACGCCAACCGCCTCGACAAGCTCATCGACCTCGTCGGCGAGCTGGTCATCGCCCAGTCCAGCGTGGGCATCCACCGCCCGGACGAGGAGGGCTACGACGAGGCACAGGGCGAGGTCATGCGCCTCGTCGAGGAGGTGCGCCACAGCGCCCTGTCGCTGCGCATGGTGCCGATCGGCACGACCCTGCGCCGGTTCGAACGGGTGGTCCGCGACGTCTGCGTCGACCTCGACAAGGACGTCGACCTGGTCATCACCGGCGGCGAGGCGGAGATGGACAAGGCCCTCGTCGAGCGGATCGGCGACCCGCTGCTCCACCTGGTCCGCAACGCGCTGGACCACGGCGTCGAACCCCGCGCCGACCGCGAGCGGCAGGGCAAGCCCATCCGGGGCAAGCTGCGGCTCAACGCCTTCCACGACGCCGGTTCCATCGTCATCGAGGTCGCCGACGACGGCCGCGGCCTCAACCGCGACCGCATCCTCGGCAAGGCCGTCGAGCGCGGCATGGTCCAGCCCGGCACCGTCATGAGCGACCACGAGGTGTACGACCTGATCTTCGAGCCGGGCTTCTCCACGGTCGAGACGGTCTCCAACCTCTCCGGCCGCGGCGTCGGCATGGACGTGGTCCGCCGCAACATCGCCGAGCTGCGCGGCACCATCGAGGTGCTGACGACGGCGGGCGCGGGCACCACGTTCCGGATCCGGCTGCCGCTGACCCTCGCCATCATCGACGGCTTCCTCGTCGGCGTCGGGCCCTCGGCGTTCATCGTCCCCCTCGACCGGGTCACCGAGTGCGTGGAGCTACCCCCGAACGCCGCGGAGCGCGACTGCATGTATCTGCGCGGCGAGGTCCTGCCCTTCATCCGCCTCCGCACGATCTTCGACATCGCGGGCACGCCGCCGCGCCGGCAGAACGTGGTCGTCATCGAGCAGTCCGGGCAGCGCGCGGGCCTGGTCGTGGACACCCTGCTCGGCCAGTTCCAGACGGTCATCAAACCGCTCGGCGTCCTGTTCAGCGAGGCCCGTTGCATCAGCGGCTCGACCATCCTCGGCAACGGCGAGGTGGCCCTGATCCTGGACGTCGGCCCGCTGGTCGCCGAGAACGTCAGCCGCGAACAGGTCCTCGTCTGACCCGCACCCCGCCCGCCCCGTATTCCTGATCCCGCCCGCCGTTCATGCGAGACGCAGACCGAACCGGTGGGGCTTCTGAGGAATGCAGGCGATCTATTTTGTGGCAATGATCCTTTCGTTACGACATCTGGTTCTTATGCCACATGAGCGGTTGGCGGTATTCCTCGGGGAGCCATGGCCCGGCCCAGCTCCGGCCCCCGGCTTGCCGTCCGCGAGGCGAATGCGGGTCCTGAGCCGGCGAGGTCATTTTGGGAGTTTGAGGCCGTGTGGGCGGCGGAAGAACCGGCCCGGTCCGCGCACGCCGTCCTCATACCACCAGAAGTTCCACAGGATCAGGCCGACGATGAAACCGCCGAACAGCCCCACGAGCACCAGGTTGATCAAGGTTTCGTCGCCGTCGATCGGCTGGTCGCCATTGACCGCTATGTACGCGATGCTCAGACCCATGATCGCGAAGCTGACCAGCATCAGGACCAGCCACAGCCGGCGCCAGGCCAGCGTGGACCGTTCGTTGAGCACTCGGTAGTACTCCACGCCGCCGCACTCGGCGCAGACGATCTCGCCGGTCGCCTCGCCCTCGGTGGGCCGGGGGATGCTGATCGGCGTGAGGGTGTAGTGGTGGGTCACGGAGCCGATCGACTGGTTCGCGCCGAGATAGTGGGATAGTCGGATGTGGGGGTACTGACCGATCGGGGCTCTGGACATTGGCGCACCTCCATCGACGAGACGCGCCCGATGCTAGCCGTGGGCCGCAAGGCGACAGGGTCAGGGGATGCGGGCCGTGAGGGAACACCTGCTCATCAAGACAAAGTGTCGTGCTGGATAGACACGGAGCAGCAGAGGTGATTCACGGTCTCCTGCCCCGTTCCACCGGCGGCGAGTACAAAGCTTCACAGGCTCCCGGAACGCCGGGTCAGAAGCGGTCGAACTTGCTCTCGTCGATGTCCGGGACGGTCATCTCGGCGGCGCGCGGGGAGTACGTGCTGCTGCCGTTGCCGCTGTACTGGGCGGTGTTGTAGTTCAGGCCCTTCGACTGGCCCTTGGACTGGGACACCTCGCGCTGCGGGCGGCTGTTCCCGGCGGGGCGGCGACCGCCCGTGGCGCCGGTGGTGAAGAACGACATCATGTTCTGCAGCTGGTGGGTCTGCGCCGCCATCTCCTCGGCGGTCGCGGCCAGCTCCTCGCTGGACGACGCCGTCTGCTGCGTGACCTTGCCGATCTGGGTCATGGCGATGTTGATCTGGTGGACGCCGGTGGACTGCTCCCCGCTGGCCGCCGCGATCTCCTGGACCAGGTCCGACGTCCTGGTGATGCTCGGAATGATCTTGTCGAGGAGCGTGCCGGCGTGTTCGGCGGTCGTCACGCTGCCGGCCGCCAGCTCGCTGATCTCCTGCGCGGCGATCTGGCTGCGTTCGGCGAGCTTACCGACCTCGGTGGCCACCACGGCGAAGCCCTTGCCGTGCTCGCCGGCCCGGGCGGCCTCGATCGTCGCGTTCAGCGCCAGCATGTTCGTCTGGAAGGCGATGTCGTCGATGATGCCGATCTTGCTGGTGATCTGCTTCATCGCGTCGAGGGTCTTCTGGACCGCGCCGCCGCCGTCGTGGGCCTCGGTCGCGGCGCCCGTCGCGATGCCCTCCGTGGTGCGGGCGTTCTCGCTGTTCTGGGCTATGCCGGCGGTCATCTGCTCGATGCTGGCGGTGGTCTCCTGCACGCTGGCGGCCTGCTCGGTGGCGGCCTGCGACAGGCTCTGCGAGGCGCCGCTGATCTGGCTGGAGGCGTTGCTGAGCTGGGTGGCGGAGTCCACGACCGTGCTCACCGTCTCGGCCAGCCGGTCGAGCGCGCTGTTGAGTGCGGCGCCCATCCGGCCGACCTCGTCCCGGCTCGCCACGGTGACCCGCTTGTCCAGGCGGCCCTCGGCCATCGCGGACAGCACCGCGACGGTTTCGTTGAGCGGCTTGGAGATCGACCGACTGATCATCTGCACCACCGTGAACGCGAGCACCAGCGCCACCGCGATCAGCCCGATGGAGAGGATCCGGGAGGAGTCGTAGGTGGACTTCGACTCGGCGAGCGTGGCCTCGGCCGCCGTGTTCTCCTGCTCGACCAGGTTGGTGAGGGCGGTGTCGATGGCGCCGGCCATCGCCGCGCCCTGGCCCCTGGCCACCGAGTTGAACTCGTCGTACTTGTTCGCCCTCGCGAGCGGGACCAGCTGCTGGGCGAGCAGCGTCTGGTAGGACTTCCACGCGGTGCTGAACGCGTCCCGGTCGGCCTTGCCGTTCTGCGCGTCCCGCGCGGTGAACGTCTGCCAGCTCTCGTCCAGCCCGTCGACGGCCGTGTTCAGCTTCTGCTCGGCGGCGTCCTTCTCCGCGGCCGTCTGGGCCAGCGCCAGCTCGCGGATGTAGAACCGGAGGTCCTTGTAGTCGCCGCCGACATCGTTCACCATCTGCACGGTTCGCAGATTCTTGTTGTACAGCAGATCGAGCCGTTCCTGCGCGTTGCCGAGCTGGACCAGCCCGAACACCCCGATCGCGAGCAGCAGCACGGACACCACGCCGGCCAGGCTGCCCAGTTTCCAGGCGACGGACAGGTCCCGGAATCCGGAGCGGCGTCGTTCACCGGTTGCGTCGGCCATGTCCTGGGCCTCCTCGGGAGTTGGAGCATGCTCCCTGATCATCGGCGCGGCACCGCGCGCGTCTGAGTCTTTCCGCCATGAAGCTCGCGTCATCCGATCGGCCGGAATCCCATCGGCCGGAACTGACCTGAAACCCGGTGAAACCGCGGTGAATGCGGGGCCCCGCACGATCGGTGCAGTCGTGGCGGACGGCGCCACAGCGGAAGTTCGGAAGGGAGGGACGTGGCTACCACCCCGTTCCCGTCGGCAATCACCGCAACCGGGTTGAGCAAGTCGTTCGGCGACCACGTCGTGCTCGACGGTATCGACCTGGACGTCCCACGCGCCACGGTCTTCGCCCTGCTCGGGCCGAACGGGTCCGGCAAGACGACCACGGTGCGGATCCTGTCCACCCTGATCCGCGCCGACGGCGGGCAGGCGACCGTCGCCGGGCACGACCTGGACCGGGAGGCCGCCGCGGTGCGCGGCGCGATCGGCGTCACCGGTCAGTTCTCGGCCGTCGACGGCCTGCTCACCGGCGAGGAGAACCTCCAGCTCATGGCGGACCTGCAGCACCTCGGGCGGGCCGAGGGGCGGCGCCGGACCGCGGACCTGCTGGAGCGGTTCGACCTGCTCGACGCGGCGAAGAAGACCGCCGCGACCTACTCCGGCGGCATGCGGCGCCGGCTCGACCTGGCCATGACGCTCGTCGGCGACCCCAGCGTGATCTTCCTCGACGAGCCGACGACCGGGCTCGACCCGCGCAGCCGGCGGACCATGTGGCAGATCATCCGGCGGCTCGTCGCCGGCGGGGTCACGGTGTTCCTGACCACGCAGTACCTGGAGGAGGCCGACGCGCTCGCCGACCGGATCGCGGTGATCGACCACGGCAAGGTCGTTGCCACCGGCACCGCGGACGAGCTCAAACGGCAGATCCCCGGCGGGCACATCCGGGTGCGGTTCGCCGACGCCGCCGGGCTCGACGCGGCCGCCCGCGTCTTCGACGGGTCGTCGCGCGACGACGAGGCGCTCACGCTGCGGGTGCCCGGCGACGGCGGCGTCCGGTCGATGCGGGCGCTGCTCGACCGGCTCGACGCCGTCGAGGCCGAGGTCGCCGACCTGTCGGTGCACACACCGGACCTCGACGACGTGTTCTTCGCCCTGACCGGAACCCCGACCGGAACCCCGACCGGCAGCCCGACCGGAACTCCGGCCGGCAACCCGAAGGCCAACCCGACCGGCGCCCGGGCCGGCGCTGACACCACCGAACCGACGACCGAGAAGGAAACCGCACGATGAGCGCGCTGACCCACGCCGTGACCGACTCCACCACGATGCTGCGCCGGAGCCTGCGGCACACGCTGCGGTACCCCGCCTCGATGGTCACCTCGCTGCTGGTGCCGGTGCTGTTGCTGCTGTTGTTCGTCGGCGTGTTCGGCGGCGCGATCAACGCCGGCATGACCAACAGCGGCGACTACATCAACTACATCGTCCCCGGCATCCTGCTGGTGACCGTCGGCTACGGTTCCTCGACCACCGCCCTGGCCGTCAACAAGGACATGACCGAGGGGATCATCGACCGGTTCCGCACCATGGCGATCACCCGCGGTTCGGTGCTCTCCGGGCACGTGCTCGCCGCCACGATCCGCACGATGGCGAGCCTGACGCTGGTCGTCGGGGTGGCGCTGCTGATGGGGTTCCGGCCCACCACCGACCCGGTGCGGTGGGTCGCCGCGATCGGGGTCGTGCTGCTGCTCGTCCTCGCGCTGACCTGGCTCGCCGTCGCGATCGGGCTCGCCTCGCCGACCGCGGAGGGGACCACCGGGTTCCTGCTCCTGGTGCAGATGCTGCCGTTCATCAGCAGCGCGTTCGTCGCCCCGGAGACGATGTCGGGGTCGGTGCGCTGGTTCGCCCACAACCAGCCCTTCACCCCGATCATCGACACGCTGCGGGGACTGCTGATGGACACCCCGGTCGGCGACCGTGGCCTGGTCGCCGTCGCCTGGTCCGCCGGGCTGGCGCTGCTCGGCTACCTGTGGGCCCGCACGGCGTTCAACCGGCCTCCGCGGCCGTAAGACCCCCCGCCAGGTTGCGACGCGCTGCCAGGGCCGCCGACGCGGCACCGAACAGCGCGTCGCGGTCCAGCCCGGCACAGGACGCCACGGCCTCGGCGTAGGCCGAAGCGTAGACCGAAGCGGAGGCGGCAGCGGAACCGAAGCCGGCACCGGAGGCAGCGAGGTGCCGGGCGGACACGGCGGACATCCGGGCCTGGAATTCCGGTTTCAACCGGAACGACTCGGCGAGCGCGACCATCCGCGCCGCCGCCGCGACCCGGGCGTCGCCGGTGCGGTGCCGGGGGTCGAGGTCGACCACGGCGAGGGCGAGCAGCAGCGCGCCGCGGATCGCGTCGCCCACGTCGGTGCGGGCGTCGGGCGCGGTGAGCACCCGCGACAGCAGCCGCGGCAGGTCACCGGCGATGTCCCGGACCAGGTCCAGCCGGTCGTGCTGGGCGTGCGCCAGCACCGTCGTGGCCTGCACCTCCAGTGCCCACGCCGCCGAGCCCGGCAGGTCACCGCCGGCGGCGGTGTCGCGGAGCCGATCGGCGATCCTGTGCCACAGCCGCAGCCCGCCGTCGACGTCGCCGCGGGCGAGCAGGATCTCCGCGCGGATCCCGGCCCCGAACGTGAGCGTGTCGGTGTCCGTGCCGCCCTCGCCCAGCGTCTGTTCGAGCCAGTCCTCCGCCTCGTCGAGTGCGCCGCGCTGCAGGTGGGCCATGGCCATCGCGCCGCGCATCCGGGAGGCGCTCGACGCCACCCCGGGCTCCCGCAGGTCGTCCAGCACCGCGAGGGTCGCCGCCAGGTGTTCGCGGGCCTCCTCGCCGCGGCCGACGTAGAGGCACAGCTCCCCGACCCGGGAGTGCGCCACCGCCCGCATCCACGGCGTCGCCTGGCCGCGGAACGCGGTGAGCATCGTCCTGGCGGCCCGCAGCCCGCCGTCGATGTCCTGCTGCCGCTCGTAGACGTAGCTGGCGGCGCCGTTGGCCACGCCGGCCAGCAGCGGATCGTCGCTGTCGCACAGCACCCGCAGCGAGTCCAGGTCCGCGGTCAGCGCCCGCGCGACCGTGTCGGCGGCGCCCATCAGCGTGCCCGGCGGGGCCGGCGGCAGCCGGCGCAGGGTGACGAGCAGCCGCACCGGGACGGGGCCCCGCATGAGGTACACCCACAACGCGCACAGCAGCACCGCGGTGTGGGTCGCCGCGAGCAGTTCGGGTGCCGGCCGGGCGTGCGACAGGATCCAGGTGGTCTGCTCGGCGAGGGCCGTCATCCCCGCGAAGTTCGACTCGATGGTCCACAGCCCGGCCAGGATCGCCGCGGTCGCGGCGACCGACGCGCCGTCCTCGCGGTCGAGCGCGTGGCGCAGCGCCAGCACGAGGTTGTCCCGGTCGGCCCGGATCAGCAGGACGGCCGGGAGGAAGTCGGTGCCGAAGACCGCGCCGGCGTGCGTGACGCCGAACTCCCGGGCCCACGCCAGCAGCCCGTCGATGGCCGCCGCGGTCTCGGCGGCCCGCTCCCGGTGTGCGGTGCTGAACTCGCGGACGGTCTCCAGCATCCGGAACCGGGTGCCGGACGGGGTGTCGGTGACCTTCAGCAGCGACTGGTCGGCGAGCTGGGCGAGCGCCGACACGACGTCGCCGTCGCCGAGGACGTGCCGGGCGGCGCCGGCGGTGAACCCGCCGGGGAAGACCGACAGGGCCCGCATCGCCGCCCGGCCGGAGGGTTCCAGCAGGTTCCAGCTCCAGTCGATCACGGCGTGCAGCGTGTGGTGCCGCGCCGGCGCGTCCCGGGCCCCGCCGCGCAGCAGGGCGAACCGGTCGTCCAGGCCGTGGGCGATCTCGGCCACCGACATGACCCGGACCCGGGCCGCGGCCAGTTCCACCGCCAGAGGCAGGCCGTCGAGGTGGGCGCACACCTCCCGCACCGCTGCCGTGGGGACGTCGGCGCCCGGCCGGGCCGCCCGCGCCCGCTGCTGGAACAGTTCGACGGTGGTGTCCAGGCGCAGCTCGGGCAGCGGATACACCGACTCCGAGGACAGCCCGAGCGGCGCCCGGCTGGTGGTCAGCACCCGCAGGTCCCGGGTCGCGGACACCAGCGCCTGGACCAGGTCGGCCACGCCCCGCAGCACGTGCTCGCAGTTGTCCAGCACCAGCAGCGCCGGCCCGGTGCCGAGCGCGTCGACGATCCTGACCTCCGCCGGGCGCCCGTCGCTGAGGGCGCCGAGCGCCGTCGCGACCTCCTGGGCGACGTCGGTGTCGGCGGCGACCCCGGCGAGCGCGACCAGGTGCACGACCGGCTGCGGTGCCTGGCGGCTCACCGCGTAGGCGAGCCGGGTCTTGCCGAGCCCGCCGGTGCCGACCACGGACGTGACCCGCGCCGTGGTGAGCAGCGCCGTCACCGCGGCGATGTCGTCGTCGCGGCCCAGCAGCGGGTTGGGGTCGTGCGGGACGCCGCGCCGCACGGTCGCGGGTGCCTCGTCGCGCAGCAGTTCCCGGTGTGCCTCCCGCAGGGCGTGGCCGGGGTCGGTGCCGAGCTGCTCGCGCAGCCGCCCGCGGTAGGTCTCGTACCTGTCGAGCGCGGCCGCCTGGCCGGCCGTGGCCGCCTCGGCGCGCAGCAGCTCCAGCAGGACCGTCTCGTCGTGGGGACGCTGCCCGGCCAGGTCGATGAGGGGCCCGACGGCCTCGGCGTGCCGGCCGAGCCGGGACAGCGCCAGGGCGCGGGCGGCCAGCAGCGACTGCCGCGTCTCCTCCCGCTCGGCGCGCAGCACGGACAGCGGGTCGGTGTCGCCGGGATCGCCGGGTTCGGCCGCCGCCCACAGGGCCAGCCCGGCCTCGGCGCTCGCGAGCGCACCACCGTGATCGCCCGCGCGGTCCAGCTCGGCGGCCGCCGAGGCGTGCAGCAGCGCGGCGGATGTGTCCAGCTGCGCCGCCGGCACGGCCAATCGATAGCCGACCGCGGTGCGCACGATGATGTCGGCGCCCGCCTGTGCGCGGGCCCTCGACACGATGACCTGCAGCGCCTTCGCCGGGTGCTCCGGCCGCTCGTCCGGCCACAGCCCGTCGACCAGCCGCCCGGTGCCGCAGCCGGTCCGCAGGTCGCCGGCGAGCAGCGCGAGCAGGGCGCACTGCCGGGGGCCGACGATCTCCCGCCCCCGGTAGGACACCCGCCCCAGCAGGATCAGCTCCACGGTCACGGGCCCAGGTTAGTCAGCCGTCGTTGTCGGCGGCGTCCAGCGGCTCGTCGATGGGAAAGAGGATCGGGCTCAGCAGGTACTGCGACCGCTGCGGCGTGGCCTGGTTCGCCAGTCTGGGCAGGATGGCCCGGCGCATCTCCCCGATCAGCTCCAGCAGCTCGTCGCGGCTGAGCCACACGGCGTGCTGCCGGTAGCCCACCAGGTCGGTGGCCGGGTCGGGGTCGCGGCCGAGGTAGGCGTCGAACTCGGCGAGCAGCGCGGCCATGGCGATGCCGAAGCTGCGCCGGTAGTCGTCCAACGACAGCGTGCCGGCGTCGATGACGGCCCGGTCCGGGCGCAGCCGGTAGAGGCGCTCGACGGCGCCGCGGACCCGCCGCTCGACGGCGACCTCGAGGACACCGCCGTCGCACAGCAGGTCGATGTGGCGATACACGGTGGCCTTCGACACGTCCGGGAGCCGGTCGCACAGCTGCGACGTCGTGAGCGTCCGCCCACCGCGCATCGCGTGGACGACGCGCAGCCTGACGGGGTGCGCGAGCAGTTCCAGCGGGTCCATCGCACCGATCCTACATCTGCTACCGTTCGCAAGTATGAGAACGGTTGCGCTGGAGGTCGTCGAGCTGATCCGGACCGGACAGTTCGGCCCACTGGAGGACCGGTTCGCGGCGCCGCTGCGGGCCGCGGTCTCCGGCGAGACCGTCCGGATGGCATGGCTGGTCGAGATCCAGCGGCGCGGCGCGGTCCGCACCGTGGGCACGCCGGCGACCGAGCCGATGGGGTCCGGGCTGGTCCGCGCCAGCGTGCCGGTGATCTGCGAGCACGGCGGGCTCACCGTCGTGATGTCCGTCGACGGGGACGGCCGGCTGCACGGCCTGCGGCTCGCCCCGGCGACCGCGACCTGGGCGCCGCCGAGCTACGCGAAGCCACGCCGGTTCGCCGAGCACGACGTCACTCTGGGGACCGGACCGCTCACCGTGGCCGGGACCGTCAGCCTGCCACGTGGCCGGGGCACGCATCCGGGTGTCGTGCTGCTCAGCGGCGGCGGGCCGTTCGACCGCGACGCCACCACCGGGGCCAACAAGCCGCTCAAGGACCTGGCCTGGGGCCTGGCCAGCAGGGGCGTGGCGGTCCTGCGGTTCGACAAGGTCACCCACACCCACCCGCACGTGTCGGCGCCGGGCTTCACGGTGTTCGACGAATACGTGCCGCACGCGGTCGCGGCCGTGGACCTCCTGCGCCGGCAGCCCGCCGTCGACCCCGGCCGGGTGTTCGTCCTCGGGCACAGCCTGGGCGGCAAGGTGGCCCCTCGGGTGGCGGCCGCCGATCCCACCGTCGCCGGCCTGGTCCTGCTGGCCGCGGAGGCGCAGCCGATGCAGCGCTCGGCCGAGCGGGTCGTGCGGTATCTCGCCGCCCTGCGGCCCGGCCCCGAGTCCGACGCGGCCGTGGCGACGATCACCCGGCAGGCCGCGCTGGTCGACGGACCGCTGACCCCGGCCACGCCCGCCGCCGACCTGCCGTTCGGCCTGCCCGCGTCGTTCTGGCTGGACCTGCGCGACCACGACCCGGTCACCGCCGCGGCCGCCCTGGACGTGCCGATGCTGCTCGTCCAGGGCGCCCGCGACTACCAGGTGACGGTCGCCGACGACCTCACCCGCTGGCGGTCGGGGCTGGCGCACCGCCCCGACGTCACCTTCCACGTCCACGACGCCGGCAACCACCTGTTCTTCCCAGGCAAGGGGCCGTCGACGCCGGCGGAGTACGAGCCGGCCCAGCACGTGGACCGGGCCGTGGTCAGCCTCGTCGCCGAATGGGTCAGGACAGCGCCTCCAGGGGGCCGCGCAGGAAGTACACGATGAACAGCGCCGCGACCCCGTACAGCAGCGGATGCACCTCGCGGGGCTTGCCAGCGGCCACCTTGATCACCACGTAGGAGACGATGCCGGCGCCGATGCCGTTGGAGATCGAATACGTGAACGGCATGATCACGATCGCGAGGAACGCGGGCAGCGCGATCTCGTAGTCGGACCAGTCGATGGTGCGCACGGCCGTCATCATCAGGAAGCCGACGACCACCAGGGCGACCGACGCCGCCTCGAACGGCACCACCGTCACCAGCGGCGCGAAGAACATCGCCACCAGGAACAGCGCGCCGGTCACCAGGCTCGCCACGCCCGTGCGGGCGCCCTCGGCGACGCCTGACGCGCTCTCGATGTAGGTGGTGTTGCTCGACGTGCTGGCGGCGCCGCCGGCGGCCGCGGCGATCGAGTCGACGAGCAGGATCTCGCGGGTGCGTGGCGGCATGCCCTCCGCGTCGAGCAGGTCGCCCTCCTGCGCCACCGCGACCATCGTGCCCATCGTGTCGAAGAAGTCGGTGATGAGCAGGGTGAACACGAACATGAGCACGATCAGGAAACCGGCGGTCTGCCACGAGTGCAGGACGTTGAAGTGGCCCAGCAGCGACAGGTCGGGCTTGTCGATGACCTTGTCCGGCAGGACGGGGACGTTGAGGCTCCAGCCCTTGGGGTTGGGCTTGCCGTCAACGAACGACGGGCCCGCCTTCGCGATCGCCTCGATGACGATCGCGAGCACGGTGGAGGCGAGGATGCCGATGAGGATCGCACCGCGCACCTTGCGCACCACCAGGACGACGGTGAGCAGCAGCCCGACGCAGAACGCGAGGGCCGGCCAGCTGATCAGCTTGCCACCGATGCCGAGCCCGACCGGGACCGTCGTGTTCGCCGCGTCGGGCACCCGGCGCACGAACCCGGCGTCGACGAAGCCGATGAGCGCCAGGAACAGCCCGATACCGACGCCGATGGCGGTCTTGAGCTGGGTCGGCACGGCCCGGAACACGGCCGTGCGCAGGCCGGTGAGCACCAGGATCGCGATGAGCACGCCCTCGATGACCACCAGGCCCATGGCGTCGGCCCAGGTCATCTGGGGTGCGATCTCGAACGCGACGAGCGCGTTGACGCCGAGCCCGGCGGCGAGCGCGAGCGGGAACCGGGCGACGACCCCCATCAGGATGGTCATCACGCCCGCGACGAGGGCCGTCGCGGAGGCGACCGCGGCGAGCGCGAGCTTGCCGCCGGTGCTGTCGACGCCGCTGCCGAGAATGAGCGGGTTGAGCACCACGATGTAGGCCATCGTGAAGAACGTGGCGAGGCCGCCCCGGATCTCCCGGCTCAGCGTCGAGCCGCGTGCACTGATTTCGAAGAACCGGTCGAAGCCGCTGTGCGGCGCCGGTCTGGTCGCGGTGGTCCCCGCACCGGCGGACGGTTCGTCCATTGAGCCTCCCTGCTGACAGATACCCCCTGACGCGCGATGATCCCACCTGCGGCGCGGGATTCAATGGGACGCAGGTTTCATGCTGGCAACGGCGGTCAGATGCCCGCCGTGGGTGCATCGCTGAACCGTTCGGCCGTCGTCCTGCCGCCGCTCGCGCTCGGCGTCCTCGCCGCGGTGTGGGGCCGCAACATGCCGATCCCCGTCGAGATCGTCGTGGTGGCGCTGCTGGCCGGGTCGGTGCTCGCCGCCGTCCACCACGCCGAGGTCGTCGCGCACCGCGTCGGGGAGCCGTTCGGGTCGCTCATCCTCGCGGTGGCGGTCACCGTGATCGAGGTCGGCCTGATCATCACCCTCATGGTCTCCGGCGGCTCCGGCACCGCGACCCTCGCCCGGGACACCGTCTTCGCCGCGGTCATGATCACCTGCAACGGCATCGCGGGGTTGTCGCTGCTGGTGACCGCGCTGCGCAGCCACGTCGCGGTGTTCAACGCCGAGGGCACCGGCGCGGCCCTGGCCGCCGTCATCACCCTGGCCACCCTCAGCATGGTCCTGCCGACCTTCACCACCAGCGCGCCGGCGCCGCAGTTCACCGGCCCGCAGCTGGCGTTCGCCGCGGTCGCGTCGCTCACGCTGTACGCGCTGTTCGTGGTGGTCCAGAACGTGCGGCACCGGGACTACTTCCTGCCCGTCGCCGGCCCACCCGATGACCACGCCGAGCTTCCCTCCATGCGCCAGGCCCTCACCAGCCTCGCCCTGCTCATCGTCGCGCTCGTGGCGGTCGTCGGGCTGGCGAAGGTCGAGTCCGGCTCGATCGAGGCCGGCGTCGCCCGCTTCGGGTTCCCCCATTCCTTCGTCGGTGTCGTGATCGCCGTGCTGATCCTGCTGCCGGAGACCCTCGCGGCCGTCCGCAACGCGCGCCGCGACCGGGTCCAGATCAGCCTCAACCTCGCCCTCGGCTCCGCCATCGCGAGCATCGGGCTGACCATCCCCGCGATCGCGGTCGCCTCGATCTGGCTCAACGGGCCGCTGATCCTCGGCCTCGGCGCCACCCAGATCGTGTTGCTCACCCTCACCGCGGGTGTCGGCGTCCTCACCGTCATGCCCGGTCGCGCCACGCTGCTGCAGGCCGCGGTACACCTGTCCATCTGCGCCGCGTTCCTGTTCCTCGCCGCCAGCCCATAGACCAGCGCCGAGGTGCCGACGGGGCCGGGAGGGGCCCGGTGCTCAGGTGGCGGGCCCGGCCCGACTACCCTTTACCTCTGAACCCGCCGGCGAACCGAGGATGGTCCACCGTAATGATCGAGCCAGTGCGGCTGCCGTCGCCGTGGTGTGACGAGCCCCTGACCGTGGTCGTGCCGACCTACAACGAGGCGGGCAACCTGCCCCGGCTGGTCGAGCGGCTGTTCGCCCTGCCGCTGCCAGGGCTGAGCATCCTCATCGCCGACGACAACTCGCCGGACGGCACCGGCGAGGTGGCCGAGAAGCTGGCCACCGAGCACCCCGGACGCATCCGGGTGGTGCACCGGCCCGGCAAGGAGGGCCTCGGCCGGGCCTACGTGGACGGCATCGGCAAGGCCCTCGAGGGCGGCGCCAAGTTCGTCGCGCAGATGGACGCCGATCTGTCCCACCCGCCGGAGGCGCTGCCCGGCATGCTCGGCGCACTGCTGTCCACCCGGGCCGGTGTGGTCATCGGGTCACGCTACGTGCCCGGCGGACAGCTCGACGAGCAGTGGCCGCTGTACCGGCGGGCGCTGAGCGGCTGGGCCAACCTGTACGTGCACACCCTGCTCCAGGTGCGCATCCGTGACCTGACCGCCGGGTTCAAGATCTGGCGCGCGGAGGCGCTGCAGGCGATCGGCCTGGACCGGGTCCAGTCCAACGGCTACAGCTTCCAGGTCGAGATGCACTTCCTGGCCACCAAGCTCGGGCAGACGATCATCGAGGTGCCGATCCGCTTCGAGGAGCGCACCGACGGCGTGTCGAAGATGACCACGGCCACGAAGATCGAGAGCGCCACGATGCCGTTCAAGCTGCGCCTGAAGCACCGCAAGATCCAGCGCACCCAGCCGAAGATCTGACGCAGGCCTTGAACTAGCGGACCAGCGCCGTGGCGGCGCTGGTCCGCAGCCACGCGGTCAGGTCCGCCGGGGGCATCGGCCGGGCGTAGTGGTAGCCCTGCGCAACGTCACAGCCGAGCTCCTGCAGCGCGGCGACGTGCGCGGCGCCCTCCACGCCCTCGGCGACGACCGACATGCCGAGGTTGTGGCCGAGCTCGATCGCGCCGCGGACCAGGACCGCGTCCTCCGGGTCGGCGTCCATGTGCATGACGAACGTGCGGTCGACCTTCAGCTCGTCGACGGGCAGGCTCTTGAGGTACGCCATCGACGAGTACCCGGTGCCGTAGTCGTCGATCGACAGCCGCACACCCAGGCGGTGCAGCGCGACCAGCGTCTCGGTGGCGAGGGCCGGGTTCGCCATGACCGCCGTCTCGGTCACCTCCAGGCGCAGCAGGTCGGCGGGCAGATCGTGCTCCTCCAGCAGCCGCGTCACGTGGCCGACCAGCTCGGGGTCCAGCAGGCAGCGCGGCGACAGGTTGACCGCGATCGGCACGACGAGCCCGTCGTCGAGCCAGGTCCGGGCCTGCGTGACGGCGAGGCGCAGCACGTACAGGGTGAGCCGGGTGATGAGGCCGGTGGTCTCCGCGACCGGGATGAACTCCGCCGGTGGGATCGGCCCGCGCGTCGGGTGCGCCCAGCGCACGAGCGCCTCGGCACCGGACGGCCGGCCGTCGTCGAGCCTGATCTTCGGCTGGTAGTGCAGGGTGAGCTGGTCCGTGACGTCCAGGGCGCGGCGCAGGTCGCCGAGCAGCAGGAGCCGGTTGCCGTCCTCGGTGTGCATGGTCGGCCGGTACAGCGTCGCGCCGGTCTTGCTGTCCTTCGCCGTGTACATGGCGATGTCGGCGCAGCGCAGCAGCGCGTCGGTGTCCGCGGCGTGCTCCGGCGCGACCGCGATGCCGATGCTCACCTCGACGTCGACCGCCACGTCGTCGAGCGCGAAGCTGCGGTGCAGCTCGCCCTGCAACCGCGCGGCCAGGCCGGCGGCGTCGGCGGCGGAAGCGCCGGGCAGCAGCACCGCGAACTCGTCCCCGGCCAGCCGCGCGACCATGTCGCCGCCCCGCAGCGCCGCGGTGGTCCGGGCGGCGACCTGCCGCAACAGCTCGTCGCCGTACTGGTGACCGAGGGTGTCGTTCACCTCCTTGAACCGGTCCAGGTCCAGGAGCAGCACCGCGAGGCCACGGCCGTCCGGCTCGGCGGCAAGCAGGGCCTCCGCGGTGCGTTCGGTGAACAGCGTGCGGTTCGGCAGGCCGGTCAGCGCGTCGTGCGAGGCGTGGTACTCGTGCTCGGCCGCCTGCCGCAGCAGCCGGCGCTGGTAGCCACCCGCGATCACGGCGAACGCGACCAGCAACGCGAGCCCGACGGCGAACGTCGAGGCCGTGGCGGTGAAGACGATGCCCTCGACGCGGTGCAGGTCGCGCATCGCGTCGGCCGCCTCGGCCGCGGTGGCCGCCGAGGCGCTGTGGACCAGGCCGCCGATCTCCTCCGCGGCCGGGTCGACCTCGGTCTCGTCGATGCGGGCCGCGGCTGCCTGGTCCCCACGGTCGACGGCGTTGAACAGCCGGTCCTTGGAGTTCAGGTAGGACTCGTGCAGCGTGCGCACCCTGGCCGCGAGGTCCCGGTCGGCGGGGGCGCCGCGCAGCTCGACGTCGTGCAGCGCCACCTCGAGCGCACCGGCCGCGCCACGGTGCAGTTCGCGGGCCGTCTCGCGGGCCGCGTCGCCGGCCGCCAGCCGGTACCGCTGCTCGGCGATCACCTCGAGGGCCACCGCGTCGTCGGCCAGCTCGTACGCCTCGGCCAGCGCGGTCGCGGCGACGGCGGCGTTCGCCGAGGCCCGGGTCCGGGTCGAGCCCGCCACGCTGACGCCGGTCAGGCCGAGCAGAATGGTGGCGAGTCCGAGCACGGCACCGGTGCGCAGCAGCCGGGATGGTCGCAGCACCAGGAGTCCTCCTGTCGCACCGTCGGGCGGCTCCGCCAGCCGAAGCGCCGATCGTGCCATCGGCCCGACATGCCGACATCTGATCCATCCGGCCGGGAGCAAAACGGTTGCAGCCACCGGGTGGCGCGGTTGACCCGGCCCGCAGACGGTCCGGGCCGCGCTACTGCATCGACAGATGCACGTGGTTGTAGTGGTCGCCGGCGGGGGTGCCGTCACCACCGTAGGACTTCCAGCCGCTGCTGGGCTGCCAGATCCGCTTGTACCAGATGACGTACTTGACGCCGAGGTTCTTCGCGTTGGCCACGCACCAGGCGGCCAGGGCGTCGCCGTACTGCTGGTCGGCGCCGGTGGCCCTGGCGTTGACGAAGGTCTTGGCGTTGGCCGAGAAGTCGCAGGCCTTGCCGGCCGGGTGGTCTCCCCCGCCGCCGCTGCGGAAGCACGACGTGTAGTGCGTGTAGCCGGCCGCCCGCGCCGCGTTGTAGGCGGCGAGCATGCGCGGGGAGATGCAGCCGCTGGTCGTCGGGTCGTTCTGGGAGCAGCCTTCCTTCGTGAAGGAACCGTCCGCGTTACGGCCCCCGGCGCTCGTGGTGACCTTGCCGCCGCTCGGCGCGCCGGTGGTGGCCCCACCGCCGCCCGCCTTCTTCAGCGCGTCCTCGGCGGCCTTCTTGTTCGCTTCCATGATCTTCAGCTGGGCCTGCTGGTTGGCGACCGCCGCGGCGATGTCGGTCTTCTGCTGCTCCAGCTTCCTGCGCGTGTCGGCCAGCTCACGCAGGGCCTTGTCGTCGCGGGACAGCATGTACTGCACCGTGGTCATGCCGCGCATCACGGTCTCGGGATCGTCGCTGCCGAGAATGACGTTGGTCAGGCTGACCCGCTGCCCGCGGTAGGCGGCGTTGGCCACGGTCCCGGCCGACGCCTCGAGCTCGCCGACGCGGGCCTGCGTCGCGGTGAGCTGCTCGCCGATCGCGGCCTGGTCGGCGACGGACTTGTCGAGCCGCCCCTTGGCGTCGTTGTACTCGGCGTTGGCCTTGTCCAGTGCCTGGCGGACGGTGAGGTTCTGGCCGCCGTCCTCGCCGGGCTCGGCGGCCGCGGGGTCGGCGATCCCGACCACCCCCAGGAGCAGGGAGGCCAGCAGCAGCATCAGAACCCGGGGCAGGCGCCGGGTCGGAGCGGTCAGCATCGCCGTCAGCATATCCAAGGTGCCGGGAAGCGCCAGTCGACCGAAAACCGGTGAAACACCGGCATTCCCGCGCATCTCGCGTCGCTGTCCCCGGGCTCCCTCGAGTGAGACCGCCGGGGTAGATTTCCCGGAGAACGACCGGGTGGTGGGGGGAGCGCATCGTGCCGTGGGGGCCTGTCGCGCGAGTCGCGCGGCCCGGGCGCACCGGAAGGTTGCTGTCCGTCCCGCCGCTGCCACTCGCCGTGAGCTGGCTCGCCGCCGGCGCTCGCATGCCGCCGCCGGCAACCTTCGCGGCCCCCGCCGCGTCAAAAGCAGTGCGTGTCCCTTGATCTGCTGACCACCACCGACACCCGGATGGCGAACACCTGATGACAAACCCATCTCCCCCACGCACCCTCGGCCGCCGCCGCGTGCTGTCCGCGGCGGCCGCGGCCGCCGCGGCGACACTGCTGGCGGCGTGCACCTCGAAGTCACCGTCGAAGGACCCCGGCGCGGCGCAGGGCAAGCCGACGGCGAGCCCGCCACCGCCGGCCCTGCCGGTCCAGCTCGCGATCAGTGGCCCCGCCGACGGCGCGGCCAACGTGACCACGGCCCTGGACATCGGTTACACCGCCACCAACGCCGCCAGCGTCGCGGTCAAGCTCACCGACGCCGCCGGTGCGGAGATCACCGGCGCCCTCGCCCCGGACGGCAAGGCCTGGCAGCCGGCCGGTCAGCTGAAGTACGCGACCAAGTACACCGCGACGGTCACCGCCACCTCGACCGACGGCAAGCCGACCACGATGACCACCTCGTTCACCACGATGGCCAAGCCCGGCAAGCTCGGGAAGGTCACCAGCATCATCAACGACAAGCAGGTCGTCGGCGTCGGGATGCCGGTCGTCATCACCTTCGGCGTCGACGTCGCGCCGGCCCAGCGCGCCGCCGTCCAGCAGCGGATCCAGGTGATCAGCGACCCGCCGCAGGAGGGCGCCTTCAACTGGCTCAAGGGCAACGAGCTGCACTTCCGCCCGAAGGAGTACTGGCAGACCGGCACCAAACTCCAGGTGAACGCCCGCACCGGTGGCACGAACCTGGACGGCAAGTGGTGGTGCGAGCGCGACGTCGCGTTCAGCGCGACCGTCGGGCCGAAGTTCGTCATGGAGGTCGACAACGCGACCAAGCAGATGACGGTCACCCAGGACGGCCAGGTGCTGCGCACCATCCCGGTCAGCCTCGGCAAGCCGTCGAGCCCCTCGGCCAGCGGCAACTTCGTCATCATGGTCAAGAACGAGTGGGAGTGGTTCGACTCGTCCACCTTCGGCGTCCCGTCCGACTCCAGCGGCGGCTACCGGACCAAGGTGTACTGGCCGCAGCGGCTCACCTACGACGGCGAGTACATCCACTCGGCGCCGTGGTCCGAGCGCGACCAGGGCAAGCGCAACGTCTCCCACGGCTGCACCAACGTCTCCGCCGCGAACGCGGACTGGCTGTACAAGCAGACCCGCATCGGCGACCCGGTCATCATCAAGGGCACCGAGGAGAAGGTGAAGTGGGCCAACGGCTGGACCGACTGGTCGGTCAGCTGGGAGGAGTACGTCAAGGGCAGTGCCGTGCCATACGTGCCCGGCACCACCGGCGCGTCACCGTCCTCGTCAGCGTCGCCGTCGCCCTCGGCGAGCTGACGCCCCGATCGGCGCGGCCGCGAAGGCCGCGCCGCTCAACGGGCTATCTCCACGCCACGCACGCCGTCGAGCAGGCGCAGGGACTCGGCGATCGCCGGCAGTGAGGTGTTGTTGTCGCCGCGGGCGGTCAGCACGATCGACTGGTCGTGGCCGGCGTAGTCGACGCGCAGCACGTGCCCGCTCGGCAGGGCCTCCAGGGCTTCCCGCTCCACGACGTCGAGCGGGAAGTCCGGGGCGAGGGTCAGCGTGATCTGGATGCGGTGCCGGTCGGGCAGCCAGTTGGACTCGGCCACCTTGAACAGCCACAGCGCGCCGAGCGCGATGGCGGTCACCGCACCGGCCGCCCAGAACAGCCGCAGCCCGGTGGCGAGGCCGATCGCGGCGGTGACCCACAGCGACGCCGCGGTCGTCAGGCCGCTGATGTTGACGCCTTCCTTGAAGATGGCGCCGGCGCCGAGGAAGCCGATGCCGGTGACGACCTGGGCGGCGATGCGGGTCGGGTCGGTGCCGACCTCCTTGCCGGCGATGGTGAACAGGGCCGCGCCGGCCGCGACGAGCATGTGGGTGCGCAGGCCGGCGGGCTGGGCACCCAACTCCCGCTCCAGGCCGACGAGCGCACCGAGGCAGATGGCGACCAGCAGGGGGATGACGGTCCAGTCCATCGGACACTCATACCGTCGAATCGGTTCCGGCGCCACACGAGCGCGACGGGTGCCCGCGGCCGTCGTGGATCAGAGGGTGCGGCCGATGCCCTGCGCCGCGACCCGCAGGCCGGCGACGAGGCGTTGCCGGTCCCGGCCCAGCCGCGCCACCACGATGCCGAGCGCGGCCACGACCTCGGTGCCGCCGCGCAGCACCGGCACCGCGACCGAGCTGGCGCCGAGGGTCATCTCGTCGACGGTGGTCGCGTAGCCCTCCCGCCGGATCCGCTCCAGCTGCGCGGCGAGCACCGGCGGCCGGACGACCGTGAACGGCGTGACCCGGTGCAGCGACGCGAGGACCTCGGCCCGCACCTCAGCCGGCGCGTGGGCGAGCAGGACCTTGCCGACGCCGGTGCTGTGCAGCGGCAGCCGGCCGCCGGCCCGGCTGACGATCGGCACCGACTCGTTGCCGCGCAACCGCTCCAGGTAGAGCACCTGGGTGCCCTCACGGACGGCGAGGTGCACGGTGGCGAGGGTCGCCGCGAAGAGGTCGTGCAGGAACGGCGAGGCGACCTCGCGCAGCCCGGTCTGCACCGGGGCGAGCAGCCCGGTGCTCCAGATCCGCCGGCCGACCACGTAGTGCCCCGACTCCCGCCGGTCCAGGGCGCCGGCCGCGACGAGCTCGGCGGCGAGGCGGTGCGTCGTGGTGAGGGGCAGGCCGGCGCGGCGGGCGAGGTCGGACAGCGTGAGCGCGCGGTGCCGCTCGTCGAACGCGCCGAGGACGGCGAACGCCCGCGACACCACCGACGCGCCCGGGGTCGACACCCGACCGGCCATCCGAAGCCCCTTCCGCTCAGTGGAAGTCAAGCGTAGACCGCCGTCCGTCAGGGTCCGTACGGTCGCATCCATGACCGCCGACCCATCGCAGCGGGACATCTCCGCCGAGATCGAGGCCCTGCACGCGGGTCCGGCGCCCGCGCGGCAGCCGATACTGTCCTTCACGCCGTATCGCAGCTCGACCCTGCGCCACCCGACCAGGGCGCCGCGCCGGGTCGACCCGGAGGGCGCCGAGCTGTTCGCGCCGGTGTTCGGCCACTGCGACGTCGACCCCCTGGAAGCGGATCTGACCATCCGGCACGGCGGCGTGCCGATCGGCGAGCGGATCGTCGTGCAGGGCCGGGTCGTCGACGGCGACGGCCGGCCGGTGCGGCGGCAGCTGGTGGAGGTCTGGCAGGCCAACGCCGGCGGCCGCTACCTCCACCAGCGCGACCAGCACCCGTCGCCCGTCGACCCCAACTTCACCGGGGTCGGGCGCTGCCTCACCGACGACGACGGCGGCTACCGGTTCGTGACGATCAGGCCCGGCCCGTACCCATGGCGCAACCATCACAACGCGTGGCGGCCGGCGCACATCCACTTCTCGCTCTTCGGCACCCAGTTCACCCAGCGCCTGATCACGCAGATGTACTTCCCGGGCGACCCGCTGTCCGGGCTCGACCCGATCTACCAGTCGGTCACCGATCCCCGGGACCGGGAGCGCCTGGTCGCCGCCTACGACCATGACCTGTCCGAACACGAATGGCTGCTCGGCTACCGCTGGGACATCGTGCTGAGCGGCCCGCACCGCACCCCGCTGGACGCCTCGTGACGACCCCCGGACAGACCATCGGCCCGTTCTACGGATACGCGCTGCCGTACCGGCGCGATCACGAGCTCGTCCCGCCCGCGCGTCCCGGGGCGATCCGCCTGCACGGCACCGTGTTCGACGGCGCCGGGGTGCCCGTGCCCGACGCGCTGCTGGAGATCCGCCAGGCCGGACCGGACGGGGTGGTGCCCACTGTGGACGGTTCGATCCGCCGCGACGGCACCCGCTTCACCGGCTGGGGGCGGGCCGGCGTCGACCCCGGCGGCCACTACAGCTTCACCACGCTCGTCCCGGGCGGGCCGGTGCCGTTCTTCGCCGTCGTCGTCTTCGCCCGCGGCCTGCTGGACCGGCTGTTCACCCGCGCCTACGTGCCCGGGCCGGGGCTCGGCGACGACCCGTTCCTGGCGTCGCTCGACCCGGACGAGCGCGCGACGCTCGTCGCTGTTGCAGAGCCGTCCGGCGACCTCCGCTTCGACATCCGGCTGCAAGGGCCGGGCCAGACCACGTTCCTGACCTTCGAGGGGACTCCGTGAACGCCTTCGACGACGGGATGGCGGTGCGGCGCGAGGTGCTCGGCGACGCGCACGTCGACCGCGCCGTCGCCGGCACCACCGGGTTCACCGCCGACTTCCAGTCCTTCATCACCCGCTACGCGTGGGGCGAGATCTGGACCCGGCCGGGGCTGGACCGCCGCTCCCGCAGCCTGGTCACGCTGACCGCACTGATGGCCAACGGGCACTGGGACGAGTTCGCGATGCACGTGCGCGCCGCCCGCCGCAACGGCCTGACCCGCGACGAGATCGGCGAGGTGATCCTGCACGCCGCCGTCTACTGCGGCGTGCCCGCCGCCAACCACGCGTTCGCGGTCGCCGGTCCCGTCCTGGACGAGTCCCCGTGATCAGCTCCGCCGCTCACGGGCAACGGGCACCGGCTCCGCCCACGGAAGGAGTGCCATGACGGTCACCCGCACCACGGTCGGCATCGTCGGCGCCGGGCCGGCCGGGCTCATGCTGTCGCACCTGCTGGCGCGGGCCGGCATCGACACCGTCGCGGTCGACCACCGCACCCGCCACGAGATCGAGACCACCCACCGGGCCGGCATCCTGGAACGCGACAGCGTCCGCCTGCTCGTCGACGCGGGCGTGTCCAGCCGGGTCCTCACCGACGGTCACGAGCACCGCGGGATCGACCTGCGGTTCGGCGGGGAGAGCCACCGCATCGACTTCCAGGGCCTCGCCGGCGCGTCGACCTGGCTCTACCCGCAGACGGACGTCTTCACCGACCTCGCCGACGCCCGGGCCCGGGACGGCGGCGACGTCCGGTTCGGGGTGCGCGGCACCACCGTCGCCGACGTGACCGGGTCGCCGTTCATCCGGTACGCCGACGACCGCGGCACCGTCCACGAGATCTCCTGCGACTACCTGGTCGGCGCCGACGGCTCGAGGAGCATCTGCCGGCACGAAGTTCCCGACGCGGTGCGGCGGCGGCACCACCGGGAGTACCCGTACGCCTGGTTCGGCATCCTGTGCCGGGCGCCGGCGAGCGCGCCCGAGCTCATCTACACCCGCTCCGACCGCGGGTTCGCCCTGATCAGCCAGCGCACCGAGGCCGTGCAGCGGATGTACCTGCAGTGCGACCCCTCCACCGATCCGGCCGACTGGTCCGACGACCGGATCTGGAGCGAGCTGCAGGCGCGGCTGGCCGGCACCGACGGGTTCCGGCTGCACGAGGGGCCCATCTTCGACAAGACGGTGCTGCCGTTCCGCAGTTTCGTGCAGGAGCCGCTGCGGCACGGTCGGCTGCTGCTGGCCGGCGACGCCGCGCACACGGTCCCGCCGACCGGCGCCAAGGGCCTCAACCTCGCCCTCGCCGACGTGCGGGTCCTCGCCGAGGTCCTCGAGCTCGCCGTGCGCCACGACGACCCCGACGCCCTGGACGGCTACACCCGCCGCGCGCTCACCCGGGTGTGGAAGGCGCAGCACTTCTCGTACTGGATGACCACGATGCTGCACGTCCCGCCCGGCGCCGACGCGTTCGACCTGCGCCGGCAGGAGGGCGAGCTGGCCATGCTGGTCGCGTCGGAGTCGGGCCGCCGGTACCTGGCGGAGGGGTACACGGGCTGGCCCGCCGTCTAACGGTGTCCGACGCTGTCCAGGATCGCGCGACGGCGGTGGGCGGCCGCGGTGAGCATGGGTGCCCCGCATCGAAAGGGCTCACCATGAAACGCACGCTGCTCCAATTTCTCGCGCCGCTCACCGCCGCTTTGCTGGCACTCGCGCCGGCCTCAGCCACCGCAGCCACCGGCACCCTGGACGCGCCGACGAACGTGCAGGCCGTGCACGTCGCGGACACCACCGCCGACCTGTGGTGGAACGGCGACGCCCGCAGCGACGAGGCGGTCATCGAGCGCAACGTCGGCGGCGCCTGGTCGCCGTTCGCCCGCGGCGCCTTCGGCGCGCTCCACCTGACGGGCCTGCACCCGGGCACCGGCTACACGCTGCGGATCTCCCTGGTGGCGGCGGGGTACACCGCGAGCCCGCCGTCCGCGCCGGTCACGTTCACGACCCTGACCGGTCCCGACACCGTCGCGCCGTCCGCGCCCGGCTCGATGCTGTTCAGCAGCATCACCACCACCGCGGTGTCCCTGCTCTGGGCCGAGTCGACCGACAACGTCGAGGTCACCGGGTATCACCTGCAGCAGCTGGTCGGCGGCGCCTGGACCACGATCCGCACGGTCGACGCGTTCAGCCGGTTCCAGCGGGTCACCGGGCTGTCGGCCGGCACGTCGTACACATTCGCGGTCCTCGCCTTCGACGCCCGCGGCAACACCTCCGCCCGGTCCGCGCCGGCCACCGTGACCACCCTCGCCGCCACCGCCGCACCGACCTGCCAGGCCCAGATCATCCTGTTCAGCCCCGGCTTCCTGGCCACCGTCACCATCACCAACACCACCGCCGCGCCGGTCAGCGGCTGGGCCGTGCGGTTCAACCTCGCCGCGACCGCGTCGGTCTCCAACTCCTTCGGCGGGACGCTCACCCGCGCCGGCAACACCGGCACGATCAGCCCGCCGGCGTGGGGCGGCACGATCAGCCCCGGCGGGCAGCTGACGGCCGGCTTCTCCGGGACCGCCACCCCGTTCACGCCCCCGGAGAGTTTCACGCTCAACGGCACCCCGTGCACCGTGGTATGACGCCGTGACCTGCGGCGCGGGCCGACCGCCGGGGAAGCCCCGCGCACCGCACCGCTCCCCCGGCCTACGCTGCCGGCATCGACAGCCGCGCCCGCACCGACCCGCCCGACGCCCTCCTGGCGCCGGGCGCGGTCGCGGGTGCGCGCACGACCGAGGACCTGGCCCGGCTGCTGCGCGAGCTGCGCCGCCGCGACGCCCGCCGGCGCGGCGGCGCCGAACTGACCTACCGGGAGCTGGCCGCGGCCACCGGCTGGTCGCACGGGATCATCGGCGGATACCTCGCCGGGCGGGTGCTGCCGCCGACCGACCGGCTCGACGTCCTGGTCCGCCTGCTCGGCGCGGCACCGGCCGAGCAGGGCGCCCTCGCCACCGCCCGCGACCGGGTCGAGGAGGGCCGCCGCCAGGCACCGCCGGTGCCGCCGGCACCTACCTCCGCCGTCCCGCGGCAGCTGCCGGCGGACGTGCCCGCGTTCACCGGCCGCACGGCGCGACTCGCCGACCTCGACGGCGTCCTCGACGGCAACCTCGTCGGCACCGGGCCGCGGGCCGCGCTGATCGCCGGCACCGCCGGCGTGGGCAAGACGGCGCTCGCGGTGCACTGGGCGCACCGGGTCGCCGCCCGGTTCCCCGACGGCCAGCTGTACGTCGACCTGCGCGGGTACGACCCGCGGCAGCCCGTCGACGCCGGCGACGCGCTCGCCGGGTTCCTGCGCGGTCTCGGCGTCCCCGCCACCGGGATCCCGGCCGCGACCGCCGAGCGGGCCGCGTGCTACCGCACGGCGGTGGCCGGCCGGCGGCTGCTGGTGCTGCTGGACAACGCCTCCACCGCCGAGCAGGTCCGCCCGCTGCTGCCCGGCACCGGGACCTGCGTCGTGGTGGTGACCAGCCGGGACGCGCTCGCCGGGCTGGTCGCCCGCGACGGCGTGCACCCCGTCCACCTCGGCCGCCTGGGCCGGGCCGACTCGCTCGCCCTGCTGCGGCGGCTGGCCGGCCCGGGCGTCCCCGCGGGCACCGCGTCGCGGCTCGCCGAGCGCTGCGCGGGACTGCCACTGGCGTTGCGGGTCGCCGCGACCCCGCACTTCGCCGCGGAGCTCCACGACCGGCCGGGCCTCGACGCGTTCGACGCCGGCGGCGACCCGCGCACCGCGCTGCGGTCGGTGTTCTCCTGGTCGTTGCGGCAGCTGAGCCCGGCCGGGGCGGGCGCCTTCCAGCTGCTCGGGCTGCATCCGGGTCGGATCGTCGACTCGGCCGCGGCGGCCGCGCTCGCCGGGGTGCCGCCGGCCGGCGGCCGGGCGCTGCTCGACGAGCTGGCCCGCGCGCATCTCGTCGAACCGGCCGGCGCCGGCGGTTACGGCATGCACGACCTGCTGCACGCGCACAGCGTCGACCTCGCCGGGCAGCTCGCCGGCGACGTCTCGGCAGCCGCGCTCGACCGGCTCACCGCCCACCTGGTGCGCACTGCGACGCTGGCCGCCGCGACCCTGTTCCCGCACGACCTCCCGGGCGTCACCGGGGAGTCTACTGTGGACACACCGGAGCGGGCGCAGCGGTGGCTGGACCGGGAACGCGCCGCGCTGGTCGCCCTCTCCGGGACCCGTGCCGCCGTCGAGCTGTCCCGCGTCCTGTGGCGCTACCTGGAGGTCGGCGGGCACTACCGGGACGCGCTCACCGTGCACACCGCCGCCGCGGCGCACGACGACGCCGACGCGCACACAAACCTCGGTGCGGTCCACTGGCTGCTCGGTGAGCACCACCTGGCGGAGGTCCACTTCGGACGGTCGCTGCGTGGGCACCGCACCACCGGCGACACCGCCGGCGAGGCCCGCGCGACCGCCCGGCTCGCGCTGGTGCACGAGCGGCTCGGCGACCACGAGGAGGCCGCGGCCCGGCTCCGCGACGCCCTCGCCATGTACCAGGCCGCCGGCGACCGGCACGGCGAAGCCGCGCAACTGCTCAACCTCGGCTTCACGTACCACCGCGGCAACGACTACGCGAAGGCCGAAACGCAGCTCCGGTGCGCCGCGAACCTCTTCGCCGAGCTCGGCGACCGGCGGCTCGAAGGCTACGCGCTGGGCAACCTCGGCGCCGTGGAGAGCCTGACCGGCCGGCACGACCAGGCCCTCGCCCACCTCCGGCAGGCCCTGGCGAGCTGCGTCGCGGCCGGTGACCGCGGCGGCGAGGGCAGCGCCCACGGGACGATCGGCGCGGCGCTGCACCGCGCCGGCCGGCATCACCGGGCGCTCGGGCACCTGCGGCGCGCCCTTGCCCTCAGCCGCGCGACCGGCGAGTGCGGCCTCGAGGTCGAGACGCTCAACACCCTCGGCGACGTGCTCCTGGCCACCGGCCGCCCGGACGCGGCGGCGCGCCGGTTCGCGGCCGCCCGCGCCCTCGCCGAACGCACCGGCGACCGGCACGGCCTGGCGGGCGCCCTGGACGGCCAGGAGCGCAGCGCCGGTCGTCACCTCAGCACGGCACACCGTTGACCGTGATGTCCGCCGGCGCCTCCGTGCTCGCCGCCGACGCGGTCCAGCCGAACCGCACCGACCGACCGGTGTCGATGACCGCGTTGTAGGGCAGGTTCGTCGCCGTCAACGTGAACGGGTCGGCCTGCGACATCGTCGCCTGCCAGACACCGAGGTTGGCGGTCGCGGTGGGCATCGTCCACCGGGCCGTCCAGCCGTTGACGGCCGGGCCGTGGTTGGTGATCGTGAGGTCCGCGACGAAGCCGCCGGGCCAGGCGACGAACGAGTAGGCGCAGGCGACCGTGGCGGGCGCCTGCGCCGCCCAGGCGACCGGCGGAAGCATGACTGCGGGCGCCGCCCAGGCGACCGGTAGGAGCGCGGCTGTGACGAGCAGGCGGGTGGGACGGGACATCGAGCCTCCATGGCGGGGTGCGGATCGGGCACTGGCGCACGCCGGTCACGCGGCCTGTCCGCCGCACCGGCCGCTCGGCTCCCACCGCGGCTCGCGGCAGCAATGTACCGATCCGCTCACCGCCGGTCAACGAACCGCCACCCTGCGGCGAGGCGGTCCGCGGCCGGCTGCGCGAACGCTGACCCGCGGGTCCCGGCCACCGCACGTTCCGGGCCGAATACCGCACTGCATGCGAGCTGACTACATATAGTGCGCATGACAATACTCCACGTAGGATTGTGGTGCCTTCATGCGCTCTCCGCGTCGGCTCTCCGTCATGGGAGCGCTGCTGCTCACCGCCGGCACGCCCGCCATCATCTGGACGACGCCGGCGCACGCCGCGCCGCGCGTCGAGGCGACCCCCAGCGCCCAGGCGGAGCTCCTGGCCGCCGCGCCCGACAAGGTGACCGGGCTGACCGCCGGGACCGGCGACGGCGTGCTGATGCTCTCCTTCGACGCGGCCGGCGACGGCGGCAGCGCGATCACCGGCTACGACTACTCGACCGACGACGGCACCACCTGGAAACCGCTGACCGGCCTGACCGGCACCACGACGAAGCAGGCGACGATCTCCAAGGAGTCCGCCGGCGACGGCACCAACCCGCTGGGCTACAACATCCAGTACAACCTCAAGGTGCGGGCGGTCAACGCCGAGGGCCCGGGCCCGGCCAGCGACGCCTACGCCACGACGATCCCGCCGAAGGCGCCCGACGCGCCCATGCCGATCACCACGGACGTGCAGGGCGGCGCCATCGAGCTGAGCTTCCCCTACCCGCGGGACTACGGCAGCACGATCACCGGCTGGGAGTACTCCACCGACAACGGGCTGCACTGGCAACCGCTCACCGTCACGGGCATGGGCCCCCTCGCGGCGACCGTCACCAACCAGTCCACCGGCGACGGCAGCACCGCGCTCCAGGCCGGCCAGCAGTACCAGCTGCGCATCCGGGCGTCGAGCAACGCCGGGCAGGGGCAGCACACCGACACGTTCACGGTCGCCATCCCCGACCCGGGCGCGCCCGCGGCACCCGGCTCCGTCACCGCCGCCGCGGCCGGCGCGAACGTCGGGGTCGACTTCACCGCGCCGAGCCCGGGCAACAGCGCGATCGTCAAGTACCAGTACTCGTCCGACGGCGGCAGCACCTGGAAGGACACCACGACGACCGGGGCGGGACCGCTGCACGCCGAGCTGACCGTGGAGAGCAACAGCAGCTTCGGGTTCGCCCGCGGCCGCATGTACCGCATCCGGGTCCGCGCCGTGAACACCGAGGGCGCCGGCCTGCCCAGCGCCGCCGACGAGGTGACCCTGGCAGCGACCGAACCCGGCGCGCCGTTCGACCTGCGGGCCGTGCCCGGCAACGGGTCCATGACGCTGAGCTTCAAGAATCCGGCGGACAACGGCAGCCCGATCACCGCCTGGGAGTACACCACCGACAACGGCGGGCAGTGGCAGCCGCTGACCGGCGTCACCGGCGACTGGCAGAAGACGGCCACCATCACCAACCGGTCCACCGGCGACGGCTCGACGGCCCTGGCCAGCGGCGTGACGTACCAGATCCGCGTGCGGGCCCGCAACGCGCTCGGCGCCGGGCAGGACAGCCAGACCGTCTCCGCGAGCCTGCCCGCGGCCGGCTCGCCCGCGGCCCCCGGATCGGTCACCGGGGCGCCGTCCGCCGCCGGCGACAAGATCAAGCTGGACTTCTCCGCGCCGAACCAGGGCACCAGCCAGATCGTCAAGTACCAGTACTCCACCGACGACGGCGGCTCCTGGGCCGACGCGACGACCACCAGCGCCAACGGCTCGATGCACACCGAGCTGTCGAACGAGAGCGGGACCGGATTCCGGCTCTATCCCGGCCAGCCCTACCGGGTCCGCCTGCGCGCCGTGAACACCCAGGGGCCCGGCCTGCCCAGCGCCGCCGCGGAGGTGACGCTGCCGGCGACCGCGCCCGGCCAGACCTACCGCCTCGTCGCCGTGCCCCGCGCGGAGGGCGGCTTCGCGCTCACGTTCGACGGGGTGCCCGACAACGGCAGCCCGATCACCGGCTTCGAGTACACCACCGACAACGGCGCGCACTGGCGGGCACTCACCGGCGTCACCGGCGACATGCAGCGCTCCGCCGTCATCACCAACCAGAGCACGGGCGACGGCTCGACACCGCTCGCGGCCGGCGGGACGTACCAGATCCGCGTGCGCGCCAGCAACGCCATCGGCACCGGCCAGGACAGCGACACCGTCACGGCCGGCCTGCCCGCCGCCGGCTCGCCCGCGGCACCCGGCTCCGTCACCGCCGCCCCGGCCGGCAACAACCTCGGGGTCGACTTCACCGCAGCCGACCAGGGCACCAGCACGATCCTCAAGTACCAGTACTCCACCGACGGCGGCGGCACCTGGAAGGACACCCCGACCACCGGCGCCGGGCCGCTGCACGCCGAGCTGACCGTGGAGAGCAACAGCAGCTACCCGTTCGCCCGCGCCAACACGTACCGCGTCCGCATCCGCGCCGTGAACACCCAGGGCCCCGGCCTGCCCAGCGCCGCCGCCGAGGTCAGCCTCCCACCGTCCGCGCCGGGCGAGCCGTTCGACCTGCGCACCGTGCCGGGCAGCGGGTCGCTGACGCTGAACTTCAAGGCCCCGACGGACAACGGCAGCCCGATCACCGCCTGGGAGTACACCACCGACAACGCCGGGCAGTGGCAGCCGCTGACCGGCGTCACCGGCGACTGGCAGCTCACCGCCACCATCACCAACCGGTCCACCGGCGACGGCACGACGGCCCTGGCGAGCGGGGTGACCTACCAGGTCCGGGTGCGGGCCCGCAACGTCCTCGGCACCGGGCCGGACAGCCAGACCGTCGCCGCGGGCCTGCCCAACGCCGGCTCACCCGCCGCGCCCGGCTCGCTCGCCGCGACGGTGGCCGGCGGGACCATCGAGGTCAGCTTCACCGCGCCGAACCAGGGCACCAGCGCGATCCTCAAGTACCAGTACTCCACCGACGACGGCTGGAGCTGGAAGGACACCACGACCACCGGGGCGGGACCGTTGCTGGCCTCGCTGAGCATCGACAGCGGCGACGGCGGCCCGCTGCACCCCGGGCAGCCGTACCGCGTCCGCGTCCGAGCGGTCAACGCCCAGGGTCCGGGCCTGCCCAGCGGCGCCGGCGAGGTCAGCCTCGCGCCGACCGCGCCGGGCGAGCCCTACGACGTGCACGGCGACCCGGGCGACCAGGCGATCACGCTGGACTGGAAGGCGCCGGACAACGGCGACGAGATCACCGGCTACGCGTATTCGACGAACAACGGCACCGACTGGCGGCCGCTGTCACCGTTCGCGTTCAACAAGATGGACTGGACCACGACCGCGACGGTCGCCGCCGCCTCGACCGGCGACGGCAGCACCCAGCTGCAGAACGGGCAGACCTACCAGGTCCGCCTCCGGGCGACCAACTCGCTCGGCACCGGCCCCGACAGCGAGCCGGTCACGGTGCAGCTGCCGATGCCCGGCTCACCCACCCGGCCGGCCAACCTCACCGTGGCGGCGGCCGGCGACACCATCGGCGCCGATTTCACCGCGGCCGGGCCGGGCAACAGCGCGATCACCAAGTACCAGTACTCCACCGACGGCGGCAGCTCCTGGCGCGACCTGACGACCACCGGCACCGGCACGCTGCACGGCGTGATCTCCGCCGACAGCGCCGGCGGCTTCCCGCTCTGGCACGGCAGTCCGTTGCGGGTGCGGGTGCGCGCGGTGAACACCCAGGGCGCCGGCCTGCCCAGCGCCCCGGCCGAGGTCAGCCTCCCGGCGTCCGCGCCGGCCAAGCCGGTGTCGGTCACGCCCGTGCCGGGCAACCGGCAGGTGACCTTCTCCTTCAGCGTGAACAAGAACGGCCCGGACCTCACCGGGATCGACTACTCCACCGACAACGGCGTCACCTGGCGCGCGCTGGATCCCGACGACGTCGACGAGCTCGCCGACAAGAGCTTCCGGACCACGATCACGAACGTGTCCAGCGGCGGCGGCACCGCCCGGCTGGTCAACGGCGTGACCTATCAGCTGCGGCTGCGCGCCACCAACGAGCTCGGGACCGGCCCGGCCAGCGACGCGGTGACCTTCATCCCGGCGGCGGACCTGCCGGGCGCCCCGACCCAGATCACCACGACCCCGGGCGACCGCAAAGTCACCGTCACCTACCAGGTCGCGGACGACGGCGGCAGCCCGGTCACCGGCCTGCGGTACTCCACCGACGGCGGCACCACGTGGGCCGACGCGACCCCGACCGGCACCGGGACCCTCACCGCCGTCATCACCACGCAGTCGACCGGCGGCGGCGCCGCGCTGGTCAACGGCACCGCGGTCAGCCTGCGCCTGCGCCTGCTCAACCTGGCCGGCGCCGGCACGCCGAGCACGGCCGCGACCGTCACCCCGTTCACGGTCCCGGACGCGCCCGCCGGGCTGAGCGCGAAACCCGCCAAGACCGGCGCGGCGCTGCAGTTCTCCACGCCCGGCAGCGGCGGCAGCCCGATCACCGGCTACGACTACTCCACCGACGGCGGCGCCACCTGGGCGACGCTGTCACCCGGCGGGTCGGGGACGCTGACCGCCACCGTCACCACGGCCAGCACCGCGGGCCGTCCGGCGCTGACCAACGGCACGACCTACCAGTTCGCGGTCCGGGCCCGCAACGTCGCCGGCGCCGGCGCGGTCAGCGCGGCCGTCACCCTGACCCTGGCCGGCACCGCCGGCGCACCGGTCGGGCTCGCCGCCGCACCCCGCAACCAGGCCGCGGCGCTGACCTTCCAGGCCCCCGCCGACACCGGCGGCACCGCGATCACCGGCTACCAGGTGGCGGTCGACGGCGGCGCCTGGACCGGACTCGGCACCGAAGGCACCGACGCGCTGAAGGCGACGGTGGCCGGCCTGGTCAACGACAGGTCGTATCAGCTCAAGGTGCGCGCGGTGACGGCCACGGGCCCGGGCGCCGAGGCCGGCCCGGTGCTGGTGACGCCGCTCGCCGCACCGGCCGCGCCGAGCGGGGTCGTCGCCACGGCGAAGACGGCGACCATCACCGTCACGTGGGTCGCCCCGCCCACCGGCGGCGCGGCCATCACCGGCTACACCGCCATCGCCTCACCCGGCCCGGCGACCTGCGACGCGATCGGTGAGATGACCTGCGTGCTGGGCGCGCAGGCGAACCAGGCGTACACGATCACGGTCGTGGCCCACTCGGCCAGCGGTGACTCGACCGCGTCCACGCCGTCGAGCAGCGTGACCGCGGCCGCGCCGGAGATCCCGGCCACGCCGCCGGTCACGGACGAGAAGCTCGACACGCCCCAGAGCGACGACAAGCCCACGGCCCCCGGCGCGACCATCACGCTCAAGGGCAGCGGCTACGCGCCGAACTCGACGGTCGAGCTCATCGTGTACTCCTCGCCGGTCTCGCTCGGCACGGTGGTCACCGACGACAAGGGCGAGTTCTCCGTCGACGTCGTCGTGCCGCCCTCGCTCCCGATCGGCGACCACACCCTCGCCGCGGTGGGCGCCGACAAGGACGGCAACGTGCGGGCGATGCGCCTCGACGTCACCGTCGCCCCGGCCGTTCCCGCGACACCGGCGACGCCCACGACGCCGCCGCTGGCGGTCACCGGCGCCGCCACCGCCGCCACGGCCGAGGCCGGTCTGCTGATGCTGCTCCTCGGCGCCGGCCTGGTCCGCGCGTCCCGCACCCGCCGCTGGCACCCCCGCCACCGCACCCCTGCCGGCCGGCACGCGCCCACCGGACCCGCCTGACAGCGGGGGCCGGCGCAGGGTGAAATGAACGGCGTCGTGCGGACATGTAGAGACGACACGTCGCCTCCGCACGATGGGAGCCACCCTTGGCACGAGCCCCCAGCGCCGCCCGCTTCGAGACCTTGTACCGGGCCTGCTATCAGGATCTGCTCGGCTATGCCCTGCGCCGCGTCGAGCGACCGGAGTCGGCCGCCGACGTGGTCGCCGACACCTTCCTGATCGCCTGGCGCCGCATCGACGAGATCCCCGACAGCCAGGCCAGGCCCTGGCTCTTCGGGGTCGCCCGCAACGTCATGGCCAACCACCAGCGGGCCGACCGGCGCCGCGCCGACCTCGGTGCGCGCCTGCGGCAGGAGCTGACCGGGGCCACGACGGCCGAACCGGCGGTGCCGCCGGAGATCGCCCACGCGTTCCGTGCGCTGCCCGAGGGTGACCAGGAGGTGCTGCGCCTGGTCGCCTGGGAGGGACTGACCGCCGACGACCTCGCCGTCGCGCTCGGCTGCTCGGTCAACGCCGCCCGGATCCGTCTGCACCGCGCCCGCCGCCGGTTCGCCGAGGCGTTGCGCTCACCGTCCCTGACCAGCCGTTCCCTCACCAGCCATGACAGGAGCCACCGTGACTGACGTCGACGAGGAGCAGGACCACCTGATCCGGCTGCTGTCCCCCACCGTGCACGTCCCACCGGCCGCCCGCGCCGCCGGGGACGAGCTGCTGCGCGACATCCTGGACACCCGCCCGCCGGCGCCGTGGCGGCGGCGCCTGCTCGTGGGCGTCCCGGTCGTGGCCGGGCTCGCCGCCGCGGTGCTGGCGGCCGGTTCGCTGCTGCCGTCCTCGGCGCCGGTCGGCCCCGCGCCGGCCAACGCGGCGCTCACCTTCACCGAGGACCGCGGTTTCCTGATCGTCACGATCAAGGACCCGGCCGCCGATCCCCAGCGGTACCGCGCCGAACTGGCCAGGCACGGGCTGGACATCAAGCTCGAACTGGTGCCGGCCGACCCCGAGGACGTCGGCAAGGTGGTGTTCACCGAGGTCGGCGACACCGGCGGGGGCCCGGGGCTGGAGGCGATCGAGGACCCCGGGCGGTGCACCGCCAACGGGTCGTGCGCGGTCGGGTTCAAGGTGCCGCTGCACTTCACGTCCTACGCGGTCGTCGCGTTCGGCCGCACGCCGCTGCCCGGCGAGTTCGTCGACGGCGGGTCGGCCGAGCAGAAGGCGGCGGCCGGCGAGCTCGTCGGCAAGCGGGTCGCGGAGGTGCGCACGCTGCTCGCCGCGCAAGGCAGAACGGCGGAATACCGGGTCGGCGCGGAGTCCCTCGCCGCCACCGCGGACCAGGTGCCCGGCAGCTGGATCGTCTACGACACCGCCCCGATCTCCAACACCGTGATCGTGCTGTGGGTGTCGGAGGACGGCAAGGCGCCGATGCGACCGCGGCCCAGCGTCTCGGGCGCGGTCCCCCAGCCCAGCGTCAGGACGGGCTGACCGTCGCCGGGGGCGGGAGCTCGCCCGACCCCCGGGCGATGTAGCGGGTCCGCAGCGTGACCGCCTCGACGGGGCCGTCGTCCCCGTCGAGGCGGGACACCAGCAGCAGCGCCGCGCGCCGGCCCATCTCGGCCGGGTCCTGCGCGATCACGGAGACCGGCGGGTCGAGCATGTCGGCCAGCGGGAAGTCGTCGAAGCCGACGTGCGCGACGGTGTGGTGCAGCCCGAGGTCGACCAGCGCGCGCCGGGCGCCGATCGTCAGCCAGTTCTGTGCGGTGACGAGGGCGGTCGGCGCGGTCGCCGTGCCGAACATTCCGGTCACGGCCGCCCGGGCGGCGTCCTCGGTGTGCACGTCGCGGCGCACCCAACCGGCCCTGGTCCGGCAGCCCAGCTCCGCCATCGCGGCGGCGAAACCCTCGTGCCGCTCCCGTGCCGTCCACAGTGAGCTGTGATCGGCCACGAACCCGATCCGCCGGTGCCCGAGCGCGTGCAGCGCCCGCACGGCACCGGCGACGCCGCCGCGGTTGTCGGCGGTCACGGTGTCCACGCCCGGGACCGGCGACGCGCGGTCGACGCACACGATCGGGGTCCCGTCCCGGTGCGCGGACTCCAGCTCGTCGTCGGGGGCGCCGGTCGGCACCACGATGAGGCCGTCGACCCGCCGGGTGCGCAGCACGCCGAGCAGTTCACGCTCCCGTTCGGGCTCCTCGTCGCTGCTGCCGGCGAGCACGAGCAGCCCCCGCTGGACGCCGACGTCCTCGACCGCCCGGTGCAGGGCGGAGGAGAACGGGTTCGCCACGTCCTGCAGCACGAGCCCGATCGTGTTGGTCCGCCGGTCCGCGCGGCGCAGGCTGGTCGCCGCGGTGTCCTTGCGGTAGCCCAGCTGCCGCGCGGCGTCCAGGACCCGGACGGTCAGGTGCGGGTCGACCGGCACGCCGTTGAGGACCCGGGAGACCGTGGCCAGGCCGACCCCGGCGAGGGCCGCGACGTCCTTCATCGTGGCACGCACATAGACATTCATATATGGACATCTTCCATCGTCGGGCGCACACTGTCGAACAGCCCGTCAGGAAACGTTTCCACACGAGGCACCTTCCCGCCAGAAGGGACCGCAACCATGCGCCTCCGAATCCTGCTCACGCTCGTCCTCGTCGCCGGCATCCTGCTGCCCGCGGCGCCCGCCGGCGCCAGCCCGTCCAGCGACTACCCGCAGTTCCCGTATCCGGCCACCGCCGCCTACGACGAGCCCTACCGGGGCCAGTTCCACTTCAGCTCGCGCGCCGGCTGGATGAACGACGTCAACGCGCCGCTGTACTACAACGGCCTCTACCACCTGTTCTACCAGCACAATCCGCACGGCCTGGCCTGGGACACGATGCACTGGGGCCACGCCACCAGCCCGGACCTCGTGCACTGGACGCAGAAGCCGGTCGCGCTGGAGCCCGGCGCGCACCCCGGCGACCTGTTCTCCGGCGCCGGGGTCGTCGACACGACCAACACCTCGGGCCTGCGGACCGGCACCGACGCCCCGATCGTGGTGTTCACCGGCACCAACGGCGTCTCGATCGCCTACAGCACCGACGGCGCCCGCACCTTCCAGAACTACGACCGCGGGCGCAAGGTCGTCACCCCGACCGGCACCAGCCGCGACCCGAAGGTCCTGTGGGACGCCGCCCGCGGCCGGTGGGTCATGGTCGTCTGGTCCGACGGCGGCGGTAACGGCGTGAACGTGTACACGTCCACCAACCTGCTCGACTGGACCTACCGCAGCCGCTACACGGCCGGCTGGCTGTTCGAGTGCCCCGACTTCTTCCCGCTGCCGGTCGACGGCGACGGCGGCAACGTCCGGTGGGTCATGACCGACGCGTCCGGCGAGTACGTCACCGGCACGTTCGACGGCGGCACGTTCGGCCCCGACTGGTCCTCCCCGCAGCGCATGGACCAGGGCCGCAACAGCTTCGACGGCTCGTTCTACGCGGGCCTGACGTTCAGCAACATGCCCGACGGCCGGACCGTGCAGATGGCCTGGCAGCCCGGCAACCACGGCGCCACCTGGACCGGCAACGCGTCCTTCCCGGCCCAGCTGCGGCTCGTCAGCACACCCGCCGGGCTCCGCGTCACCCGCAACCCGGTCGCCGAGCTGGCCGGCCTGCGGGCGGACACGACGACCTGGTCGAACCGCACCGTCACCGCCGACCCGGCCACCGACCCGTTCACCGGGATCACCGCCGACACCTACGAGATCATCGCCGAGTTCGACACCAGCACGGCCACCGCCACCCAGTTCGGGTTCCAGCTGCACCGACGCGCCGACGGCGGCTACGACCGGGCCGTGGTCTACGACCGGGCCGCGCAGACGCTGTACGGCGCGCCGCTGGCACCGCTGAACGGCCGCGTGAAGCTGCGCCTGCTGGTCGACCGAGGCCAGCTGGAGGTCTTCGGCAACGACGGGCGGCTCTCCGTCACCGACAACGTCAACTTCAACTCCGCGGCCGGCAGCCAGGGCATCCGGCTCTTCGCCACCGGCGGCTCGGTGCGGCTGGTCTCCGCCGAGTTCCACCGGCTGTCCTCCGCCTGGGGGCAGGGTCAGTCCACATTGGAGTCGAACCTCGCCGGGCCGTGGCGCAGCGTCGGCGGGACGTGGGGTGACGCGGCGGCCGGCAAGCTCGGCACGGCCGGCGGTGACGCCTTCTACCTGAGCGCCACGACCGCTGCGGACTTCACGTACGAGGGCGACGTGACAATCGCGTCCGGTACCGCCGCCGCCCTGACCTTCCGGTCCAACGCCGACGCGTCGCAGCACTACACCGCGAACATCGACGCGTCCGGGGTGGTGAAGCTGTGGCGGCCCGGCCGGGTCATCGCCACGTATCCGACATCGATCACGCCCGGCCGCACCTACCACCTGAAGGTCGTGACCGCCGGGGCCGCGATCAAGGTGTACCTCGACCACGGCACCACGCCGGTCATCGACGCCACCGACACCGCCTACGCCGCCGGGTACCTGGGCGCCAACGTCTACAACGGCACCGGCACCGTGCAGCACCTCACCCTCAACGGTCCCGGCTTCGCGACCAACCTGGCCGGTCCGTGGCAGCCCGTCAACGGCACCTGGACCACGGGGACGGCGGCCCGGCCGGGCGCGCGGGGCAACGCCGCCGGCGACACCTTCTACCTCAGCCGGACCGTCGCCGCCGACTTCACCTACGAGGGAGACGTCACGATCGTCAACGGCACGGCGGCGGCGCTCACCTTCCGCGCCAGCGCCGACGCCACCGCGCACTACACCGCGAACATCGACGCGTCCGGGGTGGTGAAGCTGTGGCGTCCCGGCCGCGACATCGCCAGCTACCCGACCACCATCACGCCCGGCCGCACCTACCACCTGAAGGTCGTCGCCAGCGGCGCCAGCATCAAGGTCTACTTCAACAACGGCGCCACGCCCGTCATCGACGCCACCGACACCGCGTACAGCAGCGGATATCTCGGCGCCAACGTCTTCGACGGCACGGGGGTGGTGCAGCGCCTCAACCGCAGCTGACCGCTCCGGCGGCGATCAGCAGCTCCGGGACCGGGCCGGGCCTGTCCACGTGACAGGCCCGCCTGGCCTCCAGCGCCGGGATCACGGCGGCGGTGACCCGGTCCGCGTCCGGCATTCCGTCGATGGACAGCAGGATGCCGCGGCGGTCGTACCACGTCAGTATCGGCTCCGTGACCTCGTGGTACAGGGCCAGCCGCCGCCGGATGACGGGCTCGGTGTCATCGGAGCGGTGCTCGATCCCGGCCCGCGCCAGCAGCCGCCGGACCACCTCGTCGTCATCGGTGCGCAGGTGCAGCGCGACCTGCGCGGTGGCACCGATCGAGGTGGCGATCTGGTATGCGGCCCATGCCTGGGCGGGGTTGCGCGGGTAGCCGTCGAGGACGTAGCCGCCACCTCCGGTGGTCGCGTCGGCGAGCGCCTTGCGGACCAGGTCCTGCATCAGGCGGTCCGGGACCAGGCCGCCCCGGTCCAGGTACGCCTGCACCGTGCGACCCAGGGGCGTGCCGCGCGCGACGTGGCGACGCAGCAGGTCGCCGGTGGCGAGGTGCGGCACACCGAAATGGGCGGCGATCCTGGCGCCCTGCGTGCCTTTACCGGCTCCGGGTGGCGCGATCATCAGTACCCGCATGGTCTCTCCTCATCCGCGTGTGGCTACCCATGAATGCTGCGACGGGCGGCGGTTCCGGGCATGAGTCAGATGACCGCATCACGGGCTACCGTGGGACACACCACACGTGACGGGGGCAGCACGGTGAAGGTTCCTGCGCCGCCCGGCGGCGATCTGCTCGGCCGGGCATCCGAGCTGCGGACGATCGACGCGTTGCTCGCCGGCGCCGACCCACCCGGCCCGAGCCTGCTGTTGCGCGGCGACCCGGGCGCGGGCAAGACCGCATTGCTCGACGCCGCCTGTGCCCGCGCGCTCACCGCCGGGGCCCGGGTGCTGCGGGCGACCGGCGCCCCCTTCGAGGCCGGGATCCGGTTCTCGGCGCTGCACCAGATGCTGTACGCCTCCCGGGACGTCGCCGGCCGCCTCCCCGACGACCAGCGCGACGCCCTCGCCCACGTCTTCGGCCGCGCCGGCGCCCGCGACACCGACCCGCTCGTGCTCGCCACCGCCGTGCTGGCGCTGGTCAACGAGATCGCCGCCGGCCACCCGCTGCTCCTGGCGGTCGACGACGTGCAGTGGATCGACCCCGCCAGCGCGACCGTCCTGGGCTTCCTCGCCCGCCGCGCCGGCGGCACCCACGCGCGGTTCCTCGGCGCCGGCCGCATCGGCACGCCCTGCCTGTTCGACGAGATGCGGCTGCCGGAGCACACCGTCGGCCCGCTGCCGCCGCCGGCAGCGGGCACGCTGCTGGACGCCAACCACCGCGACCTGCCCGGCGTCGTGCGGCGGCGCCTGCTCGCCGACGCCGCCGGCAACCCCCTGGCGCTGCTGGAGCTGCCCGGATCGTTGACGGACCGGCAGCGGTCCGGGCAGGCCGCCCTGCCGGCCTTCCTGCCGTTGAACGCCCGCCTCGAGGCCGCGTTCGCCGCCGGGCTGGCCGCACTGCAGGAGCCGGCCCGCGTCCTGCTCCTGCTGGCCGCGCTGGACGGTGAGGCGGACCTGTCGACGGTGCGGGCCGCCGCCCGGCCACAGGCGGACCTGCCGGACCTGACCCCCGCGCGGCGGGCCGGCCTCATCACCGTCGACGAGGCCGGCGGCCGGATGGTCTTCCGCCACCCGCTGATCCGCGCCGCGATCGTCCAGCTCGCGTCCGCCGACGAGCGCCGGCGGGCGCACGTGGCGCTCGCGGAGGCCCTCGCCGCGTCCTCGGCCGGACACCGCGGCACCGCCCCGGAACGCCGCGCCCGCCACCTCGCCGACGCCGCGACCGGCCCGGACGAGACGGTCGCCCGCGCGCTGGACGACGTGGCCCAGTCCGCCTGGGGCGGCCCTTCCGGCCGGCGCATCGGGGCCGCCGGCGCGGTCAGCGCGCTCGTGCGCGCCAGCGAGCTCAGCGACCGGCCGGGACAGCGGTCCCGCCGGCTCGTCGAGGCCGCCTTCCTGGCCAACGTGACCGGTCAGCTCGACCGGGTGCCGCAGCTGCTGCACGACGCCGGGCAGACCCCCGACACGGCCACCGGGCTCGTCTTCGCCGCCACCGCGCACCTGCTGACCAACGGCGAGTGCGACGTCGACACCGCCCACCACCTCCTCGCCAAGGCCCTGGACGACCTCGACGCCATCCCGGGCAACGAGGGCTGGGACGCCTACGGTGTCCTCTACGCCCTGCTCTTCGTCTGCGTCTACAGTGGACGCCCGGAGCCGTGGGAGCTGCTGCGCGGGGCGCTGTCCCGGTTCGACCCGCGGGCCGTCTCCGCGCTGCGGCTGTGCTACGACGCCTACGCCGACCCGGCCGGGACCGCGACCCCCGTCCGCAGCCGGCTGGCGAGCGCCTTCGAGGCCCTGTCCAGCGACCCGGCGCCGTGGCAGTTCATCCCGCTGGCGTACGCCGCCATCGAGCTCGACGAGCTGGCCGCCTACCGGCACCTGTGCCAGCAGGTCATCGACCGGGAGCGCGACGGCGGCATCGTCACCGTCGTCATCACCGGCCTGCTCATGCTCAGCGTCGACTCGATCGCGCACGGCCAGTGGGACGAGGCCGAGCAGCTGGCCACGGAGGCCCTGGACATGGCCCGGGCCGACGGCTACCACCTCCTCGAAGGCCAGATCCGGTGCCGGCTCGCCCTCATCGCGGCGTCCCGCGGCGACGGGTCCCAGGCCCGCGTGCTGACCGACGAGGTGACCCGCTGGGCGACCCCGCGCGGCGTCGGCCTCACCCAGGCCCTGGCCTGGCAGGCGTGCGGCCTCGCGGCCCTCGGCCGCCGGGACTACGAGGACGCCTACCTGCAGACCACCCGGATCGACCCGGCCGGCCGCCCGAGCCTCGGCATCCCCGGCCGGTGGCTGGTCCTGGACGTGGTCGACGCCGCCGTCCACATCGGACACGTCGGCGAGGCACGGATGCACGTCACCGCGGCGCGCCAGGCCGGCCTCCCTTCGGTTTCCAGCCGCACCGCGCTGCTCACCGCCGGTGCCGCCGCACTCGCCGCCCCGGACACCGACGCGGACCAGCTGTACAGCACGGCACTCGCCCTGCCCGACGCCGACCAGTGGCCGTTCGAACAGGCCCGGATCCGGCTCGCCTACGGCGAATGGCTGCGCCGCACCCGCGACACCACCGCGGCCCGGCTGCAGCTGCGGGAGGCCTTCGAAAGCCTGAACCGGCTGGGCGCCAAGCCATGGGCGGACCGGGCCCGCAACGAACTGCGCGCCGCCGGCGTCGTGACCGCCCGCGCCGGTGCCGTCGTGGCGCTGACACCGCAGGAGCGGCAGATCGCGACGCTCGCGGCGACCGGGCTGACCAACAAGCAGATCGGCGAGCGCCTGTTCCTGTCGCACCGCACCGTCGGGGCGCACCTGCACCGGCTCTTCCCGAAGCTCGGCATCACCTCCCGCGCCGCGCTCGCAGGCGCCCTCGAGGCGCTCGGCCCCGACGACTGACGTGACCTCACCATGATCCGGTAAGCCCGTGTAGCCAGGGGTGCACAAGGTTTACCGGATCACGGAGAAGCCCCGAGGCCGGCCAGGACGATGGTGAGCCCGCGGCGGAACTCCTCGTCGGGGCCGATGGAGCGGGCGACGCGGGCGGTCTCGGCCAGGAACGGGAAGTCGTCGCCCGGTAGCCGGGCCAGCGCGGCGGTGCCCGGGCCGGACAGCGGGCCGAGGTGCTCGGTGGTGAGCGCGCCGATCAGGTAGGCCAGCAGGGTGCGGAAGGCGAAGACCCGGTCCGGGCCGTGGAAACCGGCCTCGGCCAGCACCCGCAGCAGCACGTCGCCGCAGCGCATGACGCCGGCGCTGGTGCTGCGGTGGGTCAGGAACAGGGGCACCACCGCCGGGTGGGCACTGACGGCGTCCCGGATGCCGTTGGTCACCGCGGACACCTGGTCGGTCCACGGCGCGTCGCGGGGCGGGGCGAAGTCGACGTCGCGGAGCACGAACTCGACCACGAGGCGTTCGAGCTGTTCGCGATCGGTGACGTAGCGGTACAGCGACATGGTGCCCATGCCCAGCTCGGCGGCGACGGTCCGCATCGACAGCGCGGCCAGCCCGGCGCGGTCGGTGAGAGCGAGTGCGGCGGCGGCGATCTGGTCGTCGGTCAGCGATCGGGGACGTGGCATGGCCTTGACAGCGTATGACATACGCCTACGATTTAGGAGTACATCGTACGCCTACGAGGGGGAACCATGGTCACACAGCAGATGGGACGGCGCCTGGTCGCCGGTCAGGAGATCCCGGCCACGGCGCTCACCGCGGTCGACGGCGCGGCAGTCGACGTGCCCGACCCGGGGCGCCTCGTCCATCTGCAGTTCCGGCGCTTCGCCGGCTGCCCCGTGTGCAACCTGCACCTGCGCTCCATCACCCGCCGGCACGACGAGATCGCCGCCGCGGGCATCCGCGAGGTGGTCGTCTTCCACTCCTCCGAGCAGGAGCTTCGGCCCCACGTCGCCGACCTGCCGTTCGCGGTCATCGCCGACCCCGGCAAGCGCCTGTACGTCCGGTACGGCGTCGAGGCCGGCCGGCGCGCCCTGCTCAACCCGCGCGTGTGGGTCCGCATCGTCCAGGGGATCGCCCGCGACCTGCCCGCCATCCTGCGGCGCGGGAAGCCGGCGCCCGCGCTCCAGCAGCCGAACGGTCGCCTCGGCCTGCCCGCCGACTTCCTCATCGCCGGCGACGGCCGCCTGCTCGCGGTCAGGTACGGCACCCACGCCTACGACCAGTGGTCGGTGGACGAGCTGCTGACCCTCGCCCGAGCCGAGACCGGCCCGCGCTGACCGTTATCCGACAGCCGGTATCTTCGTGCCGGCCCTGCCCGTCCTCGCCGTGACCTTTACCCGTCACGAGGGGAACCCTGATGCAACGAACGAGTTGGGCACGGGCGGCATTGACCGTCCTCGTGCCGCCATTGCTGATCGCCGCGGCGGCCGGGCCGGCAGCGGCGCAGGCACCGGCGCGGACGACGTTGACGCTCGCAGCACAGCAGCCCACCACCACCGGCCAGGTCACGGCGACGAAGGCCACGACGAGCCGGCTCGCGAAGACCGACCGCACCCTGCTCGGCCGCTCCGACGCCGCCCCCGTCCAGGTGGTGGTGAAGCTGGACTACGACTCGCTCGCCACGTATCGCGGCGGGATCGCCGGGCTGCCCGCCACCAGCCCGGGCGCGACCGGCAGGAAGCTGTCCGGCGGCGACGCCGAGCGGCGCTACGAGCGGCGGATCCAGCAGCTCGAGGAGCAGGTGCTCGGTGCGATCCGCAGCCGGGTCCCGGAGGTGAAGGTCGGCGCCAGCCTGCGCACCGTCTACGGCGGCGTGGCCCTCACCGTCCCGGCCAACCGCGTCGAGCGGATCCTCGCCGTGCCGGGCGTGACCGCGGTCCAGCGCGACACGGTCCGCGCGCCGCAGACCGACGCCAGCGGCGCGTTCATCGGCGCGGACGCGCTCGCCGCCCGCAACGGCGGCAAGGCGAACGCCGGCAAGGGCGTGATCGTCGGCGTCCTGGACACCGGCGTCTGGCCGGAGCACCCGTCGTTCGCCGACACCGGCACGCTCGGCGCCCCGCCGGCGAAGGCCGACGGCACCCCGCGCGCCTGCGACTTCGGTGACAACCCGCTGACCCCGGCCACCGACGTCTTCGCCTGCAACCACAAGCTCATCGGCGGCCAGGTCTTCATGGACGCCTACCGCGCCGGCCACCCGGCCGAGCCGGTCACCGACGCCCGGGACGTGGAAGGGCACGGGACGCACACCGCCTCGACCGCGGCCGGCGACATCGTCGCGTCCGCGTCCGTGCTCGGCATCGACCGCGGGCCGGTCGCCGGGATAGCGCCCGGCGCCTGGATCTCGGCGTACAAGGTCTGCGGTTTCGAGGGGTGCTTCACGAGCGACTCGGCCCAGGCGATCGGCCAAGCGGTCCGCGACGGCGTCCAGGTCATCAACTTCTCGGTCGGCGGCGGGCAGGACCCGTTCACCGACGCGGCCGAGCTCGCGTTCCTCGACGCGTTCGCGGCCGGCGTGTTCGTGTCGGCGTCGGCGGGCAACGACGGCCCCGGTGCCGGCACCGTCGAGCACCGCTCCCCCTGGGTCACCACGGTCGCGGCGTCCACGCAACTGCGCGAGTTCCGGTCGGTCATCACCCTGACCTCCACGGACGGCACGTCGGCGACCTTCAGCGGCACGTCGGCCACGGCCGGGGTCGCCACGCCCGCGCCGGTGACCGTCGTCGACTGTGCCGGCGCCCTGCCGGCGGGTTCGCTCACCGGCAAGGTGGCGGTGTGCGCCGCCGTCGCGCCGGTCGTCGGCAACAGCTACCAGGCGCTCGCCGCCGGCGCCGCGGGCCTGATCCTGCACGGTGGCTCGGTCGCCCCGCGCAGCCACTACGTGCCGACCGTCCAGCTGACCGACGGCACCGCGCTGCTCGCCTATCTCGGCGCGCACCCGGGTGTCACGGCCACGTTCACCGAGGGCGCGAAGGCCGACGGCACCGCCGATCAGGTCGCGTCGTTCTCCTCGCGCGGGCCGGCCGGGCTGTTCCTCAAGCCCGACGTCGCCGCGCCCGGCACGCAGATCCTGGCCGGGATGACCCCCGGTTCGCACGTCGTCCTCGACGGTCCCGGCGAGCACATGTTCGCCTTCAACCAGGGCACCTCGATGGCCGCGCCGCACGTCGCGGGCTCGGCCGCGCAGCTCAAGGCGCTGCACCCGGACTGGACCCCGGCGCAGCTGAAGTCGGCGCTGATGACGACGGCCACCACGGCGATGACCCTGCCGGGCTCGGATGCCGCCGCCGGCCCCTTCGACCGCGGCGCCGGGCGGATCCGCGTGGACGTCGCGGCCAACCCCGGCCTCACGTTCGACGAGACCGCGGCCCGGATGGCGGCGCTGGGCAACGACCCGTCCACCGTCAGCCAGCTCAACCTGCCCTCGATCAACGCCCCGGTCATGCCGGGCCTGCTCAAGGTCCAGCGCACCGTGAAGAACGTGACGGACAAGACCCAGCTGTACACGGCGCAGACGACCGCGCCGTCCGGCAGCAGCATCACCGTCCTGCCGCCCGCGCTCACGGTCGCCGCCGGCGCGACGGCGACGTTCACGGTCGTCATCGCCTCGACCGCGGCGGAGGCGCAGTACACCGGTGAGGTCCGGCTCGTGCCGCTCCGCGCCGGGCTGCCGGTGCTGCACCTGCCGGTCGCGTTCGTGCCGAAGCAGGGCGCGCTGAAGGTCGCCCAGGCCTGCGCCCCGGCCACCGTCACGGTGCTGCAGACGAGCACCTGCACGGTGACGGCAGAGAACACCAGCTTCACCGACACCACCGTGGACCTGGCCACGTTCCCACCGGTGAACCTGCCGATCACGGGCGCGACCGGCGCCACGGTCGCCAACCCGCTCAAGGCCGAGCGCAAGGGGGTCGCCCTCACCGGCGTCCGCCCGGGCGCGCCGACCTCGGTGGCTCCCGATCCCGGCACCCTCTTCGGCTACCTGCCGCTCGACGCGTTCGGGGTCGCGCCGACCCAGATCGGCGACGAGCAGCTCATCAACCTCAACACCCCGCCGTTCATGTTCAACGGCACGTCGTACACCAGCCTTGGCGTCGACGCCAACGGCTACCTGGTCGCCGGCGGCGGGACGCCCGAGGACAACAACTGCTGCGACCTCACGCAGATCCCGGATCCGGCCCGGCCGAACAACCTGATCGCACCGTTCTGGTCCGATCTCGACGGCGGCGGGGCGCCGGGCATCTTCTCGGCGGTGCTGACCGACGGCGTGTCCAGCTGGATCGTGGTCGAGTGGCGGGTCTACGTGTTCGGCACCAACAGCCTCCGCAGGTTCCAGGTCTGGCTGGGGGTCAACGGCGTGCAGGACATCCAGTTCGCCTACGACTTCAGCGCGATCGGCGCCCCGTTCGGGCAGCCGTTCCTGATCGGCGCGGAGAACGCCGACGGCACCGCCGGCGCGGCGCTGCCCCGGGGCACCGTCCCGACCACGGACCTGCGGGTCACCAGCAGCGGCCCGCAGCCGGGCGGGACCGTGTCCTACACCGTCACGGTCAAGGGGATCTTCCGGGGCAACGGCCAGCTGACGACGACCGCGGACTCCCCGCTGGTCGCCGGCACGACGGTCGTCACGACCCCGGTCACGGTCCGCTGACGCCCCTCCTGCGAACGGGGCCCCGGCGGAACACCGCCGGGGCCCCTCCCCACCACCGTCAGGTCACCAGCAGCACCACGGCGAGCGCGGCCGCCGCGGAGACGGCCGCGCCGGTCCAGCGCCACCAGCGTCGGCCGGCGGTCAGGGGCAGCCCGCGCCAGCGCGGGACCGCCAGGCAGAGCGCGACGGCGGTCGCGGCCACGCCGAGCGCCCAGACCGCGCCGGGGACCGTGAGCCAGTCACCGGCGCGGAACGCGAGCACCAGCATCACCACCGACCAGACCGCCGACGACGCGAGGCGGACCCGGTCGGTGCGGCCCCGGGCGGCCAGCCGCACGGTCATGACCAGGCCGGCCGCGCCCAGGAAGCTGAGGCCCACGGCGAGCACGACGGCCATGGGCGGGTGCGGCGGGCGCTGCGAGCCGGCCGGGGTGACGTCGAGCAGGCGCCGGCCGATCGCGTCGACGTCGCGGTCGGTGTTGCCCAGCACGACGACGCCGCGTCCGGTGGCACGGTCCACGGCCAGGTAGGAACGGAATCCGCCGGTGCCGCCGTTGTGCCAGGTCAGCGTGGCGTTGTCGAAGCGGGTGGTGAACCAGCCATAGCCGACGCGCCGCCCCGGCCCCGCGTCGAACCGCGGCTCCAGTGCGGTGGCGCCGGGCGCGGTGCCCGCGTGCACGGCGGTCACCAGGCGGGCCAGGTCGGCCGCGGTGGACCACATGCCGATGCCGGCGGGCGCCCAGCCCTCGCCGCGCCACGGCGACACCTGCCGGCCGGCGGCCGTCGACCCCGTGGCATGCCCGGCGGGCAGCGCGACGCCGTCGGGGTGCAGCGTGGTGTGCGCCATGCCGAGCGGGCCGAGCAGGCGGCCGCGCAGCAGCTCCGGGTAGGTGACGCCGGCCCGTCCGGCGAGCTCCTGGCCGAGCAGGGCCGCACCGAAGTTCGAGTAGTGCACGGTGCCACGGCCGCCGCCGGGACGCTCGGTGCCGGCGGTCCGCAGCAGCCAGCCGCGGTCCTGCCCGGCGTACGGGTCGGCCCCACGCACCGTGGCGAGGTACAGCCGCAGCGCCTGACCCGCCGAGACGACCGGGACGCTGCGCAGGCCCGAGCGGTGGCTGGCGAGCTCGGCGAGCGTGACGTCGCCGGCCGGGCCGTCGACGCCGACCCGATCGTCGGGTGCCACGGTGGGCCCGGGTGCCGCCGCGAGGTCGGCGAGCAGCATGCCGGTGAAGGCCTTGCCGATCGAGCCGATCTCGAACGGCGTCCCGGCGGTCACCGGACGGCCGTCGCCCCGGTCGCCGATCCCGGCGGTGCGGACGCTGCCGGGCCCGATGAGCGCGACGGCGAGGCCACGGTAGCCGTCGGGGTCGCCGGCCGCCGCGCGGAGGTCGGCGGCGAGCGCGGCGTCGCCGGTGCCAGGTCCGCGCAGGTGCGGTGGTCTCGGTGCGGCCAGGAGGGCGACGACTCCGGCAAGCAGAGCGATCACGACGATCACGACGATGCGGTGACGCACGTTCGGCTCCTTCCGTTCAACGACGGGCGGCCGCCAGGATCACCAGGAGCGGCACGACCCGCTCCGGGGGCACGCTGTACTGCCCGCGGGCGCCCGTGCGCAGCCAACCGGCGGCGGTCAGCTGGCGCAGGTGGTGGTAGAGCTGGCCGCTGGTGCCCAGCCCTTCGACGTCGGCGAGCTCCGTGCTCGCGTGCCGGCCGCCGAGGATCTCCCGCAGCAGCCGCAGCCGCATCGGGTGGCCGAGCGCGGCGAGGGTCCCGCCGAGGTCGGACCAGTCCTCGTCGAGCAGCCGCTCGACCGGCGTGCCGAGCTGCCATTCGTAGTGCTCACCGGCCGGCAGGTCGACAGCGCCGGTGAAGAGCACCGCGCCCGGGCTCGGCGCCAGCTCCCGCAGCCGGTCGAGCGCCCAGAACACCGGCGCCGGCTGGTCGGACCCCGCCGCCTCGGCGAAGACCCGCGCCTCGAGCGCCGCTACGCGCTCCTCAATGCTCGCCACCCCTACGATGCTACGTAATTACGTAGGATCGTACAACCGTTCCGGCCGAACGGGCAGATGTGCCGGTGCGCCGCCGCCCGTACCGTCGCCACCTGTGACCGTCGATGCCGCCCGCCCTCCCCGCCCGGCGCAGGTGACCGTGGCCTTCTGGCTCCAGCTCGCCGGTGCCGCGCTGCTGCTCGGCTTCGTCGGGGTGGCCATCGCCCACGCCGTGCACTTCGACGGGGCGATCGACCGGGCCGCCGCGCTGGTGCCGGACGCCGACCCCGGCGAGGTGAGCGACGAGCGCACGTCCAACGTCGTGGGCACGCTGTTCGTCGGCGTGCCGGCGCTGCTGCTGGCCGGGTGGCTCGCGGTGACGGCCCGACCGGTGCTGCGGGGCAGCAACATCGCGAGGATCTTCGTCTTCGTCGCCGGTGGCGGACAGCTGCTGCTGGCCGCGACCCAGGCGTGCGGCGGGTTCCTGCTGCTGCCGCTGGCGTTCGCGTTCAGCGGAGACGAGGACGTCATCGTCGACGACGGCGTGTCGTGGGAGGAGTCGGGGTTCCAGGACGCCCTCTACAACAGCTCCGGCCTCTTCACCGAGGTCTTCTTCCTGTCCGGATTCGCGGTCGCGCTGCTGGTGCTGACGCTCTCCGGTGCCGTGGTCCTGCTGCTGGCGCTGCCGCCCGCGAGCCGCTACTTCGTCCCGCGAGCCGCCGCACCGGCGTGGCCCGCGTTCCCCGGCGGACCGATGCCCTACGTCATCTGCCCCGACCCGTCGGCCCACTTCCCGAAACCCTTGTCGCCGGCTGTGCCGCCGCCACCGCCGGAAGAGGCATAGCCGCCTCGTCGTGGGCCTGCCGGGCGGCGAGCAGCTCGGGAAGGTGCGCACCGCTCCAGGCCCGCACCGCCGCGATGAGCGTCAGCAGGCTGCGTCCCAGCCCGGTCAGCGCGTATTCGACGTGCGGTGGATGCGCCGGATACGCGGTGCGCACCACCAGCCCGTCGCGCTCCATCGCGCGCAGCGTGGACGTGAGGACCTTCGGCGTGACGGCACGCAACGGGACCCGCAGCTCGGTGAACCGCCGCGGACCGTGCTCCAGGCACAGCACGACCATCGCCGTCCACTTGTCACCGATCTGGAACGGCAGGGCGCCCGACGGGCACACCGGGTCGAACATCTCCGGGTCGAGGTCCACCCCGGTACCTTTGCAGATACCGACATCCCCTGAACTACCGTCCCCGCCGGGCAGCCGAGCGGCAGGAGCGGGAACATGGGCGGCATCGTCATCTTCGGGGCGGGCGGCAGGGCCGGGCGGGCGATCACCGCCGAGGCGCGGCACCGCGGTCATCAGGTCACCGCCGTCGTCCGCGATCCGGAGAGGCATCCGGGACTCGCCGCCGACGGGGTGACCGTCGTCCGGGGCGACGTCAGGGACACCGGCGCCACCTCGTCGATCCCGCGCGGGCACGCGGCGGTGGTCAGCGCGGTCACCCCCGCGTCGGGCCCCGAGGCCGTGGCCGACCTCGGGCGGCTCGACGAACGGTTCTTCGTCGACGGCGTCGACGCGCTGCTGGAAGGCCTGCCGCGGGCCGGGGTGCACCGGCTGGTGCTCATCGGGCTCTTCGCGAACCTGCTCGGCGCCGGCGGCCGCCCGGTGCTGGACGACCCGGCGGCGTTCCCGGCGCGGCTACGGCCCTTCGCCCTGGCGCACACCGCGGGCCTGGACCGGCTCCGGGCCGCCCACACCGAGGTCGACTGGCTCATGCTCACCCCGCCGGCGGGGCTCGACCCGGCGGGTCCGCGGCTCGGCCGGTACCGCACCGGCGGCGACACCGCGCCGTCGACCGGGCTGACCTATGCCGACCTCGCGGTCGCCGTGCTCGACGAGATCGAGACCCCGGCGCACCACCGCACCCGGATCTCAGTGTTCCACTGAGAGCACGGCCAGGTCACGCTCGGCATACAGGCGGTGCTCCCACTCCTCGTTGAGCACGACCGACAGGCACTCGCGCACGGCGAAGCTGCGCGGCGGCGGCCAGCCCGGACCCTCGACCGGCTCGGTGTGCGCGGCGAGCCACTCGTCGGTGAGGCCGTCGACGAGCGTGCGGACCGTGGTCATCCGGTCCCGGCGCAGCTTGAGGACCACGTCCAGCGACGGTCGCGCAGTGCGGTCGCGGGGCACGCCCGGGGTGTCCGGCATCCCGTCCCACGGCAGGGACAGCGGATCCCACGGCGCCGGGTCGCCGAGCACCGCCCGGCGGATCCACGCGTCGGTGGCGAACGCGAGGTGCCGCAGGGTCTCGATGAAGGACCACTCCCCGTCGACGGACTCGTGCAGCAGCTCGGGATCCAGGCGGCGGGCGCGCTCGACGGTGCCGTCCCAGAGCCGCTCCAGGATGTCCCACGCCTCGCGGAAACCGGCCGGGTCCGTCGGACGCATCCTGGCCCGGTCGGGGTACCGGCGGTCGAGCTCGGCCTCGACCAGCGGCCCGACGTCGACGCCGTTGATCGTCAGGTTGCGGACCTCACCGGAGATGTCGATGTCGACCAGCTCGACGCCGCGCATCACGACGCCGGAGAGATCGACGTCCTGGAACCGGGCGCCGGCGAGACGGACGGCGCGGAACCGCGCACCGGACATGTCCTCGTTGTCGAAGGCCATGCCGCGACCCTATCGCCGCGACTCGGGGCGATGACCGCGCGGCTATGATCCCCCGGGTTGCTCGGGCTGGGTGGTGGGAGTGCGGATGCGGGTCGGAATCTCCGGAACACACGGAACCGGGAAGACAACGCTGGTTGAGGCACTGTGCGCGCAGCTGCCGGGCCACGTCGCCGCCGACGAGCCGTACTACCTGCTCGAAGAGGAGGGTTACGAGTTTCAGTTCCCGCCGGCACTCGAGGATTACCGGGCGCTGCTGGCCCGCTCGGTGCGGAGCCTGTGCTCGCCACCGTCCCGGCCCGACGTGATCTTCGACCGGACGCCGTTGGACTACCTCGCATATATGGCGGCGGCCGGTGCGGACCCCGCCGAGGAGGCGGACGGTGCGGTGTTGCGGCCGGCGTTCGCCAGTCTGGACCTGCTGGTCATCACGGTGATCACACCCATGACGGAGCAGGTGCTGCCGGCAGCGGAGTTGCCCGGTCTTCGTTCGCGAGCGAATGCCGCGATGCTGGAGCTGGTGTACGACGACCCGTTGGACGCCTGGGAGGACACGCCGGTCCTGGAGCTGAGCGGGCCGCTCGACGACCGGTTGCACACGGTCCTCACCGCGCTGAAACAGGTCCGGTAGCAGGGTTCAGCGTTCGGGTAGCTCCCGGTCCGGTCGTCCCGCACCACACAGCCGGCGGTCATACACTTGGTCCGTAATGTGGCGAAGAACCGGTTTTGACGGGAGCGTCGGGGCGGCTCGGGCCGCAGCCGGCCTCTTCCTGCTCGCCGGGGTCCTCGCCGTGCTGGGGATCGCCCAGCCGAACAGCCGCGCCCGGGACCTCCTCCTGGTTGCCGGCGCCGACTTCTGCATCACCGCGGCCGCGTGGTGGGTGCCGTGGCAGCGGCTGCACCCGCGGGCCACCGTGGCGCTCGGGGTCGCGGGGCTGGCGGTGCTGGCGTTCTCGACGTGGGCGTTCGGCGGGACCGCGGCGGGGACCGGGCCGTTCTTCGTGCTGCTGTTCGCCTGGGTCGGGCTGCACCACCCGCCGTGGATCGCCTACGCGCTCGCGCCGCTGACCGCCACCGCCTACGTCGCGCCGCTGGTCGTCACCCACCAGCCGCCGGAGGTGGTCGGCAGCGCGGTGGTGTTCGTGCCCGTCGTGACCGCGGTCGCGGTCCTGATCGCCGGGCGGGTGCGGCAGTGGCGGGAGGCGCGGGCCGAGGTCGCCGCGGCCGAGCGGTGGCGGGCGTCGCTCATGCTGACCCTGGCGCACGACGTCCGGTCCCCGCTGACCGCCGTGCAGGGCGCCCTGGAGCTGCTCGACGACGACGCGGACCTGCCGCCCGCGCAGCGGGCCAGGCTGACCGCGGCCGCGCTGCGCCAGGTCGCCCGGATCGCGCGGCTGGCCAGCGGGCTGCTCGACGTCGGGCGGGTCGAGGACGGCGCGCTCCGGCTGGACCTGCGCCCGGTGCCGGTGCGCGCCGCGGCGCAGGACGCCGTCAGCCTCACGCCGCAGGCCGACGCCGTCATCGACGTCGAGGCGGGCCTGACCGTCACCGCGGACCCGGACCGCCTGGAGCAGATGCTGGTCAATCTGATCGGCAACGCGGTGCGGCACGGTGCCGCCCCGATCTGCGTGGGTGCCTCGGTCCACGCCTCGACGCTGTCCATCCGGGTCCGCGACCACGGCCCGGGTGTGCCGGCGGCGGCGGTCGGCGCGTTGTTCAGCCGGTACGGCGGGAGCGGCGGCGACTCAGTCGGCCTCGGGCTGTGGATCGTGCGGGAGCTGGCCCGGGCGCACGGCGGGGACCTCACCTACGAGCCGGCCGACCCCGGCGCCTGCTTCGTCATCACCCTGCCGACAGGGGGTCAGCCGAAGGGCTGATCGGAGGCGATCCGCGAGCGGGCGTGGAACCTGGTCGACTGCGCGGTCGGCAGCGTGAACGACAGCCTGGCGCCGCCGCCCGGGTTGTCGTTGGCGGCGATCGTGCCGCCGTGCCGCTCCACGACCCGCTGGCAGATGGCCAGGCCCAGGCCGGTGCCGGAGTAGCCGGCGGTGCGGTGCGCCCGGTGGAAGCCGGTGAAGATCGCGTCGTGCTCGCCCTCGGGGATGCCGATGCCGCGGTCGGCGACGTCGACCCGGACCCAGTCGCCGCCGTGCGGGGTCGCGCACACGTCGACCCGGGCCGGCTGGCCCGGCGGCGTGTACTTCAGCGCGTTGCCGATCAGGTTGTCCAGCAGCTGGCGCAGCAGCGCGGGGTCGGCGTGCACCGACGGCATCGCGCCGACGAAGATCTGCGCGGGTGGGCTGGTCGGGTCGACGGCCTGCGCGGCGAGCCGCTCGGTGACCACGTCGTCGACGACGGCCCGCAGGTCGAGGTCGCGGGCGTCCAGGACGGCGTCGCGGGCCGCGGCGTAGCCGAGCAGGTCGTCGATGAGCCGCCGCATCCGCGCCGTCGTCGCGAGGGTGCGGTCCAGCACCTCCCGCTCCTGGTGGTGCTCGTGCCCGGGGCCGCCGTCGGCGAGCGAGTCGCGGACGAACTCGGTGAACCCGCCGATCGCCGTCAGCGGGCTGCGCAGGTCGTGGGCGACGATGCCGGCGAACGCGGTCAGCTCGGCCTCGCGTTGCCTGAGGGCGGTGATGGTGTACGACGAGGCGACGGCACCCATGATGCTCCCGCCCCGGTCCCGCAACGGCCTCGCGTGCATCATCACGACCTGGTGGTGCCCGTCGGCCTGGGTCACGTGCCCCTCGACCCCGTCGACGCGCTGGCCACGCAGCGCCACCAGCAGCGGCAGGTCGTATTCGGCGAACGGTGTGCCGTCCGGGTGCGCCAGCCGCAGCCGCCGGCCGCTCTCGACCACCGCCAGCGGCACGCCCGCGTCGGCGTCCACGCCCGGGATCGCGGTCCGCGCCGCCCGGTTGGTGTGCACGAGCACCCCGGCGGCGTCGCAGGTGATGACGGAGACGTCGAGCGCGTCCAGGACCTGCCGCAGGTAGGCGCGCTCCGCGGTGAGGTCGTCCCGCGCGGTGCGCAGCTCGGCCTCGGCGGCCTCCCGCAGTGTCAGCTCCTCCCGCATCGCCGTGTTCGCCTCGGCGATCTCCCGGTCCGCGGCGGCGCGGGCGGTGACGTCGTGGAACACCGCGACCGCGCCGGGCCGTCCGGCGCTGCCGTGCAGCGGCCGCGCCGACACCGTGAGGACGATGCCGTCGGGGTGGCCAGCGTTGCGGATCACCAATGGCACCTGGTCGCTCGGCTCGCCGGCCAGGGCCCGGCTCAGCGGCAGCTCGGCACTCGGGAACGGGGTGGTGCCGTCGGGGTGGAAGATGCCGTAGTGCTCCTGCCAGGTCGCCGAGTCGGCCTGGTTGTCCTCGACACCGAGCAGCACCTTTGCCGCCGGGTTCTGCAGCAGGAAGCGGGCCTGCTCGTCGACCACCGCGACGCCGTCGCTGACGCTGTCGACCACGGCGCTGAGCAGGTCGGCGTGCTCGCGCGCCTCGGCCTCGGTGCGGCGCAGCCGGGCGGTGGCGGCGGCGACCCGGAGGTCGGCGCGGGCCCGGCCGGTCGCCAGGACGAACGTCAGCACGGCCAGCAGGCCGCCCAGCCCGAGCCCGGCGGTGGTCATCGCGGCCGGGAACGGTCCCCCGCCGGGCAGGTCCGCGGCGACGACGCTGACCCGCAACCGCCACTGCGCCTGCGCCACCCGGACGTCGACGGTGCGGTGGTCGGTGCGGTGCCGCCCGGAGTCCGCGCGCACCGCCGCGACGACCCCGGCCGTGCCGTCGGCGTCGCGGGCCGACAGCGTCACGTCGGCGGTGTTCTGGGTGCTGCGCCGCACCGCGGCGCCGATGAAGTCCTGCCCCCGCAGTCCCATCAGCACCCAGCCGAGGAACGGCCGGGCGCCGGCCGGGTCCGATGCCCTGGTCGGGCCCGGTGCCCCGTACACCGGAGCACCCAGGATGAACGATTTCTGCCGCTGGTCCTCGGGCAGGTTCCGGTCCCGGATCAACAGGTACGTGTCGGAGACCGTGACGTCACCGGTCCGCCGGGCCTCCTCCAGCGCCCGGGCCGGCGCGGGGACCTGGTTGACGTCGATGCCCTCGCCGCCGAGCGTCGTGCCGTCGAAGGGCTCGGCGAAGATGGTGAAGATCCGGTCCGGGCCCGCGCTCTTCGGGGTGAGCGTCAGGTCGGGCGCGCCCCGCTGCCGCCACAGCGCCTGCACCCGGTCGATGTCGCCGGCACCGACCGGCACCGCGAACACGATCGACGTGGCGCCGGCGAATCCCATGGACCGCAACGGCTGGACAGCCCGCTCGAACTTCGCCGCAGTGAGCGGCTCGAACGCGCCGATCGAGGCGGCGACGGTGCGTAGGGCGTCGACGTAGCGGCCGGTCTCGTTGGCGACGACCGCGGCGACCGCGCCGACCTTCCGGTCCAGGGCCTGGGTCATCTCCCGCTGCTGGGCGCGGTCCAGCACCACCCCGGCCCCGACCGACACCGTGGCGGCGAGGACCGCGACGAGCGTGGCGAGGACCCCGGCGCGAGACACGAGGCGCCAGACCCGCCGCACGACGGACCACATACCCGGTTATCGGACGCCCGCCGCCCGTCCTTCGGATTTCCCGGAGATCAAGCCAGCTGTGGCAGAACCTTGGCGCCGAAGGCGTCGATGAACTCGTCCTGGCGTTGGCCGACGTGGTGCAGGTAGATCTGGTCGAAGCCGAGCTCCAGGTACCGCCGCAGGATCTCGGTGTGCCGCCCCAGGTCCGCGCTGACGTGGACGGTTTCGGCGACCCGCGACGGCGTGACGTCCCGGGACACGACGTCGAAGTGCTCGGCGGTCTCCAGGTCCCAGCAGACCGGCGGCGCGAAGACGTTGCTGCGCCACTGTTCGTGCGCGACCGCGAGGGCCTCGTCCTCGGTCGGCGCCCAGCTGAGGTGCACCTGCAGGCAGAGGTCACCGCGGCCGCCGGCCTCGCGGTACGCGTCGATCATCCGGCGGAGGTGCTCGACCGGCTGGTTCACGGTGATCAGCCCGTCGGCCCACTGCCCGGCCCAGCCGGCGGTCTCCACGCTGATGGCGGCGCCGACGAGTCGCACCGGCTCCTCCGGCCGGGTCCACAGCCGCGCCCGGTCCACGGTGACGAGGCCGTCGTGGCTGACCTCCTCGCCCGCGAGGAGCGCCCGGATGACGTCGACGCACTCGCGGAGCCGGGCGTTGCGCAGCTCCTTGCGGGGCCAGCCGCCGCCGGTGATGTGCTCGTTGCTGGCCTCACCGGTGCCGAGGGCGGCCCAGAACCGCCCCGGATACATGGCGGCGAGGGTCCCGATGGCCTGCGCGATGATCGCGGGGTGGTACCGCTGCCCGGGCGCGTTGACGATCCCGAACGGCAGCCGCGTCGCCTGCAACGCCGCCCCGAGCCACGACCAGGCGAACGCCGACTGGCCCTGCCGCTCGCTCCACGGCGAGAAGTGATCGGAGCACATGGCCGCGGTGAACCCGGCCGCCTCGGCCCGCCGCACCGCCGCCAGCAGCGCGGACGGGTGGATCTGCTCATGGGAGTTGTGCAACCCGAAGACCGTCATGGAGGCCTGTTACCCAACGGGCGCCGATCGCTGTCACACCGGCGCCGGGTTGAGCCGGGCGAAGCCCTCCTGGCGCTGGTACGGGAAGTGCGGGTAGGGCGCGGTCCGGGCGCTGGCCGCGTCGAGCCGGGCCACCTGCTCCGGCGTCAGTGACCAGCCGACCGCGCCGAGGTTCTGGCGCAGCTGGGCCTCGTCGCGGGCGCCGATGACGACGGAGGCGACGGTCGGGCGCCGCAGCAGCCAGTTGATGGCGATCTGCGGGACCGCGCGGCCGGTCTCGGCGGCGATCTCGTCGAGCGCGTCGACGACCGTGTAGAGCTGCTCGTCGTCGACGGGCGGGCCGAAGGATGCGGTCTCGTGCAGGCGGCTGCCGGCGGGCGGCGGGGTGCCGCGGCGGATCCGGCCGGTGAGGCGGCCCCAGCCGAGCGGGCTCCACACGACCGCGCCGAGGCCCTGGTCGAGGGCGAGCGGGAGCAGGTCCCACTCGTAGTCGCGGCCGACGAGGGAGTAGTACACCTGGTGGGCGACGTAGCGCGGGTGCCCGTGCCGGTCGGCGGCGGCCAGGGACTTCATGATCTGCCAGCCGGCGAAGTTGGACACCCCGAGGTAGCGGACCTTGCCGGCGCGAACCAGGCCGTCCAGCGTCGACAGGACCTCCTCGACGGGGGTGCCGGCGTCGTACGCGTGCAGCTGGAACAGGTCGATGTGGTCGGTGCCGAGGCGGCGCAGGGCGGCGTCGGTGGCGCGGATCAGCCGGGACCGGGACGAGCCGGCGTCGTCGGGGCCGTCGCCGGTCGGCAGGCTGGTCTTGGTGGACACCAGGACCCGGTCGCGGCGGCCCTTGATCGCCTCGCCGAGCACCTCCTCGGACGCGCCGCCGGAGTACACGTCGGCGGTGTCGAACATCGTGACGCCGGCGTCGAGGCAGATGTCGACGAGCCGGCGGGCCTCGCGGGCGTCGGTGCTGCCCCAGGCGCCGAACAGCGGGCCGCTGCCGCCGAACGTCCCGGCGCCGAAGCTCAGCGCGGGGACCTTGAGCCCGGACGCGCCCAGTCTCCTGTATTCCATGACCGCTCCCCTTAATGGTTCTGTGGTTCCGTTAGTGCTTCCGCTACGCTAGCACCGGCGTTGACTAAACGGAACTGGAGCACCGTTATGACGGGGAACACGCGGCCCGGGGGGCGCACCGCGAGGGTGCGCGGGGCGGTGCTGCAGGCCGCCGGCGACGCGCTCGCCGAGCACGGCCTGGCCGGCCTGGACCTCGCCGACGTGGCCAGGCGGGCGGTGGTGGGCAAGACGACCGTGTACCGGCGCTGGGGCACCGTCGCCGGGCTGGTCGCCGACCTGTTGCTGGACATGGCGGAGCAGTCACTGCCGCGGGCCGACACCGGGTCGCTCGCCGGGGACCTGCGGGCCAACGCCAGGCTGGTGCAGCGCACGCTGAGCGATCCCCGGCAGGGCGCGCTGTTCAAGGCGGTCATCGCGGCCGCCACCTCGGACCCGCGGACCGCCGAGGCGCTGCACGGCTTCTACCGGACCCGCATCCGCGAGTGGGCGCCGTGCGTGGACCTCGCCACCGCGCGTGGCGAGGTCCCCGCGGGCACCGACCCGGACGAGGTGATCCGGGCGGTGTCGGCCCCGCTGTACTACCGGCTGCTGGCCAGCGGGGACCCGGTCGACGAGGCCGCCGCCGACACCGCCGCCGAGGCGGCCACCGCGGCGGCGCGGGCCGGCGTCTTCGTCCGCTGACCGCCGTTCGTCACGCCGCGGCCGGCGTCGTCGACGGCTACGCCGCGGCCGGCGACGGGGCCGACAGGCGCTGCGCGATCCACGGCGCGGACAGCGCCGACGGCGGGTCGACCAGCGCGGTCACCCGGATGAACGCCTCGGCCAGCTCGGCGTCGTGCACCGCGGCCAGCTGCAGCCGCCGCACCGGCTCCGACGGGCCCTCCACGTCGGCGCGGACCGCGAGGGTCCACGGCGCGTCCAGCAGCGCCGCCTGCGCGGCGAAGAACGCGGCCGGCTCGACCGACGTGCGCAGGGCGCCGGCGCACATCGCGGCGACCGACATGCCCTGGCCGTACACCGGGTTGAAGGCGCACGCGGCGTCGCCCAGGACCAGCAGGCCGTCGGGGACCGTGGCCAGCTGCTCGTAACGCCGGCGCACATACGTCGGGTAGCGGAACGAGACGGCGTCACCGGCGGGCGTCGCTGCCCGCACCACATCCGCCGTCGCGGACACCGGCAACGATTCGGCGTAGGCGGTGAACCCCGCGAGGTCCGCCGGTGCCCGCTCGCCGTGCACGCCGGCGAGCGTGACGAGGGCGCGGCCCCCTTCCAGGCGTTGCATCACCGAACTGCGGTGCTGGCCCGGGAAGCGGGCCGTGACCACGACGATGTCGCCGTCGAAGAGCTCGTCGGGCACGTCGAAGAGCCGGGAGGTGTACGCGAGATCGATGCGCACCGCCTCCTCCGCCGGCCCGGGCAGCCCGAGGTCGGCGAGCCAATGCGGCGCGCGGGAGCCCCGGCCGGTGGCGTCGACGACGAGACCCGCCGGCAGGACCCGGGAGCCGCCGCCGTGCAGGCTGGTGACCCGCGCGCCGGTCACCCCGCTGTCGGCACGCACCCCGACGACGTCGTGGCCGTCCAGGAGCGTCACGTTGGGCAGGGCGAGGGCGAGGTCCCGGATCGAGCCCTCGATGAGCGGCCGGCTCGCGGACAGCGCGGCCAGCCCGGTGTGCGCCTGCCGCAGCGGCAGGCCGTTGAGATACCAGCGGGTGTCGCCGAGGACGTCGCCCTGGTGCCCGCCGGCGGTGAGGACCCGCTCGGTGAACCCGGGCAGCAGCTCCTCCACGATCTGCCGGCCCTGCGGCAGCAGGCCGTGCACGTGCCTTTCCTGCGGCACGCCGCGCCGGTGCTCGCTCGTTCGGCTGGTGGGCGGCAGGACGTCGCGCTCGACGACGGTGACGCTGCCGTAGCGCTGTGCCAGTGCGGCGGCCGCCAGCATCCCGGCGACGCTGCCGCCGAGGACCACCGCGCGGTCCGAATGGTGATTCGACATGTGGGTGCACCTCCTTGACCGCCGACGATCCGCCGGACGGCCGGCGGCGTCTGTGTCGAAGGACCCACCCGCACGGACAGCAACCCGACGCACTCAACTGCTGGGTGTGCCGTCCGATATGACGAGCATGCCGGACCAGCTCTACCTGCTCGGCAACATCGTGATCATGACTGCCTACGCGGCGATCATGGTCGCGATCGTCGTGCCGGTGGTGCGGGCCGGCCAGCTGCTGACGAACAAGCTCGCCGTGGCCACCGCGCTGATCTTCTTCAGCTGCGCCGTCGGGCACGGGATGCACGCGCTGCTGTCCTACCGGAGCATCCTGCACGGGCACGGCACGTCGTCGGCCTCGGCCTGGTCGGCGGCGCTCTGGGACGCGTTCACCGCCGTCGTCGGCATCTACTACTGGACGCTGCGGCGCGGGTACGGCGTCCTGCTCGACAAGGGTGCCATGTATGTGGAGCCCGGCCGCCAGGACCGCATCGACGCGGCCGGCGAGCGGGAACGCCTCGCCCGCGCCGCCGCCGAGAACCACCGGGCCACCCTCGCCGCCGTCGTCGAGCACACCGCCGACGCCATCATCGGGTCGACCCCCGACGGCGTCATCACCGCCTGGAACGCCGGCGCCGAGCGGCTGTTCGGCTACCCGGCCGGCGAGGCGATCGGCCGGCACGCGGACGTCCTCACCAGCGGGGAGGGCACCACTGAGCAGGCAGAGCTGATGGCCCGCATCCGCGCCGGCGAGCGCAGCCTGTCCTACGAGGCGCAGCGGGTGCACAAGGACGGTTCACCGCTCGAGGTCGCCTTCACCGTCGCCCCGATCGAGGACCGCGCCGGCACCCTCATCGGCATCTCCGTCGTCGCCCGCGACATCGCCGCGGCGAAGGAGGCCGCCGAGCGGCAGCGCGCCATGCAGGAACGCACCCATCAGGCGCAGCGGATGGAGAGCCTCGGCAAGCTCGCCGGCGGCGTCGCGCACGACTTCAACAACCTCCTCGCCATCATCGTCAACTACACCGACTTCGCCGCGCAGCAGAGCCAGGGCGACGCCGCCGTGCGGGCCGACCTCGCCCACGTCCGCACCGCCGCCGACCGCGCGATCAACCTGACCCGGCAGCTGCTCACGTTCACCCGTGGCGACACCATCCAGCCGCAGGACGTCGACCTCAACCTCGCCGTCGCCGAGGTCCAGACGATGCTGGAGCGCACCATCGGCGAGCACATCACGCTCATCACCGTGCCGTCGCCGCAGCCGCTGACGGTGCGCGCGGACCCCGGCCAGGTCCAGCAGGTGCTGCTGAACCTGGCGCTCAACGCCCGCGACGCGATGCCCGACGGCGGCACCCTGGTGATCGAGGCCAACACCGCCGAGCTGACCGGCGCCGAGATCGACCCGCAGCCCCGGCCGGCCACCGGCCGCTACGCCCGCCTGCTGGTCAGCGACACCGGCGAGGGCATGTCCCCGGACGTCGCCGCGCACGTCTTCGAGCCCTTCTACACGACCAAGCCGCGCGGCCAGGGCACCGGCCTCGGCCTGTCGACCGTCTACGGCATCCTCGCCGAGGCCGGTGGCAGCATCACCCTCTACAGCGAGGCCGGCGTCGGCACCACCTTCCGGGTGTACCTGCCGCTGGTCACCGCGAGCGGCGCCGCGCCCAGCACCGCCCCGCGGCACGACACACCGCCGCGCGGCGACGGCCGCACCGTCCTCGTGGTCGAGGACGAACCGGCGCTCGCCCGGGTCGTCACCCGCATCCTCAGCAACGCCGGCTATCACGTCATGGCGTGCGCGAACGGCGAGGAGGCCCTGACCGCCGACGAGCAGCGCCCGTGCGACGTCCTGCTCACCGACGTCATCATGCCCGGCATGTCCGGCCGCCGGCTCGCCGAGTGCCTGCACGAGCGGCGGCCGGGCCTGCCGGTGCTGTACATGTCCGGCTACAGCAACGGCCTGCTCGGCACGACCCACGTCCTGGACGAGGACATCGCGTTCCTGGAGAAGCCGTTCACCGCCGACCAGCTGCTGTGCAAGCTCCACGACGTCGGCACCACCCGCCCCGACCTCGACGACGCCGTGCACGCCTGACCCTGCTCCCCTGTGACCGCGTCGCCGGGTTGCCGCATAGAAGATCTTGGACATAGGCTCAACCGCGGTGGGTGGCGTGGCGTCGTAGATTCGTGACGGTCACGGTGGCGGGGGCGCAGCGAGAGGCGGGCCGGGCGGCGATGCACGACGACGTGCGACGCGACTTCTTCGCGGCGAACTACGCCCGCCTCGCCGGTTGGGTCCGTCGGCAGGTCGACGACGACGAGACCGCGCACGACATCGCCGCCGAGGCGTTCACCCGGCTGCTGTCGCGCTGGTCCGACTCGCACGATCCGCACGCCTACCTGTACAAGGTCGCGGTGAACCTGCTGCGCGACCACTGGCGGCGCTCGGTGCGGGAGCGCCGCGTGCTCAGCCTGGCCGCGGCCGACCAGCGCGACGTCCCAGACGGGCGGCCCGAGCGGGGCGACGACCTGCGCGCGACGCTCCAACTGCTGCCCGAGCACCAGCGCACCGCGCTGCTGCTGCACTACCTGGCCGGCTTCTCGGTCCGGGAGGTCTCGTCGATCGTCGGGCGCCCGGAGGGAACGGTGAAGTCGGACCTGTTCCACGCAAGGGCACGGATCCGAGCGGAACTGGATGGCACCGATGACTGACCCCGACGACCAGTTCGAGGGCTGGCTGGACCGGCACCGGGTCGAGCCGATCGGCCCCGCCCCCGGCGCGTACGAGCGGATCGCCCGCACGGCCCGCCGCCGGCGCACGGTGCGGGTGACCGCCGTCGCCGCCGCTGTGGCGGTGGCACTCACCGGTGCCACCGGCGTCGCGTATCGCATCGCCACCGGACCCGGCCCCGTCCTCCCGCCGGGCGCCTCGGCGTCGGTCTCCGAGCCGTCGTCGCCCGAATCACCATCGTCCTCGCCCTCGTCCTCGTCCTCGCCATCGTCCTCGCCCTCGCTGGAGCCGCCGGTCTCGGCCGGGTCGCCGCCGGTCCAGTCCGCGCATTGCCATGCCGGGGAGCTGCGGGTGACCGCGCAGGGCGCCCCGGGTGGCGGGACCGCCGGGGGCGTGTACTCCTGGCTGGTCTTCCGGAACGTCTCGGCGCGCACCTGCACGCTGTACGGGTACCCGGGGGTCTCGTGGCTGACCGGACCCTCCGGGCAGCAGGTCAACGACCCTCTCCAGCGAGAGCAGAACGTGACACCGGCCCGGGTCGTGCTGGCACCGCAGGGCGCGGCCCACGCGGTGGTGCGGCAGGGGCAGCCGGGCGCGTTCGAACCCCAGTGCCACGCGGTGGAGGTGGCTGGGTTCCGCGTGTACCCACCGGACGAGACGGCCTCGGTGTTCGTGCCGTGGGCGACCCAGGCGTGCTCAACGAAGGGCATCAACGTCGGCACCGTCTCCCCGATCGTGGCCGGGCTCGACGAATAGCGGTCGGCAACGCGACAGTCGTCAACCGCAAGGCGTTTCTCCCGTCATAGCAGGCGTCCGATCCACATCGACGCAGGGAGAATCTGATGAAACGCTGTATCGCCGCTCTGGCGCTCATGCCACTGCCGCTGCTCGCCGCGGGCTGTGACCCGAACGAGGGGCCAGGTGGACCGTCGTCCGCGCCATCGGTCACGCCGTCATCCGCGCCGGTGGTCACGGGGTCGAGCGCCCCGCCGGGCTCCGCCGTGCCGAGCGGCTCGCAACCGCGGTCCGCGGCGTGCCACACCGGGGACCTGCGGGTAACCACGCAGGGCGCCCCGGGTGGCGGGGCCGCCGGGAGCCAGTACGACTGGCTGGTGTTCCGGAACGTCTCGGCGCGCACCTGCACGCTGTACGGGTACCCGGGGGTCTCGTGGCTGACCGGACCCTCCGGGCAGCAGGTCAACGACCCTCTCCAGCGAGAGCAGAACGTGACACCGGCCCGGGTCGTGCTGGCACCGCAGGGCGCGGCCCACGCGGTGGTGCAACGGGGGCAGCCGGGCGCGTTCGAACCCCAGTGCCACGCGGTGGAGGTGGCCGGGTTCCGCGTGTACCCGCCGGACGAGACGGCCTCGGTGTTCGTGCCTTTGGCGACCCAGGCGTGCTCAACGAAGGGCATCAACGTCGGCACCGTCTCGCCGATCGTGGCCGGGCTCAGCGAGTAACGGCCCGGAGCGGTCCCGGCGGCGGCGCGGTGCGCACGGTGGTCGGGTGTCGGGCGCACTGCGCCCGCACGCCCGACCATGCCCGGGACGCCGCCGCGACGTCTTCGACAGCCCGGTGCGTCGGTAGGCTGGTTTCATGGTGGTGATCGACGCGTACGACGTCGCCGGGACCGTCGAGGCCACGGGCCAGCCGGTGGTCGCGTTCACCTCGCACAAATCGACCCAGCGTGGCGGGTACGCCCAGTTCGTCACCCTCCCCGCCGACCTGGTCGTGCCGCTGCCCGACGGGGTGGCGGCGGTCGACGCGGTGCCGCTGCCGTTGGCCGGGATGACCGCGTCGCAGGCGCTCGACGCAAGGTCGTGCTCGTGCCCTGACCCCTTGCCGCCGGTCGTGCACCGCGGCTGCCGACCGGGGACCCCGCGTCAGTAGCGGAACGAGCCGACGAGCGTCCGCAGCCGCGTCGACAGCTCCGACAGCCGGTCGGCGGCCTCCTGCGCCGCGCGCGCGTCGGTCGTGGCGGTCGCGGCGGCTCCGGCGACTCCGTCGATGACGTGGGCGATGTCCCGGGACCCGGTGGCCGCGTCGTTGACGGAGCGGCTCATCTCGTTCGTGGTCGCGGTCTGCTCCTCGACCGCGCTCGCGATCGTCGTCGAGTAGTCGCTGACCTGGTGGATGATCTCGGCGATCTGCCGGATGGCGCTGACCGCCTCGGCCGAGTCGGTCTTGATCGCGTCGATCCGGGCGGCGATGTCGTCGGTCGCCCGGGCGGTCTCCGACGCGAGCTCCTTCACCTCGCTCGCGACGACCGCGAACCCTTTGCCGGACGCACCGGCGCGGGCCGCCTCGATCGTCGCGTTGAGGGCGAGCAGGTTCGTCTGGCCGGCGATCGACGTGATCGTGGCCAGCACCTCGCCGATCTCGGCGCTGGAGTTGCCGAGCTTCGTCACCGTCCGGTCGGTGCGCTCGGCGGCCTCGACCGCCGCGGTCGCGACCCGGGCCGCCTCCGCCGCGCTCTGGGCGATCTCGCGGATCGACGCCCCCATCTCGTCGGCACCGGCGGCGACCGTCTCCACGTTGTGCGACACCTGCCCGGCCGACGCCGACACGTGCTCCGCCTGCTCGGCCGACGTGCGCGCCGAGCCGGCGAGCCGGGACGACACGTCGGTGATCTCGCCGCTGGCCCGGGTGAGGTCGTCGGCGGCGTCGGCGATCCCGCGGACGGTGCCGGCGACCTTCAGCACGAACCGGTTGAACGCGTTGCCGAGCTGCCCGACCTCCGTGTGCGGCGACTCGTCGACGCGCTGGGTCAGGTCACCCTCGCCCTCGGCGATGTCGACCATCCGGTCGCGCAGCCGGGTGATCGGCGCGACCACCGCCCGCGCCACGAAGAACGCCGCGATCCCGCTCAGCAGCAACGCCACGAGCGTGAACAGCACCGCCTGGTTGCGCAGCGAGCGCACCGGCGCCATGACGACCGACCGGGGGATCTCCACGACGAGCGACCAGACGCTGTCCGCCGTCAACGCGATCGGCACGGCGACGAGGATCTGGCTGGCACCGTCGACGTCGGTGACCGAACGGACCGTCTTCCCCCCGGCGCGGGCCCGGCCGGCCAGCTCGCCGAGCGGCCCCTTGAGCGGCTTCGTGAGCTGGTCGAGGGTCCTGCCCGCGACGACGTTGCCGTCCGTGCTGACCAGGGTCGCGCTGCCATGACCGTACGGCCGGATCGCCGCGACGCCGGTGCCGAGCTGCGCGAGGGACAGGTCGACCGCGGCGATGCCGGCGAACGCACCGTTGATCATGATCGACACCTGGATCGACGTGAACAGCACCGTGATGCCCTGCACGTCGAACGGGTACGGCTCGGTGACCACGTCCTTGCCGCTCTGCTTCTGCTTCGTGTACCACTCGTTGTCCGCCGGAGGGCTCATGTCCGTGATCGCCTCGAGCGTCAGCGTGCCGTCCTCGCTCCGGTACCACCACGGCCCGTACCGGCCGACCTGGTCGGAGTTGGCCGCCCCGACGAACGCCCGGTCCTTGCCGTCGAACGCGTTCGGGTCCCAGGCCGACCAGACGCCGTGGTACTCCGGGTGCGCGTCGAGCAGGCCCCGCTGCACCAGGTCGCCGGCCTCCCGCGACGGTGCCTTCTGCGCCATGCTGCCCAGCACCCGGGCGAGGTCGCGGGCGGTGCCGACCGCGGTGGACACCGTCTGCTGGACCCGCGCCGCCTCCGCCTCGGCGATGTGCTGCGCGTCGTCGAGCGACACCTTGTCGAGGCTGTCGGAGGCGCGCACCGCCACCAGCGTGACCAGCGAGCCGACCGAGAGCAGCATCAGGACCAGCAGGCTCGCGATCAGCCGCGTGCGGATCGTCACCCGAGCCGTCAACTTCCGCTCCTCGCCACGAGACATCCCGGGTGTCCCATCGGCCGCCGGGTGCCGAAACTGAGCGAGAAGGCTGCCTCCTTGGCCCGCCATAGAATGCTGCCGTGATATACGTCCTCACCAAGGCCGACCTGGTCTGGAACCGCGCGATGTCCGATCATCCTGGCAGTGGCGTCGGGGATCGGCATCTGTGTGCGATGGCCGAGCCTTACGGGCGCATCATGGGCAGCGGTGTATCAGCGGTCATGGACACCAGCTCTCCCGAGGAGGTCCAGCAGGCCGCCGAAGCCTTCGACTACCTCGGTCTGTCGGATCTGGCCGCCTTGACCCGGCGGCTCGTCGACGCCGACTGGTGCTCCGAAGACGACCTTGAGGATCGACTCAACCGCACCTTCTGGGGGCTGGAGCACGCACTTGATGGCGCGTTCGAGCGCAAGTACGCCGAGTCACCGGAGGACTTCGACGCGGTCGTCGCCGATGGAGTCGATCGGCAGCCTGGATCGTGGTCGCCAGGCGGCGGACATGGCAAGAGTATCTGCGTGGGTGAACTGATCGTGCATGAACGCGACGTCCTGTGCTCGCAACGCGATGCGTGTCCCGGGATCATGCCTGTCGTACTGCATTCCCGGTCGCGGTTGCACAGCGAAGCTTGATACGCGCTCCACCCCGATCATGGGAACGATGACGGATGCGTGGTGATGGGTCGGGTTGGCATCGATGTCGAGACGGCCAGCTACAGGCGGGGAAGCGCTTCACCGGCACGGGGCTCGCGCCGCTGATCCAGCCAGAACAGATAACCGCGCAGGTATGCCTCCAGGCCGTCATCCAGGTACGCGGCGAAGTCCCGATGGCCACGGGCGGCGTCGTGGTAGTGGCCCAGGAACCTGGAGCCGGCGTTGTAGCCCCAATGCGGATGGGTGTCCGCGCCCCAATCAGCAGCGATCGCAAGCGCCCATTCCCGGACCCGACCCCGGTCCCGCCACCACTCGCGGACCGTCCCTGCAGTCCAACGGTCGTCTCCGTCCCAGTTGTAACCGCTGTACAGCTCGAGCCGGCAGCCGTTGACCACAGCCTCGGTCTGGCGAACGTTCACCGGCTGGCGGTAGATGAACTCGAAACCGAACCCGTCGCCGAGGTCGTCGTCATAGCAGATGTGCTCCGGTGCATCCAGCCGCCCGATGGCCAGACTGTCGGTTTCGCCGGCGTAGAACGGCCCTGGGACGTTGCGCCAGTTCCGTTGCTCCCAGCGTCCGGCGAACACCTCCCCAGCAGGCCTGCCAAGCCCTTCGACCAACCGCCGGGCCGTGGGCAGCGGGTCCCAGTAGCTGATCATCGCTCTATTCTGCCCGGCGTCGTTGATCCCGCTCCGCGTCGACCCCCAAGCACGCGCTCATACCGCGATCCGAGCCCTACGCATCATCCACACCTTCATCATGGTGCCTTGCAACACATCCAGTGTGGCCGAGGGACGGTTGCGTAGCTGAGCAAGATCAGCGCAGAATGTTGAACGTGTTCAAAAATGGACGGCCGGGTGCCTGGCTGCTGCTCGGGCTGATCGCATCGGTGCTGCTTCGCGGGCCCATCTACCTGCTCACCTGGCTGTATGTCGGGCCGCTCCTGGGTCCGGTCGATGGGCTGCTCCTCCGCGCGGACAACCAGACCGCCGCCACGGCGGTTTGGGTCGGCGACGCGGTGGCATCACTCCTCGTCGTTGTTGCGACCGGCGTGACATGCCTGGGACTGGGCGAGGACCGCCTGTGGGCGTATCGACTGGGGCGAGCCCTGGCCTGGTTCTACATCGCCGTCAACACCGTGACCGCCGCCGCCTGTGGCACGCTGCCGTCGGCCTGGGGCTTGCTGACGCCCGCACTCCTGGCCCTGTACGTCGGATCGATCGCCGTCGCGGTTGTCGTCCTTCGTCAGCTGGCGACACACCGCCGGTCGGCGACCGTCACCGGAATCATCGCGCTTCGCCGCCTGAACTCCCGTCGCGATGTGCCCGAACGGCAGTGAGTGTTCGAATGCTGTAGAACGTGTTTGTTTCAGAGTTTCATAAACGTACGCATTGACACCCGATCCAACATCGTCGCTCAATATGTAACAACCGCGAGGTCCGCCAGGACGGTTCGTTGATCGTTCTTCTCGAGGAGAGTTATGTACAGACGAGCGCTCGTCGCGACGATGGTGTTGGCATCGTCGCTGGTCATCTCGAACGTCGTGGCGCCGCCGCCGGCGCTGGCATCCGACAACGGCGCGTCCCGGACGCCGCCGGCCGGGTGGAGCAGTTGGAGCTTCCTGATGCGCAGCCCGACCGAGGCCAAAGTGAAGGCCCAGGCGAAGGGCATGTCCGACGCCGGCCTGGTGGCGAAGGGATTCCAGTACGTCAATCTGGACGACTACTACATCCGCAACCCCGGGACCACCGTGGACCAGTACGGGCGGTGGGCGGTCGACACCACGAAGTTCCCGAGTGGCATGAAGGCCCTCGGTGACTACATCCACGGCCTCGGCGAGAAGTTCGGCATGTACGTGACCCCCGGCATCCCGGTGGCGGCGTACAACCAGAACACCCCGATCGAGGGCACGTCGTTCCACGCCCGCGACATCGTGTCCGACACCAGCCGGTACGAGACGAACTACGGCGGCTTCGGCAACGTCATGTACTTCATCGACTACGCCAAGAATCCCACTGCGGCGCAGGCGTTCCTGAACTCGTGGGCCAACCTCTTCGCCTCGTACGGCGTCGACTACATCAAGATCGACGGCGTGCACACCAGCGACCAGGACGACGTCGTCCACTGGGCGACCGCGCTGCGGCAGACCGGCCGGACCATTCACTACGGCCTGTCCAACACGCTGGACTTCAACAACGTCAACACCTGGAAGCAGCAGGCCAACAGCTGGCGGATCAGCGGCGACATCGAGTGCTACTGCTCGACGCTGACCCACTGGGGGATGATCCGTTCGCGCTGGGTCGACCTGCCGAAGTGGGCACCGTACGCCGGTCCGGGTGGCTGGAACGACCCCGATTCCCTCGAGGTCGGCAACGGTACGGCCACCGGGCTCACGCCGCAGGAGCGGCAGAGCCAGCTCACCCTGTGGGCGATCTCCAAGGCGCCGCTGCTGCTCGGTGTGGACATGACCAAGTTCGACGCCGGTGACCTCAACATGCTGAAGAACGACGAGGTCCTGGCGGTCGACCGGGACGGCGGCCGGCCGGCCACCCCGGTCTCCCAGGCCACCCAGCAGCAGGTCTGGCGTTCGACGAAGAACCCGGACGGCAGCTACACGGTCGCCATGTTCAACCTCGGCGACAACACCGCCACGATCACCGCCAACTTCGCCGACCTCGGCTTCACCGGCGCCGCCACGGTCCGCAACCTGTGGGGCCGCTCGTCCGAGACGCTGTCCAACTCGGTCACGCGCAGCCTGAGCACCCACGAGTCGGCACTGTTCAAGGTCACGCCGGCGGCCGGCAGCACCCAGCTCGGTGGCCAGCTCATCAGCGCCAGCTCGAGCCGCTGCGCCGATTCGCCCGGCGGCACGACCGTCAACGCGACGCAGCTCGTGGTGTGGGACTGCAACGGCGGCGAGAACCAGCGGATCACCTACAGCACGTCGGCCCGGACCCTCAAGGTCCTGAACAAGTGCTTCGACGCGCACGACAACGGTACGGCCGCCGGCACGCACGTCGAGCTCTACGACTGCAACGGTGGCGCCAACCAGCAGTGGAACGTCAACGCCAACGGCACGATCACCGGCGTCCAGTCCGGGATCTGTCTCGACGTCACGGGCACGACGAATCCCAACGGATCCGGCCTCGAACTGTGGACCTGCAACGGCGGCGCCAACCAGCGCTGGACCCTGGGGACCGGGGTCCGCGTCCCCTGATCCACCTGCCCACCGGACGGGCGGTCAGCGCGAACCGAGCGCCGGCTGCCCGTCCGCGGTCGCGGGCGCGAGGTCCGCGGAAGCGCCCGCGGAAGCAAGGTCCGCGGAAGCGAGGTCCGCGGAAGCGGTCGCGAGCTCAGGGGTGGTCACCTCGCGGGGCAGGGTGAAGATGAACCGGGCGCCGTCGGAGTAGGTGTCGTCGAGGCGGATCTCGCCGCCGTGGAACTCGACCACCTTCTTGCAGACGGCCAGGCCGATCCCGGTGCCGGAGTAGGTCTCGCGGGAGTGCAGCCGCTGGAAGATGACGAAGATCTTGTCGGCGAACCTGGGGTCGATGCCGATGCCGTTGTCCTCGACGCTGAACTGCCACCGGGCGCCCGCCTCGGCGACCGTGACCCGCACCACCGGGTCGCGCTCCGGGTGGCGGAACTTGATCGCGTTGCTGATCAGGTTCTGCCACAGCATCGTCAGCAGGGTCACGTCGCCGGGCACGGTCGGCAGCGGTGGGCGTTCGACGCGGGCCCGCCGCTCGGTGATCGCGCCGCCGAGGTTCGCCTCGGCCTGCCCGACCACCTCGTCGAGATCGACGGAGCGGCTGTCGTCGTACACCCGGCCGATCCGCGAGAACGTCAGCAGGTCGGTGATGAGCCGCTGCATGCGGGTGGCGCCGTCGACCGCGAACGCGATGTACTGCCGGGCCTTGTCGTCGAGCTGGTCGCTGTAGCGGCGCTGCAGCATCTGGCAGAACGAGGCGACCTTGCGCAGCGGCTCCTGCAGGTCGTGCGAGGCGACGTAGGCGAACTGCTCCAGGTCGGCGTTGGAGCGGTGCAGCTCCAGCTGCTGCTGCTCCAGCTTCGCCCGGGCCTGCTCGCTGGCGATGAACGCGTCCACGATCCGCTGCCGCATCGTCTCCACGTCGCCGGTCAGCCGGGCCAGGTCGGCGGGGCCCCGCACGGCGAGGCGGTGGTCGAAGTCCCCGCCCGCGACCCGGCGCACCCCGGTGCTCAGCCGGTCGAGCGGCTCCAGCACCACCAGGCGCAGCAGCACCGCGATGGCGGTGATGAACAGCAGCAGGAACCCGACCATGCCGAGGAACACGCTGTCGCGCAGCCGGCGGGCCCCGTCGAGGTCCCTGCGGGCCTGCTCCCGGACGCCGGCGAGGTGCCCGTCGAGGGTGCCGATCCGGTCGCGGACGGCGTCGAACGCGGTCTTGCCGGCCAGCACGGCGTCGACCGTGGTCGAGGAGTCACCACCGCGCCGGCGGGCCTCGATCGACGGATCCGCCACCGTGGTCCGCCAGTCGCGGGCCTGCGCCTCGACCCGGTCCAGGTCGGCGAGGGCGACCTGCTCGCCGATGAGCAGCTGCCGCATGCGGCCCAGCAGCGTCCGCTCGCCGGCGACGCCCCGCGCGTAGGGCTCCAGGAACCGCTCGTCGCCGCTGAGCAGGTAACCCCGCACGCCGGTCTCCTGGTCGACGAGGGCGGCGGTCAGCTCCACCACGGCGGTGCGGGCCGGGGAGATCCGGTCGCTGAGCCGGTTGGACACCGCCGCGGTGTGCGCCAGGATCGCCGCGCCGACGGCCGCGCCGGCCAGGACCAGGACCACCATCGCGATCAGGACCGACGCGAACCAGCGCTGCGTGCTCCACCGCTGCGGGGACCCACCTGTGCCAATCACAGCAGCAACGTACGCGATCGGCGGCGGCGCCGCCCACAGCGCCGCGCTCAGGCCTCCCGCGGGTTGAACCGGGACGCCTCGCCGAGCTCCTCGAACAGCCGGCGCTCGGGCTCGGTCAGCTTCGGCGGGACCATGATCTTGACCTCGGCGTACAGGTCGCCGGGACGGCCGCGCGGGTTGGGCAGGCCCCGCCCGCGCAGCCGGAGCCGGCGCCCGGACGACGTCCCCGGCGGCACGTCGACGCGGACCCGCCCGCCGGGCGTGTCGAGGGGCACCGGCCCACCGAGGGCCGCCTCCCAGGCCGCCACCGGCAGGTCGAGCACGACGTCGCGGCCCTCGACCCGGAACCGCGGGTGCGGCGCGAGGCGGACGACCAGGTACAGGTCGCCGGACGGGCCGCCGGCGACACCGGGGTTGCCCTGCCCGGCGAGGCGGATCCGCTGCCCGTCGACGACCCCGGCCGGCACGTTCACGTCGTAGTGGCGGGGGCTGCCGTCCGGGCCCGGGAGGGTGACCTGCCGGCGGCCGCCCCGGAACGCATCCTCGACGCCGATCGTGATCGTGGCCTGGGTGTCGGCGCCGGGAACCGGACCGGCGCCACCCGGACCGTGCCGGCCGCCGCCGCCGAACATGCTGCCGAGCAGGTCCTCCAGGTCCACGTCGACACCCTGAAACCCGCCGCCCTGAAATCCTCCTCCGCCCTGAAATCCTCCGCTCGGAAAGCCCGCGCCCTGCCTGACCCGGGCCGCCCGGTCAAACTTGGCCCGGCGCTCGGGATCGGACAGCACGTGGTAGGCCTCGTTGATCTCCTTGAAGCGTTCCTCCGCGCCGGGTTCCTTGTTGATGTCCGGGTGCTGCCGGCGGGCCAGGGTCCGGTACGCGCGCTGGATCTCCTCCGGTTTCGCGTCCCTGGCCACGCCGAGCACCTGGTACGGGTCGCGGTTCTCAGCCACCGTCCCGACCCGCTTCCGGGTGCACCGCCAGATCGGCCGGCGCGCTCACCGCGACGACCGCCGGCCGCAGCAGCCGCTCCCCGTCGCCGAACCCTGGACGCAGCACCCGCACGACCGTGCCCGGTGGCGCGTCGCTGTCGCGGACGACCTCGGCCGCCTCGTGCCGCACCGGGTCGAACGGTTCGCCGACCTCGCCGACCGGCTCGAAGCCGAGCCGGGCGAGGATGCTCAGCGCCTGGTCCCGCACACCTGCCACGCCCTCCAGGATGGTGCTCGGGTCGGCGTCGCCGTGCTGGAGCGCCAGGTCGAGGTTGTCCAGCACCGGCAGCCACGCGGCGGACACGGCGAGCCGCTCCTCCTGCCGCTGCCGCGCCGACTGGCGTTCGGCCCACTTGCGGGTGTTCTCGACGTCGGCGGCGGCCCGCTGCCAGCGCTCGGTGAGCTCCGCGACGTCCTCGTTGACCTCGGCCACGGCGTCACCCCGTGTTGAAGTCGGCGTCGATGACGTCGTCGGCGTCCTGCGGGGCTTCCCGGTTTCCGCCGCCGCTGCCGAGCGCCAGCGCCGCCTGCCGCAGGTCCTCCGTCAGCTGGCGCAGCCGCGGCGTCGGCGCCTGCTCCCGCACCGCCTGCCGGGCCTCCTCCACGAGCATCGTGGCCCGGGCCCGCTCGTGCTCCGGCACGTCGCCGCGCTCCTGCAGGCCGCGTTCCAGCTGATACGCGGAGCCGTCGAGCTCGTTGCTGGCGTCGACCCGCTGGCGGATCTGCTGGTCCTCGGCCCGGTGCTCCTGCGCCTCGCGGACCATCCGCTCGACCTCGGCGGTGTCCAGGGTGCCGCTCTCGGTGATGGTGATCTGCTGCTGCGCGCCGGTGTCCTTGTCCTTCGCCGACACGTTGAGGATGCCGTTGGCGTCGACGTCGAAGGTCACCTCGACCTGCGGGGTGCCGCGCGGGGCGGGGCGGATGTTCTCCAGCCGCATGCGGCCCAGGACCCGGTTGTCCGCGGCGCGTTCCCGCTCGCCCTGCAGCGCGACGACGTCGACGGCGGGCTGGTTGTCCTCGGCGGTGGAGAACACCTCGGCCCGGCGGGTCGGGATCGTCGTGTTGCGGTCGATGACCTTCGTCATCAGCCCGCCGAGGGTCTCCACGCCCAGCGACAGCGGCGTCACGTCGAGCAGGACGACGTCCTGCACGTCGCCCTTGAGCACGCCGGCCTGGATGGCCGCGCCGAGCGCGACGACCTCGTCGGGGTTGACGGTCATGTTCGGTTCCTTGCCGCCGGTGAGGCGGCGCACGAGGGCCTGCACGGCCGGCATGCGGGTCGCCCCGCCGACCAGGATCACCTCGTCGAGGTCGCCGGCGGTGACCTTCGCGTCCTGCATCGCCTGCTTGACCGGACCCATCGTCCGCTCCAGCAGGTCGTGGGTCAGCTCCTCGAACGTCGCGCGGGTCAGTGTCGTCGTGAGGTGCTTGGGCCCGGTCGCGTCGGCGGTGATGAACGGGAGGTTCACCTGCGTCTGCGTCACCGACGACAGCTCGATCTTGGCGCGTTCGGCGGCCTCCGTGAGCCGCTGCAGCGCCTGCGGGTCGGTGCGCACATCGATGCCGGTCTCCTGCTGGAACTGCCCGGCGATGTGCTCCACGAGCCGGTGGTCGAAGTTGTCGCCGCCGAGGTGCGTGTCGCCGGACGTGGCCCGGACCTCGACCACCCCGTCGCCGACGTCGAGGATGCTCACGTCGAACGTGCCGCCGCCGAGGTCGAACACGAGGACCGTCTCGTGGCCCTTCTTGTCCAGCCCGTAGGCGAGGGCCGCCGCCGTCGGCTCGTTGATGATCCGCAGCACCTCGAGGCCGGCGATCTTGCCCGCGTCCTTGGTCGCCTGGCGCTGCGCGTCGTTGAAGTACGCCGGGACCGTGACGACCGCCTCGGTCACCTTCTCCCCCAGGTGCTTCGCCGCGTCGTCGGCGAGCTTGCGCAGGATCTGCGCGGACACCTCCTCCGGCGACAGCAGCTTGTCCCGCACGTCGAAGCGCACCATGCCGTCGGGCCCCGCGACCACGTCGTAGGTGACGCCGCGGGTCTCCTCGCCGACCTCGTCGAACCTGCGGCCGATGAAGCGTTTCGCGGAGGTGATCGTGCCCTTGGGGTTGAGCACCGCCTGCCTGCGGGCGAGCTGCCCGACGAGCCGTTCGCCGCCGTCGGTGTACGCCACCACGGACGGCGTGGTTCTACTGCCCTCCGCGTTGGGCAGGACGGTCGGCCGCCCACCCTCGAACGCGGCGATCACGGAGTTGGTCGTCCCGAGGTCGATTCCTACAGCGCGTGCCATGTGCGCGTCTCCTCTCGAGCCCTACAGCCGGCATGCCGACTCCAAGGCTCACCGCGCCACCACGGCCCCGTCTCACCCGCCGCGGATGGCCGCCGCGGGTGGCCACTGTCTCAGCCCGGGTCGCGCGAAGCGAAGCTGACGGCGTCGTCGCGCAGGACGGCGTGGACGCCGACGACCTGGTTGACGATCTGCGTGACCCGCAGGTCGACCGCGACGCTGGACAGCGCGACGGCGTCCGCCCGGGTCACCCCGTGCAGGCGCGCCAGGAGGGCGAACATCGACTCCAGCGCGGCGTAGGTGGCGTCGTCGAGGGTGTCGCCGAGGCCCAGCGCCAGCCAGGCGTCGGCGGTGCGGACGACGGGCCCCGGCACCGGGAAGTCGTCGCGCACCCCGAACGTCAGCGTCACCCGGTCCATCGGGCACTCGATCGCGGTGCCGCTGACCTCACCGTCGCCCTGGGCCGCGTGCCCGTCGCCGGCGGAGAACAGCGCGCCGTCGACGGGGATCGGCAGCAGCAGGGTGGTCCCGGCGACCAGTTCCTTGCAGTCGATGTTGCCGCCGTGCACGCGCGGCGGGATCGTCGAGTGCTCGCCGGGTTCGGCCGGCGGCATGCCCATCACGCCCAGGAACGGGCGCAGCGGCACCGCGTGGCCGTGCTGGTTGCGGCCGGTCATCGCGGCCGGGTCGAGCGTCCAGGCGTGCACGACGCCCTCGGTCTCCAGGTGGTACCGCCGGTTCGGGCCGCTCGGCCAGCCACCCGCGACCGTGGTCCCCCAGGTCTCCGGGACGACCGCGTCGACGCGGACCTCGAGCGTCTGGCCGGCCTTCGCCCCGAGCACCTCGATCGGGCCGACCAGCGCGTGGCCGTACCCCGGGCGGTGCTGCGGCACGCGTGGCCGGTCGGGCGGGTGCTCACCGGCGTAGGGGCCGGCCGACCACCAGCAGTCGAGGGTCCGGAAGGTCACGCTGTCGCCGGGCCGCACGGTCAGCACCGGCGGGTAGTCGGGCGAGAAGTAGCCGTGCAGCGTCCGGTCGTCGGGTTCCAGCACGTGTTCCACGATGTCGCAGTAAACCAGAGGGCGTGCTCGATAGGGGCGGCGCGGGGCGATCGCGACATCCCGGACCCCGGGGGCCCCTGAGCGGGTGATGCATGACCCGTCCCGGCCGGTCCCGGGTGCCATGATGGTGGCCGGGACCACGCTCGGGTGACGTGAGGGGTGGGGTGAGCTCGATGGCACTGTTCGAGGCAGACACTTCCGGCACCTCCGACACGCTGTCCTACGGCGAGGCCGAGGACCTGGGCGCGGTCCGGGCGTTCGTGCGCCGGCACGCGCTGGCGCTGGGCATGTCGGAGGCCCGGACCGAGATGCTGATGCTGGCGGTCAACGAGCTGGCGACCAACACGGTGCAGCACACCACCGGCGGCGGCCGGGTCCGGGTGTGGACGGACGCCGGGCACATCGTGTGCGACGTCGTCGACCAGGGACCGCCGCGGACGTTCCAGCGGCAGATGCCGCCGGCGGACGCGGTGCGCGGGCGGGGGCTGGCGATCGTGGAGCGGGTCTGCGACCACGTCGCCTCGGTCAGCGGCCCGGACGGGACCACGGTCCGGCTGCGCCTGCACCTCTGACCGGCGTTCAAACCGGTGACGCGGGACTTGTCCCTCACGCGGCGTCATGCCACATAGTCGGGGGCGTGGAGGAGCACCTGACCGTGGGACATGTGGCCGAGCTGGCCGGCGTCACCGTCCGCACCCTGCATCACTACGACGAGATCGGCCTCCTGCAGCCGTCCACGCGGACCCCGGCCGGATACCGGGCGTACTCGGCGGACGACGTGGAGCGGCTGCGGGAGGTGCTCGCCTACCGGCGGCTGGGCTTCGGGCTGCGCGAGATAGCGGACCTGGTCGACGACCCCACCACCGACGCGGTCGCGCACCTGCGCCGCCTGCGCGGCCTGCTGGTGGACCAGCGCGATCGCGCCGCGGCCATGGTGACGGCCATCGACAGGGAACTGGAGGCACGAGCGATGGGCATCAGGACGACACCGGAGGAGCAACTGCGGGTGTTCGGCGCGCGACTGTACGACACCATCGGATCCGCCTACCCGGCGACGCGGCGCACCGAGCCGCGGATCGCCGCGCGCATCTGGGCCGCGCTGGGCGACGCTCGGACGGTGCTCAACGTCGGGGCCGGCACCGGCTCCTACGAACCCCCCGACCGGGACGTCACCGCGGTGGAACCGTCGGCGGTCATGCGGGCGCTGCGCCCCGCCGGTGCGGCGCCGTGCGTGGCCGCATCCGCGGACAGCCTGCCGTTCGAGGATCAGTCCTTCGACGCCGCGATGGCCGTCAGCACCGTGCACCACTGGCCGGACCCGATCGCCGGGTTGCGGGAGCTGCGGCGGGTGGCCCGCCGCGTGGTGGTGTTCACCTACGACGCCGCCTCGCACCAGCGGTTCTGGCTCAACCGCGACTACCTGCCCGAGTTCGCCGGCCTGGTGGTCGGCGGACCCGCACTGGACGACCTGACCCGGGCGATCGGCGGACGGGCCGAGCCGCTGCCCGTCCCGTGGGACTGCGCCGACGGCTTCTTCGAGGCGTACTGGCGCCGCCCCGAGGCGTACCTGGACGAACACGTGCGCCGCGCGGTGTCGGTGTGGACCAGGGTCGGCCCGCAGGCCGAGCAGCGCGCGGTGCGGAAGCTCCACGCGGACCTGTCCTCCGGCGTGTGGGCCGAGCGCAACGCCGATCTCGCCGAACTCGACGCGGCGGACCTCGGTCTCCGGCTGCTCGTGGCCTGAAGACAGGGGCCGCCACCGCCGTCGCGGTGCGGCCCCTGCGCGTGGATCAGGCGAACTGGGCGAGCAGCGCCGGCGGTGCCGGCTGCACCTCGGCGGCGGCGGGCTTGTTGATCGTGACCGGCTTGCCGAAGTCACTGAACGTCGTCGTCGCCGTCGTCGCCGGGATCTGGCCGGCCGCGGGCGTCTTGACGATCAGCGAGGTGACGTAGCCGTCCGCGCCGACGGTCGCCTCGAAGGGCACCGACTGCGCCGCGTTGCCCAGCTGCTGGATCAGGGCCGCGCTGGACGCCGGGAGGTTGCGCTTGGTCATGTCGATCGTGCCCTTGAACGTGCCGGCGCCGGTCCGCTCGATCGTCACGATCGCGTCGGCGAAGCCCTTGACGTTGGCCGGGTCGTCAGGGTTGCCGAGGCCCAGCTTGCTCAGCGACGTCTTGCTGCCGTCGACGTACATCCACTTCTTCGGGTCGACACCCGGAATCGGCAGGTTCATCTTCAGGTACACGTCGGTGCCGACGATGATGACATCGGTCGTGATCTGCTGCCCCTGCGCGCTGATGGTCAGCGAGCCGCTGTTGGCCTTCTTCGCCGGGTCGCTGGAGCCGGTCATCTTGACGTTGGCCGCGACGCCCGAGTCGGTGGTCACCGAATAGGTCGTGGTCACGCCGTTGAACTTGGCGAACGCCGTGGCCAGGTCGGCGCGCGGGTCGGCCGACGGTGACGCCGCCGCGCTGGTCGATCCGTTGGCCGCCGGCGCGGCGGCGCCGCTGTCGGTCTTGCTGCCACAGGCCCCGGTGACGGCGAGCGCGCCGGACAGCACCAGGGTGAGCAGGACACTCCTGCTGGACTTCATGTGTTCCTCCCCGTTGGGCGGCTCCGTGCCGCCCCGGCGAGGATAGCCACACCCTGCCACGCGGCCACACCGGGTTTGTTCGACCGGCCCGCGGGCTCAGATCGTCCCGACGACCGCCGACGGCACGCCGAGCTTGCAGGTAACCTGCATCCGCACGGTGTGTTCGGCGCTCTTGAACAGGATCCTCGCCGGGTTGGCCGGCCCGGCGTCGACCCGTTGGACCTGATACGTCTCCGCCGGCTCCCACGAGAGCAGCTGCGCCAGGTCGCCGGTGGTGCAGGTGGCCAGGACGCTGCCGCCCATCGACGACAGGGTCCGCTGCTGGGGTGAGGGCGGGTCGGACGGCGTCGGCGGCGCGGTGGTCGGCGCCGGGTTGCCGCCGGTCGGCTGCGGGGCGGGCCGGGTGGCTCCGCCGGTCGAGCCCCCGGTAGCGGGCCCGCCACCGGCCGTGGTCGGACCGGTGCCGGCGGAGGGAACGACCGCGGTCGTGGCGGACGGCGCGGCGGCACTCGGCGCACCCGTCCCGGTCGGCGACGACGACGCGGCGGCGGTGGCGGTGCGCTGCTGCGCGGGCGGACCGGTGCTGAACGCGGCCGCGACCAGGCCGGCGGTGACCAGGGTGGCCACGGTGGCGGACGTCACCACCACGGCCCGGCGGCGGGCCGGCCTGGTGCCGGTCGAGGCGGTGGCACGGATGCCCGGCGGCGGGATGAGCACGGCCGACGGCTCGCCGTCCGTGGCCGGGGCGGCCGCCGCGTGCGCCCGCTCGTCGGCGACGACCCGCAGGCCGGCCGCCGCGGCGAGGACCGCCGCCACCTCGGGCGCGTCCGGCCGCAGCGCCGGGTCCTTGCGCAGGCAGCGGTGGCACAGGTCGATGACCTCGTCGGGCACGCCGGGCAGCGGCGGCAGCGGCTGCGGCTCCGTGTACACGTGCGCGACGAGCAGCTGCACCGTGTTGTCGACCTGCCACGGCAGCTGACGGGTGAGCAGCTTGTACAGCAGCATGCCCAGCGCGTACACGTCCGAGGCCGGCGCGACGGCGTCGTCGGTGAGCCGCTCCGGCGCCAGGTAGGACGGGGTGCCCAGCACCTCCGACGGCAGGTCACCGTCGCCGCTCGGGGCGGCGGACGCGGCGATGCCGAAGTCGACCACCTTGGCGCCGCTCTCGGTCACGATCACGTTGGCGGGTTTGATGTCACGGTGGACCAGGCCGGCGGCGTGCGCGGCGGTCAGGGCGGCGGCCACCTCGGCACAGATCCGGAACGCGACCCGCGGCTCGACCGGCCCGGCGGCGATGCGCTGCTCGAGGTTCTGCCCGCGGACCAGCTCCATCACCACGTAGGGGACCGTCCGACCGTCCTCCTCGGCCTCGCCGTAGTCGTGCACCTGGGCGACGTTCGGGTGCGAAAGGGTCGCGGCGGTCCTGGCCTCGGCGCGGATGCGGCGCAGGGACTCGGGCTTGGCGGCGTGCTGTCCGGCCAGCATCTTGACCGCGACCAGGCGCCCCAGCACCTCGTCCGTCGCCGACCACACCACGGCCATCCCACCGCTGCCGAGCTGGTCTTCCAGCCGGTAGCGACCACCGAGCACCCGCTGCTCCTGCACGTCCGGCTGCCTCCCGAGCATCGACGTCTCCCGCACGCCGTATCCTGCGGGAGTTTCCACCCTGGCGCCAGTCCGAGGCCCGAGCCTACATTTGTATGGAGGCAAACACCTAAGGGTCTCAGTCGACCAGGCCGGCGCGGACCGCGCGGACCGCTCCGGGCGCGACGCCGAACGTGCGGCTGAACGCCCGGGAGAACGCGGCCTCCGAGGCATACCCGAAGCGGTGCGCCACCTGCGACAGCGGCTCCGGCGACTGCTGCAGGTGGGTGTGCGCCAGCTGCATGCGCCACTGCGTCACGTACTGCATCACCGGCTCGCCGAGCAGCGCGGTGAACCGGGCCGAGAACGCCGAGCGCGACATCGCCGCCTCCCGGGCCAGGGACTCCACGCTCCACGGCGCCTCCGGTGCGCGGTGCATCGCGGTGAGGGCGCGGCCGACATGCTCGTCACGCAGCGCCGCCAGCCAGCCCTGGTGGGCCTCGGGCGCGGTGTCCAGCCAGCCCCGGATCGCCTGCACGACCAGCACGTCGGCGAGGCGGGTCAGCACCGTCTCGCCGCCGGGCCGCAGCGCGGTCGCCTCGCCGGCGATGAGCTGCAGGGTGCTGTGCAGCCAGCCGCCGTCGTCGTCCCACGCGTCGACGTGCAGGACCGGTGGCAGCTGCGCGACCAGCCGCCGGGCCGGGACGTGGTCGCAGCGCAGCACGCAGTAGGTGACCCGGGTCAGCGCGCCCCCGCCGCCGTGGCGCAGCAGCTCGTATCGCTCGCTGACCCGCTCGACGGGGATGTCGAACAGCGGCGTGGCCCCCGGGTGGCCCGGTCCACTGTGGACGCGGTGCGGGGTGCCGTGCGGGATCAGCGTGAGACCGCGCGGGCGCAGCGTCCGCGGCGGCTCGCCGGCGACCTCCAGGACGGCCTCGCCGGCCGTCACGACCAGCAGCGCCATCAGCCCATCCAGGGCCGGCACGTCGATCGCCCACGGCGCGGTCAGCTCCGAGCGGCAGTAGAGGGTGCCGGTGAGGCGCAGCAGGTGCAGTGCCTCACCGAGCGGGTCCGCGGCCGGCGGAAGGATCGTCGTCACCACATCATCGTCCACCATATTGGACGATCTGCAAAGACTTCAGGTGCTCTGATGATTCAGAATCTCGCTGGTACCGGTGAGGCTGGACCACATGACCACACTCGTCACCGGCTCGACCGGCAAGACCGGCCGGCGGATCGTTCGCCGCCTCACCGACCTCGGCCACCCCGTCCGCGGCGCCTCCCGCCGCACCGACCCGCCGTTCGACTGGGAACGGCCGGAGACCTGGCCGGCCGTCCTGGACGGCGTCGGGGCCGCCTACGTCACCTACCACTCCGACCTCGCCGCGCCCGAGGCGCCCGCGGCCATCGAGGCGTTCACCAAGGCCGCCTCGGCGGCCGGCGTCCAGCGGCTGGTGCTGCTGTCGGGCCGCGGCGAGCACCACGCCGAGAGCTGCGAGGACATCGTGCGGGAGTCCGGGCTCGGCTACACCCTGATCCGCTCGGCCTGGTTCGCGCAGAACTTCGGCGAGGGCGAGCTACGCCAGGGCGTCCTCGACGGCGCCGTCGTCCTCGCCGCCGGGACCGTCGCCGAGCCGTTCGTCGACATCGAGGACATCGCCGACATCGCCGTCGCGGCGCTGCTCGACGAGCGGCACGCCGGCCGCCTGTACGACGTCACCGGCCCGCGCCTGCTGACCTTCGCCGAGGCGGCCGAGGAGCTCGCGGCCGCGTCCGGCCGGCCGGTGAGCTACGTGCCGGTCACCGTCGAGGAGCTCCGGGCCGCCCTGGCCGGGCACCCGCAGGCCGACCTGTTCGCGGACCTGTGCGCTGAGGTGTTCGACGGCCGCAACTCCAACCTGGGCACCGGGGTCCGTGACGCGCTCGGCCGCCAGCCGCGCGACTTCGCCGACTACTGCCGCGCCGCGGCGGCCGCGGGAGCCTGGCGGTGATCCGGCGGATCCTGCTGTCCGTGGCGGGGCTCGTCGCCGTCGCCGTCGGTGCGGCCAGCCTGTTCGCGCCGGTGGCGTTCCACCGCCAGTACGGCATCAGCATCGGCGCCGACGCGAACCTGCTCAGCGAGACCCGGGCGGCCGGCGGTGCGGTCCTCGCGGTCGGCGTGCTGCTGCTCGTGGGGGCGTTCGTCGCCCGGCTGGCGTTCGCGGCGGCGCTGTCCGGTGCCGTGTTCTACCTGGCCTACGCCCTCGCCCGGGGGCTGTCCGTCGCGCTGGACGGCACCCCCGCCGGCGGCCTGGTGCTCGGCGGGGTGGTGGAGCTCGTCCTCGGCCTGGCCTGCGGTTACGTGCTCTACCGCGACGCGGGCCGGCAAAGGCCCGCGGTGCTGTAGCGCGGTGCGGCCAGGACCCGCGGTGCTGGAACGCGCCGCGGGCCGGCCGAGGTTCGCGGTGCTGACGGGTGCGGCCGCCGTGGTCGTGCTCGGGGTGATCGGAACGCGCCGCTTCAGCGCGGCGCGGGCCACTCCAGGTCCGGGTCGACCGGTTCGGCGTAGTCGACGCCGGGGACGTCGAAGCCGTACAGGCCGCGGAACTGCGCGCGGAACCAGTCGACGTCGGCGACCTCGGCGATCGTCTCCGGGGTGATCGCGCGCCAGCGCTCCGCCACCGCGGCCTGCACGGCCGGGTCCAGCTCCCACCGGTCCAGCCGCAGCCGGCCCTGCTCGTCGAGGTCGAACGGGACCGCGCCGGTCAGCTGGTCCCACAGTCGCACCGACTGCTCGACCGGCGACTGCAGCGCGTCGCCGAGCGTGGCGTGCAGCAGGCTCACGTAGAGCGCGATGCCCGGGATCGCGGTCGACGCCTGCGTGACGGCCGCGCCGTTGACCGACGTCAGCGCGCGGCCGTCGACGGCGGCGAGCCGCTCGTCGAGCTCGCGGGCGGTCCGCTCCAGGTGCACCTTCGCGGCGCCGATCGTGCCGTCGCGGTAGATCGCCGACGTCAGGCTCGACCCGATGTAGGACAGCGCGACGGTGCGGAACCCGGTCCGCAGCAGGTTGCGCTCCTGCAGGTCGGCGACCCAGCGGGACCAGTCCTCGCCGCCCATCACCTGCACCGTGTCGGCCGCCTCCGCCTCGTCGGCGGGCTGGGCGGTCACGTCCCGCAGGATCGGGGTGCCGTCGCCGTCGAACTCCAGGGTCCGGGTCGTGTGCGCGGCGCCGATGGGCTTGATGACCGACTGGTACGTGGTGCCGGTCCGCGGGTCGGTCCGGCGCGGCGCCGCGACGCTGTACACCAGGAAATCGAGCTGACCGAAGCGCTTCTCGATCAGGTCCAGCACCTCGGCCTTGGTGGTGTCGGCGAACGCGTCGGCGTTGACGAACGTGAAGTCGCTGCCGGCCTCCGCGGCGACCGCGTCGGTGGCGATCGTGCGATACCAGCCGGCGGTCCCGGTGCGCCGCCCCGGCGGCCGCTCGAACGCGACGCCGACCCCGTGGATGCCGTGCCGCCGCAGGCCGGCCAGGGTGGCGGCCAGGCCGTAGCCGGCGCTGGAGCCGATCACCAGCGCCACCGGCCGGTGCTCCGGCAGCCGGGCCGGGGGCGGGATCTGCGCCACCATGTCGGCGACGCTCCGGAAGCAGCCGGTCGGGTGCGCGTCCAGCAGCAGGAACCCTCGCCCGGTGGGACTGACGACACGTGCGGCCACGGTGCTCCCTCTCGATCATCGGCTGGTGCCGTCCATCCTGTCACGCCCGCCGCGGAGTCCGATTTCCGGCAGCGGGCGTGTGATCGGCGTGTGTCACTGCCTACGTTGGCGGCGTGGACCTCATCGCCAGCGCGGACGTCAGCGCCGACAACATCCTGGACTATTCGGTCACACCGGCGTGCCAGGTGTACGTGATCGCCGAGCACATCGTGCGCGTCCCGCGCTGCCAGGTCCTCGCCGTGGCGAACCTGTCCAACCACCAGCCGCCGCCCTACCCCTTCCCCCGGGTGCCCTCGGCCCCCGCGAACCTGCGGGCCGGCGCGCACGCCTCGGTCGGGTTCCGCGACGGTGGCACCGGGGTCTGGGACCACACGGTCTACGCCCGTGGCGAGTCGGACGACTGCCGTGCCGTGAGCTTCCGCGTGTTCGTGGAGCAGGGCTGGGCCGCCGTCACCGGGCTGGTGTTCCAGACCGGCATGGTGCTGCCCCGCTACGACCGGATCGTGCTGGAGGCGCACCGGATCGTCTTCGACGCCATCACCGGGCTCATCGTCTTCAGCGTGACGACCTCGCGGGCCGGTGAGGCCGGCGACGACGACACCGACCCCGACGACTACGCCCTCACCACCGCCCGGGAGCTCACGCCGGACGGCACCCACCTGCGGGTCCGCGCCCTCGACCGGCCGCTGCCACCGGGTCGCAGCTTCCGCGTCGACCCGGACACCGGCGCCGTCATCGAGGTGCGCAACCGCGCTCAGCGGTAGCCGCCGCAGCGGGGATTCAGCCGGTGCGCAGTGGGCCGTGCGGGCGCGCGCCGGCGGCGATCCAGTCCTCGACGCTGCGGGTGTAGGTGGGCAGCGGCCGCGCTCCGGGGTGATGGTCCCGGATGAGCGACGCGGCGTCGGCGGGTGCGTGACCGAGCAGCCGCAGGACCGCGTAGGCGACCATGGCGGAGCGGTGCCGCCCGTGCTGGCAGTGCACGAGGACACCGGCGCCCGGGTCGCGGTCGATGACGCCGGCGGCGAACAGGGCCGCCCGGGACCACCGCCGCGGCGGCTGCGGCAGGTGGACGTCCCACATCGGGGCGTGCACCACGTTGGCCGGGCCGAGCAGCGCCCGCTCGGCCGTCAGGTCCTGCGACAGCACGGTCTGGTGGGTCGCCCGGCAGTTGACGATGTGCGTGACGCCGGCGCCCGGGAGCGCGGCGAGGGTCTCGGGCGTCGGTAGCGCGCCGATCGCGAGCCGGATGCCACCGGTCCATTGCGGCTCGTAGCGCCGCTTGGGTCCATACACGCGGGTGCTCAGCAGGTGCACCCGGCTCCGCCACACCACCGTCCCAGCACCTCCTTCGCGCCAGCACGACTGTACCGACGCCGCAGGGGGTGACGGCAGAGCGGTCAGAAGGGGGAGGGCAGGACGATGGAGCCGATGGTCGCGTCGCTCAGGCCGCAGTAGACGCGGGTGAGGCCACCGTCGAGGACCTCGAGGGAGCCGGGGAAGACGACGTCGGTCAGGTCCGGGCGTTTCGGCGGGGCCGGCGGGAAGTCCGACCGCATCGCGATGACCCGCGGCGCGGTGGCCGTGCTGGCGGCGGGGTCGATGGTCCACCAGGCGCCCGCGTATTCCTGCGGGCCGCCCTCCTCGCCGACCGCGACGTGACCGAGGACGCCGATGCGGTCGCCGAGGTCGTAGAGCTCGTTGACGCCGAGCTTGGTGTCCTCGGCGACCTGGTCGTGGAAGACGTGGGCCTTCGCGATCAGCTCCGGCGACAGCTCGGTGTAATCCTCGGCCATGATCAGGCTCACCCGGCCGCGGCCGGCCGTGCCACCCTGCGGGCGGCCGCAGACCGCGAGGCCGTCGCGGCGTTGCAGCAGCCGGATGTCCTTCATCTGCGGCACCTCGAGGAACGCACCGGCCGGGTCGAGCCGCTCGACGTCGGGCGCGGCGTGGAAGCGGGTGACGACCATCGGCGGGTCCTGCCGGAAGTCCAGCGACACCACCCCGAACACCAGCACCGGCGAGCCGTCGCGGCCCAGCACCCAGGCCGCGAACGGGTCCTCGGCGGCGGTGAACACCGGTGTGCCCGGCGCGGGACGCCAGCCGCCGGGCGTGCGCTCGTAGAAGCGGATCTCCGGGTCCCACGACGACTGGTCGCGCCAGTAGCTGTCCGGCGACTCGACCCGCACCGCGAGCAGGGTCCGGCCGCCCTGCCGCACGACGCACGGGTTGTAGGCCAGCCGGTCACCGACGCCGGGGATCACCTCGGCGACCCCGGTCGGGCGGCCGGAGCGGCGCAGATGGTCGGCGACGAGGTCGCGATACCCGATGGGCTGCGTCATGTGGCATTCCTCAGCGGTCCTGGACAACGCGGGGACACAAGCACCGTAACGCCGTCACCGGCCGCGGAAGGCGGGAAAGCAGGGTGAATGTCGAAAGCGGCCGCGCGGTCGCTTCGGCACTAAGCTTCGACAGATGGCACACGACGGTGCGCGGCGCGGGACCGCGCCGGCCGCTGCGGACAGTGACGGTGACACCGTCACGGCGGTGGTCCGCGCGTTGCTGTCGGCGGTGCCGTCCGGGTGCACCTGGCTGCTGCCGCTGACCGGCGAGGACGGCCGCGTCGCCGACTTCCTCGTCGCGGCGGTGAGCGGCCGCGACAACGACATCTACGGCCGCGGCGCCGGCCGGATCGGCGAACGGTTCAGCGAGCTGTATCCGAGCCTGGTCGGCGGCCCGCTCTGGCAGCTCTACCTGCGGGCCGTCACCGACGGCGTGGCCGCCGAGCTGTCCGACTTCCGCTACGCCGAACAGCGGGCCGGGGTCGTGGCCGACTCCCTGTTCGAGATCAGCGTGCACCCCGTCCTCGGCGGGCTGCTGGTGTGGTGGCAGCGCGTCGACGAGGCCCGCCGCCGGCTGGAGCGCACCGAGCTGCTCGGCAGTCTCGGCTGGGCGGAATACGACCTGGTCACCGGCCGCAGCGAGTGGTCACCCGGGATGTTCCGGATCTTCGAGCGGGACCCGGCGCTCGGTGCGATGTCCCGCTCGGAGCAGGCCGCGGCGCTCCTCGCCGACGACCGGGGGGTCAGCGAGACCGCCTGGCAGACCCTCGACAGCGGCGCCGCGTCCGACGTGACCGTGCGGTTCCGGGCCGGCGGGACGGTGAAGTACCTGCGGATCCTCTCCGACGTCGCCCGCGACGCCGACGGCAGCCCGCTGAAGATCTACGCCGTCGTGCAGGACGTCACGGCCCGGGAGGACACCCGCACGGCGATCGAGCGGCTCAGCGACCAGCTGCGCACCCGCGAGATGACGGCGCTCGCCGAGCACCGCCTCGCCGCGCAGCTGCAGAACCTGATCCAGCCGGTGCCGCACGAGCCGTTCCCCCTCGCCGGGCTGCAGGCGGTGGTCAGTTACCTGCCCGCGGAGCGCGCCGTGCAGGTCGGCGGGGACTGGTATCACGCGCAGACCCTGCCCGACGGCCGGGTCGCGCTCGCGGTCGGCGACGTCGCCGGGCACGGCCTGGATGCCGCGAACGGCATGGCGCACCTGCGGTTCTCCCTGGTGGCGTGGCTGTCCATCGGCATCCGCGACCCGGGCACGCTGCTCGCCCACATGAACCTGCTGTGCCTGCAGCTGGGCATCACCGGCACCGCCGCGATCGGCGTCTACGACCCGGGCGCGAGGACGCTGTCGTGGGCGCGGGCCGGGCACATGCCGCCGCTGCTGGCCCGGGCCGGCGCGGTCAGCGAGCTGGAGCGGCCCACCGGCCTGCTCCTCGGCGCCGCCGCCGACGCCGCCTATCCGGTCCTCGCCTCGTGCCTGCGGGACGACGACCTGGTCCTGTTCTACACCGACGGGCTGGTGGAGCGCCGCTCGGCGAGCACCGAGGTGATGCTGGGCCGGGTGAAGCAGACCCTCGCCGACGTCTCCGCCGACCCCGGCCCGGAGCCGCTGACCCGGTTGCGCGGCCTGCTGCACTTCGCCAGCCCGGACGACGACACCTGCACCCTCGCGCTGCGCGTCCTGCCCTGAAAGGGGCTGGCTGCAACGCCTGCCCCGACAACGGCCGATCGTCAGCGGCGGCGCCGGGAGGACTTCAGCAGGGGGCGGGCGACGCCGAAGACCAGGAGCAGTGCCAGCAGGAGTGAGCCACCGCCGACGGCCGCGGCACGGATGGTCCGGGAGCTCAGGCCCGGCGTGCTGCCCGGTGGTGGCGCCGCCGCCGTCGGCGGGGACGTGGACGGGGACGCGCCGGCGGCGGCGATCGGGCCGAGCGGGTCGGCCGTTACCGGCGGGACCGTCGCGGTGAGCGCCGCGTACGGGTCGATCAGCCCGTGCCCGAAGGCGTCGTCGCGGCCCGCGGTGCCCTTGTCACGGGCGGTTGCGAAGAGGCGGTTGAGGACGTTCGCCGCGTCCAGTGCCGGATACTTCGACCAGATCAGGGCGAGGGCCCCGGAGACGATGGCGGCGGCGCCGCTCGTGCCGCTGCCAACCGCGAAACCGGAGGGGTAGCGGGCCTTCGGGGCGGCCCCGATGATGTCCTGCGCGGGGGCGGCGATGTCGACCGTCGGGTCGGCGATGGAGCCGTCCCACAGCCCGCCGGCGCGGGTGGTGCCGGCGACGGTGACGACACCCGGGTAGCGGGCCGGTAGCGGGACGTGGTCATCGCCCTGGGGCCGGTTGCCGCCGGCGGCGACGAGGAGCGCGCCCTTGCCTCGCGCGTACGCGATGGCGTCGATCTCCGGCTGCTTCAGCTCGTCGTCGGTGAGGGTGAACGACAGGTTGATGATCTTCGCGCCGTGGTCGGCGGCATATCGGATCGGCTCGGCGAGGGTGCCTTCGGGGTTCTTGAGCTCGCGGTTGCCGATCGGGATGGCGATCGGGAGGATCCTGGCCTTCGGGGCGATGCCGAGCACGGCGCTGCCGCGGCCGGCGAGGACCGACGCCATCTGGGTGCCGTGGCCGTCGGGGTCGTCCCAGCCCTTCTGGCTCGTGACGCCGTTGGTGCCGGTGCCGGCGAGCAGGGCGCCGGACAGGTCGGGCTGGGTGCTGTCGACGCCGGTGTCGATGACCGCGACGACGACGCCGTCGCCCTTGGCGACCTGCTGGGCCTTGGCGACGCTCAGCGCGCCGAGCCACCACTGCTGCTCACGGACGGTCTCGGCGTGGGCGGGCGCGGGGGCGGCGACCGCCGTGACGCCGACGAGCACCAGGGCTGCCACGGCCGCGCGCATTCTCACCCCGCGACCGTAGCGAAGCGGGGCGGCAGCCCGCCCGCCGGCCTGTCGAAAGCCCGGCGGACGGGTCACCGTCCCGATGTGCCGGCCGGGGTCAGGACCACCACCACTTCTGGTTGGCGCCGCCGTAGCAGTCGTACTGCACGGCCCGGCCGAAGTTCTCGGTGCTGTAGTTGAGGATCTCGAGGCACTTGCCGCTGTTGCGGTTGGCGATGAAGCCGTAGGTCGGGTTCATGTCCCACTGCTGGTTCCGGCCACCGTGGCACCAGTACTGCCCGACCGCCGCGAAGTTCGCCGTGCTGGAATACGCGACCTCCAGGCACTTGCCGCTGTTCACGTTCTGGATGATGCCGGTGCTGGTGTTGTAGTTCCACTGCTCGATCGGCCCGCCGTAGCAGTCGTACTGGCCGGCCGGCGCGAAGTCCGCCAGCGAGCCGTAGCTGATCTCGAGGCACTTGCGGCTGTACTGGTTCTGGAACAGCTTGTTGTAGCCGACGGCCGCCGAGGCCGGTGCCGCCGCCGCGAAGACCAGCGTCGCCGCCATGACGACGGCCACGCCGGCCGCGGCCAGAAGTTTCCTGCCTACCATCTCGTTCTCCCTGCCGGTCGAGCCCGATGTGCTGACCCGACACACTGTGCGTGACGACAACGGGCCGCGCCGCTGTCGGTCCAGTTCACGACATGGGTGTCAGCCTGACGTGAGCGCCGCGGGAGACTCCGCGCCCGGGATCAGCAGCCGTGGCGCGCCCGAGCCGTCCGCCGGGACCGACCACACGTCGGGCCGGCCGTCGTCCTGCCGCAGCGTGTACGCCAGGGTCGCGCCGTCCAGCCAGGCCGCCTGGTCATCGACGCTCGCCCGCTCCGCGGTCTGGGTCACCCGCATGGTGGCGAGGTCGAGCACCGACAGCCGCCACCCCTTCATCGGGTCCGCGTCGATCGCCTGCTTGAACGCGATCCGGGTGCCGTCCGGCGACAGCGACGGGCACTCGACGTTGTCCCGCAGGGTCTCCACGGTCCGGGCCGCGAGGTCGCCGCGGACCAGGTACCGGCGCCCACCGGTCGACATCGTCGCGTAGAACCGGTTGTCGTCGGCGGCGAAGGTGACGCCCCAGAAGTTGACGTCGACGTTGCGGTAGGGCGCGCCGTCGCGGATGACCGTGAACTCCTCAAGGGTGTTCACGGTGGTTCCCGTGCGGGTGTCGAGGATGCCGGTGCGGGTGGAGAAGCCGCTGCTGGTGTACGAGTCGCCGCCCACGAACACGGTCCATGCGACGAACCGCCCCGACGGTGACACCCGCGCGCGGTTGGGCAGGCCGGGGACGGCGATGACCTGGTGGGGTCGCAGGTCCGCGTCGAGCACGGCGACCTCGTAGCTCCACGCGGTCGCGGGCCGCAGGCAGATCCCGGTGCCGGCGGCGGCGTACACCCGCAGGCACTCCACCGTGGACACCATCCGCGGGCCGGCGGGGTCGGCGGCGGAGACGGATGCCAGGTGCCGGTCGGTGATCGTCAGCAGCCGCGGCCCCGGCGTCAGGGTCACCTCGCCCGGCGTGCCCGCCGCCGGCAGCGGCGGCGCGGTGCGGTCCGCGGCGAGCGCGGTGTATCCGGCGGCGACGCCGGCGAGCAGGACGACGGCGGCGGCGAGCACCAGCAGCCGACCACGATTCGACAGGGCCATCAGCGCTTCTTCCTCAACAGCAGCAGCGTTGCCACGACGACGAGCGCGACTCCCAGTGCCGCGACCCGGCTGGCCGCCTGCGGGCCCCACGCCTGCCACGCGAGTCCGAAGAGGACGGACGAGACGAGGTACGCGAGTGCCTGCCCCGTCTGGATCAGCGCGATCCCGGTCGTGCGCAGCCGGACCGGCAGCACCGGCCCGGCCAGCGCGACGAGCACCCCGTCCGTGGCGGCGTAGAACAGCCCGTGCAGCGCGAGCGTGACGACGAGCAGCGGCCAGCCGCCGACCGGGCCGAACAGCAGCGCGTAGGTCACGCCCAGCGCGGCATAGCCGCCGAGGACCACCGGCAGCCGTCCGATCCGGTCCGCGAGCAGGCCCATCGGCGTGGCGAGCAGCAGGTACGCGAGGCTGGTGCCGACGGCCAGCAGCGGGAACCACACGAGGCTCAGGTCTTCGCGGCGCTGGAGCATGAGGTACACGAAACCGTCGCCGATCGTGGCGAGGCCGAGCAGGCAGGCGGCCGCGACGAGCCGCCGGACCGGTGCGGCGCGCAGCAGCCCGGCCGCCTCACCGACGGTGACCTTCGGCGCTTGGGGCTTGCCGCCGACCTTCGGCGCTTCGGTTGTGCCGCTGACCTTCGGCGCTTCGGTTGTGCCGCCGTCCGGTCGTTCGCGCACGAACAGGACGAGCACCACCACGGCGAGCGCGGCGACGCAGAAGCTGGTGACGAACACGGCGTCGTAGGACTCCCCCGCCGCGGCGAGGACGGCGAGCGCGGCGAGCGGCCCGAGGAACGCGCCGATGCCGTCCATCGTGCGGTGCACCCCGAACGCCCGGCCGAGTGCCTCCGGTGGGCTCGAGGCGGTGATGAGCGCGTCGCGGGGCGCGGTCCGCACGCCCTTGCCGAGCCGGTCGACGGCGATGACGGCGCCGATCGCGGTCATCGACCGACCGGCCAGCAGCAGCCCGAGTTTGGCGACGGCGGACAGCGTGTATCCGAGCCCGGCGACCAGCTTGCGGGAGCGGATCCGGTCGGCGACGAACCCGCCGACGAGGCGCAGCAGTGCGGTCGCGCCGGTGTAGACGCCGTCGATGACGCCGTACGCGAGCGGGCTGACGTGCAGGCCGAGCACGAGATACAGGGGCAGGACCGCGGTAACCATCTCGGCGGACACGTCGGTGATGAGGCTGACGGTGCCCAGCGCGACGACGTTGCCGCTGACCAGGGCCAGCCTTCTGCGGCGCGGACCCGCGGCGGGCGCCTCGTCCATCGGCTTCGACACGGTCGACAGGTACACCCGGCGCATTCCCTTCTGCAGTGACGGTCCGCCATCCTCCGCCGGTGCGAATTCGGCCGGCAACCTACCGCACAATGCGGTCCGGCGTGCAGATCATGAACAGCACTTTACATCGAAGTATTTCGCTATATGTTTACCTCACGGTCCCGGCCCGGTCCAACGGCGTCCCTATGTTCCTTGCGCTTCTGCACACGCCCAGAGAAGGGTTTCTGGATGGGCATCCGTCTCACCCGCCCCCCGGTGACGATGGCGACGGTCGCGGTGCTGGTCGCCGCCACCGCCACCGTCGTCGTGGCCTCCGCCGCGCCGGCGGCGGCCGCCACGCAAACGTTCACGCCGGTCGCCGACACCTACGTCCAGAGCGACGCCACCTCCACCAACTACGGCACCGCCACGCAGATCGTCGTGGACAACTCACCCGTGCGCCGCCTGTTCCTGCGGTTCACGGTGTCCGGCGTCAGCGGCACGGTCACCGCCGCCAAGCTGCGGCTGCGCGCCATCAGCGGCAACGACGGCAGCGTCAACGGCGGCACGTTCAAGGCCATGAGCAACACGTCATGGTCCGAGACGGGCACGACGTGGGCCAACCAGCCCGCGATCGACGGCGCCACCCTGGGCACCCTCGGCGCCGTCAGCCGCGACGGCTGGTACGAGATCGACGTCAAGGCACTCGTGACCGGCAACGGCACGTTCAGCATCGGCGGCAGCTCGACCAACACCGACGGCGCCTACTACGACTCGCGGGAGAGCGGCGCCGACGCACCGCAGCTCGTGCTCACCACCGGCACCACCACCCCGCCGTCGGGCGACCCCGTCTTCGTCGGCGCGGGCGACATCGCCAACTCCGGCTCCGGCGACAGCGCCACCGCGGCACTGATCGACAACATCCCCGGCACCGTCTACACGCTCGGCGACAACGTCTACGACAGCGGCACCGCCAGCGAGTTCAACTCCTACTACGAGCCGACCTGGGGCCGGTTCAAGTCCCGCACCCGGCCCAGCCCCGGCAACCACGACTACGTCACGTCGGGCGCGTCCGCGTACTACAGCTACTTCGGCTCCGTCGCCGGTCCGTCGGGTCGCGGGTACTACTCCTTCGACCTCGGCAACTGGCACATCGTCTCGCTCAACTCGAACATCAGCATGTCCGCCGGCTCCACCCAGGAGCAGTGGCTGCGCACCGACCTGGCGGCGAGCACGAAACCGTGCACGCTCGCCTACTGGCACCACCCCCTGTTCACCTCCAGCTCCAACCACGCACCGTCGACGTCGACCCGCCCGCTCTACCAGGCGCTCTACGACTACAACGCCGACGTCGTGCTCTGGGGCCACAACCACGTCTACGAACGCTTCGCCCCGATGAACCCCAACGGCGGCCTCGACACCGCCCGCGGCCTGCGCACCTGGGTCGCCGGCATGGGCGGCGCCAGCCACTACGCGTTCGGCACCATCCAGCCCAACAGCGAAGCCCGCAACAGCTCCGCCTACGGCGTCCTGAAGTTCACCCTGCACGCCAACACCTACGACTGGCAGTTCGTGCCGGTCGCCGGCCAGTCCTACAGCGACAGCGGCACCGGCTCCTGCCACTGATCGCCACCACCACGACGCGGTGGGTCCTCACCGATCCACCGCGTCGCGGCGCGCCACCGGCACATGACGACCGGCGCCGGGGTCTGGCCGGGCGGCACTGCCGCGGCGGCGGCCACGAAAATACGGTCCTGGCATGGATCTCACGTGGTTTCAACGGTTCGGCGCCGTCAGCGGCGTCCTGCTCGGGCTGTCGATCGGGGTGCCGGGAGCGGTCGAGGCGTTCACCGGCGAGACGTCGGCGACGAGTTTCGTCCTGGGGCTGGGGATCGCGTTCTCGGCGCCGGCGGTCACCGCCCTCTACCTGCACCACCGGGCCACCGCCGGCCGGTTCGGGGCGGTCGCCTACGCGGTCAACCTGATCGGCCTCGGCCTGTTCACCGGGGTCGCGTTCGCCCTGAACCTGGTCGTGTTCTATCTCGACAAGTCCACTGTGGACTCGCTGCTGGCGGGGCCGACCGGGTCGGCGGTGTCGATCAGCGCACTGGTGTTCGTCGCCGGGACGGTCCTGTTCAGCGTGTCGATGGTGCGCTCCGGCGGCTTCCCGAAGCTGCCGGCGGTCGGTTACGGCGTGGCGCTGACGCTGCTCGCGCTCCTCGCGCCGCTGCCGGACACCCCGGCCACCAGCGTCGTGCACGTCGTGGCGGCGGTGTCGATCGGGTGGCTGTCGCTGGCGGTGCTGCCGGCCCGCCGTGCGGTGCCGGTCGCTGCGTAACCTGGTGGGCATGGGTCCGCCGCGTCCGGTGTCGTGGCTGCCGTGCGTGATGTACGGCGCCGTCCTCATCGCGGGCCTGCACGACCTGACCCGCGGCCAGAGCGGGAGCCCGGCCCAGGCGGCCGGGCTCGTCGCCGCGATCGGGGTGCTCGCCGCGCTGGAGCCGGTGGAGCGGCGGGTCACCGCGCCGCCGTGGTGCTTCCTGGCCGTGCGGACGGCGCTGTTCGTGGCGGTCGCGGCGCTGGACGGGTCGGGGCTGTCGAACCTGCTGTTCCTGCTGGTGCCGTTCACCGCGTACTTCGCCTACGGCAGGCGGGTCGCGGTCACCCTCGCGGTGGCCGGGGTGGCGCTGCCGGTCGGTTGGGCGACGGTTGCCGACGCTCACTGGTACCGCAGCGGCGAACGTGTATCAGATGTGCTGATGCTGGGCGTCGGCATGGTGCTGGCGGTCGCGATGGCGGCGGCCGCGGTCGGTGAGTCGGACTCGCGGGCCCGGCTGCGGCTGGCGCTCGCGGAGGTCGCCGAGCTGTCCGCGGCGGCGGAGCGGGGCAGGGTGGCCCGGGACATCCACGACAGTCTCGGGCACCACCTGACCGCGGTCAGCATCCAGCTGGAGAAGGCGACGGCGTTCCGGGACCTCGACCCGGCCGCGGCGGAGCAGGCGGTGCGCGACGCCCGGGAGTCCGCGGCCCGCGCGCTCGTCGACGTGCGCGGCGCGGTGCGGGCCCTCGCCGCGCCGTTCTCGCTGTCGGACGCGCTCGCCGAGCTCGCCTCGGCCGGTGGCGCCGGGGTCTGCGCGGTGGACGTGGAGGTGTCCGGTGACGAGCACGGCCTGCCGGTCGCGGCGCGGGTGGCGCTGTTCCGGGCGGCGCAGGAGGGCGTGACGAACGCCCGCCGCCATGCCGGTGCCCGCCGGGTCACGGTGCGGGCCACGTTCGGTGGCGCCGCGGCGCGGCTGGTCGTCGCCGACGACGGGCGCGGGTTCGCCGCCGGCGCCGCCGACGGGTTCGGGCTGCGGGGGATGCGCGAGCGGGTGGCCGCGGTGGGCGGCGACGTGGTGGTGGCCGCGCAGCACGGGGTCACCCTCACCGTCACGGTGCCGACCGCATGACGGCCGTCCGGGTCCTCGTCGTCGACGACCAGCAGCTGGTCCGCGACGGCATCGCGTCGCTGCTGGGCCTCCAGCCGGGGATCGAGGTCGTCGGCACCGCCGCGGACGGCGCCGAGGCCGTCGCGAAGGCCCTGGAGTCCGCGCCGGACGTGGTGCTGATGGACGTCCGCATGCCCGGCATGGACGGCGTCGAGGCGACCCGGGAGCTGTGCCGGCGGCTGCCCGGGTGCCGGGTGGTGATGCTGACGACGTTCGACGACGACGACTACGTGACGCGGGCGCTACGGGCCGGTGCGACCGGTTACCTGCTGAAGGACCTCGGCGCGGCCGACCTCGCCGCCGCGGTCCGCCTCACCCACGCCGGGGTGGCGCCCCTCGCCGCCGGGGTGGCCGCCCGGCTCGCCGCGCCGCCGGCCGACCAGGGGGTGCTGACCGCCCGGGAGGTGGAGATCCTGCGGTTGGTCGCGAAGGGAGCGACCAACCGTGAGATCGGCCGGGTCCTCTTCGTCAGCGAGGGCACGGTGAAGAACCACGTGTCGCGGGTGCTGGGCCGGCTCGGCCTGCGGGACCGCACCCAGGCGGCGATCTACGCCCGCGAGCACGGCCTGCTCAGCGACTGAGCGCGGCGCCGTCGAGCGCGACCCCGCGGACGTAGACGGCGCGGATGCGGTGCAGCGCGCCCGGATCCCGCAGCGGGTCGCCGTCGACGGCGAGGACGTCGGCGTCGTAGCCGGGGACGAGGCGCCCCTTGCGGCGCCCGAGCCCGCAGGTGGTCGCGGCCACGGACGTCGCCGCCCGCAGCGCGGCCGCCGGGGTCATGCCGATCTGGGCGAGCTGGGCGACCGCGGAGCGCAGCACGTCGTGGGGCTTGACCGGCCCGATGCCGGCGTCGGTGCCCGCGGTCATCACCGCCCCGGCGGCATGCATGCGGCCCAGCCCCGCGATCATGAGCGGCAGCCTGGACAGCACCGCCGGCGGTGGGGCGAACCCGGGCACCGGCACGAAGCCCACGGTCATGCCGATCGCGACCCGCTGCCCGACGATGGCGGCGAGCACCGCGTCCGGGATCGGGTCGACGCCGTCGGCGGACATGAACGAGACGTGTTCGAGGCCGTCCACGCCGGCCGCGAGGGCGTCGGCGACGGCCTGGGTGCCGTGGGCGTGCGCGGTCACCGGCAGGCCGAGGCGGTGCGCCTCGGTGACGGCGGCGCGCAGCTCGTCGGGGCCGAACTGGGACACCTCCGGGAGGCTGCCCGGCGTGAGGTTCCCGCCGCTCGCCATGATCTTGATGACGTCGACGCCGCGGTCGGCGCGTTCCCGGACGGCGGCGCGGACCCCGTCGACGCCGTGGGACGCGCCGCCGAGGTAGTGGCAGTGCCCGCCGGGAGACGTGATCGGCGGTCCGGCCGCCACGACGGTCGGCAGCGTCGGATCGGCGGCCGCGGCGGCACGCACCAGGAGGGAGCCGTAGCCGCGGTCGCCGAGGTCCCGGACCGTGGTCACCCCGCCCCTGGCGGCGTGCCGGGCGGCGGCGGTCATCGCGGTGAGGGCCTCGGCGTCGTCGCGGGCCGCGAGGTTGCCGACCGGGTCGGCAGACGCGTCGAACGCCAGGTGGACGTGGGTGTCGACCAGGCCGGGCAGCAGGGTCGCGGCGCCCAGGTCGACGACGGTCGCGCCGGCGGGGACGGGCAGCGCGGTGCCGACGGCGGTGATCGTGCCGCCGTCGAGGATCACGGTGGGGTCGGGCATCAGGGTGTCGGCGGTGCCGTCGAACAGCCACGCCGCGCGCAGGACGGTGTTCACGTCGCTGAGCGTGCCCCCGGGTGGGGTGGCGGGGCATCGGTACAGGTACTGAGTTCCGCCCGGGCGAGCAGGGCGCGGCGCTCCTCGTCGCTGAACGCGGCCGCGGCGGCCTGCCGGAACAGTTCGGCGGCGCGGTCCTGCCAACCGAGCCGGGCGGTCAGATCGGCCTCGACGGCGACGGCGTGCGGGTAGCCGTCGAGGGCGCCGTCGGCGCGGGCCGCGGCGAGCAGCGCCAGGCCCGCCCGCGGCCCGTGCGCGTAGCCGTGCGCGACGGCCCGGTTCAACGCGATCACCGGTGATGGCTGCGCGGCGGCGAGCCGGTCGTAGCAGCCGGCGATCCGGAGCCAGTCGGTGTCCTGCGCCGACGCGGCGGTGGCGTGGCACGCCGCGATGTGCGCCTGCAACCCGTAGACGCCGTCCGCCGCGACCCGGGACAGGATCGCGGTGCCCTCGGCGATGGCGGCGTGGTCCCAGCGGGACCGGTCCTGCCGGTCGAGGGTGAGCAGGTCGCCGGCGGCGTCGCGGCGGGCGTCGCGACGGGAGTGCTGGAACAGGAACAGCGCCAGCAGTGCCGGCACCTCCGGCTGGCCGGGCAGGAGCCGCTCGACCAGGCGGACGAGCCGGATCGCCTCGTCCGCGAACGCGGGCTCGCCGTCGGCGTTGTACCCCTGGGTGAACAGCAGGTACAGCACCGCGAGGACGCCGGGGAGGCGTTCGGTGAGCGCCCGGCCGGCCGGCACCCGGTACGGGATCCCGGCCGTCGCGATCTTCGTCTTGGCCCTGCTGAGCCGGCGGCTCATCGCCGACTCGGTGACAAGGAACGCCCTGGCGATGTCGGCGGTCGGCACCGCGCAGATGGTCCGCAGCGTCAACGCGACCCGCGCCTCGAGCGGCAGCGCCGGGTGGCAGCACGTGAAGATCAGCCGCAGCCGGTCGTCGACGAACGCGCCGGGCGCCGCCGGCTCCGGTGCGGTCAACGCCAGCACCGCGAGGTCGCGCAGCTTGCGCTGTTCGACCTGGGACCGGCGCAGCACGTCGACGGCCCGGTTGCGGGCGACCGTCATCAGCCACCCGCCCGGGTTGTCGGGCACGCCGTCGCGCGGCCACCGCTCCAGCGCCGCGGCGAGGGCGTCCTGGGCGCTGTCCTCGGCCAGGTTCCAGTCGCCGGTGACCCGGATCAGGGTCGCGACGATCCTCGGGTACGCCTCCGCGGCGGCAGCCGCGGCCGCGACGGCAGCCGCGGTCACTGCGGTGCGGCGAACGGGCGCAGCTCCAGGCGCCCCCATCTGGCCATCGGGTGCGCCCGGGCGACCTCGATCGCCTCGTCCAGGTCGGCGCACTCGAGGAGGTCGAACCCGACAATCACCTCTTTGGTCTCGGCGAACGGGCCGTCGGAGACCAGCAGCTCACCGTTGCGGACCCGGACGGTCGTCGCCGACGCCGTCGGCGCCAGCTCGTTGCCGGTCAGCCGCCGCCCGGCCTGGTCGTTCTCCGCCACCCACGCGTCGATGTCCGGTTCGGGTGCTTCATCCGTATCAGGCGACGTGTCGGTGCAGACGAACATCATGTACTTCATGGCTTCGCGTCCTCCGCTGGTCGGGATCTCACCATGGTGACGAACGGCGCGGCCCCGTTCGGACAGCAACGCTAGACCAGTTGAAAGTGGGAGACGATCCGCTGCAGGTCGGCCGACATGCGGGCCAGGTCGTCGGCGGAGGTGCGGGCCCGTGCGACGCCGTCGTTGGTGACCTGGCTGGACTGCGCGACGCCGCTGATGTTGCTGGCGATCTCGTTGGCGCCGGACGCGGCCCCGGCGACGTTGCGGGTCATCTCGTTGGTGGTGGCGCTCTGCTCCTCGACGGCGGCGGCGATGGTGGTGGCGTACTGGTTGGTCTCGTCGATGACGGCGGCGATCTCGGTGACCGCCGCGACGGCCGCGGCCGCGTCCTGCTGGATCGCCTCGATGCGGGCGGAGATGTCGCCGGTCGCCTTCGCGGTCTCCTGCGCCAGGTCCTTCACCTCGCCGGCGACGACGGCGAAGCCCTTGCCCGCGTCGCCGGCCCGGGCGGCCTCGATGGTCGCGTTGAGGGCGAGGAGGTTGGTCTGCTCGGCGATGGCGGTGATGGCCTTCAGGACGGTGGTGATCTCGCCGCTGGACCGGCCGAGCTTGCGGATCGTCTCCGACGCCGACTGGGCGGTCAGGACGCCACCGCCGGCGACGCGGGCGGCGTCGGCGGCGCTGCGGGCGATCTCGGCGATGGCGGCGCCCATCTGCTCGGTGCCGGCGGCGACGGTCTGCACGTTGCTGGAGACCTCCTCCGCGGACCGGGACACGACGGTGGCCTGGGCGCTGCCCTGCTCGGCGCTCGCGGCGATCTGGTTGCTCACCGTGGACAGCTCCTGCGCCGCGCCGGCGAGTGCGGTGCTGCTGGCGCCGACGGCGTGCATCGAGTCGCGCAGCCGGCCGGTCGCGGTGTTCAGCGCGGTCGCCATCGTGCCGAGCTCGTCGCGGCCGGGCACGTCCGCGACGCGGGTCAGGTCGCCGACGGCGATCCCGGCCACGACGTGCGCGACCCGGGACACGGCCCGGACCAGCTGGGCGGCGACGAGCAGCGCGAACAGCACGGCCAGGGCGAGCCCGGCGCCCAGCAGGCTCCACGTCCAGCGCAGCGCGTCGGTGTACGCGGCACGCACCCGGTCCCGGCGGTGCTCCGCCGCCGTCTGGTCCGCCGCGCCGATGCGCCGCACCAGGTCCGCCGCCTGCGTGGCGAGGGGGCCGGTGACGTCGTCGCTGATCCGTTCGACCTCGCCGAGGTTCCCGGTCCGGCTGGCGGGCAGCAGCTGGGTGTCGACCGCGGTGCGGTACCGGCCGAACACGGCGCCGAGTTCGTCGGCGAGGGCCGGCACGCCGCTGGCCGCGCGGTACGCGGCCAGGTTCGCGGCGAACTTGGCGGACGCGGCCACGACCTCCTGCTCGTGCGCGTCTTGCTGCGCGGCGTCGCGGGTGAGTGCGTGGTGCAGCACGGCGACCCGCACCGCGGCGACGTCGTCGCGCACCTCGCTGAGCTCGGCGACCGGCAGGAGTCCCCGGACGTACAGCGCCTCGGCCTCGGTCCTGAGCTCGTGCAGGCGCATGGTCGCGACGCCGCTGCCGGCGAGGGCGACGACACCGAGGATCGCCACGACGAGCAGCACCTTCGTGCGGACCGCCCGGTTCGCGAGCCAACCCGTCATCACCGATCACCCCGAGCCTCGCAGAACTCCCCACAGTGCAGATCGGTTGCGGACCGGGACGCCTGAGGCGAACGAACCAGTTTCACCGGGTCGCCACGGGGCACCCCGAAAGCGTGGCCGCGGCCGGCGGCCGTAGGGAAGTGGGTTCGCGATGGGACTGAGCGACAAGATCGACAACCAGGCGGAAGAGGCCAAGGGCAAGGTCAAGGAAGGCGTCGGCAAGGCCACCGACGACGAGCAGCTCGAGGCCGAGGGCAAGGTCGACCAGGCGTCCGGCAGCCTCAAGCAGGCCGGCGAGAAGATCAAGGACGTCTTCAAGAGCTGAAGCATCGCGAAAGGCCGGCGCCCTTGGGCGCCGGCCCTTTATGCGTCCAGGGTCAGGATCGTCTCGCTGATCAGGCGCCGGACCAGCACCAGGCGGTCGGCGTCGTCCAGGCCAGGCAGGTCGCCGACCCGGTGCACCCGGCCGTCGAGCAGCTCGCGCACCGCCGCCGCGCACACCGCCGGCATCGTGACGGTCCGGTCCGGCACCTCGATCGCGACCCGCTCGGTGGTGACGATCCGGGCCCGGAGTCCCGGCCGCAACCGGACCCGGTCGTCCACGGACAGCCGCGCCAGGGCCGCCGCCTGCGCCACGGGCCGCATCGGCGCCGGCCGTGCGGCTGACGCGGTGGAGCGGGACCAGTGCGCGGCGACGGTGTCCGGTGAGAGCGTGTCGAGCCACGAGTGCAGTGCCTTGACGGTGTCGGCGAGCACCGGGGCGATCGACGACCCGTCGTCGCCCAGCTCGGTGCCCATCGGCAGCCCGGCCCGCAGTGCTGGCTCGTCGGCGGCGAGGTCCAGCAGCGCCTCGACGACGCTGAGCCGGGTCGGCGCGCGCAGTCCCAGCGTCAGGTGCAGCGACCAGTCGTCGAGCGCCGAGGCGGCGTGCAGCCAGCCGCGCGGCAGGTACAGCGCGTCGCCGGGTCCGAGCACGGCGTCCAGCACCGGCGGGTCCGCGGCGACGGCGGCGACCTCGTCGGCGCGGCCGCCCCACGGCTGCCGCTCGACCGGGTCGATGACCACCGGCGGGTGCACCCGCCACCGTTTGGTGCCGGCGACCTGCAGCACGAAGACCGCGTGGGTGTCGTAGTGCGTGGCGAACCCCTGGTTTCCGGGTGGGGTCAGGTACGCGTTGATCTGCACCGGCACGGCCAGCTCCCGGCCCAGCCCGCCGGCCAGGTCGATCAGCGGCGGCCAGAGCCGGTGCAGTCCCTGCAGCACCAGTGTCGCGCCGCCGTTGAGCAGTTCGAAGACCCGCTCGTCGTGGACCTGGTCGCCGATCTCCGCGCCCGGCCCGCCGCCGCCGGTGTACCGCGCCGCGGCGATCACCTTGCCCCGCTGGGCCATCCGCACGAACGGTGTGCGCAGCCCGCGGCGGCTCAGCAGCTCGTCGACGTCGTCGAGGTCGAGCAGGTCGGTGTAGTCGTCGACGCGGCGCGACAGCAGCGGCGCGCGGTCCCAGTGCCGCTCGGCGAAGTCGTCGGCGGGGATCGGGACGCACCGGCGCAGCGCGGTCCGCGCGCCGCCGCTGCCGGCGGTCATTCGCTCGCGCCGCCGTCCGCACCGCCGTCGGTGGCCCGGGCGTTCGCGCCGCCGTCGTTGGGGCCCTCCGTGGGGTCACCGTCCGCGCCGCCGTCGGCACCGCCGTCCTCGGCCTCGATGTTCGCGCCGCCGTCGGCGGTGCCCTCGTCGGTCATCGCGCCGCCGTCGGCGCCGCCGTCGTGCGCGGCCGGCACGGCACCGCCGTCGGCGGGTCCTTCGGGGCCGGGGCCGGGTGGGGTGGTGGTGATGTCGTCGTCGTTGAGCGCCATCGCTGAACTCCTCTGTCGGTGGTCGGAGCCTCCCCGGTACCCCTGCCGCGACGGGATCAACCGGATCGACGCAGCACCGCCCGGTGGTGCGCCGTCACGATCAGTCCATCGAGGTCGGCGACGCTACGCGGACCGGGGTTGAGCACGCACACCCAGCCCTGCCGGCCGTAGGACGGGTGCGGCAGGATCACGTCGAGGCGGGCGAAGTCGACGGCCGGCCGCCGCTCCTCAAGCTCCGCGGGCGGGTACCCCAGCAGCCGCTGGAACTCCTCGCGTCCCGCGTGGACATTGACGCGGAAGACGCCGGGCCGGTCCAGCCGCGACGCCTCGTCCCAGCCCGGGGTGTCCCGCCCGACGATCGTGGCGAACGGCAGCCGCCGGTCCGGGCCGACGTAGAAGAACCGGTCGCCCCAGCTCGTCTCGGGCGCGCCCGACTCCTCGGTCGCGAGGAGCAGTTCGGTGCCGGGCAGCGCCAGGATCCGTTCGGCGAGCGCCGCCGGGTCGGGTCCCTGCGGCGCGGCGGTGGGGACGTGCAGCACGGCATCGCAGCCGGCGACGGTCGCCGCGTCGAGCGGGAAGTACCCCTGCTCGGCGGTGACGTCGGTCCGCTCGCGCCGCCCGTGCGTGACCGCGGCCAGCGTGACGGCGTCCACGAGGACCGCACCCGGGTCGGGTTCGGCAGTCAGCACGGCGGCGTCCGTCAGGCCCGGGCCGAGGGCGTGTTCGAAGGTGCCGGCGTCGGGCGCCGCCAGGCCGAGGGCGGCGCTGGAGCCGAGGCTGCCGGCGATGTACAGGTACCGCTCGCCGAGCAGGGTCGCGACGACGGCACCGGCGCTGGACCAGGTCAGATCCATCCCCGCCAGCCGCCAGGTGCTCGGGTGGCGTTGCAGGTGCCGGTTGTGGGCGAAGACCAGCGTCGGGCCGCGGTGCCGCTCGCCGGTGCGGATGTCGAGCAGGTTGCGGGCCATCAGCGCGTCGCGGATGCCGAGCAGCCGCGACGTGCGCTCCTGCGGGGTGATCGGGTCGGCTGCGACGGCGTGGTACCGCAGCAGCCCGAGCGCCGTGCTGCCGTGCACCTCCGCCCGGCGCCACGCCTGCGGTGAGGACGTTGCGACCAGGCGCGGCGCCTCGGCGTACAGCGTGGTGACCAGGTCGTCGGCGACGGCCCGGAGGGCCATGGCCGCCGCCCCGCCGCCGACGGACTTCGTGGCGTCCATGAGCGCGGCGACGTCGCTCCAGCGCCTGTCGTCGCCGAGCAGTGCCCCGAGGTCGGTGCGGCCGTGCCGGAACCCGTCCGGCCCGAGCCGCGCGGTCAGGTAGTCGTGCAGGTGCCGCAGGTACGGCCCGGGGCTGGGCGCGGTGGTCATCTCCAGCGGCGCGTCGAAGCCGTGGAACGCCACCCGGTCGCCGGGCGGGCGGCCGGCGTTGTGCCCGCGCAGCCAGGCGACGAGGTCGCGGTTGGCGTCCAGCTGCCCGAGGCCGTGGCTGAACCCGGTGGCCAGCACCGCGTCGAGGGTCCCGTCGCCGCCTTGGACGTAGGCGTCGACGTCGAGGGCGGCGACCCGGTCGGACTCGATCGCCACGGATCGGAAGCCGTCTTCGACCAGGGCCTGGAGCAACGCGTTGCGCAGCTGCGGAAACGCGGGCTCGCCGTGGGTTGGTTCGCCGAAGGCGAGCAGGTCCGGCGACGCGGCGATCAGGGTGCGGACCTCGGCGACCGGTGCGGGAGTCATGACCTCTACCGTATCGTTGAATCACCTGTTGAATGTCGGACCGCGGTCGAGCGCGGAAGGCGGCGATGAACCCTCAAACGCAGGTGCGATACCGGCCGGTGGACCTCGCCCGGGAGCACGGCCTGTCCGCGCAGGCGGTCCGCAACTACGAACGCGACGGTTGCATCCCCGCGGCCGGGCGCACCCCGAGCGGCTACCGCACCTACACGGCCGTGCACGCCCACGCGTTGCGGGCCTACGTGGCGTTGATCCCGGCGCACGGGTATGCGACCGCCGGCGACGTCATGCGCGCCGCCAACGCCGGTGACGTGGACACCGTGCTGCGCGCCGTGGACCGCAGCCATGCCCAGCTGCAGCGCGACCGGGAGACCCTCGACGCCGTCGAGGTGGCCGTGACGACCCTGGCGACGCCGGCGCCGCTGCCCGCGGTCGCGGTCGCGGTCCGGGCCGACCGGCCGCTGCTCGTCGGTGATGTCGCGCACCGGCTCGGCGTGACGCCCGCGACGCTGCGGACCTGGGAGCGGGCCGGGATCCTCACGCCGCGGCGCGACCGGGCCAGCCACCACCGCCTGTACACCACCGACGACGTGCGGGACGCCCAGCTGGCGCAGCTGCTCAGGCGCGGCGGCTACCTGCTGGGCCACATCGCGGAGGTCGTCGGCCATGTGCGCGCCACGGCCGGTCCGGCGCCGCTGGACGCGTCGTTGCGGGACTGGCGGCAGGGCCTCGCGGCGCGCGGGCGGGCGATGCTGACCGCGGCCGGCCGGCTCGCGGACTACCTGCGGTTCCTCGATGAGCACACCGACGATCCGGTCAGGCCGCCGACTCCGCGCGGGGCATGAACAGCCGGACCGTGACCCCGCGGGCGGTGCTGGAGATGTGCAGGTCGCGGCACAGGTTGCGGGCCATCCACAGGCCGCGGCCGCTGACCGCGTCGGGTGCCGGCAGCTCCTGCGACAGGTGCTCGGGCAGGCCGGGGCCGTGGTCGCTGACCTCGATGCGGACCCCGTCGCCGGTCTGCTCGATGACGATCCGGCCGCTGCCGCCGCCGTGGCGCACGGCGTTGGCGGCCAGTTCACTGACGGCGATCACGAGGTTGTGGGCATTGGTGGCGGAGACACCGGCCACCCGGGCGGCCTGGTCGACGAGGTCCCGGACGCGGCGGAGACCGTCACCGGAGAAGTCCCTGGACACCGAGCGTAAGCGGTCGCGTGTCATCAGTCACCGCGCCCCTGCGCATCGGTCGTGTCCAGCCATGTCGCCCCCGGTCGACACTGTACCCACACCACGCGACGGCCAACCGTGGCGGGACCAGGGCGGGCGGTACCATCGGCGCGGGCAAGATCGGGACCCGGTCGCGAAGGAGGCGGCATGACGGCGTCATACACCACCGGCGACCTGCGACCGGACGGCTCCGTGCGCCTCGACGTCGCGGGCGACCTCGACCTGTCGGCCCGGTCATCGCTGGTCGAGCACGTCGAGCCGCTGCTGGACGGCCCGGCGGTCACGGGCGTCGTCATCGATCTGTCCGCGGTCGATTTCATCGACTCCAGCTGCATCGGCGCCCTGGTCGGCTGCAAGCACACCGCCGACAGGCTCGGCCGGACCCTGCGCGTGCAGGGCGCCCGCGGCCAGGTCGCCGAGGTGTTCGAGATGACCGGCGTCGCGGCGGTCCTGGGCGGCCCCCGACCCTGAGGCGTGGCGGGTGACCCGGTTGGGTAACCGCGGTGGATGCCCGACGCCGAGCAGCGCCCCGCACCCCTGATCCGGCCGCCCCGGCTGCTGACCGACGTCGACCGCACGGCGACCCGGCTGGAGCTGTTCTTCGACCTCGCCTATGTCCTGGTCATCGCCGAGCTCGCGGCGACCCTGACGAAGGACCTGACGGCCGAGGGCGTCGCCGTGTTCGCCGGGCTGTTCACGGTCGCCTGGTGGTCCTGGGTCACGACAACCCTCTACGCGAACCGTTTCGACACGAACGACGTGCTGTACCGCCTGGGCAAGCTGGCCTCGACCGCGGCCGTGCTCGGCATGGCCGCAAGCGCCCCGGAGGCGACCCGCGGCACCGCGACCGCGTTCACGCTGTGCTACCTGGCGACCAGGGTCGTGCTGTTCGCGTTGTACGCCCGCGCGTACCGTCACGTCCGGGACGCCCGGGCCACGATCGGTATCTACCTGATCGGCACCGCGGCGGGCGCGGCGTGCTGGCTGGCGGCGCTGGCGGTGCCGGGCGACTGGAAGTTCCTGCTGTGGGGGTGCGGCATCCTCCTGGAGGCGTTCGCCCCGGTCGCCGCGACCCGGTTCGGCGACAACGTGCCACTGCACCTCGAGCACCTGCCGGAACGTTTCGGCCTGTTCGTGATCCTCGTGCTCGGCGAGTCGGTCGCCTCGGTCGTCCTCGGCGTCCACGACACGCACTGGACGACGTCGTCGGCGCTCGTCGCGGGGGTGTGTTTCGTCGCGGTCGCGGCGCTGTGGTGGAACTACTTCGACCTCGGCGGCGCCGCCGGCAAGCAGGAACTGGTGGACGCCGACGAGACCCAGGAGGGCGGCGCGGCCGACGGCTACGTCTACGCGCACCTGCCCCTGACACTGGGCCTGGCCGCCGGCGCGGTCGGCATCGAGCAACTGATCCTGCACCCGGATGGTGGCGTCTCGACGCTCGGGCGGTGGATGCTGCCGGCCGGCGCGGCCCTGTTCCTGCTCGGCACCGCCGCGGTCATCGCCGGCACCGCCCGCCGCCTGCGGGCCGCGTGGCCGTGGCCGCTCGCGGCGGTGCCGTTCGTCCTGGCCGCCGGGACGCCGGTCGGCTGGCCGCCCGCGGCGTCGGCCGGCCTGGTCGCGGCGGCGCTGCTCGCGGTCGTGCTGGCCGGGATCCGCGAGCAGCAGCGCGGCGCCCTGCGCACCACCGAGACCTGAGGTTCGTCAGAGACTCACCTCGTGCGACGTCGGCCGCAGCACATCGCGGATCACCAGCGCGGCGTCCGGCACCCCTGGCCGCGCGGGGCTCTCGGCGGTGACCCGGGCCTGCGCGGCGCGGGCCACGTCGCCGAGGTCCTGCAGCTCACCGGCGGCGACGGCGGCGCGCAGCCGGGGGAACTCCTCGCGCGCCTCGCGCCGGATGTGGGCGGTGAGCATGCCGTGCAGCACGATCAGCCCGTCGGTGCCACCGAGGCCGGCGGCGGCGTCGACCCGGGCGGCGTCCTCCAAGGCGTCGCTGATGCGGCGTTCCTCGTCCAGCAACTGCTCGGCGAGGTGCTCGGCCGGCTCCAGGTGCCGGGTGATCGGGTGGACGATCTCCTCCTCGAGGCTCTCGTGCACCGCGATCAGCCAGGCGAGCTCGCCGAACGCGGCGTGCCGGTCCTCCCCCGCCGCGGCGAGGGTCCGCTGGAACTGCCACTCGATGCGCTGCTGCTGCCCGGCGAGCAGGCCCGGCAGGTCAGCCGCGGCGGGCAGGGCCAGGTGCGCCGACGAAGTGAACATGATGGGCCTCCTTGCCGATCGGGTGTGCCTACCCCAGCCCCCATCGTCCTCCCGTGGACGGGCCCCGCGGGGCAGGATGGGCACATGCCCGGTCAACCGCATGAGGCGCTGCGGCTCGCCCGCGAGGACGCCATGAGGCAGATCGCCGCCCTGCACCGCGACCTGGACGGTGTCATCGAGGCGTCCCGGTCGTCCAACGCCGACGACGAGCACGATCCGGAGGGCGCGACGATCGCGTTCGAGCGTGCCCAGGTCGCGGCGCTGCTGGACGGTGCCCGGCGGCGCCTCGCGGAGCTGGACGCCGCCCTCGAGCGGGTCGAGGCGGGCACGTTCGGCCGGTGCGAGCGGTGCGGCCGGCAGATCCCGGCGGAGCGCCTCGAGATCAGGCCGTCCGCCCGGACGTGTGTCGCCTGTCCCACCCATTGACTTTCAGTTAAGTTTCTTTATCGTTGTGCCTCAATATACCTCGTCCTGGAGGCATTGATGGCGCTACGACTCCGGCTGGTCCTGGCCGCCGCCGCGACACTCCTGGTCGCCGGCGGCACGGCCGCGATCACCACCCCCGCCGCCGCGGCCGGCTCGCTGACCGCGACCCTCACCTACGACTCCGACTGGGGCTCCGGCTACCAGGCGAAGTACACGATCGCCAACGGTTCCGCGTCGACCGTCACGGCGTGGAAGGTCGAGTTCGACCTGCCGTCCGGCACGACCCTCGGCAGCTACTGGGACGCGCTCATGGCCCAGTCCGGCGCGCACGTCACGGCGACGAACCGCACGTACAACGGCACCCTCGCGCCGGGCGCCTCGACCAGCTTCGGCTTCCTGGTCTCCGGGTCCGGCAAACCCGCCAACTGCAAGCTCAACGGCGCGAGCTGCGCCGGGGTGATCGACACCCAGGCGCCGACCGCCCCGGCGAGCCTGCGCGGCACCGGTGCCACCTCCAGCAGCGTCAGCCTCGCCTGGAACGCCGCCACCGACAACGTGGGCGTCACCGCCTACGACATCTACCGCGGCGGCACGCTCGCCACCACCGTCACCGGCACGACCGGCACCGTCGGCGGACTCTCGGCGTCGACCGCCTACACGTTCACGGTCAAGGCCCGCGACGCGGCCGGCAACACCTCCGCGGCCAGCAACTCGGTCAGCGTCAGCACCACGGCCGGCGGCGGTGGCGGCGGTGGTACCCCGTTGCCCGTCGCACCGTACGTGGACATGGGCGCGTGGCCGACCCCGTCGCTGGTCGACATGGCCACCGCCGGCAACCTGAAGAACTTCACCCTCGCGTTCGTCAACAGCGCCGGGTGCAAGGCGTCGTGGTTCAACGCGTACGACCCGCGGGCCGCCTGGGCGAAGGACCAGATCGACGCGATCCGCGCCCGGGGCGGCGACGTCAAGATCTCCTTCGGCGGGGCGAGCGGCATCGAACTGGCGCAGGCCTGCTCGACCCCGGCCCTGGTGAAGGCCGAGTACCAGGCCGTCGTCGACGCGTACCAGCTCAACTACATCGACCTGGACATCGAGGGCGCGGCGGTCGCCGACCCGACCACGGTGGCCCGCCGGTCGCAGGCCCTCGCGCTGCTGCAGGCGGCCCGGCCGAACCTGAAGATCTCCCTGACGCTGCCGGTCCTGCCCGAGGGCCTCACCGCCGACGGCGTCGCGGTGGTCCGCTCGGCCCGCGACGCCGGGGTGAACCTCGACCTCGTCAACGTCATGGCGATGGACTACCAGCGCAGCAGCGGCGACTACGGCAACTTCGCCGTGCAGGCCGCGCAGTCGACGTTCGCGCAGCTCAAGACCCTGTACCCGGCGAAGACCGACGCACAGGTGTGGCGGATGGTCGGGGTGACGCCGATGCTGGGCAAGAACGACGACGGCGGCACCTACGACCAGGCCGACGCCCGCCAGATGGTCGCGTTCGCGCAGGCCAACCACCTCGGCATGCTGTCGTTCTGGGAGACCACCCGCGACCGCAACGCCTGCACCGGGGCGCTCTACCTGTGCACGAACATCCCGCAGCAGCCCTACGAGTTCAGCCGGATCTTCGCCGCGTACACCGGCTGACCTCGGCCTTCGCCGTGACTCGGCCTTCGCCGTGACTCGGCCTTCGCCGTGACTCGGCCTTCGCCGTGGACCTCGGTCAGCTCGTGCTGAACGGGGTCTGCGGCGGGGCGGAGCGGCGCCGGCGGTCGTCGGTGTCCGCGACGGTCTCCGCGGCCGGGTGCGAGAACACCGCCGGCGCGATCTTCGCCCGGGTGGCGGCGGCCTCCTCCTTTTCGCTCTCCTGCTCGGCTTCCGGCGGTGCCTTGAACGTCTCCGTGGCGGGGCGGGCCGCGGCCTTGTAGGCACCCGGCGACTCGGGCGCCGACGCGCTGAAGGCGTTACGGGACGCGCCGCGCGACTGGCTCGGCGTGCCTTTGGAGTCCCCGTCGCGGTCCGGTCCGTCGCTCGCCGGCGGCGTGGTGGCCGGCTTGAACGCGGCGGCGGCCTCCTCACCGGTCATCCCGCCGGAGGAGACCGCGCGCCACAGGGTCGTGGTGGTGCCGGCCACGGTGACGACGTGCCGGTCCAGGGCCTCCGGGGTCGCGCCGGCCGCGGCGAGGGCCTTGGCGGCGGCCGGCGGCAGGTCGACCCACGGACGGACGGTGGCGGCGGTGAAGCCGTTCGCCGCCCACTGCGCGGCGAGGCGGCTGATCCGCTCGGCGACCTGGGCGGGGACGACGTCGCGGCCGCTCGGCCGCTCGCCCAGCAGGGCCCGCGCGAGCTCGGTGAGCTCCGTGATCGGCACCCATCGCACGGCCGTGTCGCCCCCGCTCACGTCGGAGTTCGGGGGTGTTGCCACACGGGTGGCCCGGCGGCCAGCGGTCGGTTCCATCAGCTCATGATCCCTCATCGTGTAATCGGACGGCTACGCGCACCCCGGCTCCGTGATGTTCCCGACCGCCACCGGGCACTGCCTGGCTGGTCACCGGCGGGACCGGGTGGACGGGGACAGGGCGAAGCGCAGCAGCGGACGGTAGACGCGGGCCGAGTCGGCGACCGAGCCGAAGTGCGATGTGCCGTTGTCGCCGATGTACGTGGTGGCGATGACCGTCTCGGCGATGGGCCGGTCGGCGCGGGCGGCGTGCAGCAGGACGTTCATCTCGTATTCGAAGCGTTCGCCGGGCACCTCGCACAGCCAGCCGAGCAGCTCCGCGGGATAGCCGCGCAGGCCGGTCTGCGTGTCCTGGACGGGGCGGCCGGTCGCGGCGCGGAACAGCAGCCGGGTGACGGTGTTGCCGAACCGGCTGCGCAGCGGGACCCGGCCCTCGAACCGGCGCACGCCAAGCACCATCGTGCCGCTGACGGCGACGTGGTCGGCGACGCGGAGGATGTCCGCGACGCGGTGCTGGCCGTCGGGGTCCGCGCAGACGACGGCGTGGCCCGGGTGCGCGGCGGCGGCATGCCGGAACCCGGTCTTCAGCGCGGCGCCCTTGCCGCGGTTCGTGCCGTGCCGCAGCACGGTGCAGCCGAGATCCTCGGCGTCGCGCAGGACCTGCGCGGACGCGGGGCCGCTGCCGTCGTCGACCACCACGACGCCGGTGCCCGGTTGGGCGTCACGCAACGAGGTGACGGTGGTGAGGAGGCCGAGGCCCGGTTCGTACACCGGCAGCAGGAACAGCATTGAGACCCCTCACTCGAAAACGGTTGCGTGAGGTGTTACCCAGTCGCGCGCCGTCGCAATGACGCGACCATCGCCCGCTCGCGGCGCAGCAGCCGGGCCGGATCGGTGACGCCGAGGAACCACAGCCGGGACGCGAGGTGCACGACCCGCTCCCGGTGGGATGCCGACTCGCCCCCGGCGGCGGGCACGTCGAGCAGCGCCGCGCCGCGCAGCCGCAGCACCTTGCGGGCGAGGAAGCGGATCCGCGGCAGGTGCCACGCGTGCGAGACCAGCCCGAGCGGGTGCCGCGGCTCGAACGCGTGCCCGGCGAGCAGCCCGTCCCCGGCGGTGTGCAGCAGGTTCTCCAGCGTGCTCCGCGAGCGGCACTCCAGCTTCAGCTCCGCGTGTGCCGCCAGCCCGGCCGCCCGCGCCCGGGCCAGCATCAGGTCACCCTCGCAGCACCCTTCCGGCGGCCGCGGCTCCCCGCGCGACGCCTCGGCCCAGCCGCCGGTGAACACGACCAGCGGCGCGGGCGCGGCGGCGAACGCCTCCCGGTGCGTGTGCACGTAATCGATTGCGGCGTCGACCCTCGCGGCGCTGGCCGAGGTGAGCACGAACCGCTCGCCGATCGTCGTGACGCCCCGGCCGAACACCACCAACACGGTCGCGACCGGTGCCGTCATGATCTCCACGGTACCGGCGGCCGCCGCGCAACCGCTCTCCCCCGCCCGCCCGCGGTCGCGCGTTTCGCCGGTCGCGCGTTCGCGGGCTGGGTGTTTCGCGCACTGGGTGTTTCGCGCACTGGGTGTTTCGCGCACTGGGTGTTTCGCGAACTGGGTGTTTCGCGGGCCGCTGTGAAACCGCGCGACTCCGCCCGTGGTCGCGTGCTTGACTGCGCCGGTGACATCGACGACGCCGCAGTTGCCGGAGCACGACCTCGCCGCGTTCGTGGCGGACCGGCTGCCGCGGCTGTCCGGCCTGGCGCACGATGCGCTCGTCGTCGCCCTGGAGTTGCGCGCCGACCCGGCGGCGGTCCCGCCGCTGCGGGAGCGGGTGGTGGACGCGCCGGCGGACTTGCTGTTCGGGCTGCACCACGCCCTGGTCCGGCTGACCGGCCACGACCCGGTGCTGCCGCTGGACCGGGATGCCTGGCCGGACGCGGTGCGGCGGGTGTGGGCGGCCTGGGACCCCGGCGTCGCGGCCCGTCCCCGCGTCGAGGACGTCGAGCTGCTCGGTGGCGACCGGGCCCGGCTCGTCGTCTTGGACGGGCGGGGCGTCATCGGCATCGACTACGACCCGCCGCCGCCCGCCTCGTCCTGGCCACGCTGGAGCAAGTCGGTCCTGGTCGCCGGCGAGCGGCTGTACGGCGTCGGCTCCGACTGCGGCACCTGCGAGACGAGCCTGCAGCTCATCGGCTGGCCGCCGCGGCCGGCGGCGGCGCTGTCGCAGCGGGTCCGGGACCGCCTCGCCGACGTCGGGACGCTGGACGGTGCCGTGCTCGACGCCGTCGCGCCGCTGCTGACGGGGTTGCGCTCCGGGCACTACCTGGTGGTCCTGGCCGACCTGGATCTGCAGCACGTCACCGACCCGGCGGAGTCGTGGTGCTCGCGCCGCTACGACCTGCGCACCGGTGACACCGACGACGGCGACGAAGACGGCGAGGGGCTGGACTGGCCCGGCACCGAACACCTCCAGCTGCGCACCGTCGTGCCCGGCGCCGGTCCCACCTATGCGGTGCTCCTGCCGAGCCAGGCGTTGGACGGGCACGACGGCCGCACCGTGGCCGCGCACGCCGAAGCGATCACCGCCGGCCGGCGGCCCACCGCGGTGGTCAGCGCGTGGGTCGAGGACCGCTACGTGCGCTGCGAACACGCCGAGCGGTTCCTGGTCGGCGTGATCCTGGACGGCCACCACAAGCTCGTCGCCTATGCCCGGGCCGGGGTCGCGGCGCGGGTGCTGATGCTGTGCCGGGTCGAGGACTCGTGGGGGCCGCCCGCCGCGCGGACCGCGTTCCTCGACGAGGTGTTCACGGGGCTGCGCGAGCATTGACCGTCGTGCATGGCAGCGTTACTTTGAGGATTGTTTACAGAAGGGTGGGGACGGTGCTGCCGAGGCACGAGCTGGACGTGCCGGACCCGGCGCCGCTGCCGTTCGCGATCGGCTCGTTCGACTGGTTCGGGCCGATGGCGCGGGCCGGGTTCCCGCACCGGCACAGCTTCCACGAAATCGTCTACGTGACCAGCGGCAGCGGCGCGCACGTCGTCGATCTGCACGCGCACCGGCTGCGGCCGCCGCAGCTGTTCGCCGTCGCGCCCGGGCAGGTGCACCACTGGCAGGACGTGCGCGGGCTGGACGGGTGGGTGGTCGTCTTCACCGACGACGCGCTGCTGCAGCATCCCGGGGACCGGCGCGCCCTGGCGGCGCTCGCCGGGTCGGCGGGGCCGCGGCCCCGGGCCGGCGACGCGGCCGAGCTGGCGGCGCTGCTCGCGGTCATGGCGCACGAGTACACGGAACGGCCCGCCGGGTTCGACACGGTCCTGGCGGCGCTGCTGCACGTGCTGGTCGTGCGGATGCTGCGGCTGTTGCCCCCGGCGCGCCTGGCGCCCTCGGTGTCCTCGGCGTCCTCGGCAGATCCGGCCCGTTCGGCGCCTTCCCCGCTGGAGGCGGGTGTTGCCGAGCGGTTCGGCCGGCTGCTGACCTTCGAAACCGGTATCGCGCCGACCGTGCGGGCGTACGCGGCCCGGCTCGGCGTCTCCACCAGCCACCTGACCGAGGCGGTCAAGGCCTCCACCGGCGAGCCACCGGGCCGGCTGATCCGCCGCGCCCAGGCCCTGGAGGCGCGGCGGCTCCTCGCGGGCACCGGGCTGAGCGTGGCACAGGTCGCGCACGCCGTCGGGTTCGCCGACCCCGCGTACTTCTGCCGCTTCTTCCGCCGCGAGGTCGGCGTCAGCCCGGGCCGGTTCCGCGACCAGCACCGCCACTGACCTGCGTCTGTGCTTCAGAGGCCGCGACCGGGTCAGCTCACCAGGTCAAGTGCGGCGCGGACGACCGCGTCGGCGTCGATGCCGTGGTAGCGGTAGACGTCCTCGAGCCCGCCGGCCTGCCCGAACCGGGACACCCCGAGCGACAGCGACCGCACCCGGTTGATCGTGGCGAGGAACGCCAGGGTGTGCGGGTGGCCGTCGAGCAGCGTCACCATCGGCGCGGCCCGGTGCGCGGGGAAGACCTGGTCCAGGATCCACGACGGCCCGTCGGCCAGCCCGCGCCGCGCCTGGACCGCCTCGAACAGCCGGCCGGGGCTGGTCACGCAGACCACCTCGGCGTCGACGCCCGCCTCGGCGAGCCGGTCCGCGGCGGCGAGCGTCTCGGTGATCATGGCGCCCATCCCGACGAGCGTGACCGCCGGGACGTCACCCGAGGCGGCGCGCAGCGTGTACGCCCCCGCCAGCACCTGCCGGCGGCGCCGCTCCCGGGCGGCCGGGTCGGTGGGGACGGCGGCGAGGGCCTGGTTGACCGGGCGGGTCGACAGCCGCAGGTACGACGAGCTGCCGTCGGGACGGCCGAGCCGCGAGATGGCGTCGAACAGGGTCCACTCGACCTCGATCGCGAACGCCGGCTCGAAACTGACGCAGCCGGGCTGCTCCAGGCCGATCGACGGGGTCTTGATCGACTGGTGGGCGCCGCCCTCGGCGGCGAGGCTCACCCCGGACGGCGTGCCGACCAGAATGGACTGACCGCCGGCGTAGATGCCGTAGGACCACGGCTCGAGCGCCCGCTCGACGAACGGGTCGTAGAGCACGCCGATCGGGAACAGCGGCTGGCCCCAGCGGCTCCAGGTGGCGCCGAGCTCGCCGATGAGCCCGACCAGGTTGACCTCCGCGATGCCGAGCTCCATGTGCTGGCCCGTCGGGCGCTCGCGCCAGTGCATCGTGGTCTCGGCGTCGTCGGCGAACCAGTCGTGCCGCTCCGTCGGCGACCACACGCCGATCTTGTTGAGCCAGCCGGCGAGGTTGGTGCTGGAGCTGACGTCGGGGCTGACGGTGACGACCCGGCGGGCCGCCTCCGGCGCCTCTCTGGTCAGGTCGAGCAGCGCCCGGCCGAGCGCGGCCTGGGTCGTGGAGGTGCCGGACGGGGTACGGCCGATGTCGGCCGGGACCGCGGGCGGTGCGACGGTCGCCTGGGGTGCGCGCCGCAACCGGTCCGCCGTCGCGCGGCACAGCCGGCCCGGGCCGGAGTCGTCGGCGAACCGCGCCCAGGGCCGGTCGGCGTCCATGCCCAGGCCGGCGGCGAGCGACCCGAACTGCTCGACGGTCAGCAGCGAGGAGTGGTTCTGTGGATGTCCCTGTGTGGGCAGTCCATAGCCTTTGATGGTGTACGCGATGATGACGGTCGGGCGCGTGTCGTCGATCTGTGCGTAGGCGGCGCGCAGCGTGTCGAGGTCGTGCCCGCCGAGGTTGCGGATGGCGCGGGTGAGGGTGTCGTCGTCGAGGGCGGCGATGAGCTCGGCGACCGCTCCGGCACCGTCGCCGTCACCGGGTAGGCGCAGCCGCAGCTCGTCGGGGCGGCAGCGCAGCAGGCGCTGGTACTCCGGGTTGGGCATGGCGAGGATCCGGGCCCGCAGGTGCTCGCCGCCGGGCCGGGCGAACAGCGACTCGAGGAGCCGGCCGAACTTCACCGTGATGACCTGCCAGCCGGCCGCGGCGAACATCTGCTCGATCCGGCCGGCGGCGATGTGGGGCACCACCCGGTCCAGCGACTGCCGGTTGAGGTCGACGATCCAGACGACCTCGCCGAGCTCAGCGACGGACGCGTCGAGGACCGCCTCCCAGACGGCGCCCTCGTCCAGTTCGGCGTCGCCGACGAGGGAGTACTGCCGGCCGCGGCCCGCGCCGCCGATCTTCGCCTCGACGAACCGGCGGGCGATCGCGCCCCAGATCGGTGCGGTCGCGCCGATGCCGACCGATCCGGTGGAGTAATCGACCGGGTCCGGGTCCTTGGCGCGGCTCGGGTACGACTGGAGCCCGCCGAACTCCCGCAACCGCGGCAGGTACGACTCGTCCAGCTCGCCGAGCAGGTAGTTGACGGCATGCAGCACCGGCGAGGCGTGCGGCTTGACCGACACCCGGTCCCCGGACCGTAGCTGCTCGAACCACAGCGAGGTCATGATCGACACCATCGAGGCGCAGGACGCCTGGTGGCCGCCGACCTTGAGGCCGCTCGGGTTGGGCCGCACCCGGTTGGCGTGGTGGACCATGGCCGTCGACAGCCACAGCACCCTGTCCTGGACCTGCTGCAGCGCGTCGGGCTGCAGTGCGTCGGGCTCAGCCTGATCCGTCACGGGCACCGCCGGGGTGTGGAGGATGCTGGTCATGGCCTCACGGTATGAGGAATATATGATAGATGCAAGACACCAACTTCTCACATCGCCGCTCGTCGCCACAGCCCTGGCAGACAGGGCGATGCGGGCCACACACCGAAACAGGGGGCGATGCGTTACCGTATATTCGTGGTGTCAGAGGCGTCGCTCGAGAAGTCAGCAAGGGCCGGACTGCGGTCCGTGGCCGGTCCGAACTCCGCCGTGGACCGGGTGACCGCCGAGATCAGGCGCGGCGTGCTCAACGGCACCCTCAAGGCCGGGTCGAGCTTCTCGATCGCCGACCTCAGCGTGCAGCTGGGCGTCAGCCACATCCCGGTGCGTGAGGCGCTGCGCCGCCTCGAGACCCAGGGGCTCATCACCCTGCGCCCGGGGCGCAGCGCGTTCGTCAACCCGCTCGACCGCGACGAGCTGCGCTCGATCTACCGGCTCCGCAAGCTCATCGAGTGCGACCTCGCCGCCCGGGCCTGCCTGGACCTCACCCCCGCCGACCTGGACGAGGCCGAGCGGCTGCTCAAGGAGTTCACCCAGGCCGACGTCGACGCCGACGAGTCCTGGGAGATCCACAAGCGGTTCCACCTGACGTTGCTGCGGCCCGCGCTGACCGAGTGGGACCTGCGGCTGCTGGAGCAGCTGTGGCACGCCTGCGACCGCTACACCCGGGTCGTCTACGAGACCTACCAGATCGGCCCGGAGGAGCGGCGTCGCCGCGAGATCGCGCACCGGCTGCTGATCGACGCCGCCCGCACCGGCTCCCCCGCCGAGCTCAAGCTCGCGGTCAACGAGCATCTCGCCGAGCGCGAGCTCGCCTGCCTCGAGTGGATGGCGGCGCTGCCGCCATCCACCTGAGACGTACTGCGAGGTCAGGCACCGACCGGTGCCGCCGGACGGGCCGCGAGCCGGGTGTAGGCCTGCGCCACCGCCGGCACGAGTGCCAGCGCCGCGGTGCGGTCGAGCCGGTCGGTGCGCTGCTGCATGATGGCGCCGAGCCGGCGCTCCGGCGGCACGTCGTCACCGCGGGCGGCGATCAGCGTGTGGAAGTGCGGGTTCGCCTCGCCGAAGGTGAGCAGGTAGGTGGCGGGCGCGCCGGTCACCTCGCTGACCGCGTCGACGACGTCGCGGGCGCGTCGGCCGTAGGTGGCCAGTTCCTGCTCGCTCAGCCCGCCGAGGCGCAGGGCGTGCCGGCGGACGCGCAGGACGTACCAGCCGGGGACGTCGAAGCCGGGGATCACCTCGCAGGCCCACAGGTCGTCGCGGAAGACCACCGCGGCGTCCTCGGCGGACTCCATCCCGCAGGGCACACAGTCGGTGCTCATGAAGCGCTTCCAATCCGGGTGGTCAGCGAGCCGAGGCCCTCGATCGTGCTGACGAGCTCGTCGCCGGGGCGCAGGTAGACAGCCGGGTCGCGGCCGTGTCCGACGCCGGCGGGGGTGCCGGTGAAGATGAGGTCACCGGGGTGCAGCGGCAGGTGCGAGGACAGGAACGCGATGAGCGCCGGCACGGTGAAGATGAGGTGCTTGGTGTGCGAGTGCTGCATCCGCGCACCGTTGAGCTGGCAGCTGATCTCGAGGTTGGAGGGGTCGGTCAGCTCGTCGGGGGTCACCAGCCAGGGGCCGATCGGGCCGAAGCCGGGCAGTGACTTGCCCAGGCCGAACTGCGATGAGGCGCCGCCGGCGAACTGCAGGGCCCGGTCGCTGAGGTCCTGGCCGACGGTCAGGCCGGCGACGTGGGCCCAGGCGTCGGCGGAGTCCACGTGCCGGGCGGTCCGGCCGATCACGACGACCAGCTCGACCTCCCAGTCGACGGTGTCCGACGGCAGAGCAACGGCGCCGGGCCCGGTGATGCAGGAGCTGAACTTCGGGAACACCATCGGCTGGGACGGCAGCGCCATGCCGGACTCGCCGGCGTGGTCGGCGTAGTTGAGCCCGATGCCGAATACCTGCGACGGCCGGGGCACGGGCGGCCCGGCATCAACCGGAGCGGGCAGCATCGCACCGGCCGCCGGACGCGAGAAGGACCAGGCCGTGAACTCGTCCCAGCGGTCCAGGGCGGAGTGCGGGTCGGGGCCGAAGCGGCCGTCGCTGGCGGTCGCGACGTCGACGAGGTCCGCGCCCTCCTGGCTGACGAGCCGGCCGGCGACGTTGGCGAGCCGCATCAGTCGAACACCGTGACGAC